>CAZSIQ010000036.1:0-31436 GCA_964606915.1 uncultured Woeseiaceae bacterium | reverse complement strand
CCAGCCCAGCAGGGCCGCCAGCCCCGGATTGACGAACATCAGCGCGTAGCAGGCGAGAAAGCAGCTCGCACTCAGAAAATGCAGCGACTGGTTGATCCGACTGTGATGATAGTAGCGGTGGTCGTCCCATCGCTGAACCCGGAGTTCCTCGAGAAAGCCAAGCTTTTCGCCCGGCGCCTTGTCAATTTTCGGCGGTTGCATGAAAGACGTCCCGTGTGGATACAAGCATGGAAGTTTGTGAGAGTTATGTGACTACTGGGTATCTGTTGGATTGCAATCGTGTTTCAGGGCGCCGTCGCGAAACTCAGCAAGGGCTGGCCCATGCGAATGATCTCGCCCTGCACGAGCTGTGCAGTGAAGGCATAGTCCTTGCTGGCAAACAGGACGACCGTCGAGCCGTGTTCGAAGTAACCCATCTCGTCACCTTTGCTGAAAGACCTGTCCAGCTTCAGGCTCTTCGGCCCGGCGTAGTCGATGGTTAGCGGGCCGTGCAGACCGTGGAACTGCATACTGGCAACCAGGATGGCGGCGACCGGGACCAGGGTAATGGCGCCTTGTGAAACCTGCATATCGACAACGGCGCGTTCGTTCTTGCAGAACAGCTGCTCGATGACCTTCAGAGCGATCGGGTTCACGTTCCACGTATCGCCGGATACGTACTCAATCGTGTGGACGTGGCCGTCGAACGGCGCGTGAAACCGATGGTACATACTCGATTTAAGTCGCAGGGTGACGTAGATGCCGTCCCGATAGCGTGAGGCCCGCTCGTCATCGACCAGCAGGTCGCGTATTGAATAAGGAAAGCCCTTGGCCTGCAGGGCCTCCATGTCCCGGACATGCCCAAACTCGCCGACCACGGCATCACAGGGACTGACGACGACATCGGGAGAATCATCAACGGAACGCGCGCCGTCTTTCAACTCTCGGACAAAGCAGTCGTGCAGGCTGTCGAAACGCTTCTTCCTTGCTTCGAACAAGCGCAGATCGTCGACGAACAACTGCCACATGTTGATCAGCAGCCAGCGTACGATCGGGTTTCGGCTCTTGCTGACACGGCCCATAAGCAGCGTCAGCCAACGTCGGGGCAAGCGGTTGGTCACGAGGAAATTAAACCGCTCCGCCGGAGTGAGTTTCTCCAGCGGTTGCGCAGCAGAACGGTTCACGTGGCTTTCGCCGCCTCGCTCACACCGTCATCGCGGGGTGCAAGGTTACCGAAGAACTGGTCTGTCGCCCGGCTCCAGCTGCGTTTCTCGGCGTATTGACGGCAGTCTTCGCGGTTCAGATCCAGCGCGCGACTGCACGCTGCGGACAGATCGTTGTCGAGAATGCCGGTGATGCCGGGTTTCACGACATCAATCGGCCCGGTCACCGGAAATGCGGCCACGGGCAGGCCACAGGCCATGGCCTCGAGCATGACGATGCCGAAAGTATCGGTCTTGCTCGGGAACACGAAAACGTCAGCACCCGCGAGGTGACTGGCAAGGTCTTCACCGAAGCGATAACCGAGAAAATGGCAGTCCGGGTAGTCGGCTGTGAGCCGCTCGCGATCCGGTCCATCGCCAATGATGATCTTGCTGCCGGGCAGATTCAGCGACAGGAATTCCTCGATGTTCTTTTCGACCGCCACGCGCCCGACGTAAACCCAGATCGGCCCTGGGAGGTTGTAGCGCTTCGGCGCGTCAGGCGTGAAGACATCGGTCAGAACGCCTCGGGACCAGATGACGACGTCCTCGAAACCTCGCTGAAGCAGGGTCTGTCGCATGCTTTCCGTTGGCACCATGGTGCGCACCGCAGGCGCATGGAACCAGCGCAACAGGGCGACGGTCCAAGTCGTCGGGAACGGAAAACGTTCACGCACGTACTCGGGAAACTGCGTGTGGTAGGCCGTCGTGAACGGCAGCCCTCGCCGGACGCAGTAGTTGCGAACAGAGAGCCCGATCGGGCCCTCGGTCGCGATATGCACGCAGTCCGGCTGAAATTTGTCCAGTTCCCGGCGAATGCCGCCGCCCGCGAACAGCGAAAGCCGGATTTCCGGGTAGGTCGGCATCGGAACGGTGCGGCGTCCCTCAGGGGTCAGCATGTAGACCTCGTGGCCTTTCGCCTCAAGCTGGTCGCGCGTATGGCCCAAAGTTGTGACGACACCGTTGACCTGCGGGCTCCAGGCGTCGGTGGCAATAACGATTCGCATCCCTGAATCGTCGTCAGGAGCAGTGAAAAACAGGTTACGAAAAGGTGACAGTTTCTTTATTGAGGTCTATAGTTTTTCAACAATCCGTCATTTTTCCTTCATGTGTTTGACTCGCAACAACCGGAGAATGTGCCCACGCTCAAGTAGCTGACGGAGCTTCACGCCCATGTCTAACATGATTGCTTACTTCAACTATCTTGAAGGCGGAATCTGCCTCAGGATCAACCGACTCAGCCACCTCTCGTGGCTGCGCAGGTTCTTTTCTGTTGTGAGCAAACTGGGCGACGGCTGGGTCTACATCCTGCCCGCTGCGGCTATCTTCGCAATACAGGGACCGGGGTCCTTACCGGCGTTGTTGCAGGCGGGCCTCACCGCCCTTGCCGGTGTGTTCATATACAAGTATCTGAAGAAGCGCCTTGTGCGCGAACGCCCGTATATCAATCACGGCGACATTATGTGCGGTGCAGCACCGCTGGATCGTTACAGCTTCCCGTCGGGCCACACGCTGCACGCCGCGTGTTTCACAACCATGTACGCACACATTGAACCGACGCTGCTGCCGATCCTGCTGCCATTCGCATTGCTGGTAGCGGCATCCCGAATTGTTCTCGGGCTCCACTACCCCAGTGACGTCGTTGTCGGCGCGAGCATCGGCTTCGCCCTGGCCGGCGCGAGTATCGCGCTGTTCTGATCGCCCGGTAGCGGTTCAGGCGATGAACCGATCGTAAATCACCGTTCCCCACGTAAGCCCGGCAATCGTCAGGGCAACAAATACGGCCGCAGAACCGAGGTCCTTGGCTCGACCTGACAACTCGTGATGTTCCTCGCTGACCCGGTCGACCGTCGCCTCGATGGCGGAATTCAGCAGCTCTGTGACCAGCACCAGCAGGCAGACGCCGATTAACAACGCTTTCTCCAAAGGTGCACGCCCGAGCCACAGCGCAATCGGCGCCATGATCAGGGCAAGCGTCAGCTCCTGCCGAAACGCGGATTCATGCCGCCACGCATGGGCAAAGCCCTGGGCCGAGTAGCGGGCAGCGCGGATGACGCGTAGGAAACCGGTGTTGTCTGGTTTACCCAAGGAACCAGCTCGTGAATCAGGGGGAGCCGACTGTAACGAAAAGTCGGCGCAAGCGCGACGGTGTTATGCCGCTTTGGGCAGCTTTGATGTTGCGAACACGTCAGTGGCTACCATCGACCCGGAGCGAACTTCGAGGATTTCCAGGGTCCCGTCAGCGCGTTCTGCAAGTGCGGTTCCATGCTCGACCCAGTCGCCGTCGTTCGCGTAAAGACAGCCGTTAATCATGCGGACACGCGGGCGGTGTATGTGGCCACAGACGATGCCATCAAAACCGCGCTCGAGCGCGTACTCGGCGGCGAAGACCTCGAATCGCTGGATGTATTCGTTCGCACGCGACAGGCGGCGTTTGAGACTTGCGCTGATCGAGAAGTAATCCTGTCCCAGCAGCTGGCGCATCCGGTTAACCAGCACGTCGAACTCCATGAGCAGGTTGTAGGCAGCAGCACCGAACTTCTCGAGGTTTGTGCCCTTGCGAATACGACCGTCGAGGACGTCACCGTGAGTAATCAGGAAACGCTCGCCGTTCGGTGTTTCGTGCTCGGCCTCAAGCAGTACCGGAATGCCGAAGAACACCTTACCGATCACGTCGCGCAATTCGAAGTCGTGGTTGCCCGGAATGTAGATCACCTCGGTGCCGGTGCTCGCGAGCTCGATCAACCGGGATACGACGTGACGGTGCGTTTCCGGAAAGCTCGGTCTGACCTTCATGCGTTCCAGGTCGATGATATCGCCTACGAGATAGATGCGATCCGCCTGAACGGTGTCGAGAAAGTTGAGGAGCTCGGTTGCACGGGAAGCCTTGGTGCCGAGGTGAACGTCTGAGAGCCAGACAGTGCGGTAGCCTTGAGCCATGTTCATACCTGTCGGTTATAGCTGGTCGCAGAATAGGTCGGCTAATTGACAGGAAATTGATTGTTCGGTGACAGTTGTATGTCACCCGGCTACCGCCAGCGTCGCAGCCGTGGACAGCAGAACGAAGCCTATTCGACGACGGTACCCTCGTCCGAAGACTCCTCCTCGACCACAGTCGCCTGTTCTCCGTCAGCCTGCACATTGAGGCGGTCGTTATCGTCACCCAGGATTGCCTGGCTGCCGAGTACAACGCCGGGAAGAATAAAGAAAACGCTGAAGATGTAGCCGAACGCGTAGCCACGATTCTCCTCGGTCTTGCGCCCCAGCCAGAGGGCGGATCTCACCGGCAGTTCCTTCAACATCGGCACGATCGAGAAAAGCAGCACGCCGAAGATGTTGTAGAACAGATGCACCAGCGCGATCTGCAACGCGAATACACCAAACTCACCCGACACCGATGTCGCCGCAAGCAGTGCGGTAATGCACGTGCCGATGTTGGCGCCCATGGTGAACGGGAACACCTCCCTGACAGTAAGCACACCGGAACCGGCGAGCGGAACGATCAAGCTGGTCGTCGTTGACGATGATTGAACGAGTACGGTAATCACGGTGCCGGATGCTATGCCGCGAACCGGGCCGCCGCCGATGGCGCGCTGAACGATATTGCGCGCCCGGCCCGTCATCACGGAGCGTAGCGACTTGCCGAGCAGCAGGACCGATGACATGACCATCGCGATGCCGATCACGATAACCAGCAGTGCACCGAACGTCGTCGGCAAGAAACCCAGCGAGTCGACGAGGAAGCTTGCTAAGGGTTTCGTGATCGCACCGAGAAAATTGAAACCACTGACGGAGGCATCAGGGCCGGACGCGAACAACTGCGCCGCATAGCCACCGAGCTTTTCCAGCGGACTGAACAGGATCTCAATCGGCAGGAAGATCACGATGCAGAAGAAATTGAAGAAGTCGTGGACGGTTGCCGCCTGGAAGGAGTTCCTGAATGCCTTCCGCTCGTTCAGGTGCCCGAGGCTGACAATCGTGTTGGTAATCGTCGTACCCATGTTGGCGCCCATGACCATGGGAACGGCGATACTTACCGGCACACCGCCTGCGACCAGGCCAACGATGACGGAGGTCACCGTACTGGATGACTGCACCAGCGCCGTTGCCAGGGTGCCGAGAATCACACCGACGATCGGGTTGCTGGCAAACTCGAAAATGCGGGCCGCGCCGTCCGCGCCGCCGGATATCCATTTAAAGCCAGCGCCTATGACGCTGACACCCACGAGCAGCAGGTAGACGAAAAAAACGACCGTCAGCCAGGTCGCGAGGCCCCCCGCGTCTCTGCGCGAGTCGTGAGCATCGCTCATTCTTTGTCGGCTCCAGGATGATTAAATGACGTGCCCGGTGTGTTACGGCTGTATTAACTCACTCACCGGGGCTGACCACGTTAGCTTGGGGCGATTGCGCGTGCAACCGATTAAGGTGGGTATGCCATAATTTGGCCGCCCGGACGCGCCGCAGACAGTCTTCCTGTCCCGTCGCTACCAGCCCTGCTTCCGTCGAGCTTCAGCTATGTTCAGTCTTTTCCTGCTTGCCCTTTCGCGCCACCTGACGCTTGTCGGACTGGCCGTTGCGGCACTGTTCGATCGGCGTCGGCGATGGGTGGGTCGACTGTTGCTGCTGGTACTGGCGCCGGTGTTCCTCGCGATGCAGCTGCTGACCTGGCTCTTCTGGCTGCTGGACGAGATCCTGTTCCCACGCTATCGCGATGTCGAGATTCACTCTCCTTTGTTCGTCGTCGGTCCGCCGCGGACGGGCACGACCTTTATGCATCACGTGCTTGCCGCCGATGAGCAGACCACGACGTTCCGACTCTGGGAGTGCCTCTTCGGCGTGACCATCTGCGGCCGCAGGATTTGCCGTGCGCTCATCAAACTGGACCAGCTGACCGGTCGGGTGATCTCAAGGCTGGGGGCTCGCGTCATGCGGGGCCTGCAATCATCGATGGACGACGTCCATCCGCTTGGCCTCGATGATCCCGAGGAGGACTTCCTGCTGTTTCTGCCACTGGCTGCCTGCTTCCTGATCGCGGTGCCGTTTCCGGAAGCTCGCTGGCTGTTCGCTTTTTCCCGGTTCGATACCGACGTCGCGCCACGAGACCGTAGTCTGTACATGCGCTGGTACCGACGCTGTATCCAGAAACACCTGTACGTCAACGGACCGGACGCGCGATTCCTGTCCAAGAACGCGTCATTTGCCGGCACGGTGAACAGCCTCCTCGATGAGTTCCCCGACGCCCGGATCATCAGTACCTGGCGTGAGCCGCTGGAATCCGTGCCCTCGCAGCTGAGCTCACTGCGCCCCGGGCTGGAGGCGCTTGGATTCACGAAGTACGACGATGGCTTCCGCGATGCGCTGCTCGAGCAAATGGTGTTCTACTACCATCACCTCGGCGCCGCTGAACAGCGACATCCGGAACGTATCGCACGCATCGACAATGTCGCCATGCGGGAACGGCTGCAAAGCAGCGTCACCGACGCGTTTGCGCAACTGGGACTCGAGGTATCGGACAGCCTCAAGGCGGAGCTGGAGCGCCGATCCGAAGCGTCCCGGAAGCACCGCTCGTCGCACGAATACTCGCTGGAGGAGTTCGGGCTCAACGCGGAGCTGATAAGATCCCGGTTCGAACAATCAGGCGACGGCCCGGAAATCGTCTAGGCCCCATTACATGCGTTCAATTGCGGCAAAACAGGCAGAGTCCATCGATGAGTTCATGCGTCGATCGGACGAGGCTCCGACCGGACGCGTCGGCCGCGTCGTTATCGTCTCTGACTCGGTTCCGGAAAGAAACGGTGTTGGCGCGTACTACCAGGACCTGACCGATCAACTGGTGGAGCAGTGCGACAAGGTCGGCTTCCTGTGTCCGGACGGCGAGCGCGGTTTCCTCGCCATACCGCTGCCAGGCGACCCGACGCAGAAGATCTGGATACCGTCGTACCGGGAATTCTCGAAGATGATGCGCAAGATGCAGCCTGAATGCATCATCGCCGCAACGCCCGGGCCCTACGGGCTTCTGGGCTGCCACTTCGCGAGGCGACTCGGCATTCCGTTCGTTGTCGGCTTTCATACCCACTTCTCAGGGGTCACTGACCAATACAACAATCCCTTCCTGAGGACCTTCAGCCGTTTCTATTTCAACTGCGCCGACTGGGTCATGTTCCGTTACGCCGACCTGGTGCTGGGTAACTCGGAAGCGATGGTGGAACTGGCCCTGTCGCTCGGCGCGAAGCGCGCAGAGGTCATGGGTACGCTGCTGCCGGTAACGTCATTGAACAAAGCAGTGAGTCCACCGCGAGACGACTTGTCGCACGTCGTTTTTGCGGGGCGACTCGCTCCGGAGAAGCGCGTGCAGTGGATCATCGATGCCGCCGAAGCGTTGCCCGATATTCGCTTCACGCTGGCCGGTGACGGACCGCTGAAGGACGACGTCGCCGCAGCGGCGGAGCGATTACCTAACCTTCAGTGGCTGGGCTGGGTCAGTCGCAGTGAACTTCTGGAAGCCATGGATGAGGCCGACCTGTTGGTTCTGCCGTCCGTGGTCGAGTCGTTTGGCACGGTCGCGCTGGAAGCCATGGCGCGGCAACGACTGGTCCTGGTCACGCCGACCTGTGGCATCGTTGAATGGCCCGACCTGGCGAACCAGTTGTTCGTCCTGCGTGACGGGGAATCGGTTGCTGATGCGATTCAGCGCATCGCCTCTCTGCCATCCGGGGAGCGGAAGACGACGGCGGAAAACGCCTTCAAGGCGGCTCGAGCACTTAACGCGAGCAGCGTCCGACACTGGCTCAGCCTGCTGGAAACCGACGACACGAATGCTGCCTAGAGCCCGACAACGCATCTTCGTTGTCTCTATCCACGATGTCATGCCGGAGACGATGCAGCGGACACGCGAGCTGTTCGACAAGCTGCGCGATGCTGGCCTCGAGCAAGTCACGCTGCTCGTCGTGCCCGGCCGCCAGTGGGACGAGAATTCCCTGACTTCGCTGCGCCAGCTTGCCAGCGACGGTGCAATCCTGGCGGGTCACGGCTGGAATCACCGTGTTGATTCCATTCGAGGCTTCAAGCACAAGCTCCACAGTCGGCTGATCTCTCGCGACGTTGCCGAACACCTCGCGCTGGATTCGACCGGTATTCGTGAACTGGTCGGGCGCTGTCACGACTGGTTCGTGGACAACGATCTCCCGGTTTCGGATCTCTACGTGCCGCCGGCGTGGGCCATGGGATCGATTACCAAGGCAGAGCTCGCGGAAACTCCGTTCCGGTTGTTCGAGACGTTTGGCGGCGTTCTGGATACGCAGGACGGTCGTTTCCGTCGGTCAGCGATGGTCGGCTTCGAGGCCGACAACCTGCTGCGTGTCGTTTCCTGCGCGGTGTGGAATCGATTCAATCTCGCGGTAGCGGGTTACAACGCCCCCGTTCGCGTAGCGATTCATCCGAATGACCTGTCGCTGGGTATGTCCAAAGCGCTGGAACGGCTGATCAGCGGCGGCGGACGTTCAATGACCTACGGTTTGCTGGCCGCCTGAACCGGATTATCCCGCCAGTACTCCTGAAGACGCCGCTCGGCGTCATCGCCGAACAGCACTCGACACAGTTCCAGCAGGCCCGGGTCGTTTTCCAGTGATTCGGCGCGAACCACGAGACTGATCTTTGAACGCCGACGAAGGAAGTCCTCAAGTCGAGTAATCATCTCTTTGTCTGCCGTGTGCTCGATCTCGCAGCGCAGATACTCCGCCTCATCAACGAGCCTTTCCGCCATTCGGGGGTCCTTACGAATGGCATCCAGCATGCCGAACGCGTCGGCGCCATAGCGCCGCCAGAAGCGCTTGCTGAGTTTCTCCATGGAACGCGCATCCGCCATGGCATCGAGGTTCATGTCTGACGCCTCCGCGAAGAAACGCGCGCGGGTATTCGCATCCGGCTCGCCGAACCAGCGTTCCGACTCGGTCTGCAGCGACAGGCCAAAGCCCGCGACCAGGTCAGCGACCTCCTCGCCCACGTTAATGCAGTCCGTGATCTTCCCACCGAAGATGCTGATCTGGGCCCGGCTCTCGTCGACCTCGATGGCGTGTTTTCGCGACAGGCTGATCCAGTCCGAGTCGCTGCCGCTGCCGGTAACCGCCAGCGGCCGCACGCCACAGCGTTCAGCGATGATGTCGTCGCGAGTCAGGGTTTGCTTGAGGTCGAGCAGTTCGTTGGCGTTCGCCAGGACAAAATCGCGGTCCTCCTCGGTGACACCGGTCAGGGGATCTTCGACGCGTGTGTCCGTGGTGCCGATACAGGTCTTCGGCCCCATCGGCATGACGAAAAACAATCGGCCGTCGCTCGCGAAGAAGGCGAGGATCCTGCGCTCGTTCATCATCCGATCGACGACGAGGTGAATACCCTTCGACAGCACGTGCCGATGATCGGTTGACACCTTGCTGGCTGAATTTACCTCGTCCACCCACGGACCACAGGCGTTGACCAGGACCTTTGCACGGACATCGAAGCTATCGCCCGACTCCTCGTCGCGGGCCGAAATCTCCCAGCCCTCATCGTTGCGCCGGAACGCGTTCGCTGCGACATAGTTGGCAGCCGCTGCACCCCGGTCCAGTGCACTGCGTACAAAGTTCCAGACAAAGCGAGAGTCGTTGTCGTGCAGGTAACAGTCGGAGTATTCGACGCCGGCGACGGCGTCACGAACGTCGATAAGTGGCTCGCGTTTTTTCAGCGCGGCTCGTGACAGGTAGGCGGGAGCACGTGTTTTGAAGCGACCGAATGCCCAATACAACAGAGCGCCCAGGTAGATAACAAATGCCGGTTTTCGAAAGTTGCGCTCAAGCGTCGTCAGGAATCGAATCTCGCGAACTGTCGACGGGTAACTGTCGTTCAGTTCATTGCGGCTGTCGCAAAGGTCCCAGACGAGCCCGACCTCTCCCGACTCAAGGTACTTGATACCGCCCCAGGCCAGGTTGGACGACTGCGAACTCGTCGCACCGCCGAAATCGCCGCGATCAATCAGCGCGACGCGCAATCCGCGTGCGGCGAGCACGCAGGCCGATACCGCGCCGTTGATGCCCGCGCCGACCACGCAGACATCGAAGGTCTCGGAGCGCAGGCGCTCAAGTTGCTGATCGCGCTGCACGTCAGTCAATAAACGATCTGACGGTGTCTACGAGAAGGTCCGCGTCGCACGGTTTTTCAAGGCAGCCGGCAACCCGGAGATCGCCCAGTTCCTGACGCACAGCGAATTCCTCATCAACACTGAGAACAATGATGTTGGCGTCCGGCATTAGCGACAGGGTTGCAGCAATGGTCTCGGGGCCCGACATCCCCGGCATGGACATGTCCTGGAGAATCAGGCCTATCGCAGTGCCCTGGGTCCGGACGATTTCGACCGCATCAGAACCGTTGTCTGCCTGCAGGACCGCAACGCCGGCGCGCTCCAGGATTTCGACAATAAGGCCCCTGACGAGATCGTGGTCGTCGACCACGAGCACTGACTTGGTTCGTGCCTCTGTTGTGGGATCTGTACTTGCCAAGTTTTTGACAGCCTTCTTCCTGTTGGTCTTACGGCACTACTTGGACTGTTGGATTCTGGCACAGGGACCTACACAGATAAAGCCGAACGCCCTACTCGACCGTTGTTTAAGGCCTTGATTTAAATCATGATCGGCCGCTATCTAGTGGTATGATCGTTGCGCAGGCTCGTATTCGGGCGACTCAAGCTGGCCACAAGGGTAAAAGGCCGGAAACCTGGAGGGTGACAGTGTGAGCGGACAGGCACGAATTATGGTCGTCGATGACGATGACATGGTGGCGTCGGTCGTCTCGCTGATGCTTACCGAGCTGAATTACGAGTCCGAAGTCATCAACAGTCCGAACCAGGCGCTCGAGAGGTTCCGGGATTCATCAAACGACTTCGATCTCGTGCTGACAGATTTAACGATGCCCGAGATGAACGGCGTAGAACTTGCCAAACACCTTAAAGGCATCCGCGACGACATCATCGTTGCCGTGATGACCGGTTTCGGCGGCGCTGCCGAGAGCAGCGCTGACGGCGAAATCGTCGACCAGTTCCTGACCAAGCCGCTGCTGCTTGACGACCTGTCAAAAGCGCTGGGCGATCTGCTCGCCAGGTGATGGTTCTTTTGCCGGGCTCACGATGAACCGGGACCTCGGACTTGCCCTGTTTCTTGTTCTGGTTGTCGCCGGTGCCGGCTGGTGGCTGTATTCCCAGTCGGAATCCGAGCCGCGTGAACAACGACTGCCACCCATAGAGGTTCCGACAACGGATTCGTCCGTGCCTGCCGAGCCCGTCTACGTCGTTCCGACGATCAACGATCCGGACTACCTGGTTGACCTGCCGGCCCTGGATGACAGTGATGGCTATTTCCAGCTCGAGCTGAGAAACCTGTTTGGCCGTACGCTCGATCGCCTGCTCGTTGAGTCCGGTGGCATCGAGCGCTTCGTGGCAACCATCGACAACCTGCCCCGCAAGACCATCGCGGAGAGCATTCGTCCGCTGAAGCCCGTTGCGGGATCCATCCTCGTGGTTGACGGTGCCATCACGCCGGAGAATGCAGAACGTTATGCGCCATACGTGGCCTTGTTCATACAGAGCGACCTCGACGATCTGACGGGCGCCTATCGACGTTTCTATCCGCTCATGCAAGAAGCTTATCAACGTCTCGGATACCCGGACGCCTATTTCAACGACCGCGTCGTTGCCGTCATTGATCACCTGCTGGAGACACCGGACGTCGATGGCCCATTGATGGTGACGCGTCCACACGTGCTGTACGAATACGTCGACCCGTCGCTTCAGGGCCTGTCGGCCGGGCAGAAGGTCCTGCTAAGAATCGGTGCCGAACATCGTGCGGCAGTCAAAAACCGACTGCGTGAACTACGCAGCCGGTTGACCAGCCTCGACCGTTAGGACGCGGCCGCCCAGGCCGCCAGGACCTCGGCCTCCTTGTCAGCGGGAATGCCACTGCGGAGCGAGGCCTGCCGGTCGTCGGGCAGACTGCGGAACCAGTCCAGCGTCGCGCGGATAGTCTCTTCGACCGGGCGAATCGTCAGGCCGGCTTCCAGTGATTTGTCGGCGGACCAGGTCAGCGACCCGGACCGCGGACTGTCTCCGTCAGCCCACATCTGAATGTTCTGCCACGACTGCAACTCGTTTTCTGCGAGGAAGTCGGCGGGCACCCATTCGAGCTCCGTGCCCTTGCCGGTCACCGCAACGCAGGCATCAAGGAAATCGCCCATCGGCAGCGGCGGGCAGATCACGTTGTAGCTGTCGGTCAGTTTCGCCTCCAGGCAGTGCACCATGAACGCCGCCAGGTCCCGAACGTCGATATATTGAGTCAGGTCACCGGGTTTGCCGGGAGCCAGCATCGTGCCTCCCCGGTCGGCGCGCACGGGCCAGTAGGTGAAGCGGTCGGTGCGATCGCGAGGTCCAACGATGAGTCCGGGACGAATTTGCGTTACGCGACCGGGCATCGCCTCCTCGGCGGCACGTTCGCAATACGCTTTCAGCGCGCAGTAGTGCGTGTTGACGTCCTCGGTGGTCGGGTCGTCAAGAATCGCGCGCGGCGTCTCCTCGGTGCGGAACCGGGGGCCTTCAAGCCAGCCGTCATACTGGCAAATCGTCGAAACAAACAGGTAATGCTCGGCCTGGTCCGCCATCACCTGGCTGGACGCACCGACAATCCGCGGCACATAGCCCGAGGTGTCGATGACAGCATCGAAGTTGCGACCTTTGAGCGCCGACAGTCCGTCATCCACGTCTGGGTCACGGTTGCCCACAAGTTTCTCCAGTTCCGGAAACAGGTCGGTGTTGCTTCGCCCGCGATTGAACAGCGTGACCTCATGGCCCCGATCGATCGCGTACTGCACCGTGTGTGGCCCGAGGAACCCGGTGCCGCCAAGGAACAGGATTTTCAAGGATTTGGCGTTTGCGGTAAGTGGTAACGACAAGCTACCGGCGGCGGCCGCTGCACCCAGGAAGGTGCGACGATTGATCTGCATGGTGAACTCCCCCTGTAAACGACGCAGTGAGAGCGAGTATGACCGTAAAAGTTCCGCGCGTCAGTCAGGCTGACAGCTGGGGCACTGGTAAAACTGGCGCCCGCCGACATCCAGTCGGCGGATTTCGGTGCCGCATTCGTAGCACGCCTCGCAACCCCGCGTGAACACATAGTGTCGGTATTGCGAGTAGCGTAAACCGCGCGCCTTGAGGCGTTTCGCCAGCGTATCCGTAACGGTAACGCCGCGGGTCCGGTAGGCACGACGGCAGATTTTCAGCGTATCTCGGGCCAGCTTGCCGAGGCTGCGCCGGTCGAGATCGGCCGGTCGTTTCGCCGGCGAGACCCGTGCAGACCAGAGAATCTCCGAACGCAGGTAGTTGCCGATGCCGGCGAGGAATTTCTGGTCCAGGTACAGGGCGCCCAGTGAACGTCGCCGGAACCGGTCGCTTTGCAGGCGTTCAACAATCTCGTCGCTCGTCAGGTCACTATCAAGCACATCCGGACCGACGTTGCGCAGGAACGGGTGCAGGTATAGTTCGGATTCGTGCAGCAACGATATATCGGTTGCGCTGTACAGGCGTGCAGTGTGGGTTGGTGTATCGAACGCGACTCGAAGCGAGCGGTTCGTTTTGGGCAGTTTCGGCAGCTTGCTCGTGTACCAGCGTCCGTACAACTGGTTGTGGCTGTACAGCACCAGTCCGTTGTCGAAGCGCGTCAGCATCGCCTTTCCGCGAGTATCGATCGACGTAATTCGGGCACCGTCCAGCTCGTCAAGACGCTCGCTCAAGGCCGGCAGTGTGAACTCGACGCGCTGCAGCGGCTGGTCGACAAGAATGCGCGCAATCTTGTCGGCCGCGAGCCGAATCTCAGGACCCTCGGGCATTCCGCTCACCACGACAACGCTTGGAACAGTAACGAACGCTGTCCCAGTCACGCGCCCATTTCTTGCGCCACGTAAACGGACGCTGGCAGGTTGCGCAGATTTTCTCAGGGAAATTGGGCTTCTTGTGCATCGCGGCAAGTTTGGCGGGCAAGCTCCCGCAAGGCTACGATGCAGGTGTAACAAGACGTTTCCTGGATCAATGCCACGTATCGCAATCATCGGCGCCGGCCTGGCCGGCCTTACACTCGCCCGAGAGCTCACGTCCCGCAACGAAGTCGTGGTGTTCGAAAAGGCACGAGGCGTCGGCGGTCGTATGGCGACACGTTATGCCGGCGACTTCCGATTCGATCACGGTGCACAGTTTTTCACCGCGCGCAGCCGCCGCTTCCGCGATTTCCTGGCACCGTTTATCGACAACGGCACCGTCGCCCCATGGCAAGCACGCTTCGCGGAACACACACGTGCCACGGTCACGGCGACGCGTCAGTGGGGGGACGATTACCCGCACTACGTCGGTGCTCCGGGTATGAACGCGCTGCCCAAACAGCTGGCTGAGGGACTGGATATCCGGCTTCAGACCCGGGTCGTCACCGCCAGGCGTCATGACGACAGATGGCAGCTGGACGATGACCATGGTGTGTCACACGATTTCGACTGGCTGTTCGTGACCGCGCCCGGGCCGCAGACGGACGCGCTCCTGGCAGCTCATATGCCGGCTGAAGCAAAGCCCGCGTCGGGCCAGATGAAAGCCTGCTATGCCTTGATGCTCGGCTTCGAAAAACCGCAGCCGACCGGTTTTGATGCCAGCCGCGTGCTCGACGCAGACATTAGCTGGATGTCCGTCAACAGCTCAAAACCGGGACGGGACGAGAACTTCACGATGGTTGTACACGCGACCAACGCATGGGCGGACGCGAACACCGAACTGGAACTCGATGTCGCCCGGTCACATTTGTTGTCGGAGTTCGAAGCCGTCAGCGGACTGAACGCGGGTGACGCTGTTCACACCGACATTCATCGCTGGCGCTATGCGAATACGGCGAGGCAGGACGGTGACGGATTTGTGCTCGACGCCAAGCTGCGACTTGGTATCTGCGGTGACTGGTTGATTCGCGGGCGCGTCGAGGCGGCGTTCCAGAGCGCGATGCGACTGGCGGACAGTCTAGGCGACGACCTTGTCGACAGACTGTGACGCAGCCTGCTGCAGCTTCTGGTACAGCGCATCGGTCTTGTACGGTTTGTGAACGACACTGACGACGTTCGGTGGCCGCGTTTCCATCAGCTCGTCTTCGTCGATCATGCCGGACGCAATGAGCACCGGCACCTCCGGGCGCAGATCCACCATTCTTGACGCGAGCTCGATGCCGGTCATATCCGGCATCATGTAGTCAAAGACAGCGACGTCGATCAGGTTCTGCTGGTCGTTCAGGTAGTCAATCGCGTCCAGCGCATTATTGACGCTGTAGACCTCGCACCCGCATTCCCGAAGCAGTAGCGATGTCGAATCGGTGATAGCCAGTTCATCATCGACCAGCAGGACGGCCAGCGATTCCGTGGATGAAACGGATGCGCTCGGCACCAGTTCCTCACCAAGGACGGATTCCAGATCAGCTTCAGCGCGTGGCAGCAGCACGCGCACGCGGGTGCCCTCGCCGGGCTCACTGTCGATCATCAGGCCGCCACGAGCGTAAGTGACCGCGCTGTGCACGATCGACAAGCCCAGTCCGGTGCCCCGGCCCGGATCCTTGGTAGTAAAGAACGGGTCCAGCAGCCGGTCGAGGTTCTCCTGCGGAATACCGATACCGGAATCCGACACGGTCAGCTCGACATAGACACTGGGGTGCAACCGTCCGGTCAGGGTTTGCAACGGCTCCTTGATCGCCACCTCGCGAAGGCCGATAGCCAGCTCACCGCCGTTGTCTTCCATCGCATGCAGCGCGTTTGTACACAGGTTGGTAATGACCTGCTGCATCTGGGTCGCATCGGCAAATACCGGCGGACTCGATTCATCGACATCCACGCTAATGCGAATATTCGACGGAAACGTGCTGCGAATCAGCTGGATCGAATCGCGCAATACCGATTGCAGGTCCAGGGAGCGGAAGTCGACGTCACTGGCGCGACTGAATGACAGTATGCGATCGACCAACGACTTTGCGCGCGCACTGCCCATCTCGATCTTCGACAGGTAGCTTTCAACCGCCTCGGGATTCCCTGTATTGCTTCGGGCAAGGCCGGTATACCCGGAAATCGCCTGCAGGATGTTGTTGAAGTCATGCGCGATACCGCTGGCCAGCGTACCGATCGATTCAAGTTTCTGTGTCTGGTTAAGCGACTTCTCTACGACACGGCGGCGATCCAGCATCTCGTTGAAGTGTTGGCCCAGGACACCGAACTCGTCGTTGCTCGAGATGTTCACACGCGCATCGAGATCGCCATCTGAAACACGCTGGGTTGCGTGGATCAGCTTGTCGATCCGTTTCGTGACGACAATGTGGAACAAGACGCCGAGGCACAGTGCGAGAAACGCCATGCCGATCGTTAATGCGAGTGTCTGCAGACGCACCTGCTCGAGCGCCACGGTTTTCGCCGGACGAAGGTCCTTCTCGAACCAGAGGTAACCCTGGCTCGGCTGACCGGCCGGATCCTCAGGTGCCACCAGTTTCACGGGATACACCGCGCCGAGGTAGTCGTTTCCGGTGGAAAAGAAGACACGGCTGAAAAGCGGGCTTTCCGTTGCGGTTGTCATTTGTTCACGCAGCGCCTGGAGTTCCGCACCACCGCCATCAAGAATCTCAGTCAATGAGCGCCCCAGGTCCTCGCGATGCAACGATGCAATCACGGTGTCGTCGATGCCTACCAGGGCGGCGTTCAGTACATAGCGTTCAGTGCCAAGCGACGCCACGTTCTCCTGCACCCAGCTCAACTCACCGTGTCGGTAACCATGTTCAACCTGGGACTGGACACGATCCAGCAACACCCGTTTTTCGCTGGACTGATCCTCCGCAACGCGCTGCACGGCAGCTTCACCGAATATCGAGTAGGTCAGCCACGCCAGGAGAACGGCAAACAGGATCAACGCGAGCGGAAACAGGTTTCTGACCGTGTGTCGCATTACCGCTGTCCCGGGTTGGCCACTTTGGCAACCACCGAATCAGAGTAGATCGCTGCGACATCCACGTGATTATCAAGATAACCGGCTTCGACCAGCACACGGTTCAATGTGGTCGCCGTGGTCGCGAGCGAGCTGTCCGACCCTGCCAGGTACCTCAGGTTGTCGTCCAGGCCCGGAAATTCCAGCTCTTGAAGTGTCTGCAGCACTTCAGTCGGGGACATACCCTGCCTCGGTGCGATCAATTCCGAGGAGCGTTCCGGTTCAGCATCGAGATACTCCAGCGCGGAGAACCAGCTCCTGGCAACGTTGACCAGTTTATCTTCGTGCTCTTCCACCAGGTGCGGTGTTACCGCGAGCACATCGATGACCTCTCCCGGAATGTCCTTCGACGAAAAAACCTCGACCATCCCGAGGCCCTTGAGTCGATTCAGCATCGGGCTGAAGGTCACGACAGCATCGACATCCCCTCGCGACAGAAACAGTTCCTGCTCGTCAACTTCGACAGAGACGACATCCACGTCCGTCAGCCGCATGCCGTTGCTCTCGAGTGCTCGCGACAGCATCAGCGCGCCAAGCGCGGTGCTTTCAACGGCGATACGCTTGCCACGCAGGGACTGCATCGTCGGAAACTCCGGGCGCGCAACCACTGCGTCTCCGCCGTTGGAAAAGTCCATCACAAGAACGATCACGGCAGGAATCCCGGCGTCGCTCAGCGCGAGCACTTCATCAAGCGTGAGTGCCGCAGCATCAATGGTGCCGTTGGAAAACGCTCGCATAACCTGTGTAGACGAGGAAAACTCCAGCAGGCGCGCATCGCTTTCCGCGAGCAGCCCGGTCTTTCGCGCGACGTAAAGCGGCTCATAGCCTGCCCAGATATTGGTTCCCAGCGCAATCGGATCATCATGATCATCCGACATCAGTTCCAGAGTGATGCGTGGAATCCAGGATACGATGAAAGCAACGAGGACCAGCGCTATCGCATACAGCAACAGGTTCTTGGTCGTCGGCATAGTCAGAATCCGTGATTGAGTGAGTCGCTCGCGGCTTATGGGTTATTCTATCGGATTGACCCGGGCAGCGCTGTGCAACCGGTCGCGACAATGACGAGGAGTGTCATGGATTTCCTGCGGGAACTCATTACAAGTGGACGTATCGTGGACGTGGTGCTGGTCGTCATGACCGTAGAACTGCTTGTCTCCGCCTTCATCGCCAAACAGCGCGGCATTCCGCTGGATGTACCGGGGCTCGCATTCAATATCGGCGCCGGCGCCAGTCTGGCCCTGGCTTTGCGCGCAAGCCTCACGGGACTGGGATGGGAATGGGTCGCTACCTGGCTGGTAGCCTCTCTCGTGTTTCACGTCCTTGACGTTGGCCGACGCTGGCAGCAAACCCAGAGCTAGGCAGTCTCAACATGGATTTATTCCAGTACTGGTTCATGTTTCCGGTTGCTATCTGCGTGGCGACCTGCGCGATGCTCAGCGGCATCGGTGGCGCCGCCCTGTTCACGCCGATCTTCGTCCTGCTGTTTCCGATGCTTGGTCCGGAATACGTGCTCTCGTCCACGGTAGCCGCGATCGCTGCCGCACTGATCACCCAGACTTTCGGCTTCCTGTCCGGCTTTGTGGGTTACCAGCGGCGCGGCCTGATCGACTACGGCCTGGCGAAGCGCATGCTCGTCATCTCGGTACCGGTCGCTGTCTTCGGAGCGCTGATCGCCACATCCATCAACGACGCATTCCTGCTCGGTGGCTATGCTTTGCTGGTGCTCGTGCTGGGTGCCGGCCTGGTCCGCCAGGGAGAGCCGCCCGCGGTCAGGTCAGACGTCCCGCAGGAACTTCGATTCGTGGTCGATCGTGCCGGCAATGAACACCGTTTCGTTGACCCGGGACGCAGCACCCGCGGTACGATGATGACGGTCGCCGGCGCGTTCCTGACCGGCCTCGTATCCGTTGGCATTGGTGAGGTCACAATCTCGCAGCTGACAAAGCGCGGCGTTCCTATCGCGGTAGCCGCTGCCACCTCGGTACTTGTCGTGATCGTAACGGTCGCGACCGCGTCGACAACCCTGGCGATCCAGCTGATCCGCGAAGGCGGCATGTCGGCGATTCCGTGGACGCTGCTGCTGTGGGATATCCCGGGCGTCCTGATCGGCGGCCAGATCGGTCCGCGACTGCAGGGCAAGATCAAACAGGTGACCATGCAGCGCGCGATCGGTGCGCTGTTCTTTGTGCTGTCGGTGGCGATGGGCTACGTCGCCTGGCTACGCTTCCAGGGCGGTTCGCTGCACTGAATCAGACGGTTTTCGGACCACCGACAAGCCGTCGCCGCTGCAGCGTGATGCGCGCCTGGTGATACAGCAACAACGTGACGCCCAGCACCGTTGGGGTCGCCCACAGGATTGGGTTAAACGCGTACTGCGGCAACAGGTTCACGGCACCGAAGGCGAGAAACGCCGTGTACACCGAGATACCGGCGCCAACCAGCCCCCGCGTGTGCTGGATCAGCCATTCGTTGACGGGCGGCGAATTACGCAGGATGAAATGGGTGTTCAGCGGCGGCGCAATCAGGCCGATCGTTGCGATACCGATCATCAACGGCTCACTGATCAGGAATCCCTGCCAGGCACAATTGACCGCCGTGGCAAACGTGGCGAACTGCAGGAAGAGGTTCAGTGGGGTGCGGTTTGCAGCGTGGTCGCGCTTGTTGCGGATGCACAGCAAGCCATACCAGGCAAGCATGATCGTCAGCGTCGCAAGGTACATCATCATCCAGCCGAACATCCCCCGGATACGATCGACGTCATCCCAGAACGGGTGGGTCTGGAGCGGCGCGACCAGGGTACACAGGCTGATGCCGATTGCGATGCTGCCGGTCAGCAACATGCTGGTGACAAACGTCCTTCCCCAGAGCCTGTGATTGTGGCCGCCCTTCTTACCGACGATAGGTACCCATACGCATAGCAGGCCCACCGCGCCGGTGACAATATGCGCGTAAATCAGGAACTTGAACAGGTATACGGCCACGTTGTAATTCCCCCTCACAGGCGCCTCCCAACGCCTGATACTCACTCTATAATAGATCGCGGAGTTTCGCCCGCGGCATAAGGAAAAATACAGTATGAGCAAGGCAGCGACGGCCGTTGTGATTGGCAGCGGTTTCGGGGGACTGGCGGCAGCTGTCAGGCTCGCCGCGCGTGGTGTGAAAGTCACCGTACTCGAGCGCCTCGACGGTCCCGGCGGACGCGCCTACGTTTATCGCCAGGACGGCTACACCTTCGACGCCGGCCCCACGATTGTTACCGCGCCGTTCCTGCTTGAGGAACTCTGGGAACTCTGCGGCAAGCGCATGTCGGACGACATCGATCTTCGGGAGCTGAACCCGTATTACACGATACGCTTCGATGACGGCAGCCGCTTCGACTACAGCGGCGATCACGAAGCGATGAAACGCGAAATCGCGAAATTCAACCCGGCTGACGTTGACGGTTACGAGCGCTTCCTGGAAGCGAGTGCCCTGCTGTACCAGGTGGGCTTCGACAAATTACTGCATGTGTCCTTCGGATCGTTCGGCCGCATGCTGAAGGTGCTGCCTGACCTGATGCGCGCTCAGTTCTACCGATCGGTGCACAGCCTTGTCGCAAGCTATATCAAGCACCCCAAGCTGCGACGCGTCTTCAGTTTCCATCCCCTGCTCGTCGGCGGCAACCCGTTCAGCACGACGGCCGTTTACGCCTTGATTGCACAGCTGGAGCGCAAACACGGTGTGCACTTCGCGATGGGCGGCACCGGAGCGCTGATCCAGGGACTGGTCGGCCTGATCGAGTCGCAGGGTGGCACGATGCGCTATAACGCGTCGGTCAGGAAGATTACGACAGAAGGCTCGAAGGTTACCGGTGTCGAGCTCGATTCCGGTGAGCACATTGATGCCGACATCGTTGTGTCCAACGCGGACTCGGCAACGACCTACAAGCACCTGCTCGCCGATTACCCGCGCAGGCGCTGGACTGACCGCAAACTCGGCCGGGCACGTTACTCGATGAGCCTGTTTGTCTGGTACTTCGGTACTGACCGTCGTTATGACGACGTACCCCACCACATGATGTTGCTCGGCGAGCGCTACCAGGCCTTGTTGAAGGACATCTTTTCGCGCAAGCAGCTGGCTGACGACTTCAGCCTGTACCTGCATCGGCCGACAGCGACCGACACCTCGCTGGCGCCGGACGGTTGCGATGCGTTTTACGTGTTGTCACCCGTGCCGCACCTCGACAGCGGTGACGACTGGAGCCAGATCGCTGACACCTATCGGCAACGAATTCAGCAAGCGCTGGAAGAGTCGGTGCTGCCGGATCTCAGCAAGCATATTGCGACGTCTCATATGCTGACTCCGTTGGATTTCCGCGAGCGCCTGTTTTCGGTCAAGGGCGCCGCGTTCGGGCTCGAGCCCGTCCTGACGCAGACGGCTTGGTTTCGTCCGCACAACAAGAGCGAGGAAGTCGACGGCCTGTTCATTGTCGGTGCCGGTACACATCCGGGCGCCGGTTTGCCCGGTGTGATTTCGTCTGCAAAGGTGCTGGATGAGGTCGTCCCGGGCCTGACGTGAGGTCCTAACGCAGGTCGCGTTCTACGCTGTCAGCTGCGAGCCGGCCCGATAACGCCGTCATCGGTACACCGGGGCCCGGGTGCACGGTGCCGCCTGCGAAGTACAGGCCGGGTATACGCGAACGACTGCCGCCGCGTTTGAAAGAACCCGACCAGCCGTGAGTCGGCCAGCCGTATATTGAGCCGCCACTGCCGGGGAATCGCGTCGCGAAATCCTGCGGTGCCGTTACGGTCACTTCGTCGATCTCGATGGCGAGACCGTGGCGATCAAGCAGACTGAAAACACGATCCTCGTACATCGCCTGTTCATCGGGCGACACCGGTCTCGGTGGCGCGTTCATCAGGATAAAGAGACGCTCGGCGTCACTTGCACAGACTGAGTCGCTGCCATCCATCGGGCGATCCTGGGCACAGATATACAGCGTCGGTTCGTCACAGACCTGCTGTTTTTCAAATATCGCCTCGAACTCGGTCGGGTAGTAACCGCCGAAAAACACGCTGTGATACTGCAGCGGGAAGCGGCTGGCGCGGCCGCTGATGCTCCAGGTGACGGCCGACAGCGAGCGCGGTTCCGGACGTCGATCAGGCACCGCGTGTTGCAGGGAATCGCCCAGCAGACCGTCGGACAACGCGTTGACGTCGCCGTTAAAAACAACGGCAGTGGCGTCGATGCGTTCACCGCTGTCCAGTACAACGCCACGCGCCCGCTTTCGCTCGAGGATGACTTCGTCGACACGCCTTCCGTAATTCAGACTGACACCGTGCTTCCCGGCGAGGTCTGACAGAGCCTCGGCGAAGCGTTGCATGCCGCCATTCACCGCCCAGACCCCGGCCTGTTCCGCGTGCGCGATCAGCATCAGGGTTGCCGGCGACGACATCGGTGACGAACCGCAGTAGGTCGAGTAGCGTGCGAACAGCTGGCGCAGCCGCGGGTCGGTAAAGACACGGCCCAGCTCATCCCACAGCGATGCAAAGGGTCGAGTCTCCAACAGGCGGAACGGCCGGGTGAGACCAACGTCAAAGGTCAGGCTCGCGAGGCTTGGCCGCTGGGCCTGCATGAAGCTCTCGTCCAGCGTGTCAAAAACGCGAGCGGTTTTTTCAGTGAACGCCTCATAGGCGCTCGCCTCAGCAGGACCCGCGAACTCGTTGATGGCGCCGATCGATTTTTCGACACTGGCGAACAGGTCCAGGCGGCTCCCGTCAAGCCAGCTGTGTCGCGCCAGGCAGTCGGCCTGCTCAAGCCGCACCAAGGTGTCGAGCGAAGTATCGAGTTTGCCCAGCAAGGTATCGAACACCCAGCGCATCGTGAACACGGTCGGACCGGAGTCGATTCCACCGCTGGCACTCGCCACTTCGCGCATCTTGCCGCCGGGCCTGTCGTGCTGTTCCACCAGCGTGACGTCGAAACCTCGCGCGCGGAGTTCCAGCGCGGACGCGAGACCGCCGATCCCGGCGCCAACGACGACAACATGCGCGCTCATGCGCTCAGGCGGACCGCTTCGACGCGCCGAAGGCGACAGGCAATCTGATCAGCCGGGCGTGTTGTCAGGCGGGAGACCGGACGCACGGTGTCGGGCGACAGGAGCTCAAAGTCATACCGTCGAACGAGTGACGCCAGGATCAGGCCCGCCTCGATGGTTGCAAACGCTGCCCCGACACAAACTCTCGGACCGGAACCGAAGGACATCAGCACACCCTTGTCATCACCGCGTTCGAATCGGTCCGGATCAAAACAGGCGGCGCTCTGCCAAAGTGCTTCGCTGCGGTGTGAGGTCCACGGCGAAATCATGATCATTGCCCCGCGTTTGACGTGCAAGTCACCGACCGTGCAGGTCTCGGCGGCAACGCGGGGAATAAAGGTGATCGGCGGATACAGCCGCAGCGCCTCACGAAAGACGTTGCGTACGAGCGACAGCTGCTTGACGTGACGAAACTCGATCGGTCCGTCACCGACGGCAGCTGCGATCTCGTCGCGCATTCGCGTGACCATGTCCGGGTGTTGCGCAAGTATGAAGAACGCCCAGGTCAGTGCGCTCGCCGTCGTCTCGTGTCCGGCGAGGAAAAATACACCGAGCTGGTCGATGAGCTCTTCACGCGAGAACCCCTCCCCGCTGGCCTCATCGCGTGCGTTAATCACTGCCGACACGATGTCGTCATGGGCGTCCGGGTTTCTGATGCGCGGATCAACCAGCGCGCCGATATGTTGGCGAATACGTTCGCAGGCTTCGAGCACCCGATCCGGCTGCTTCACATCGGCCCAGGGCTTGCCGAAAATCAGCTGGCCAACGTTGACGCTGGCAACGCTGCGTTCGAATTCCCCGAACGCATCGAACACCTCCCTCGCCGTGCCTTCACCGAGCGGCACAGAGAACACGGTCCGGCAGATGACGTCGGCGGTCAATTCACTCATCGTGAAGTCCAGCGAGAAGGTCTCGCCACTGACGGCTCGCGCATCGAGTTTTTGAATGTAGTCATCCACCGCGGCAGACATCGATCCGAACGCGGTGTTAATGCGCATATGGGAAAACGCCGGGTCGATCATCGCTCGCTGCCGGCGCCAGCGGTCGCCGCTGGAGACAAAAATGGAATCACCGACGAGCGGCTCCAGCGCGCCGACCATCAGGTCATTTTTCGGAAAGATATCCAGCGGGTCTGTGGCCAGTTCCCTGGCCAGGTCCGGGTCGTTGATCAGCTTGATGGATCGACGCGAATAGCCGAGCGTCGTGAACGGCTTTTCGTAAGCCTCGGCAGGCACCAGGCTCAGCAGGTCACCGTCACCCTGTCGCATCACGCGCAACAGCGATCGAATCGGTGTCAAAGGCTCCGGTGCCGGCGGACGAAACAGTCCCGAGCTGCTCCGTGCAGACGTTTCGTCATGATCTCCCACAGCACGTATTATAAGCACTGATCAGCTGATTTGGCCTGCATGCACGGGACCTCTTTGAAAAGCGTTTTACTGACGTCCGGCAGGTTACCGGTCAGCCTCGAACTGGCACGCGCGTTCCATCACCAGGGCTGGCGAGTTGTGGTCGCGGATCCGTGGCCCATGCATCTCTGCCGCATGTCGAACAGCGTGCACGAGACGATCGAATTACCCTCACCGCAGGACGATCCCGGCCGCTTTATCGACGTGCTGGAGCGGCGTTGTCGCGAGTACCGAATCGACCTCGTGGTACCCGTATCAGAAGAAACACCCTATATCGCAGACCTCCTGGATCGAGAGCTCCCGGTGTTCTCCTCACATGCCGCTGACGTGCTGACGCTGCATGACAAGCTCGGCTTTATTCTCAAGGCTCGCGAGTTCGGTCTCGACGCGCCGGAGACCGCTCGCGCAGACGAAGACACAACGGCACTCAGGGCATCCGCTTTCGTCACCAAGCCCCGGTTTTCCTGCTCCGGTCGTGGCGTCCGTTTTCATGACGCAGAAACACACGTGGCTATGGACGCCGACCGCGTTGTACAACAGCGCGTCAACGGAGACGCGGTCAACGTGTTCTGTATCGCCATTGACGGCCGTGTGCGACTGTCGACGGCGTATCGCGGTCGGCTGGTCGACGGCAGCGTCGCAATTGCCTTCGAACGCGACGATCAGGCGAATAGCTGCACGGCGTGGGCCGAGCGTTTCATTTCCGCGAGCGGCTATACGGGCCTCATCGCCTTTGACTTCATTGTCGATGCTGACGGCAGAGCCTGGCCACTCGAGTGCAACCCGAGGGCAACCAGTGGCATCCACTACGCCACACCGGACGCGCTGGTGGCAGCGATCACCGGTGAAGCCATGCCGCCCGAAACACTGAAGACCGCTACCCGCCTCGCGGAAAAATGGTCCTGCTTCACCCACTACCTGGGTTCGCTGGGTTCGCCTGAACGCACTCGCAGGGCGTGGCGGGTTCTCTCGTCGTTTACCGATATCAGCTGGCGGCGCAACGACCCCTGGCCATTTCTGGCGATGCCGGTCAATAGCTGGCGTCTCCTGCTGAAGAGCCTGCAAAAGGACCAGAGCTTCGCCAGTGCAGCGGTGGCTGACATCGAATGGCGGCAGCCCGCTGGTACGGCAGACGAGGTAAAGCATGACACTCGTTGACGAGCGGGATGGACGTCAGATTTACCGCGCTACGCAGGTTGAGCCTGCCTACGCGTCGCTGCTCTCAACAACCCGTTTCGGCACAGACAAGCTGCGCTATCGCCGACGGCGTGTGCGTGAAACGATGGACCGGCTGCCCGCGACCGACTTCTACAGCGTGTACCGCAATGACTGTCTGATCGGCGGCTACGCGCTGACGCCGGTTGACGTCAGCCGGGGCGATGACATCCATCCGGCGCTCTATCGCCATTCATTGGCGATAAACGAGGAATTCCAGGGCCAGGGACTCGGCCGCTGGCTGGTGGAGACGGCGCTACGTGACGCCTCGAGACGGCAGAGCTGCGCATTCAGTTTCGGCAGTGTTGAGCGCGGCAACCGCAGATCCTCGGCCGTGCTTGCCAGCGCGTCGACACAGTCCATAGGAACCTTGCGCTCCGAGTTGTTCTATCGGCAACGCACGAAGCGCTCCGAAACGGTCAGCCTTAATCCTGACGACGTGCTCCTGCGTGCATCGCTGGACGCCAGCGAAGCCGACTGCGTCTATCGTTTCGCAAGCCGACGTAAAGCGCCGTACTACGCGGTTGTCGACAACGGCCGCATCCTGGCCGGCGCCAGCGCTCGCCTGAACAGTCTCGACCTGCTGTCTCCGGGCATGAGCCCCGGCAGACTGTATGCCTCTCTGGTGAAACTGGTTCCTCCGGCGCGCAAACGTTTCGACCCCGCTGATTTTCGTTTCGTCAGCCTGTCGGACGTAGTTATCGACCCGCAAGGTGGCCGTGCCTGGAATACCCTGCTCGGTCATATCCTGTATGAGTTCGACGCGCACATGGCCGGTGTCACGCTCGATCCCAGGCGAAGTACCTATCAGCGACTGGCTCAGCTCGGACTCCTTGGGCGCTTCGCAAAGGCGACGCGATCCGAGTTCTGGTTACTCGCGATGCCCCTTGCAGACATGCAGTTCGATCTGCAGGACCAGATCACCGGACTCGCACCGCTGGAGCTCTAGCCCGGTACCGCCCTGTCGCCCGGGTTATGATTGCCGCTGATTCTGGAGGGGCCATGCATTGCGCCATGAACTGACACCGGCCGTCGATGCCGAGCGAGTCGTCGTACGCTCACAGGGACACGATCTCAGCTACTACGTCGCCGGCGATGGCGATCCCGTGTTGCTCATCCACAGCATCAACGCCGCAGCCTCAGTGTTCGAAGTCAAACCGGTTTTCGATGCCTTGTGCCGAAATTACCGTGTATACGCACCGGACCTGCCCGGCTTCGGTTTCTCTGACTTTTTTAATGATACGGCGACCACCGAGATCTACACCGATACGGTTCGCGACATGCTCGAGTTGATAGGCGATGAGAAATCCGTGCATGTCCTTGGCCTGTCTTTATCGTCCGAATTCGTGGCCCGACAGGGCATGCGAACGCCTGAACGCTTTCGAAGTCTGGCGCTGGTCACACCGACCGGCTTTAACCGCGGCTCGGACAGGCTGCGAGCAGCGGAAGGATCAACGCGCGAAAACGCCATCGCATCAGGAATCACCGGCATCCCGGGCTTGCGATCCGGTCTGTTTAAGTTGCTGGTGAGGCCGGGCAGCGTTCGCTACTTTCTCAAGCGCACGTTCGGTTCGGATAACGTCGATGAGTCGCTGGCGCGCTATTGCATCCTGACGGCGTCACAGGCCGGTGCCCTGCATGCGCCGCTTTCCTTCATTTCCGGACGGCTTTTTTCGAGAGACATTCGCAGCGTCTATGAAACACTGGGCATGCCCGTCTGGTTGGCGCATGGCACCCGCGGCGACTTCAGCGACTTCAGCGAGACAGACTGGATTCAAGAGCGCAGCAATTGGTCTGTAACGGCCTTCGAGACCGGAGCGATCCCCTATTTCGAAGTCGCAGAGCTCTTTTTGCGGGATTACCAGCATTTTCTCGACACCGTCGACTGATAGCCATGAAACCGCCGCGGTCGCGCGAATCCGCCAGTTCTTGCGAAAAAACCACCCTTTGATGCTCGAAAAGACGGCTATTTCCGTCGATATGCACGAAAAAGGGTAGCAAAGGCGACGATTGCGTCTATGCTTGACCTTCGAAGCCTTGAGCCGCGGCGTGACGAGGCAAGGGTGCAACGTTATCCGCACCGTCATCTGACGCGCCCGAAACGCAAAGAAAATGCGCGTCGCGACCGTTGCAGTCGCGACGCGCAATGCTAACTGTCCGGTTCAGGGTTTCGCGAGGGATGGATACGCTGTAGTCGCGTCGGCCATGCTGGAGAAGCGAGGTGAGACCGTGGTGAGCGGTCGGGCAACGAGCTTCTTTGACACTGCCGATATCCGTCCCCAGACAGTTCGCGGGGTTCGTTTTGTCAGACTCTCCTCCGGGGGGAGAGAAAGCGCGTCGCGACCGTTGCAGCCGCGACGCGCAAAGCTAACCGTCCAGTTCAGGGTTTCGCGAGGGATGGATACGCTGTAATCGCGTCGGCTCCCCCCAAGGGCTTCTTCTGACCCTGGTGACAGGTCAGGCAGTAAGCCTTCGGAGCGTCGCCGAGATCCGGTCCCAGACGGTTCGCGGGGTACTCAGGCCCAAGCGGAATGAGATAGTTCGAGTTGAGTTCTCGAACCATGTTCAAGCCGTGATGCGCCGTGATTCGTGCGGGAGTGCTCTGCTCCCAGTCCTTGAAGTTCTGACTGTTGTGACAGTACGTGCAGTTCACACCCAGAGCCTGTGACCAGTTGGTCATGAGACCGAAGGTGTGCTCCGCATCCATGATGCCGGGATCGTTGTCCGGACTTGCAAAGATACGGTTACCAGCCAGCCGAGCACTGTTATCGCCATCGTTGGTCAGGTACTGCATGTAGATGTCCGATGGCAACGAGGTCAGTGCAACGTCCGCGCCTGGCCTGTTCTGGCCGTTACGCCAGCCCATGAAGTGCTTGTTACCGAACGCCGAGTCGCCCTGCTCGAACCAGATATATTCCGGTACGTTCAGGCCACGATGGCAGGTGTAGCAGTTCACACCGGCACCGCCGACGTGGCTGTCCCACTCGCTGTTAATCGCCTGGGTCATCTGGATCATGCGACGCGAAACAACCTTCGTATAGATGTCGTCGTCCGCGAAGTCGTTGCCGTTGTGGCAGTAGTTGCAGCCCTGCTCCGGCGAGACCCATTGCGTAATCGTTGTCATGACCCGGGTGAACTCTGCGACAGAAAGGTCGCCAAGCACCTCGACGTTTTCGTAGATTTCCCCGGCCCTGGGTCCCGCCGATGGTGCTGCGGGCAGCGCGGGCGGAAACTCCCCGGCCTCCGGATCGACTCTTGGATTAGAGACGTCAACCATTGCGGTACCGCGGTACCCGTTCTGGCTGGTCTCGATCGGCGGACGCTCGCAGGCGGACAACAGCAGTGATGCACCAAGCAGACTGATTAGAATTGGTTTTTTCATCTCAGTGCTCCTATTGTGCTGCCGGGTCGCTCATACCCGGGAAGACCTCGGGATATGGCGGAACCATGTTGTTCTCGAGTGCCCACAGGTACCAGTTGTCGACCACTGTTCCAGACAGCAGGATGCCTATCCCTCCCGTGACACCGGTCAGGAATGCAAACCACCAGGCCCAGCGATGAATCGACTCGAACGTCGCGTTGAAGCCCATGGTCCAGCGCCAGAAAATGGCACCACGTTCAGCCGCTGTGCCTCGATCGACGATCTGCTCGATCTCGCGGTGCGAACCGTAGTTTCCGGATGCGATGATCGTTGCACCGTGCATGGCGAACAGCAGGACCGAGCCATACAGGAACGTGATGGACAACATGTGGAACGGGTTGTACATCAGGTTGCCGTAGCGCAGCGAGAATGCTGTCGTCCAGTCGAGATGCGGGAAGATGCCGTATGGCACCGCCTCGCTCCAGCTGCCCATCAGGATCGGCCGAATCAGGCCCAGCACCAGGAACAGCCAGATCGCGCCGGCGAAACCCCAGGCGACATGCGTGCCCATACCGAGCTCGGTGGCACGGCGGTACATACGTATCCACCAGGCCATCACCGAGATCAACAGGAACAGACCGGTGAGAATGAACCAACCGCCCTCATTCAACGGTGGAATTCTCAATCCCCATTCCGGTCCCGGTGGCTCAAGTGCCAGCCACGGCAGCAGCCGGAAGAACTGCACCGGATCCCAGCCAACCGAAGCCCACATGTTGAAGCCAATGATTTCAAAGGCCGCAATACCGAACAGGAGAGAGATCAGGCCAGATGTGCCGAGATAGCCCGGGCCTACCTGTGCCTCACCAAACAAGCCGAAAAACCGCGAAATGCTGGTCTTTCCTCGACCCCAGATGCCACCGGGCGGATGCGGTACACCCATGTCACCGGCGCCGTGAACCTGGACGCGGTTAAAAATGTTTTGATACGCCATGACCGCCCCCTAGCTCCAGATTCCGAGGTTAAGCCACCAGTCGTACCACTCGGGCCAGCTACGGGTCCAAAACGGTCCGCTGATGACAATACAGATCGCTGCCCAGAGTCCGGCGTTCAGGGCCAGGAACAAACCGAGCCTGTGAATACCAAGGGAACCGATCGAATACTGGATCGTGTCGCGGAAGTAGCTGTTCTCGTGATACGCACCTTTAACGGTGTCCCCTTTCTTGTGGGGATTGGTCGCTGAAAGGATTGCGCCACCGTGCAGACCCAACGCGAGCACCGTCGCGAAGAAGAAAATCACCGCGATGATATGTGCCGGGTTGTAGTGGAAATGCAGGTACTGGTAAGCGGTGTTCGACACCCAGTCCAGGTGGCTCATGATCCCGTATGGAAATCCGTGCCCCCAGGCGCCCATCAGTACAGGCCTGATCACGACGAGCGTGACGTAGGCCAGGACAGCAACGCTGAACGCTATCGGAACGTGATAGTTCATCCCGAGCTTTCGACTGATTTCTGCCTGTCGCAATGCCCAGGAGACAAACGCCCCGATCGCACAAATTGTTATTAGCTGCCAGAGTCCGCCTTCATCGATCGGCGCGAATCCCAGTCCGTAACTGATATCCGGCGGCGCAATATTGATTTGCCAGATATTCCAGGTTGGCCCGGTCGCGATGCCGTAAAAGATGAAAAACGTACCCAGGAGCGCAAAGAAAACGGACGTGACGCCAAAGAAGCCGACATAGAACGGTCCGACCCAGAAGTCGAACAGGTCACCGCCGACCAGCGTACCGCCGCGCACCCTGTATTTTTCTTCAAAGCTCAGCATTGACATAGTGATACCTCTACATGCTGAAAGCTAGCTCCGCCGTCCCCATTGGACGCACCGGCGTCCCGGGTTGGCCGCCGAAAACGACGGAGCTCACTCACGCACTTACTCGTTTAACCGAGTAAGACTTCTTCGTCCCTCTGCTGAACCGTGACGCTGGACGCCATCGGTTCACCGGACAGCCAGCTGCCGTAGCGCGGGTTGCTCAGTTGAACGAAGTGATTTACCAACACCATGAAAAAGGCGAAAGCGAGAATCGCTACCAATCCACGGCGAGGGTCTACCATTAGCCAAATTCTCCACATGACTAGTACTCCTCTA
>CAZSIQ010000035.1:0-31593 GCA_964606915.1 uncultured Woeseiaceae bacterium | reverse complement strand
CAAGCGAGCCTTCTCGGTTGGTTTTTTTCGGCAAAGCTGCGTGCCGACGAAAATCGAATGCGCCAGGTCGAGTTAGGGATCTTGGATGCATCGACTTTCCAGCAATTGAGCAATCACAAAGCGTATCGACTCCCTTACTTCGCTGATTATTGGGCTCAAAACGGTGGTGAGTTTCCCGACGATCTTCAAGAGCTGGTCGAACGCGAGTTCCTTCCACTTTCTCAAAAAGAAATCCCCGCTGATCAATAGAGAAATGTGCGATTCATTTTGGACCGGATTAGGCTGCGCCTGGCGATTTCGTGCTGGAGGTCTGCTTCCGCCCATAACCGGAAATCATTACCTGGTTTGCTATCATTTCTTCTTATGACCCTTTCCGGTCACTCGGCATACAGCGTCATCTCTCAGGTTAGCTAACGGGACCAGGCTCGAAAGTTTGTGATTCACGACGACGGCAAGATCGACTACAGCGGGTATTCGTTACGAGGACTGCGGGAGGCGCGACTGGCTATCAACGCCGAAGAGTATCCTAAAAACTTCGCCAATCTTGTTCGTGAGTTCAAACGAAGGGGCCTGACAGCACCAGAGCTAAAAGCCGCACAAGACGCTGAATCAGATTACTCCGACCATGCATACAGTGATCAAGCGAAGTCTCCAATTGCGGCGCGGCTCACAGGGCTTGCGACGATCATTCTTGGTGTTGCTTGGTTCCTGTTTCATTATCGTGATGGCGTATACCATGCCCTCCGCGGGGGCGAATACACTCTTGAAGACGAACCGATCCTTGTCGGTTTCTTTTTCGTGTTGCACGGGTCAGTTGTATTGACAGGGCTTCTAGGTCTCTTATTCGGCTCGGGTTTTTATCGCGACTTAATTGTGAAGCAACGGTTCTCATCATCATCCGAAAAGACAGATTAGTTGGAACGACCGTTTATCGCTGTATGACTGTTTCGGCCGAAAGCCGCCGTCTGGCTAACGTCTGCTATGATTTCAGCTCCTGACCCTTAGCAGACCAGATACTTGTAGGTTGCCTGTTGGAAGTTAACCCTTTCGTCGTTGCTGTCATTGTCGCCTCGGAGTTGGCGTCGCTATTCTTGATCTGGAAACTCTGGAAAAGCGACGAGTACCTTATCCTTAAAATACCAATGACAATTATTGGTCTGGTACCCGTTTTCGGTCCGTTCGCAATTCTTTGGATTGTTGGAATGCCAACGGTAAAACATCGAGCCCTTCAAAATAGATCGAACACTTATGTTCCCACTCTGGAGGTATTTGACCGATGGCGGAGTGCTTTAGATGAAAAAGACGAGCAAGAGCGCCGCCGGAAAACTCGCGACCTGCTTTCGCAGAAGTACGATGACTGAAAGACTCTTGGTCAGCTTCGCCCGGCAAACCGTCGTCCCTGCGGCGTCTGCTTTCATTTCAGCTTCTGACCCAAAGCAGACGTTCGACATCCTCTCGCAGTTGCGACGTGACGATACCTTAACGTCTTTGGAAATCTATGGAAGTTAAAGCAACTTATTCGCCCAGTGCTCTATTGATGCTTAGGGCAAACGCGACAATTCAGCGAATCACTCGTGACGATCTATGGCTTTACATTCCATTCTCGGTTTTACCGCTTATCCTCATTCTGTTTCTATGGTGGAAAGGGGCGTCACTTAGTTCCCCGGCAATGTTTGGAATGCCTTCGTGGATGCTATTCGTCTCCATAGCTATCGTTGCCCCGCTGGCTTTTCAGTCGATGTTCTTCGTTCTGTATTGGAGGAGTCTCCGCGCCACCCCGGCAGCACAGCACCCACAGGAGTTCTCATTTTCTCCATCAGGATTCAAGATATCTACCGACGGCGCGAATACCTCTTTCGAATGGAAGAGTATTGTAAGTGTCCATCGAACGGCCTCTTTCCTTTTGCTTTTCTTTTCGAAGAAGTGCGCTTACTACGTACCAATTGAACTGCTTTGCAGTGACGACATCGAGACGGTGGTGCGGTGGTATGAAGAAGCGAAATAGTTTTGGATTCTACCGTCAGCTCTTGGCCGTTACCGGACGCCTGGCTGACGTTTGCTATGATTTCAGCTTCTGACCCAAAGCGGCTACTGCATTCGAGACCATCAATTCGCTAAAAAATGATCTGTCGCTTCACCAGAATATTGGTTCTTCTTGTCGCGTCTACGATTTTCGCCGCAACGCTTTTCGCTAAAGATGTTTCGTCTACAGATGCAGAGCGCAAGCTAGAGGCGATACCTTTAGTGCTTCTAGCACATCGGAATTCCAGAAATAAGCAGCTGCGTGAGGATCGATCAAAAATAGCGAAGGGCACGTTAGTATTCGACCGAGTCCAACACTTTCATCCCGACGATCCGGCGGTTCTAACCTTGAACTGCGAGCCTGTCGAGAGACTTGGTGTTTGGTATGTGCTTAATAGGACGAAGGGAAGAGCGACACCCCGAACGTATACACCAACGTTTCGGTGGACTTTTAAGGATGGCGCTGAAGCTGTAGTCGTTGATGAGCATACTCACTCTACTCATTTCTTGTCTCATTTTGTCGGTGGCAAAAGGCAATTCTTGAAGCTTGAATACCTACAGCTTTCAGAAAAGCTGAAGCGCGATGGGGTTTTTGATTTGGTCGTCCTTTTCGAAGGACGAGAGTTGTTCAGTGCGAGCTTCGGGCTTCGAGATTGTGAGTCCGGTGGGTAGGGACGCCGATGCTATTTGTTCCGCCCTTCAGGTCGGCGGAGTTCAGCGGTACCTCGTAACAACTTCCGCTTCTGGCCGAAAGCCGTCGCTCACCGTATGTCTGCTATTCTGACGGCTCCTGACCCCTAGCAGCCGTTCGGTTGCAGCGGGAGACAGTAAGAATTCGATGGTGATTGTCGGATGATGGGACTCGGTTACAAACGAATTCACAAAGAGCTGATGCACCCAAGTCATCTGCATGCGATGCGTCGGGCCGATGAAAATCTAAGCGACTTGGTTATTCTTGGTGCGATTGGAACATTCACCTTGGGGACGTTCGTTTGGCTGGTGTTAGGTGAAACCCCACGCATTTTCTATGGTTTTTCGGAACGAGCTGAATACTTAGGGTTTTTCTGGGGTGTTTTCGCCCAGTTTTTGACCCTCTTGTTCCTCTACTGGCTGATGGATACGTCGCCAATCTGGCCTCGAATCGCGACGTTCTGCGTAGGGCTTTTTTTTGGGCTTGCAATAGCAGCGCCAAGTATCTTTAGACATGATGAGGTTTGGATTAGAGCTGCCTACACTTTGCTAGCAGTGTACTCAGTTTCAAACGCTGGATTAGCGATCTACCAATCGATCAAGCTAGCGCCAAGCCCCAACCGCGAGACTGTAAGTTCGAAGTTTGAAAGGAAGTAGTTTGGCGGCGGTTTTGAATGCCTGGTTGTGGCCGAAGGCTGACAACTAACACACAAGTCGTGCCTGTCCGCTTTTCCTGGAAACCCGCCTAGGACCGGCGGAGGGCGAAACTTGATCGGCTATACTGGCTCCACCACGAAAATGCAGAGGCAACTCCATGAGGCCCTCTACTAGACGAAGTTCAACCCGGGCTACTTTTGCCAAGCGTGAAACTCAATCGTTTGAGTAGCGCAGCGATGCACTTTGTTCGCCCTTTACCTAGGATCTAAGGTAATTAGAGGCTATGGAAGACTCACAGCACTACTTACTGGGGCGTATCGCGCTGCTGTTTATTGCAATACCCATGTTCTGGTTTGGCTGGGGCGCTTTTGAGACCTACCTATCGAACCGTTTCATCCTCGCCCTCGTACTCGCCATCATCGCGATTTTGGGCGGAGTAGGCCTAATACTAAACAAGCACTGGTCTCGCTTCCCGGTATACGCAATCACAGCATACGGGCTGTTCCTCTTGTTGGCTGGACTCCACTACGAGATTACCGTTGGTTATGGTTATGACAATCCAAGGCATGCATTCTTCGGCTTTCTGATCGCGTCCGTTCCGTCAATGGTGATGCTAATCTGCAGCTATACGGTGTGCCGGCACTTCTCTCAAAAGGCCGAGAACCGAAGCTCGGGTCAATTCGGGACCCGAAAATGAAAACCGTATTGCTCGAGTGAAGGCGACACCGCGCTGACTCAACGTCCGCATGACCTTGTAACCTGCCGTTCGCCGAATGTCTGCTATTCTGACGGCTCCTGACCCAAAGCAGCCCTTCACAAAAGTCTATATTTCGACGAACTCAGGACAGAATTACAGACAGCGATGGAAGCGATCGAGTTTTCAAGCAATGGTGGCAAGGTCAGAATTAGCTGGGACTTCGATGGCGACTACATCGTAGCCATAGACGCGAAGGCGTATGGATTTCGCGGTCACTCCGATGGCCACGTAGAACTCGGCGAGTTCAAGACATTCGCGAAAGATGTCGTAGCTCTTGCCAAGTCGCGGAAAGGTCAGGCGAATTTCGCATCGGCCTTCCCCGGTTTTTTTGATCTGACTGTTCGCTCAACGGATAACAAAGGACACCTTGGCGTGTTCGGATCACTGACCGCCAAGTCCGGAACAGACTTCGACGAGGAACAGGGTTTGCAGTTCGCTTTGCATTTCGAGCCATCGCAGATCGAGAGCGCGGCTCGCGCACTGCGAAGTTTTGCTCGTTAGAGTCGCCATACTGTCACCGGCTGGTTTTGGCCGTCACCCGACCTCCACCGAATGTCTGCTATTCTGACGGCTTCTGACCCTTACCGGACGGTCGCTCAAAACCGTCTGCTCGCATGTCTCTACGTGTCGATCACCGAATAGTGTGGAACTGAATACTTCGCCACTGCGTGTCATCGCAATCTCAATCGCGACCGTATTTGCTGTTACTACGGCTGGCTTCGCTGTGTTCCTTCTTACTTGCCCTAGTTGCGAGTTATCGCTCGGCAACTGGCTGCTAGTCTTTCTCGCAGCCAATGCAATCGTGCTGGCCGTTCCCGGCTGGATCGTCATGGTCGTTGGTCTTTGGCGGGTCATGAAGAACATGTTCATGATGGCGACGCAGGTCAACGACACATTTCAGGGTGCGCATTGGACGTACCGTTTCAATCGATTCAACCTTGTCTTCGCCCCGAGGTATCTCAACGAAGCCGGCCTTGTCACACGTAGGAAGCTCTTTAGGGGACTGCTAACGTTTCTACTTGGAATTGGTATGTGGGTGCCATTAATCCTACTTCAGGAGCTTGGCTCCTAGACTGAGCCGCGAGCGGCTGGTTCTGGACGTAACCCGCCGCCTGGCTGACGTCTGCTATGATTTCAGCTCCTGACCCAAAGCGGACCCCCAAAACTCGTTGAATTACCGCACATACTTCTTCGTTCTGGTTTTGGTTCCATCGTTGTTCACAGCCGGGTGCGACAAGATTTCTACGACCGGCGTTGAGCGAACCTCAAATGCGCAAGCAGACGCGATTGAGGCCTGGAGTGAAAACAATCACCGACCGCACAGGTTCCTATTCACACAGGCGGCCGAACTTGGCACGTCAGTGGACCCTACATGGATAACTGTGGTCGATTACAAAATCGTCCTGACCACCGATCTTGATGGAGCTCCCGTCGATCTGAATTCTCCGGCGTTCAGATCGATAGACGATTTACACCGAGAGCTCTCCGAGCTACTGCTTGGATCGCAGTCTATGATTGCATCTGGTTTCGAAGACAAGTATTCGGGATCGATCAGTGCAAGCTTCCGTAAATCAACCGGAGTTCCACTGACGTTTACTTGGGACAGCCCGTCGACTATTGATGACTGGGTCACCTGGGAGATTTTGGAATTCGAGTTCCTTGATGAATAGCTGCGCGGTGGGGGTTCTCGTTAACTCGCTGATGCTATCTATGCGCCTGCTAAGGTTTCGGTTTCGGATGAAGGCCGAACACTGACGAGTTAGACGGCCGTTTGTGCGGCAAACCGGCCGCCCAGCGAATGTCAGCTATACTGACGGCTCCTGACCCTTTCCGGTCGCTCATCACTTCATTGAATCTGGAGACAGCAGGATGCGCGCCAAGGTGTTTCGTACTTTAGGCGCACTTCTCGGCGCGGCTTTGATTCTACTGGCCATACCTGTCGCAAAATTTGGACCAGGACCGGTATGGCTCTACGCAATACCGTCGCTTCTGACAGGTGCTCTGTTTCTACGGTACGGCATAATGGGAAAGACGCGGCTCATTCCCCGCAAGACGATGCAGCAGGATCTTCTAGGGGAGATCGAACTCGTTGCTGGCCAGTGGGCTGGCCAAAAGCACTTTCCGCCCATCGATAGTCGAATTTATGTGTACTTCGAAGATGATGCCGCGCTCACCGATGAACAGATTGAAGAGGCATGGCAAACGGTTCTTGACTCATATCCAGCCCTGGTTGAGAGCGTTGTTCGCAAATTGCCCGAACAGTATCCCGATCTAGGGTTAGCGGATGACTTCAGTAATTCTCACGTGGCCCTGGAAAGCATATTCATCATGTCTCCAGAAACCGTCGGCTTGACCTGGGGGCTCACCGTCCGTGGCGGAAAAAACGCGGAGTACGAAGCCGCTACAAAGTACGATCGAGGCCGCTTCGAAATACTCGGTGTTTCACATTGATCAGCGACCGGTATTGGCCGTAACCCGACGCCTGGCGAATGTCTGCTATTCTGTCGGCTTCTGACCCGTAGCGGACGCTGTTGCGAAAAAAATGCTAGGCGAAGCACTCACTGGCTCCTATGTGTATCTGTTAGTTTTTTTGGCTATCGGTCTTCTCGCATACGGTATTTGGTCGGGCGCCAAAGGTGCGAAGGAAGACGAACGTTACGTTTTTAAAAGGCTCTCTGAGCAATTCGGAACAAGACCTGAGAGTTATGTTGTCCGAAGTCTGAGTGCGCCAAAAAGCAGTGCGGTCGGAAACGTCAAAATCGGCGAGTGTTCTGCTATGACTTCTGTTTACTCAGGACCGAATGAGGTCTTTATTCATGATCGAAGTCAGGATGCCTTTTTCACCATACCTTGGTCAGAGGTTGAATCAGTAAACGACGCGGGCCAGAAAAGAATCTCGCTATTAGTAAATGGACAAACGGGGAAGCAGACACGCATAGAAGTTCCATGGTCAACAGCGATGACAATGGAAGGTTGGGAGCGGACCAAAGAAACTAGAATGTGAAAGTCCGCTTATAGCCGTAACCCGACCCTGGTCGGATGTCTGCTATTCTGACGGCTTCTGACCCAAAGCGGACACACATGCGATCGGCGACTTGGGACGCGGTCTACTCTCTCTTGCATCAATATGTAGTGCAGCTTGGTGCGTCAAATTTGTTTGAATCAGATGTCGCGGATTTTGTGCGGGATATTGTTGAGGAAAGAGGCTTCGAAAAGGCATTTAGTGACCAACTGATTACTGCTGACGATTTTGCCACTTGGTTAATGGCCCATACGCAAAGTAGGTTCGTCGGCGTGGAAGCTTCCCAACGTAGCTCAGCGGAATTCAAACTCGATTCAGACATCGCGACACGGATTGCTATGCTGATCTCGCGCTAGAGTAATTCGGGCTTCCGCTTCTGGCCGATCGCGGCCAGTACATTTCTATGAACAAGCATCAAGCATATGAGATAGCATCGCAGGCCTTGGCGGAACGTAGAGTCGCTCCTTTCGGAAACCTTGTTGCTTGCATCGGAGAGCGTGAAGAGTGGTCTGTTGCCGGATCCGACGGCCAGACATATTTTGTAGAAGTGAAGTTTGAAGAGTTATCGAGCGGCGCCGGTGTTCGAATTAAGGCTACTGTCGATCTTGGCAACAGCTATAAACTCGAGCGGATCGAGGAAAGCATTGAAATTACTGTAAGTTGAAAGTCCGCTTCTGGCTGTGCCCCGACGCTCACCGAATGTCTGCTATTCTGACTGCTCCTGACCCAAACCAGACACTCGTATCGCTGGTCTTGTAGATCGAAATAGGCCCAAATTTGAATCGGCATGATCGATCAGATCCAAGTTAGAGAGATGACAGAAGAGGAGTTACAGACTCTTCTACGATACTCACCTACGTTCAAGAGCCGTCTATCCAGACTCTGGGAAGCTGGTGATGATCTAATCCTGGGCACAGGATCGCTGTCTCTAGTCATAGCTGCTGTCTGGTTTCTCCTCGCTTGGGTCGTTCGACTGTCTACGGACCTTGATATTGGATGGGGAAGCCAACATCGAGAAACAGCGTTGATCGTCATCACCATAGGGTCATTTGTGACGTTCGCATTCATTCTGTCAGGGGGTGGAGCGCTGAGCGGAGTTGATCAACAGGCTGTTAGCCAGGATTTAGAGGGCCGATTAGCCACCGTCTCTGAGTACAAGATCACCGAGGTTGCAGCGTTGGAAGAGCCGGAACACGGGGCCTACTTCTTCTTCCTTCGAACATCAGATGATCGTGTCTATGCGACTTTCGATTTTGGGAGCAAAGAAGTTGCCATTGCTGGGGCCAACTCATCGCAAAGTCAATTTGTACCTAAATCCAGGCTACTGTTGAGCCGTGCCAAGAAATCGGGGGTTCTCGTAGGTGAAGAATTTCGAGGTGAAGCACTAGCATTCGAAGTTGTCGGATTAATGACTAGCGAGACTGAACACTGGCCCCAAACCGGGGAGTTTTTAGACATTCCGTGGATGAAAATAGAAAGGACTTTTCGTGCGTGAGGGCTTATAAGCGTAGACCCGCTAATGGCCGTAAGCGGAAATCAGTGCCTGGTTTGCTATGATTTCAGCTTCTGACCCGAAGCCGCCATTCAAGTGGTTTGTTGAAACGCTTCTTTGGCAATCCGTAAACGCACTTTGAGCGATCGATTTGAGCAACGAATTGTGGGAAGCAATTGATGTTTCTGAATGGCAGCGTTTACCAGTTACCAAGTTTCGGTGCGCAACCGAGCAGGACGTCGCGGAAGGTCGTGCCGTCTTTCATGTGCCCGTCGGAGACGAATACGAACCAAGCTCACCCGCAGGCATTGAACTTCCTCGTCCGGCGGTACTGCTATCTGAATCGCAGCCGGTGTTCGTAATCCAAGCCGAAAAGGTGAACGGCAAGACGGCTGTCGGTTATCGACCACTGTCTGGAGGAAACGGTCTTTGCATGCTCGATGAACTCGAACTGCTGGATGTCCCGGACGAGCGGTTTACCTAGCGACCGCTCCTGGCCGTAACCTGCCGTTCGCCGAATGTCTGGTATTCTGACGTCTCCTGACCCATAGCGGACGCTCATCAAAGAGCAGACAATGGTAGATCGGACTAATGAACAACTGTTCCGAACCGCTCGCGAACTGCAGGAATCGGGCGACCTTCCAAGCGCCGTGACGCAGTTCAAAACCCTGATCGAAAAAGATGATAGTGATCCAAGGTACTGGATCGCCTTCGCCCATTGCCTCATTCGGTTGTCACACTGGAGGCAGGCTGCGAAAGCGTTTCAAGCAGGAATTGACCGAAAACCGCACTATGCTGAAGCTGACGCGCGTGTAGCTTACGCGGAGGTTTTGCTCAAGTTGAAAGAGACCAGGATGGCCCGAAAACAGCTTGAACACGTTCTAACAATGACGCCATTTTACCCAAGCCATGACCGGCCAATGAACGAAGCTCGCAAGCTGCTTGCAACTTTGGACTGACCGTCTGCTCCTGGCCGTTAGCAGCCACCCGACTAACCCCGAAAAGCGGACACCGAGTGGCAGCTAGCACAGTAAACCGGACCCGCAGTGGTACGGCCTAGGTGATTTCCAGTTTCTTCTTGATGTAATCGCTGGTCAGGTGCTTTTCGATGTCCATCGGGTCACAACTGCCGTCGGGGTCGAAGTCGATGGGGCCGATCTTCCGGGCAACTTTCAGGGCTGCAGCATTCAGGGCTTTGCTGCGCTTGCCGATTCCCAACAAGGCGCCGCCCATGGCCAGTAGCGTGTCAACCGACTGGTCTGCGTAGGTGTCGTCGATGATGGCAACATGTCTCTGGAAGTAGTCTTCATCGGGCGCCGTCTTTTTCTTGCTCTTCGAAATCTCGTAGAGCAGACCGTAGCCGCAGCGGCGGCGCACGGGATCGTCGCTGCTGATCCACTTGTCGGCAAGTTCAACGACGAACGGTGCCTTCGCAAGGGTCGCGTCGCACGACGAGAAGACGTGCGCAAGATGGCCGCCCTGCAGGTGTTCCACCTGGTCCTCAGCCTGTTCGATCGTGATGGTCTTCGGGTCGTCGACGAGCAGGGAGATGATTTTCATCTCGTAGTTCTTTGACGACCAGAGCTGCTTCGCGAGCTTTGGGTCTTTGCCGACTGTCTTGGAGAACTTACGCAGCTTGGTCAGGCCGATGCCGTAGCTTGAGAGACCCCCGGACGCTTCCTTGAATTTCTCCCAGTGTGCAATCCCGCGCGGGTCCTGGTTGGCTTTCAGGTAGTCGAGTACTTCAGATTTGTTCATGAGGTGTCTCCCGGTCAGGCGGGTGTTCGGTGATCAGTCCTTATAGATTTTTCCGTCCTTCATAACGAAATCGACGTCGAGCAACTCTTCGATGTCATCCAGTGGTGAGCCGCTGACAGCGATGATGTCGGCGAGCTTGCCGGCTTCGATGGTGCCGATGCTGTCGGACATGTCGATCAGGTCGGCTGCATTGATGGTCGCGCTGACGATGACGTCCATCTCGGCCATGCCGGCTTCGACCATCAGGACTGCTTCCTCGGCATTGGTGCCGTGCGGTGAGATGCCGCTGTCGGTGCCGTAGGCGATCTTCACGCCGGCTTTATGGGCTTTCTCAAAGTTGCCGGCCATGTCATTACCGACCCGGATCGCTTTCTCTCGAATGGCAGGACTCATGAAGTCGGCTTCGACCGCCGCCGTTGCGACCGTCTTGCCGGCGAGCAGGGTGGGTACGAGGTAAGCGCCGGTCTCCTTGAACAGCCGAATAGCCCGTTCGCCGGCGTAGCTGCCGTGCTCGATGCTGGCGACGCCTCCCTGGAGGGCCGCAACAATGCCGTCTTCGTGGTGGGCATGTGACGCAACCTTGCGTCCCATGCGGGCGGCCGCGCGCACAACCTCGGCGATTTCGTCGGCCTCCATCTGCTGGCCCGTACCGGTGGCGCGGTCTGTCATGACACCGCCGGTGGACGTTATCTTGATCAGGTCCGCACCGTACTTGATCTGGTTACGCGTCGAACGACGGCAGTCGAAGGGGCCGTCGCACACGGAGTCGTCGGTCATATATTCCATCAGTTCGGGGCGCATACCGCTGACGTCGGCATGTCCGCCGGTGATGGCGACACGCCCGGCTGCGATGATGCGCGGGCCGTCTATCCAGCCGTTGTTGATGCCGTCCCGGAGCGCGTACATTTCCTGCCCGCTGTTGCCGACATCGCGAACGGTCGTGAAGCCGGCTTCCAACGTTCGCATTGCGTACATGATGCTGCGCATCTGCATCATCTCGGATGACATCTTCAATCGATCGATATCGCGCTGCGGCCCCATCTCTCCCTGCAGGTGGACATGCATGTCCATGAGGCCCGGCAGGACGAAGTGGTTTCTCAGGTTGATCACGGTGGCGCCCTCGTATTCGGCGCTGTCGGCATAACCGTCCACGACGTCAGCAATCCGGTTGTCTTCGACGACGATGGTCTGCTCGCGTTTCGGACGTTCGCCCGGAACCGCGAGCAGTGTGCCAGCATGGATCAGCTGGGTGTCCGCCGAAGCGGGCGCGTGAGCGAGAATAATGGTTGCGGCTAGCAGGCCTGAAACAAAGCTGCGCATTGAGTGAATCCCCCCTGAATTCATTGTTCTTGTTTACCCGAGAGTATAGCCCAGGAGGCCTGTTCGCTTCGCGTGGCGCCGCACAGGCCGCCCGGGTTTGCCTGACGGCGCGAGGTCGTGGATAGTGGGGGTGTCACCGAGGTAGAAACAGTCTGTTTGAGTGTTTGGCATTTTCGAGGAGGAAAACGCCGTGAGTGACGACAAAAAAACCGAAGCCCAAGAGGTGGAAAACGAATCGACTGCGCCTGAGGGTGGTGAGACGCAATCCGGGCCGAAGTTCGGGGAATCATCCCAGGCGAGTGGTCCCAACTTTGAGCCCACACCGGACCCGCTGGCCGGCGTCAAGAAAGCAGGTGGTGACGCCTGGAAGGCGACCGAAGGCAAGACCGTGTCGATGCGCACCTATATTGGTTCAATCATCGCCGTGATCGTGCTGATGATGCTCGCACGCTGCGGCGGATAGCGGGTCGCAGATCAGGATCAGCCGTTCGCATTGCGGCCGGCGCTTGGCCCGATGCGCATAGACACGCCAGGTTATCTGCACTTCCTGCTGGCCCTTGCGATGCTGGGAGCCTGGTACCTTTTCTCGTGGTCGGGCCTCGAGTATTCCGACCTTGTGTATTACTGGTACCGCATGGACTGGCTGGCTTTCTGGGTCGTCGCCGGTCCGGTGCTCGCAATTCTGAGCCTGCCGCTATGGGGACTGTACCGCGAGTACCGCGCGTGGAAGGTCCTCTGCCAGCCGTTCGAGATTGATTCCGACCCGTTTATCGACCTCGATCTCGAGGCGGAGGCGCTGGGTGACATCGTGTTTCGTGGTGGATTCACCATCCGTCACGCAGCAATCTTCGTATCGAAAACCGGTGTCATCGTACGTAAGGCCTCTTATCCAAAACTGTTTCCAACCTTCGAGATCACCTGGGACCAGATCTCGAACATCTATTTCGTCAAGCTTTACCGCCAGCAGAAGCACGGGACCGACGCTCGCGGCGTCGCTCGCGTCACGCTGAATTTCGCCCGGGATTTTGTGCTCGTGCTGCCGTGGCGGAAGCGGTTTAACCGATTCGTTCCCGAGACTATCGGTTTCGAGCGCGAGTCGATGTTGCCAAAGGTCGAGAGGGTGCCCCAGGCGTTCGACACCACGCCGGCGCATGAGGAGCTGTTTCGATGTTTCGACGCGATGGGCGAACTGCTGTCGGCAGCCGGCGAAGAGTACTGGTCCCGGCAGGTCAAAAAGGCCGACGTCTGGATCAAGCGCGGTGACTTTGACGGCGTGCTCAGGTTTCTCGCAGCGCTTGAACGCAACCTCGACGTTACGGTTAAAGGTGATACTCGAGAGCAACTCGATGAATTGCTTGGCTCGTCGCGCCGGATGGTCAGGCTGCTGGAGCAGCGGCATGCCGTCAGTACCCTGCAGCGATTGCGACGGTGGTGGACGGCGCTCGACGGTGTGCCGTTCTTCAAGGACCACCCGGGCCTCGTCGCCGCTATCCTGTCGGTCGTGGTGTTTTACCTTTCCATCAACGGATTGATGGCGCTGCGTCCGGCGGATAATGAAGGGTACGTCTACTGGAGCGGCACCGTACGTTACCTGGTGATGGCCGGCGATTCCGGGTCGGTCGATCTGCCGCCCGGCCGTGGCGTGTACGAAGTGCAGCTTCAGACCGGCATCATCGTCGCGGCCTACACCATGCAGGAGGGCGGCCACGAGCTGGGTTCCTGTGTCCGGGTTCGTGAAATGCGCCGTGCGTTTGATCCATCGCCTCGCTTCAAGATCGTCTCCGAATCGAACCGGTGTTAAGCGACCCCGGGTAGATCGTTATACTCCCCACATCGTATCAACAGAGTGACCTATGACGGACGATCTCGCCGAGAGGACCTGCAAGCCGTGTGAAGGTGGCGTCGAGCCCCTGACCCGCGAGCAGGCCGAGAAGCTGATGGAGGCGTTGCACGTTGACTGGCAGCTGTCGGATGACGGCAAGTCGTTGCAGCGTTGCTACGCGTTCAAGGTCTACAGTCGGACCATCGCGTTTACCAACCTGGTGGCGTGGATCGCGACGAACGAGGGTCACCATCCGGATATGCGTGTGTCCTACGGAAGCTGCGAGGTCAGCTGGACCACCAATGCCATTGACGGATTGTCTGACAATGACTTTATTTGCGCCGCGAAAATGGATCGCTGCGCGGCGAGCGTCATGCCCGGATGATTACGGTCGAGGATATCGAGGCCGCGGGTCAACGCTTAGCCGGGGTTGCTGTTCACACACCGCTGATCGAGAACGACGAGCTCAATGCGATTGCCGGGGGCCGTGTGCTGGTCAAGCCGGAGTGCCTGCAGCGCACGGGGTCATTCAAAATCCGCGGTGCGTACAACCTCATCAGCCAGCTCAACGAGGACCAGCGCGCGAAGGGCGTGGTGGCTTTTTCGTCGGGCAATCACGCCCAGGGAATCGCCGCAGCGGGCAGCATGCTGGGTGTGAAGACGACGATCGTCATGCCTGAGGATGCCCCAGAGACGAAACTCAACAACACGCGGCGTCTCGGCGGCCACGTTGTCACCTACGACCGCTATACGGACAGCCGCGAGGCGATTGCAGAACGCATCGCCGCCGAGACGGGCAGTACGGTCGCGCCATCGTTCAATCACCCGCACATCATCGCGGGGCAGGGCACCACGGGCCTGGAGGTACGCAACGACCTGCTCGAGATGGATCTCGTGCCTGACCAGTGGCTGGTCTGCTGTGGTGGCGGCGGATTGACGGCCGGCTCAGGCCTGGCGCTGCGTTCAGCCTTTCCGCGCACGGCCGTGCATCCGGTTGAGCCGGTGAACTTCGACGACACGACACGTTCGCTTATGAGCGGTGAGCGCGAGACCAACGATCCGTCCGCGCGATCGATCTGCGACGCGATCCTGACCAACTCACCGGGTGACCTGACCTTCGAGATTATGCGCCACGTTGGCGCGACCGGCCTCGTGGTATCCGATGACGACGTTCGCAACGCGATGCGCTTTGCGTTCCGCCATTTGAAGCTCGTTGTCGAACCCGGCGGCAGCGTGGCGCTCGCGGCGGTCCTGGCGAACAAGGTTGATACGAAAGATCGCGTAACGGTGCTGACGCTCAGCGGCGGAAACGTGGATCCCGAGTTGTTCGGGGCGATTCAGGCGGAGCGGGGCTGAGTCCGGTTCAGGATGCCCGGTTTGCGGCCGTCGACGCTGGCCAGCCGCACGGCAAGCTGGCGACGCTGCTGCCAGCCGTCCAGCCAGCTGATCACGCGCTCGACCTGCTCAAGATCGGGTTTCACCCGCGACGGCGCCATTTCGCAGATACCCATGCCGTTCTCGGCGGCGTAAACGAAGTTCTGGCTGTCGCGCATCACGGCAATGATCGGGATGCCCAGCGAGTCCAGGAAGCGCATCAGTTTGGAAAAGCTCTTCGTGTTCTTGCGCGTGCGATTGGCGATCACGGCGAGTTTGCGTTCGTTGCGGTTTATCTTGGCGACCAACAGCAAGTCGGCGATGCATCGCGATACCGCGTGAATGTCCATCGGCGACGGCAGCACCGGCACAAGAATGCTCGATGCATCCCGGGTCAGTTCACGCAGGTCGTCGTGCGAGATAGCGGCCGGCGAATCAACGATCAGGTTCAGCGTGTCGCTTGGCAGGCGAAGCTGCCAGCTGCGTGTCGCCTGCATGCTGTTTTTGTAGGCGGCAATGCCGTTGACCGTGGGCAGGGAGTCCGGTCGGCGATCGAGCCAGCCCATGCTGGACCCTTGCGGGTCGTAGTCCATGATGGTCGGGGCCGATCCGCGGTTGGCGTAAGCGGCGGCAATGTTCGTGACCAGCGTCGACTTGCCGCAACCCCCTTTCGGGTTCAGTACGACGATCCGGTTCAGCGAATTTTTGCGAGGGCTTCCCAACATGCTCAAACCTTGACGGTTCGTGACGTTCCAATCCCGGAACCCGTTCACATAATACGCGAGCGGGCACGGAATCCCAGTGCCAGGACGTTATAAATCAGTCTCTTGGCGCGTATTTCTCGAATTCAGGCAGGTCACTGTCGCTGCAGGACCAGCTCGCGGCCGATCCCTTGAAGATACGCCCACCAGCCTGGATGCCCGGGTCGGAGTCGAGGCTGCCTGCCGGAACCACGGCGAACCCGCGCTCGACGGAGTGGTTTGGCAGCCGGCTGCCGTAGTGCGTGCAAAAAACGTTGGTGAAGAACTTCGCGTCCGGTACCTTGAAGCGCGCGATATGTTCTTCGCCCTTCGTGAATCGCAGGTCGACGGGTGCGAATATGAGGTTGCTGGCGTGGCCTGTGCCGGTCGCCTTTCGGCAACGTTCACAGTGGCAGTGCCAGAAGTCGGTCTGTGTGCCCTTTATCTCGTAGTGGACATCGCCGCAAAGGCAGCTTCCGGAAAGACTGAGTTCTGGCATCGTCTTGCGCTCCTAGAACATCTCGCTGGGTCCCTGCTTCTCCTCGCCGCCTTTGCTGCGGCTGGCGATGAATTCGCCGGTGACCATCTGATCGTAGCTTTGGCCCGGGCCGACCATCGGGTAGACGCCGGCATCCGGATCAATGATGACTTCGAGGAAGGCAGGGCCCTCGTACGCCATGAATTCGCGCACCGTCGACTCGAGCTGTGACTTGTCGTCCAGGCGCTGTGCGAAGCCGAAACCGTCGGCTTCAGCAGCGCGGACGAAGTCCTTGCGGTGCAGGGACTTGTCGCTGCCCGACATACGGCTCTCGTAGTAGAGCTTTTGCCACTGGCGCACCATGCCGTCGCCGTAATTGTTCAGGACAACAACTTTGACCGGCAGCTTGTAGGTCGTCGCGGTCTCCAGCTCGCCAAGGTTCATGCGAATGCTGGCGTCGCCGTCAATGTCGATGACGATCCGGTCGGGTTGCGCAAACTGCGCGCCAATCGCGGCGGGCAGGCCGAATCCCATCGTGCCCATGCTGCCCGACGTCAGCCACAGGCGAGGTTCCGCGTAGTCGAAATACTGCGCTGCCCACATCTGGTGCTGGCCGACGCCGGTGCTGATGATGGCGCGGCCGTCGCTGTGCTTGTTGATTTCCTCGATGACCGCGTACGGCTGGATCAGCGGGTTGTCGCGATCGTAGTTCAGGCCGTAGCGGGCTTTGAGCTCAGCAATCTCGGCGTGCCAGGCCGAGAAGTCCTTCTCGAAGGCGCTCTTCCTCCCGTAGGCGAGCAGGTCGTCGAGATCGTTCCGCATGACGCCGACGTGGTGCCAGTCGACGTTCTTGACCTTGCCGATCTCGGCGCTATCGACGTCGAAGTGCGCGATGTGTTTTGCCTTCGGTGCGAATTTATCCGGCACCCCGGCTACGCGGTCGTCGAAGCGCGCACCGACGGCGATGATGAAGTCGCTGTCTTCGACCGCGTAGTTAGCGGACGCGAGCCCGTGCATACCGAGCATGTGCAGCGCCAGAGGATGCTTGGTGTCACTGGCACCGAGCGCCATCAGTGTCGTCGTAACCGGTATGCCGTACTCGCTGGCAAGCCTGCGCATGGCCTTCGTGGCATTGCCATTGATGACGCCACCGCCGGCATAGATTAAGGGCCGCTCGGAGTTTCCGAGCATGTCGAAAAAGCGCGCACAGGCATCATCGCTCAAGCGGTTGCCGGTGACAGCTTCAAGGCGGCGGTGGTAGCCACCGAGCGACAGCGTGCCTTCGCCGAGGAATTCGCCCTCCCAGTTCTGGACGTCTTTCGGAATGTCGACCACAACGGGTCCGGGTCGTCCGGTGCGCGCCAGCTCGAAAGCACTGCGCATCGTGGCCTCGAGTTTCTCGGGCTCGGTCACCAGGAACACGTGCTTGGCAACAGCACCCATGATTGCGGACACGGGGGCTTCCTGGAATGCGTCGGTGCCGATCGCAGCACGCGGCACCTGGCCGCAGATCACAACAATCGGGACGGAGTCGGCCATGCAGTCGCGCACGGGGGTGACCATGTTGGTCGCACCCGGTCCGGACGTGACCATGACAGCGCCGACCTTGCCGCTGGCGCGTGCATAGCCGGCGGCCATGAAGCCTGCGCCTTGTTCGTTGGCCGGTACAACCAGTGGAATGGCCGAACTGCCGTCCTCGCGTTTGTGCGTGTGGTTGTAGCGAAACACGGCGTCGTAGGTCGGCAGGATCGCGCCGCCGCTGTAACCGAAGATCGTATCGACGCCTTCATCGGCCACGACCTGGACGATGATGTCGGCGCCGGTCATGGATTTTCCGGCCATGGGATGGGTCGTTTGGATGTTGGCTTGCATGCTGGGAAGAGGGGCTGCAGTACGCGTCGAGTGTTTCCCAAATGACCCTGCATTGCAATAGCGGAATAACTGCGACAACATCAAGTGAATCAAGCTGTTGCAGCGCGAAAAAGCTTTTTTTTGAAACTAATTTCCCGACCTTCTCCAGGCCTCGAAAAACACCCCGATGAGACACGCAATTTCCGTGCTGCTGCAAAACGAAGTTGGCGCCCTGACCCGGCTGACCGGCATGTTTTCGACCCGCGGCTACAACATTGACTCCCTGAACGTTGCACCGACCGACGACGAGACGATCTCGCGTGTGACGCTGGTCGTAACCGGCTCCGATGCGGCGATTGCGCAACTCAACGCGCAGCTCGCCAAGCTCATCGATGTCGTCAACATCCACGACATGACGCTCGGCGATCATTTCGAGCGCGAGCTGGCGATCGTGAAAATGAAAATCGCCGGTGACACCGACGCTGCGCGTGCCTTCGCCACGCGCCACTCAGCCGACGTACTCGACGAGTCGACCAACAGTTTCACGATGCAGCTTCACGGCCGCATCGTCGAGATTGATGCCTTTGTCGATGAGGCGCCGTCGGTCGGTACCGTTTCGGCCGTCGCACGCAGCGGCAGTGTTGCGGTGTCCAAGGGTGAGGTCCTGCTCTCGTCGTTCGACGAGCACCACAAACTGTCCGGCTAGCGCTGTGCGATGAGCATCGACCTCGCCGCGTTCCGACGACTGGTCATCAAGGTCGGCTCCTCGCTGCTCGTCGACAGCAACGATCGCATCGACTCGGGCTGGCTACAGGGCCTGGCCCGGGATGTCGCCTACCTGAAGCGGGGCGGGGCCGATGTCCTGATTGTCAGCTCAGGCGCAGTGGCCACGGGCAGCCGGCGCCTCGGCATCGACAAACGACGGGCCCGACTTGAGGAACTGCAGGCGGCAGCGGCCAGCGGACAGATCGGCCTCGCACACGCATGGCAGTCTGCGCTGTCTGACGAGGACGTCGACGTGGCCCAGGTGCTGCTGACGCCTGAAGACACAGAGAACCGGCGGCGATTCCTGAATGCGCGCAGTACCTTGTCCTGTTTGCTCGATAAGAACGTCGTGCCCATCATCAATGAGAACGACACAGTCGCGACGGAGGAAATCCGCTACGGCGACAACGATCGTCTCGCCGCACGCGTGGCGCAGCTCGTCATGGCCGATGGCCTGATACTGCTGTCCGATGTCGACGGGCTGTATGACAGCGATCCGACGTTCAACGACAACGCACAACACATACCCACGGTTGAAGCCATTGACGACGACATCCTGTCGATCGCCGGAGAGACCCGGTCGGACGTCGGGACCGGCGGCATGTCGACCAAGGTACAGGCGGCTCGAATCGCAACGCACGCGGGGTGCACGACCGTGATAACGCACGGCCAGCCGGAACAACCCCTGCAGCGTCTCGCCGCCGGCGCACGCTGCACCGTGTTCCCGGCATCGAGTACGCCGGCGGCAGCGCGCAAGCAATGGCTGGCGGGTGTGCTGTCGGTCAGCGGTGAACTGCGACTCGATGAAGGCGCGGCGAATGCTCTGCGGACAGGATCGAGTCTGCTACCGGTTGGCGTGGTTGAGGTCATCGGTGATTTTCGCCGCGGTGATGTCGTTACACTGGTCGATAGTCACGGCAACGAGATTGGCCGCGGACTGGCGGAATACTCGGACGAGGACGCACGACTGTTGTCGGGCTGTCGTTCCGAGGAAATCGAGAGCAAACTGGGCTACCGCGGACGAGCGGTTATGGTCCACCGGGATGAAATGGTGTTACACAAATCGTGAACGATACGACTGACCTTGCGACCATGATGGACGCGCTCGGCGCGAACGCGCGACGGGCTTTCCGCGTGCTCGGTGAAAGCGACAACGCGACTCGCAACCTCGCGCTGAACGCATCTGCCGACGCGATCGAGGCCGCAACGGCGACCATTCTTGAGGCCAACAGCAAGGATGTCGAGGCGGGGCGCGAACGTGGCCTGTCGGATGCGATGATCGATCGCCTGGCACTGGACGAACAACGACTCGTCGGTATCGCGAACGGTCTGCGCGACATTGCTGCGCTGGATGACCCGATCCAGAAAGTCGACGATGAATGGGAACGCCCGAACGGCCTGCGCATCCAGCGTGTCACCGTTCCGCTCGGCGTCATCGGCATCATCTACGAGAGCCGTCCGAACGTCACCGCCGACGCGGCCGGTCTGTGCGTCAAGTCCGGCAACGCGGTGATCCTTCGCGGTGGTTCCGAAAGCTTCAACTCCAGCCGTGCCTTGCTCGATTGCCTGCACGAGGGTCTCGAGACGGCCGGGTTGCCGAAAGACGCCGTGCAGATGATCCCGACGCGCGACCGCGCTGCCGTCGGATACCTGTTGTCATCGATGACCGACAGCGTGGATGTGATCGTGCCGCGCGGTGGCAAGGGGCTGATCGAGCGCGTTCAGCAGGACGCTCGCGTGCCGGTCATTGGCCACCTCGACGGTATCTGCCATGTCTTCCTCGACCGTGACGCCGACCTCGACAAGGCAACGCGCATTGCGGTCAACGCAAAGATGCGCCGCACCGGTGTCTGCGGTGCCGCCGAAGCGCTGCTCGTGGACGCTGCGGCCGCGGACAAGCTGTTGCCGCCGGTGGCGGCGGCCCTGCAGGAAGCCGGCTGCCGGCTGCGTGGTGATGAGGCGGCACGCTCGCGTGTTCCGTCGATGGAGCAAGCCAGCGATGAGGACTGGGGCAAGGAGTACCTGGACTCGGTGATTGCCGTCCGTGTCGTCGACGGACTCGATGCGGCGCTGGAACACATTGCGCACTTTGGTTCCGGTCATACAGAGAGCATCATCACCGAGAACCAGGTAACGGCCGATGCCTTCCTGCGGCGGGCCGATAGCGCCATCCTGATGCACAACGCATCAACGCAGTTCGCCGACGGCGGCGAGTTCGGGATGGGCGCAGAGATCGGTATCGCAACCGGTCGAATCCACGCACGCGGACCGGTCGGCGCCGAGCAACTGACCAGCTACAAATACGTGGTACGTGGCGACGGCCAGACCCGACCTGCCTGATCAACGTCAGGCGTGACGATCGACCTTTTCGAGAATCTGCGTCGGGTTGTCGCTCTTGCGGTAGTAGCCGTGACGGATCGCCATTTGCTCGTACGCGGCATCGCGTTCCGCGGCGGACGGGTACCAGTGCAGCTTCTCCCAGTCGTCGCCCAACAGGTTTCTCAGCGTGTCGCCATCGGGTAGCGTCACGCGAATCCCGAACGGGCGCTCCGCGCCGGCAGAGTCCGGCTCAACGAGGTTGTGCTGGTGGCAGAAGTCCATCCCTAAATCCCAGTGCGTTATCCGTCGCGAATTATAGACAAGCAGTGCGGGTTGCGCATCGCCATTAACGCACAGCACCGCGATCGCCGGCGCCCTCCCGGTCAGACCAGCCCAGCACGCGGCGGGTCACAAACAGGTACACCGGCTTGACGGTGCGCATGTAGATTCGAGACGGCAGGGAGGGACGCTTGAGGATGGCTTTTTCCCGCTCAGTCAGCGCGTCGGCACAGTAATACCGCTTGTGTTTGAGAAGGTGCCGGATGTCTTCCCTGGCCAGCAGGCGGAACAGGCCGCTGCGTTTTGCAAAATGCGTCGCCAGCTGAAAATCGATAAACGCCGCGCGACCCTCCGGTGTGACCAGGATGTTCGGCTCCTTGGCGAGGTCATTGTGAACGACACCGGCCCGATGCAGACGTCGAAGCAGTCGCCGGGCATCCCTGAAATAGTCGACGGCATCCGCGGGGCGGGCGACCTGCATCGGCTGGCCGTCGAGAAAACTCCGTTCCAGTGTGTCGCGATCGCTGTGCAGCAGCTCCGGCAGGCCGTCGATACCGGCAACCGCGTTCAGTACCCGCGCTTCGCGGCGCATCAGCCATCGCGCAATACCGCGCGTCCAGAACGGCGCCGTGCGAATGTCGCGGCGAATGCTGGTCTTGTCGCCACGCGTGACGCTGACCACGTGGCCAAACAGGTCGCTCTTTAACAAGACCTCGTCAATGTCTGTGTTCTGGTTCACTGCCGTCGGGTAAACTGCAATTCCACAGGATACCCCGGTACCCGATGACTGGCGACTCTGACAGCAAGTCTGTGCGCGACACAGATGCCACCGGCGAATTCTTCAGCGTCGGCGCACCACTGCACGCCGTTAAAGCCGGGTACATCCATCGCCGTGCGGACGACCTGTTGTATGAAGCCGTCACCGCGGGGCGATACGCGCACGTGCTCGCGCCCAACCGAACCGGTAAGTCCAGCCTCATTGCAGCGGTCTCGGCGCGTGTCGAGTCGGCCAATATTCGCGTCGCGACCCTCGACCTCAAACAGATAGCGCCCAAGGAATCCGACACGGATGTCGGTCGCTGGTTCTACAACCTCGCGTACCGCCTGCTGCGCCAGTTGCGCATTCGCATGGAGCTTCAGGAGTGGTGGCAGGACAAGGCGCTGCTAACCAACCGGCAACGCCTGCTGGAGTTTTACTCGGAAATCATACTGCCGCGGCTCGATGGCAATATCGTCGTGTTCGTTGATTCGCTGATGGCGATCGAAGGTCCGAAGTTTGCGCCACCGTTGCTGGCGAGCATCCGTGCGGCGCACGACGCGCGCATCATGGACCCGGACTTCCAGCGACTGACGTTCGTCCTGGTAGGTGAATGCGATCCCGTCGACCTGGTCGATGATCCGTTACAGTCGCCGTTCAACGTGTCGCAGGCCATAAACCTCCGCGACTTCGAACGTGACAAACTCGATCTGTTTGCTACCGAGCTCAACCTGTCGCCGGATGATGCGCAAAAAGCGCTCGACCGCGTGTACTACTGGACCAGTGGTCACCCGTACTTGTCGCAGAAGCTCGCACGGGCGATATCGAGGGCGACTATTACCGGCGACCTGGTCGAGTCGATCGACAAACTCGTGGTGCAGCAAATGTCGGGCAGGGCAGCGACGCGCAACGAGCCGCACCTCAGCCATCTGCACAACACGCTGCTCGCCAGTCCCGAACCGGATGCGGTCCTGAACCTGTACGGACGTATTCGTAAAGGGGTCAACGTTGCGACAGATCTCGGCCAGTCCGCGCAGCGACGCCTGTTGTCACAGGGGATGGTGGTGCTCGACGAGCACGGCAGCCTGCAGCCCAGGAACCGCATCTACGAGATGGTCTTCACTGCGCGCTGGGCGAACGAGAACCTGCCGTCGCACTGGCGCGTTGTCGCGTATGTCGCGGCCGGCATCCTGCTGATGCTCGCCGTTCCGTTCTGGTACACCCAGTTGCTGCCCAATCCCTACGTTCGCGTACTCACGGCCACCGAGACGACACTCGATAGTGCCCAGGAAACCTGGCTCAACCTGCGTTCCTTCCCGGGCCACACCGAATCAGCAGACGCCGTGTTCCGCCAGTACCTGCTGACGCGTGCGGCTGCCAGCGACAGTGAACCTGAGATCCTGCGTATTGCTGCGATGGCAGATGCCGTGGACGGTGAAGCGAAGCTTGGCAGCCAGCTGACCGCGGACTTCTGGGATCGACGCGTCGTCACCGCACTACGAGACGAAGACCGGGATGGCGCACTGCTTGCCGCGATTCGTTCGTTTGAAACATCCACCCGGGCGAGACGCAACCGGGCCGCCATGCTGGTTTCCAGCGACTATCCCCTGTTGCTCGATACGCTGCAGGCCGACGGCAATGTGCCTGTGCGTTTCGATTCGGTGAACCAGGTGTTGAGCCGAGTCGATGACGCCAACGTCACGCAATGGGCTGTCGAGTCCGGCTCAATCGAAGCGTCACCCGATCGTGAGCTGCGTGCGCTCGATATCGAACCGCTGGTTCGCCGCGTCGCGGTTGGATCGGAAGGCGCTGCAAACCGGATCGGCCTGACGCTGCGGATCAGTCACCAGCGCTTCGATGACCTGTTTATCCGGCTGACCGCGCCGTCCGGCAAATCAGTCACGATCAATCCGCCGGTTCGGCGCGCATCCACCAACGACGAAATCCGGATTCCGGGCGGTCAGTTGCGCGCGCTGGTCGGCGAGTCGCTGGACGGCACCTGGAGCCTCAGCATCCGGGACCAGGCCCCCGGGGTTGGTGGCCATCTTGTCGGCTGGAACCTGACGCTGAATGGTCAGGGCCTGCCGGAGAACTTTCAGCGCGGCCTGAACATTCCGAATCCGCTCGAGGTTCCGGCATCGTCAGTCTGGGTCGACCCGGGCAATCGCTATGCCACCGCACGTGCACCCAGCGGTGACAGCGTCAGGGTCTGGGATCTCGCGTTCGGCAAGCCACTGGGCGCGGTCGCCGTCAGTGCCAATGAGCAGCTGGTTGGCCTCGATCTCGCCGGACAGACGATTGTCACCGCGACGCCGTCGGCCGTGCACGTCTGGGAGGTCGCCACCGGTCGATTGCTGCACACGCTGGACATCGACACCGGCGCCGACAGCCTCAGGGTCCTGCCGGATGAAGGCCTGTTGTCGGTCCGTCGTGTCAACGAGGACCAGACCACGTTTGAAACCTGGTCGCTGGGCACCGGCAAGCGACTGCACCGGCTCGAACTGGATGTACAGCCGCTGCTGGATGCGGTGAGTGCTGACGGTCGTCGCGTTGCTATCGCGGATGCCGACCGGGCGGTACGCGTCTGGGACATGCCGAGCGAAGACCTGCTCGCGCAGTTCAACCTGTCTTTCGAGCCGGGCTCTCTGGACGTGTCCTACGACGGCAGTCACGTCGGCGTCGTATACCGTGGCGCGGGCGTCGCCCAGTACCAGGTCGCATCACCGGGCAGGCCGGTCTTCGAGGAATTCGGCGACGGCGACTGGCGCTTCGCCTTCTCTCCGGCCGGTAACCTGTCGCTGTCCGGACATGCCGGGATTGGCTACCAGGTACGTCGATCAGTAGACGGCGCACCCACCGGCCCGATGCTGGGCTTCGGTGGCGCGGACTCTCCCGGTGTGCTGGCGTTCTCGGACGATGAGCGAAGCGTCGTGACACCCTGGGGAAGCAATGGCGCACGCGTGTGGACGATGCCGCTGGTGGCCGACGAAACGCTGGTCGAAGCCCGGCAACGTGTGTCGCCCGGACTCGATGGCCCGATGGTTGTGTTGCCCGGCGGCGAACGCCTGCTGTCGGCGGACGCGTCCGGCCTTCTGCACGTCATCGACGTCGTCGACGGGCGAGTGCAGCTGACAGGCTCCGAGGACATCAGCTACATCGGCCACAGTGACGCTATTCGACACGTGGCTGTCAGCGACGACGGACGCATGGCCGCGAGCCTGGGCGATGATGATGAAGTGCGCTTCTGGGATCTTGCCAGTGGCTTGCCGTCATCCGCCGTACTGAGTATTCCGGCCGCACAGGTGACGGCCATGCAGTTTTCACCGGCCGGTCGACAGCTGGCGGTACTGACGGCAGGGAGCCTTGTGCTTGTCGATACGGCCAGCGCCGAGATTGTCGATACCGTGGAGTTCCTTGAGCCGCAGCTCAGCCTCGAGTTCCGTGACGATCAATCCCTGTTCACCGGCAGCGCCGGCGGCAACCTGCTGGAGGTGACATCGGTCGGTGCCGACAGCTGGACCAGTCGACCGCTGTGGCGGGGAACGGCGTCCATCGCGCATCTCGCCCTGTCGCGAGACGGGCAGCAGCTGGTTATCGCAGATGGCGATGCTCGCCTGTTGTTGTTTGATCTTGCGACCAGTCGCCTGGTGGGCGATGCCCTGCCGTTGCCCGGTCCGGTAACGAGCATGACGTTCGCACAGGCCGGCCCCGACCTGTACGCAAAAACCCAGCGCTGGGTGCATCGCCTGAGTTCCACGGCAGACGGCTTGCTGTGGCGAGACGCGCTGCTGGTGCCGCGTATCGCCGGCAACGCGCCTCCGCTGGCCGTGCGTGGCGACAGTTTCGTGTTGCCAACGGTCTACGACGGCGAATTCGAGCTCACGAGTTTCCGTTACAGCGGCCGTCGAGATTCCGGCCTGTTTGGTAATCGTGACGAACTGCTGGCCGAATGGCGCGCGCGATTCAGCCTCGATGACGCCCCGAGAGAGCCGCCGATCCAGCGACAGGGACTCTAGCTAACGTTCGTCACCGCGCAACGCACGAACCTGGAGTTCCAGCTGCGCAGCACTCGCCTTGGCGGGCGGTAATGGTGCGCCGACGCTGACCGGCACTCGAGCGAACAAACGGCCCGGAAGTCGGCGCAGCCCGCCGTCTCGACGACGGCTGAACCAGCTGCCCCAAAGCCGCCGCAGCGCTACTGGTACCACCGGCACAGGCCGGTTTTCCAGCACGCGTTCGATCCCGGGCCTGAAGCGCTGAATCTCACCGTCCGTGGTGAGACCGCCTTCCGGGAAGATGCACACGACGTTGCCTGCAGCGAGCTCCTCGTCGATCGCCTCGAAGGCGGCGTTCATCACGGTCTCGTTTTCGCGCGCCGACGCGATCGGAATGGCCTTGGTTTGCCGGAAGATCCAGTTAAGGACCGGCATGTCGAAGATCCGGTACCACATGACGAAACGCATCGGCCGCTTCAGGCAGCCCGCCAGCAGGATCGGGTCCATGTAGCTGACGTGGTTGCAGACGACGATTGCCGGCCCCTTGTCCGGAATCCGGTCGGCACCGTCGAGACGAACCCGGTAGAACACGCTGATGATGACCCAGGCCAGGAAGCGCATCAGGAACTCGGGCAGCAGTCCGTAGATGTAAGTCGCGACCAGTGCGTTGAGTATGGCGAGCGTCAGGAAGAGTTCGGGTATCGACAGTCCGGCCGCCAACAGTGCGATCGCCACACCCGTCGCCGTGACCATGAAGATCGAATTCAGGATGTTGTTCGCCGCAATGATCCGCGACAGCTGCTTGCGTTCGGCACGCTTCTGCATCAATGCGTACAGCGGCACGCTGTAAAGGCCGCCGAACACGCCGATCATGGTCAGGTCGAACAGGATCCTCAGGCTGCCCGCTTGGCTGAGCAATTCGCTAAACGTGGCTGACGCAGCCTGCAACGGGGTCGGCTGGGCAAGATACAGGTCGGCCGCGAACACGGTCAGCCCGATCGAGCCGAATGGCACAAGACCGAGCTCTATGCGATGCCCCGACAGGCGTTCGCAGAGCAGCGAGCCAATGCCCACGCCCACGGCAAACGTCACCAGCAGCGCCGTGGCGATTGCCTCGGTGCCGAGGAGTATGTCTTTTGTGTACACCGGGACATGCGTCAACACGATGGCGCCGTAAAACCAGAACCACGAGATGCCCAGTACGCACATAAAGACCGTGCGGTCTCGCCGGGCGAAGCCGACGATTCGGCGCGTCTCGGCCCACAGGTTGAAGTTGATCTTCAGACCCGGGTCGCTCGCCGGCGTCTTCGGGATTTGCCGGGCCGTGAGATAGCCCACCAGGGCAATCATCAACAATGCGGCCACGAGCAGGCGCTGGTCTCCGGGCGCGTAGGCGACGGCGAGGCCGCCGAGTAACAGGCCCAGAATGATGGCGATGTAGGTTCCTGCACCCACCAGCGCGTTACCGGCAATCAACTCCGAGGTGTCGAGGTGATTCGGCAGGTACGAATACTTGACCGGCCCGAACAGCGTGGACTGCACGCCCATCATGAAGAGAATGAACAGAACGATCACGTAGCTCTGCGTCAGGAAGGCGATCGCGGCAACAATCATCAGGCCAAGCTCAAGCAACTTGATGCGGCGAAACAGCAGGGACTTGTCGTATTTGTCAGCGATCTGGCCGGCTAGCGCCGAGAACATGAAGTACGGCAGCATGAACAGGGCGACGGCTACGTTGGCAAAGGCGCCTTCATCAAGACCGGCAACCTTGATGCCCTGGAAGGTCACCAGAATGATCAGGCCATTGCGAAAGACGTTGTCGTTCAACGCGCCCAGGAACTGGGTCATGAAGAACGGCAGGAATCGCCGCTGCACGAGCAGGATGAACTGGCTTGATTCAGACACACAATTTACCGATTGGTTTAAATGATGTTTACGTTAGCCAATAAGGTTTCAAATGGCACTAAAAAGTCTCGGTAGCTTCCTAAAAAAGTGCGAATTACGACCACTTTGCGGACTTGACGCCTCTGATATTATCGTCAAACGGGAGTGAATCCCCGCAGAAAAACGCCGATGAAACTCAAGAGCCTACAGCTAGTTGCCGCAGCACTCGTGTTGTCCGCCTGCGCGGAAGAACCGCCGCCGCGTTCCGTTCAGCAATTTCTCGACAACGAAATTCTGCTGGAAGCGGCGATTGCGCGATGTTCACGTAACCGCGTCGAAACGCGTTACGAGGCTGAGTGCGTCAACGCGCGCGAGGCGATCAAGATTATCGAGGCCAGGCTCGACGCCAAACGTCGGGAAGAATTCGAGGCGCGCTCGGAACAGAAGCGCCGTGCGTTTCGCGAGACGCAGGCCGCAGCGGCCGAGGCTCGCCGGCGTGCCGCCGAGCAGCAGCGTCTGCGTGAAGAGGCCGAGTACCTCGCCCAGTTCGGTGTTGCTCCGGACGGCTCGACACTGACATCCGAGGGTGACGTGCAGACGGTTAACGCGCCGGGCGCCGTCGTCCCCGCTGCGCCGGCCCAGCCGACAACGCAGCAGCAGGCGCCGGCTGACAACCCGTTCGATGAGCCAGACACCGAAGCGACGCAGACGGAATCCGGCGGCAATGCGCCAACGGCGGTCGTCGAGGAGCCGGAAGAAGAACCGGCGTCGGACCTGCAGTCGATTCGAGACGAACTCAAAAAGCGCCAGGACCCTCAGTAGCCGCTAGTACTCGTCGGGGTCCGGAAGGCCGAACGTGCGCACTTCCGACTCTTCCTCTTCAACCATTGGCGGTTCGGTCGTTCCGGCCTGCATACCGGGCTGCGTTGGCAGTCGGCTGGTCTGTCGCGTCAGCAGTTGCACGAATTCGTTGGCGACATTCGGTGCGACGTTCGGGGAACTGGCGAATACCTTCTCCGGCGTCATGCCCGGCGAGCTGTAGAACGCAGCGTTTGCCTTGCGGTCCATCGTGACGCCGGCACCTTCCAGGGCCACACCGGCGAACAGCCCCCGACTGCGCGAGTAGGAAACCACTTCTGCCTGCATTGCAAGGTCCGTTGCGAGGCCCGCGTTCCGTCCAACCGGGCCGGCGGCGATGGACGCGTCGGCGCCCAGTGTCAGCTTGCCGTTGGCGATACCGTCGACGCCTTTGCGAGTCTTGAAAACAAGAATGACATCGGTGGACTGGGCGCCAATCTGCCAGCCGACGCTGCCGGCCGTCAGCGTTATGAACGCCGGGTTGCTCCACGTATTGTCGTCCTGGCGAACAACAAGGATGCCCTTGCCGCGCCTGGCACCCACACCGAGGCCGACCTTGACAACATTCGGGATAACGGCGACCGCGTAGGCGCGTGACAACAATGACGGGGGAATCGACTGTTCGGGGATCCTCAGGATCTGGTCGATCACATCCGAGGCATCAGCAACCCGCTTTTCTTCGCGGGAGGCGGCTGATGCATCGCTCATTGAAAACAACAGGACAAGGACCAGTAGTCCGCTTAATCGCTCTTTCATCGTAACTCTCAATCCGTTAGTTCTCTCGCACAGCCTTATGCGATGACTTAGCTGAACAAGGAATGAACAAAGAGTTCCATTTTACGCCACTTTTTCCTCGCCGACGCCCTGAAGCGCCGGCACCGGGCAACCGATGGCGGCGCACAATGCACGCAATACCTCGATTTCGGTGCTGGAGAACCGGCCGTCACTGCCAATCGTCGCAACGACCGCCTCCACCAGCATTTTTTGACCAGCCGGATTAAGCGCTGCAAGCAGGTCGAATGACTGGTCGAGGCGCTCGACCACGGCACCGGTCTGTTCGCTCATTCGGGCATTGGCCGCCCATTTGGGGAAGCGTTCGATACCGGCCTGAAAGGCCTTCTGCGGGTCATCGCTACCGCCTTCGCACGCGACGATACTGAGGAGGTCGAGCGCCGCCCGCTGGACCTGCCCGCGTGTCAGCTTGTTGCGATGAGATCCCGCTGCAGGGTCTGCCGCATGCGACAGGTGCGCCTCAATGATGCGCAGGAAGCAGAATTCGTAAAGGTCGGTCTTGCCGTCGCTGTCGACGAGCTTGCGCAGCAGGGTAGTCAGTGCCTTGAGTTCGGCTTCAGGCCGCCGCTTGAGTGCCGGAAAAGCGATCTCGAGCAGACTCAGGCGCAAGGCGTGTGGCCTGCGCGAGATCTGGTCGACCTGCGCCAGCACCTGCTGGCTCCGCTTTTCACCGAGCACTTTGCGAACGATGTCCATCTGTCGGTCGAACTCGCGGCGATCGGGATCCAGGAGCAGGGCGACAGTAAGTAGAAGTGCACCCTGTCCGGAGTGAGCGTCTTCGTAAAGCGATTCCGGAATGTCCTGCCGGATCCGGCCAGCAAGCGCGATGTGCTCGGGCTGGGGATTGCCGATGGCTTCGATGATGCCCTCGCTGCTGACCTGCGGCGTTGCGGTACCCCCGGCAAACTGGCTGGCCGCTTCACTGGCAACCTGCTCGCGAACGGCATCCGTGACTGGCGTGAAGTCGGAAGCGTCGAAGCCGGGCTCGATAGCGGCAATACGTTCAGCCAGTGGCGGGTGTGTTGCGAATACGCTCGACAGCTTCATACCGGTGCCGAACAGCATGTGGCTGACTTCCTCGGGGTCCTTCGACGTGATCATCGAAGAGCCCTCGAAACCGCCAATTTTCTTCAATGCGCCGGAAATACCGCGGGTCTGGCGAGTGAACTGCACCGCCGACGCATCGGCCAGGTACTCGCGTTGTCGCGAGACGGCCGCTTTGATCACGCGCGCGAAAAATACGCCGATGAAACCGAGAACAGCGAGCCCGATACCGATCATCAGCAGTGCATTGCCGTTCTTGCCGCGCCGGCTGGACAGGGCACCGTAACGACCGGTCCGCAACAACATCCGGCCGAGCAGGCCAATTACCATGATGCCGTACAGGATGCCCATCATGCGGATATTCAGGCGCATGTCCCCGTTCAGTACATGACTGAACTCGTGCGCAATGACGCCCTGCAGTTCTTCACGGTCAAGCAGTTCCAGCGTGCCGCGGGTTACGGCGACGGCGGCATCACCTGGCGTGTAGCCGGCCGCGAACGCGTTGATGGCCGTTTCCTCTTCGAGCACAAACACATCAGGTACCGGCACGCCTGAGGCGATCGCCATCTCCTCGACGACATTCACCAGCCGACGCTTTAAAGGGTCCCTGGTATCCGGTGAGACCAGCGTTCCGCCCATGGCCGTGGCGACCTTGGCGCCGCCGGACGACAGGCTGGCCGTCTTGACCAGCGTTGAACCGAGGATGACCGCCAACGTAATCAGCGCTGTAATCACCAGGAATCCGGTCGGGTCGCCGCCCATGAGCGAGCCCGCAGACGTCGTTGTCGATGCTTGCAGCGCGAAGAAAACCACCGCGGTGACGCCGGCGACGATAAGCAGTGTGGAAATCGAGTAGACAATGACCAGCCAGCGTGTGGCCTTGCGGGCATTATCCTGCGCGTCGAAAAAATTCATCG
>CAZSIQ010000034.1:0-31927 GCA_964606915.1 uncultured Woeseiaceae bacterium | reverse complement strand
TGACGTAGGACGGAAGATCCTCGCTCTCGAACGCGTTCGCTGAAATGTTGATCGCCAGGCGCAGATCCTTGATCGTTTTCCGGTGTTTGGCATACGCCATTGCCGAGTGGCGAATGACCCACAGGTCGATTTCCGACATCAGGCCGAAGCGCACGGCCGCCGGCAGGAAGGCATCCGGTGATACGAGACCGCCGTCGTCGCCGCGTGCGCGGATCAGGACTTCGTGGTGGGTCGTCCTGCCGCTGCGGATGTCGTTGATCGGCTGGAACATCAGCTCCAGCGTGTCGTTGTCCAGCGCATAACGAAGTCGGTTCATCCAGCCGACTTCGAGGTCAACACGGTCTCCCGAGTGATCAAGGTCGAAGAAACGCACGCGATTGCGGCCGGCTGCCTTGGCTTCACGACAGGCCATGTCGGCCTGCGCGACCAGGTCATCCTCATGAATATTCGATTCACTGGCGATCGTCACACCGATGCTGCAGTGGATGTGGAACACGTGCTCGTTTTCGATGTGCGCGACACGGCGAGTTCGGCGCGTGATGTCATCAGCGACTTGTCGCGCCACGGCGTGGTCGGCGTCGGGCAACAGCACCACGAATTCATCACCGCCGAAGCGAGCGATCGTGGCACGCTCGGGAACGCTGCGTGACAGCTCATCGGCCACTTTACGCAGCAGGCGATCGCCGGCGGGATGACCGCAGAGGTCGTTGACATACTTGAACTGGTCGAGATCGATAAAGAACAAGGCGGAACTGCCACCATGACGGACAATGCCCACCAGGTCGGCGGAGAGCGCCTCGATAAAGCGCCGCCGGTTGTAGAGGCCGGTGAGGCTGTCGTGGTTGGCGAGCTTGACGAGCTTGGCGTTTCGCTCCGATAACGATGATGCGGTTGTCTTCAGCGCGTCGACGATATCGGAGATCTCCCGATGCGGTGCCGGTTCAAAGTGGACAGCCAGGTTGCCCTTTGCGAGCTCTCGAATTGGTTGCTCGAGCTGGGATATCGAGCGCAGCGCTTGTTGCAGTACGTGGCGGCCGTAGAGCGCGAAACCGATGAGCAGCACCAGCAACGCGAGGATTGCGATGCGAATGTTTGCGAGCAGCCGATCATGAAACAGGATGAAGTCGAGGTGGATCGCAACGAAGCCCACCAGTTCGGTGCTGGTGGCGTCATCGACGGCACCGGGGTCAAAATCGAACAGGCCGTCCTGCTCGATCGCTTCCACCCAGACCGGCGCGAGAATTTCAAAGCGGCGCGGATCAATGGCATTGCCTTCCAGCATGTAGGGCTTCGCCTCACCCACGACCGCCGTCGCATCGGCGAGTTGTTCGTCCGAGAGACTGTCCAAAGGTGTGTTGCTCGTGTCGTTGGACACCGCGAACAAGGAGTTGCCGTGCCGATCGTAGTAAGCGACGCGGTCAATCTCTGCGTAGCTCTCAACGAATCGCTCGAGCCTTATCAGCGATTCCTGGTCGTCCTCCAGGTATAGCGGAGAACCCAGTTCATTGAGCTCCTCGGTCCACTGCAGCGCCCAGCGGCTGTAGTTGTTCTTGAGAATCCACTGTCCGCCCCAGTACAGCGCGGCAATCGCGAGCATCCCGACGAGCGCAGCGGAGAAGATCTGGATCGACATGATCTCGTGGACCAGCATGCGCTTACCGCTTTGCCGGCCACGCAAGGCGGCGACGCGTTCACGCAAGACATCCATCGCTGATGTAAGCGCGATCATCGTAAGCTCGCTCGTGGTGTGGCGTCGCCGGGTCGGGCCGCCGTTTGAACCTGAACGGCTTTCAATGGCGTTACCGGCGGAACCTGGTTGATATCGCCGTCGATAATGCGCTGCACAACGTCGTGGATACGTTCAGCGATATCCTCTGCTACCGTGGAGACACTAATGGTTGCTCCGGCCGGCAGCATGGTCGGCGTCGGTACCAGTACGGAAACCCCGCGACGCTTTGAGTGTTCGAAGATCTCGTTGAGCGCGCGATTGCTCAGGATACGATTGTCCGGCAGCAACCAGAAGCCATCAATGTTTCGAACCATACGTTTGAAGTCGTAAAGCGCTTGCTGGTCTGAACTCACCACGGCGGTCTGTAACTTCACACCGTGACGATCTGCGGCGAGCTCCGCCTCTTCCAGTAGGTCATCATGGCCAGGGCCTATCACGAGACCGATGGACGCGAGGTCCGGCTCAGCGCCCTTCCAGGCAGCCAGTTGCGCATCAAGGGGTGCAATCGCTGCAACACCCCGACTCTTCTCCTTCAGCAACCCGTAGTCGTGGTAGTTGAATACCTGGCTGAACACGACGGGTACGGCCGACAGCGCGGCCGATGAGCGCGCCGCGCGCAGCCCGATAGCGACAACAACGTCGGTCGGGCTGTCGTTGATCAATTTAAAAGCGTTGATAGGAGGCTGGCTCTTGTCGCCAAGATCGTAAATCGACAGATCATCGAACTGATCCGCCAACGCGGTTGCGACGTCCTCGAAAGCCGGGGTGCGACTCGTAAGGACAACGGCAACCTGCGGTGGTTTTTGCGGTGGAGACGGCGTCGCTGGTTTCGGGTCCGTCGGCTTGACCACGACAATATCCGACTGGGGTGTCGGCTTGGGCGGATCTACTGCTGCGGCGTCGCCAGCACCCCCGGTTGTTGCCGGCGGTGTTGCGCAGGCACCGAGCACTACGGTGAGCGCCACAAGCGCCAACGCACGTAGTTTTCCGTTCGGATTGAGCATTACGAAATGCACCCCGATACTGCCCCCTAAACAGTGTCTGCGGCGCCCTTTTTCGACGCGCGCGACAGTTACCGCCTTGTGCGGACTGGCCATTAATCTGCTGGCCTCTTATGGAGAACGCAAACGGGCGCAAAAGGGTTCCCTTTTTGCTGGCTTTCAGCTGGAACGGTCCTATTTATGTCAACCCGAATCAGCCCAAGAAGACGCTATTTACTGAAACGCCATGTACCAACCGGGGCTGCATGTCCGGTGTCATTCGCGGCCATTGGAGCGTTCAGCGTCGCCAACCGCTGCTGAATGGTCGACAACATCGCCGGCTTCGGTCAGCATCGCTGACCATGAGCGCGGTAACGTCAAGCGGCATGTCCAACCGGAACGGTCCAGCCTGGAGCACGGCACTTCTGACTGGCGTAGTAATCCCGGTGTTGATCATGGTCTTGCTGTCGGCAACATCCTCGCCATTGGATTCGGCGAGTGGCCCGATACTCACACTAGGCCTGATGGGCGTTGGCATCATCGCGGCAGCGACGGCACGAAACTTCTGGATTGGCGTTTCTTTGGCCTTGCTCAATGTGGTGTGCTTAATCGTGCTGGCCCATGCGCTCGGTATGCCAGCGATGTCGCACCCGCTCTCAGCCGGCCTCGCAATGATCATCGCCAGTGGCAGTTTCGCCGCGCGAGGGGCTCTGTTTTCGAAAACGCTAACTCACAAGGCCTGGTTGATGGCGTTGTTTGTTGTCGCCGGTGAAGCCTCCGTATTGCTCATCGCCTCCGTTTTCCCGGGCGTGCTCCCGTACTGGTTCCTGGCGCTCCTGCCGGCTCAATGGGCAAACATTGCCATCCAGGCGGCCGTTACCGGATCGGGTACCGTTGCGGCCATACCGGCCCTGATCGCCCTAGGGGGAACGGCGGCGACGACCCTGTTGGCCGCCAGGCTCTGGCTGCGGCGCTGGCCGTATTTATTGATGTTCACCGCATGGCTTGGCCTGTCTGCGCTCGTTTACTTTACATACACCCCGACGATACCCCTGTGACAGTATAGTATTCGTAGCGCTAACCGAGTCTTAGAGGACTGCATTCCTGACCAAAAAGCACGTCTATTTGTTGCACAACCTGGGGGCAGGACCCTGTCTTTCGCAAAATGGCGTCAGAAGTGAGCTCAAGGCCGGAGCTTCTGTGAAACCTGCCGCCCAATTCCGCTACACTCTCCCCACCACAGCGCTACTCTGCGCCCCACAACAACATAACAACAGGGATTTCCCATGTCGGAACTCGTAGGAAGCCTGAACGCTTTCGTCTGGAGCGATGCTCTCGTCGCCATGTGCCTCGGTGCTGGCCTGCTCTTTACGGTCATGACCCGCTTCGTGCAGGTGCGCATGTTCCCGGAAATGCTTCGCTTGCTGTTCAAGGGCAAGGAATCCGAACAAGGCATTTCATCCTTCCAGGCGCTCGCTGTCTCGCTGTCCGGGCGTGTCGGTACGGGCAACATCGCAGGCGTTGCCGCCGCCATCGGATTCGGTGGGCCGGGCGCGATCCTGTGGATGTGGGTGATTGCGATCCTGGGATCGGCAACCGCCTACATCGAGTCCACACTCGGCCAAATCTACAAGGAAGTCGATGAAGGCCAGTACCGTGGTGGTCCGGCCTACTACATTGAGAAGGCCCTGGGTCAGAAGTGGTACGCATGGGTATTCGCGATCACGACGATCTTTGCCTGTGGCGTGCTGCTTCCGGGGGTTCAGTCCAACGCCATTGCCAACGCCACTGAACTGGCGTTTGGCGGCGAATCGACGGTCGACACCTTCGTTGGCACCGTGTCCATGAGCAAGCTGATTGCCGGCGTATTCGTTACGGCAGCACTTGGCGTCGTGATCTTTGGTGGCGTTAAGCGTATCGCTCACGTCACGCAGGTCATCGTGCCGTTCATGGCGCTGGCCTACATCCTGCTGGCGCTGGTCATTATCGCCATTAACTTCCGTGAGCTGCCCGGCATCATTTCGTTGATCGTCTCGGATGCCTTCAACCCGATGGCCGGCCTGGGCGCCGCGATCGGCTGGGGTGTGAAACGCGGTATCTACTCGAACGAGGCCGGACAAGGTACGGGACCGCACGCGGCCGCCGCCGCAGAAGTCGAGCACCCGGCGCAGCAGGGTCTCGTGCAGGCATTTTCCGTGTACGTGGATACGCTCTTCGTTTGCACGGCAACGGCGTTCATGATCCTGATCACCGGTGCCTACAACGTTCATCCCGAAGGCGCGGCGATTCTGGTGCAGAACCTGCCCGCCGACACCGTGATAGCCAGCCCCGCGTTTACCCAGCTTGCTCTCGAAGGCGTCGTCGGGCCGGCCGGCAAGATCTTCGTGGCCTGTGCCCTGTTCTTCTTTGCGTTCACCACCCTGCTCGCTTACTACTACATTGCTGAAACCAATGTGGCCTACATACGGCGGACGTTTACGTTCCCGGGTGAACTGACACTCTTGAAGCTCATACTGATGGCATCGGTTTTCTACGGAACGATCCGTACGGCAGACCTGGCCTGGGCGATGGGCGATCTTGGCGTCGGATTCATGGCCTGGCTCAACATCGTGGCTATCCTGATTATCTTCTTCATCGCCAAACCGGCAATCATTGCTTTGCGTGATTACGAGGCCCAGCGAAAAGCAGGTGTCGAGAAATACACCTTCGATCCGGAGGCCCTGGGCATTGCGAAGTCTGATTTCTGGGAAGAGCGAAAACGAAACGATAACGGCAGTTAGTCGAGCTACCGTGGTGATGTTTGCGGAACGTTCTGGTCAGAACGCGAGATAAACCGCGCCGTAGATCAGTACACCCGCTATCGCGATGATCGATATCACCCCCTGCGGGTGACGTAGCTGGACCTGGATCTTCAGCATTTCCAGCGCTCCCACGCGTTGCGCGTCATCCAGCCGGGGAACGAGTTCGTCCTGCACCGTGGCACGCGCATAGATCTGTGCCTGTGGCCGTCCGAGTACAACGACGGCGTCCGGCGTAGCGATGGCCGTGTCGTCATACCGGACCTTGCGCATCGGGCTGCGAGATTCCCTGCCGCTAAAGTCGCGAAGCGTCACGGTGTCGCCTTCGATCTTGATGAAGGTGCCCCAGTTGGAGCGGTTGACCCATGCAATCAGTGCGACGATTGCGACCAGGCCTGAGACTACGAGCGACAGCTTGATAAAGGCGTCTACGCTCTCGAACTGTCTGAAGAGAAACGCAAGCGAGACCACAGCCAGTGCGGTCAGCACGCCAACCAGGCGGAGACTGTACGTCATGCGTTTCTGCAGCTTTTCATCGGGCTCGAGATACAGGGTGGCCAACTCATCGGTGGCATCCACCGCCATGCGGGCTGTTGAACGTGCGCCGTTCGACCCGGATGGTTGCTGAAACGCACTCTTGAGAATCAACCCCAGCAGCAGCACAGCAACTATGACGGCACCGCTGTAACTGACCACGGTGTAAAGAAGCCGTTTGCCCCTGGCTTCCTCATGAATCGCTATGAGGCCGTCCGACTCAAGATCCGGCAGCGGCTCGCCTTCCAAGGTGAATCGACGCACGACATCGTTATTCCAGTCGCTGACCCAGACCTCGTCATTTACGGCCATCAGAGCGATCGGATCAGCCCCAGGCGATAGTGCAATCCTCTTCAGGAACTGCCAGTCGGCATCAAAGACATACAGCCCGCCGAGGTTCATGCCCGTCTGCATGTTGTTAACCCACCAGGTATCGCCGACCCGGGCAAAATGACTGGGCCACGTCTGCCCGGCTTGACCGGCCTCCCCTGGAACAACGTCTATACGGTCGATCGTCTCCGCAAAGTTCGGAGTCTCCGACACGAGCCGTCGCAAGACATGGTGATTCGTGTCGGCGACCAGCAAGCGGTCTTCGTCGATCATTAACTGATTGGGGAACTTGAATCCCGTCACCGGTAAAACCTGTTCAACGCCTCGCGAATCGTACTTACGCAGCATATGGCGAGTGGTGTCGCTGATGTAGACATCGTCCGATACAGGGTCGATGAATACGCCGTAGGTCGCCTTGAAATCGATACCCTCCTCTCCGAATCGCTCGCAGTTGAGCGTGTCGAGATCGCAACGGAACAGACCGCTGTCGGCGTCGTCAGGGACGATAGCGTTCAGGTTGGTCTGGCGTTTGTAGGCCCGGAGGTTGTCGAAGAAGGAACGCGGATCAGGACCTTTGCGCAGCAGAACATCGCCGTCGGAAAAGAAGGCAAACCCGCCGAGGAATATCTCGACGCCCAGCTCGTGGAGATCGTGCGTCTGTAGGTAAACGCCGTTTGCGTCATGCTCAACGAGATAGTTCTGAACCTGGACGTAATGGTGCCCCCTGTTGTCCTTGCCAAGTTCCGCCGGTCCGCCGTAACTTGCCGCAACTCCGGACGCCCAGGCCCATAGCCCAACGGCGAGGATCGATACGGCGATGACCAAACCGGCTATCGCGGGATGCACGTCATTGTTCATCGTCGATGCACCATCAGCGACCGCTGACGAAATCCCAGGGATCAAGCTCACCGCTCAGTGACTCGTCCTCGTGACTCAAGCGAATCCACAATCGATTCGCTGCACCGGCCTCGTCTAACGGAAGCTCGTAGTGGGCTTCCCAGGGCGCCTCGCCGTAGACCGGCTCGGTTAGCTCTGCACGCGTCAGAATCTCGCCATCGACATCGACTGTCTCTTTGACGGTATTTAGCTCTGTCCACTCGCCCTCTGGATCAACGTTTTTTTCAGTCAGCTGTACCGACAACGACATTCCGTCGACCGGACCATAGACGTTGTGAAGGATCATGCGAATGAGGCCGCCGTGGCCCTCCTCCGGCCAGTACTCGACATTCAAACCGGTCTCACCGGCCAGCTCCCAGAACGTTGAGGTTTTTGGCTTCAGTTTCTTTGCGGGCCTGGCTGCCTTATCCCTGCGTCCTTTCAATCGTTGTGCGACGTCGCCTAAGCCCATCTCTTTCAGCTCAGAAAACGAGCCAAAGCTAAGTTTGTCACGCGCCAGCCTGGCGTCTGCACCTGCGCCCAACAGGACATCCAGCATGGCGACGCGTCGTTCAATGAGGTCCTGTTCGGACTCGGGGCTGATACTCATGTCATCGACGATCTTGATCTGCGCTCTCTGTTTCTTCTGCGCCTCCGCGAAGAGCTGTCCGAAGTTCGAACCGTCTTCGTTCAGCAAGGCATTGTCGAACGACACTGAACTCGCGCCGGGATGACCCCAGTGCTTGGTGAAGTGAAAGGCCTGCTCAAAGCCATCGGGAATGGCTTCATCCCACAACAGCGCGGACGTGCAGGCCTCCCACAGCGGATTGATATCAGCGCTTAGGCCTTTGTTCGGGTCATACCCATCTGCCAGCATCGCCCGAACAGCTTCTGTGTCGAGCCAGGCGCACCGATAGCAGAACAGAAAGCGTCGTGCATACGCATCGAGTTTTGCGACCGCGAGCAGCTTCTCCAATGTTTCAGGAAACGCAAATAGCTCACGCAGCAATCGTTTGCCAACGGGCAAGTTAGTCTGTTTGTTTTTTTCTGCCGCGACGATGAGGTTCTGCAGTCCCTCTTCGCCGCGTGCGTAGAAGGCCAGCTCAACCGCGGTAAGACCAATAGCGTCCTTAGCGTTCGCCTTGGCGCCGGCCGCCAGTAACGCGTCCGTGGCAACAACGTTTCCGACCCGACACGCGGTCTGTAATGGTGTGCGTCCGTAAGCCAGATCCTGCCCGAAGGACTTCTCAAGAACGGCCTCGAGTTTCGAAATCGGGTATTTGATGTCGTGCATGGCGGCCGAATGCCGGATCGGGTCCTTTTGTCCGGGGTCAATGGCAGCCGCAAACTCCAACGCCTTCTTGTCTGACGCCAGCAAGGCAATGGCCTCCGAATTGTTCGCGAGGATGGCTACGTCAAACAGCGTCCGGTTCCGTGCATCCGCAAGGCAGCGGTCAGGTAGGGTCGCAAGGGTCGAGACGGCATCTGCGTCATGTGCCTCAATTCCCTCAACAAGCGCTGCAAGGTCAGGGGTTTCGGCCATGTGTCTTTCTCCAGAACGGGTGGCGGTTCGCCAGCTTTAAAGCCGAGGCACTGGGGCAGCACAAACCACCGTAGTGACAAACAGACCCATCCGAAAGGATCAGGTCTTCTGGCTACCCAACCGGAATGCTGTACCAAGGCCCAGGAAGGCAAAAACGATGTCCAGCAAGCCCAGGCTTTCGATCATCATGGCCCAGGGCGAAATCTCGCTGATTGCCTCGACGCTGCTCTCCTGCCACTCCTCGAAATCAGGTTCGCTGTTGGCCATTTCGACTAATGACGGCGCAATGTACTCACGGAAATCGGCGACTTCAGCGCTGCTCACACGGCCGGGATCGGTTGCATCGGTGTAACCACGCTCGACCATGAAGCGCCTGACAAAGTCATCGCTACCGGATCCGTTGACGTAGAGGCGCGCATCGGCAACCTCTTCTTCGAAATAGTCGTACATGTCTTCGTCGGTGGTCATGACGCCGGCAATCGTGTCCTGAAATTCGACCAGGAACGCGCTGTATGCCCAGTATTTGCCGAGCCCGATGGAACCGAGCGCCAGCAGAGCGCAAACAATGCCGGCCTGCATACCGCGAGAACCTGCGGCGGCGGCAGCAAAGCCAATGGCACCGCCGATGCCCCAGGCGATCAACCCGAATTCGAACTCCAGTGTAACGGCGATGAATTTCCACACCCAGGCGCCAACCAGGGCCGCGACAACCGCGGCGCCAATTGCGGCCGGGCTCAGCACGTTCGGTCCAAAGTCACTGTCGTCCGACGTCGTCTCCACCTCATCCATGGCGACGTCTGCAGCTTTCGGGGCCGCTGCACTCACACCGAGCGCTGCCTTCGGAGCACTGACAGGCTCAGCAACAGCGCCGGCCGCTTCAAACTTGTGGAACCAGATACCGCAGTTCTCGCACTGCTCCGACTTTGCCTGCACGTGTTTGCAGTTCGGACACTCGATCGTGTCTTCCTTCGGCGCCGCCTTGCTTTCGTAGTCGACGATTTCAAGCTGGGACGGTGCGGCAACAAAACCCTCGGGCAGCACCGGGGCCGGCTCGACGGGAGGCGGCTCAACCGGTGGCGGCGGACTCTGTACCTCGGCAGCGACACCGATCTTTGCGAGCTGGGCGCAGATCTTGTCCGCGTTATCCCGCGTCACGCCTTTCTTGACGACGCGAGACTGGTCGAAGAAGCGCGCGGCAACTTCCGGCTTCAGGCGTAAAGCCGAGACCAGACGGTCACGCACCGCGGACGGATCAAATCCATCGAGAATTTGCCCCGTGGTAACCACCTTGTATGCAGCGCTGTCTGTCATCCCTCGATCCCCTGGTCTGTTTCAGACGGTTCAACGGGGCACGGTGGACCCGTCGAGTGCAACATAATCGCAAGAGCTGGTGGCTTTTTCTGGTACCTGCCGCACAAAAAAGCTCATTCGCAATCAAAGGTTTGTGGCGCGAATGGACAACAAGATGCTCGCCGTATCAACCGACCACAGCGGTGCACTGCGGACATTTGAGCCGCCGTCTCTTCAGGCCGAATCTCGCGGATAGTGTTACTGAATGGTCGACGGTGGCGGGATGTATACGAAGCTTGCCGAGTCCGCCCTGACGACGACTTGCCGGGTGATTCCACCGGAATTAACGAAGTAGGTTCCTGGCGTCAGCTCGTAGAGACCGGTAGTGAAATCATCTTCGACGGGACTCGCATTACTGGAACCTCGTCTTACAAGGAACCTCCCCCGGCCGCTGTAAACGTATAAAAGGCCCTCTTCCTTCGTACCGGCCGCGACCTGCCTTGCCAGTCTTGTGAAGCTCTGCTGAAGCCTCTCCAGATCGGCCTGTGTCTCTGCGATCTGTTCAGTCGCAAGCTTGCTGGTCGTATTGGCAATCTCGGCGATGCGGAGTGCGTTATCGGCGTTAAGTTTTGACTGCTGCTCAGCGTTCCGTAACTGCTGGGTCAAGCTGTTCAGAGACGAGTCAAGGTTGGAAAGCCTGCCCCGAACGGCAGTGATATTCCCATCAAGGTTGTTTAGTCGACCCGAAAGCTGACTCATGCTGGCTGAGCTGGAATCGATCCGGTCAGACAAGGTCGCGACACGAGACTCCATTGCAGCTAAAAGCGAGCTTACCGCCTCGAGGTCTTCAACATTCACGCGGTTCTCCGCATCCCGAAAATCGCGTATCTGGTCTTTTATAGCGAGCGATAAAGGCAGTTCCTGTTCCACGTCCGTCGAGTCAACGTAACCGATCACACTGTTCGCTAATCGCTCCGAACTCTCCATAGCGGACGCAGATACCAGCAGCAGCGGAATACACACGGCAGGAAGTGCCAGACGTTTGACGATGAATGCGTAATTCGGCTCTGCGTCGTTGCTTTTACGAACCTCCTGCCAGCGCTGGACGCCAAACCAAGTAACGTAGCCAAGCAACAAGCCGATCGCGAAAGCAAAGATGACGTCCTGGCTAAGTTTGAATTTCGCGTATGGGTCAAAAGCCCTCACGGCCTCGCGAACGACGAGACTGGCGCTCTCTGCCATTCCTGACGCCAGCAATGGCCGAATGATCTCCTCTGCACGCCTGGAGATTGAGGCAGTCGGCTCGTCTTCCAACCAGTCAACCAGGTTTTGGGCAGCGTCCGGGTCTGCGCCTGCCTGTGTAAGGCTCGCCACATCAAGGCCACCCTTCGGCAGGGCTGACTTTATGGTCTCGCTACCTATCGCACTGATGTTCTGATCAAGAATCACCTGCACGGCATCCTGTTTGGCGGCTACAGTGAATGCCAGGAGGATAGCGGTGACGGTTCCTAGCGTGTATTCGCCTGCGTAATTCTTCATGCGTCGTGCTGACGGGAACAACACGCCCCATGCGGATACACCTTCTCGCATACGCCAGCTTGACAGAACCAGGACGATGACACTGTAGAAGAGCATTGCGATGATCAACGTCACAAGCGTGCCGAGCAAGAGAAAAACAACCACCTCATCCGGCGTCGTTTGCTGTGCATACAGTTGCTTTAGCCAATTCGTCATGACGAGACCTCTTAGTCGTCATGTCGGACGGGGATAATCGTCGCCGCCAGACGGTTCTTTGTGATTGCAACTAATGAGCGGAGAGGAACATACGTACGCATCATCACAACCCTTCATTGCAGTGAGTTGGGCCGGCAATCGCTTACTGGTGCCGCACTGGTTTCTGCGTCGGCGAAACACAGTTTTCTTATTCTTCGGTGACCCGGCGATATGGCCGTATATGGTAGGAATTAGCAGATATATCGGGAATTGCAACGTCATGTAGTCGAACAGAAACAAATATCGACAACTCAACAGCGCGCATCGTGCACGCGCTAGGTCTGTCGCATCGGTATTTATCGAGAGGGGGGCGTGTGAACTACATCAGCCTAACTCCCAGTCAAATGGTTCAACACCAATAAGTCCCCTTCTCCCCTATCGCGAACTGCGCTTTCCGGATTCGCTGCTAGACTAAATTCAAATCAGAACAATCGGGCATGTGCCTGCGATCAGGGGAACACAGTGGACATACTCATTCTTGTAGTAGTTGTTGTTTCATTCGTCGCTATCGCTTTTTTTCTGGGTAGATCACTCCGGTCGTTCAGACCCAAGCTATCGCAGCCTCTGATCCTTCCGGACATCCCCGCTCCTCCCCCAGGAACCGAGCTTTTTGATGTGCGCGTTACTCGAAAGATATCCGCAAGGAAACCAATAAGGGTGCATGCAACATCCAAGTCCGGTCATTTGACGGATGTCGCTGTCGAACTAGTCAACGCCCGAACTGGCGACATTGTCGAGACTGCGACGACAAACGACCGTGGTGTGGCCGTCTTGACAGCACCAGACGTTTCCTCGGTAACGCGATACGACGTGATTTCCAAAAAGCCTGGATTTGCTAACTATATACCCGCAGAGGACCCGAGAGCCTGGGATTACTTTCAAGGCTTTTATCCTGGTCCCGGCTGCACGGTATTTCCAAATCAGACAGTTGTCCCACCTGTCCCATTGTCTCCAAAGCTCCAGATCGATGAAGGCTTCGGCATTTTTGGACCAGGTACTATCCACCTCGGCGACGAAGTTGAGGCGAAGGCTGAAAAAGCAGGTTGGGAGTTCGGCTGGGACTGGTGGGTCGGCGATGAGACGATTTGTGATCATGTGGGCTCACTTGGACCAAAAGACGCATGGGTATTTTCCGGCCACGGTATAAAGGACAGTTCCAAGCCGGGAAATCCTGCCGTCGCAATTGCAGGATGGCGTCCCTACTGCTGGATTCCCGCGGTCGGCTATACAAAAGTCACCATGGAGGACATCTGCAAGTGTTTCAACGAGAACGGTGCACCCGGCATCGTATTCCTCGACTGCTGCGATGGGGCCGATCTTCTCGACGATCTCGTTGAGTGTTGTGTCAAGCTTGCTGTCGGTTGGCGAGGATCAGCTGCAGGCAGGCAATCCTTCGGCGCGATGACTGAGTTCTTTTGCGCACTATTTGAAGGAAAGACTGTTGAAACAGCCCGCGACATTGCGGAACGTCATGCACGACGTACATTCAATCCGAATAGTGTAGAACTGAAGGTTAAGGCGAAACCCTGGATGAGCGGAGGAAATGTCGGTAACTGGAGGTTAGAACAGATTCAGAATGCGACGAAACCCGAGTCAGACGAAGAGGAGTGAGTCGTTACAGAACCGCAGTGAAGACGACTACGGATGGTCTTTGGCCGTACAAAAAAACTTGCTTAAACCGACGAGCTCGACAACGAGCAGCGCCGACATGTCACAGGCAATTGCACCTTATGGAGACTACTAACTTGTCTCCGAATTCCGGCTCGCCGCCAACACCGCTTCCTGCAAACACTGCAGCTGGAACGGCTTGTTGAGCACAGATGTGACGTTGTCCGGCAGTGCCTCATCGTCGTCCAGGGCGCCGGACATCAGGATCACGGATCCCGAGAAACCGTCGAGCTGTTGCACGAAATCCACGCCGGATACACCGCCCATTCGATAGTCAGAAATGACAACGTCGATAGCCCCGAAGTCTTCCTTGAGCGCGGCTTCAGGATCGATGTGAGCAATCACGTCGTGGCCGAGGTGTTCCAGCATCGTCTGGCAGATCTGCAGAACCGGTTCTTCATCGTCGACAACCATCACGCGAAGACCCGGTGTCTTCGGCAGCGTTTCATCCGTGGAATGAACGCTTTCACCGCTGCACAGCGGGAAGGTGATGCGAAACGCCGTGCCCTGCCCCTCGGTACTCGCTACCTCGACGTGACCCTTCATCTTCTCCACGGCTTCCTTGACCATCACGAGGCCGAGACCGGTGCCCTCCTCGGGCGGCTTGGTGGTGTAGAACGGGTCGAAGATACGATCGAGAATGCGAGCCGGGATACCTGGTCCTGTATCGGTGATCGTCAACTCGATGTGTTGATCGTCGGGATTCGTCAGTGACACAACGAGATCGCCGCCGGAATCGCGCATCACGTAGCCGGCGTTGGACACAAGATTCAGGACAATCAGTTCCAGCGGTGCTTCGAGACCCAGCACGGTGTCGCGGGAAGTCTCGAAACGGGTCTGTATTGAAACGGTTGCGGGTAACGAGCCCGATACGAACTGCAGAGCCACACGAACTGAGTCGCCGAGGCTCAGCGGTTTGAATTCTTCGCGCTCGTTCTTGCTGAATTTCAGCAAGCGGTCGATCAGTTCCTGCGCGCGCAGCGCAGCACTGCGAATGTCGTCGACGGCTCCTCCGTCTTCGTTCGTGCCCCTGGCCAGCAGTTCGGCGCGACCGAGGATAGGCGTCAACAGGTTGTTCAGGTCGTGAGCGATACCGCCAGCCAGCGTGCCAATAGTCCGTAGTCGCTCGGCATCCGCGAGACGTCGCTGCGCCTCGGTGCGTTCGCTGACATCGCTCATGAAGCAATAGTGACCGTTGTGACGGCCCTGGGAATCGGTCGTCTTGACGAGCAGCAGGCGCTTGTAGAAGACCGACCCGTCTTTGCGCACTGCGCGAGTCTCAACCGTTTCGCGTCCTTCCCGCAGCATTTTCTGCACCGCCGCAATGCCGGTCTCGTGATCGCTCTCCGGAACGGTCACCGCCCAGGATTGACCAATCAACTCGTCAGGAGTGTAGCCAAGCATGCGTGCATAGCCGTCGCGTACCTGGCGGAACGTGCCACTGGTGTCGAGCCACGAGATGCCAGTCATCGAATTTTCGACGGCTAACTGCAATTCTTCCAGGGTGGCGTCGCCCGAATACTGGCTCTGGCGAACAAACGGAAGAATGACGTCTGTACTGGACTTGCTCATGCGATCGTACCCAACGGATAAAGCAGAACACTGCCTGGAGCCCCACACCCGCGAACTGTCGGCCCCGGCAGAAGTAACGGAGCACAGCGTTGCTCCGCGTCTATACGGTGTCTAAGAATACACTGAACACTCCATATGTACAGCAGATCACTCGCACTGCGGCCTCGTGGTCCGTCAATCCCACGAGTGCTACTCCGGGCCTCTTCAAATGCTCTTTGTAATGTGTGAGCCCGGAGCGGGTTTTGGCGTCGATTCAATCCTCGACTGACCCCGGTGACGCATTAATACGCTCTCTGATCTCACTGAGACGCGTCCACTGCTGCAATACGGCAGGCAGCGCCACGCCGGAGTCCACGAGCTCCCAGGTATAGCTCAGGATCACGAAGATCATGCCAGCCGTGATTGCCTCAATAGACGTGGCAAACCAGAGGTTTGCGAGAATGAAACCAAACATGCCGGCAAAGATGGCGCCGTACAGAAACGCCTCGGTGTCCGACAAGCGCACTTCCCGGCGCCGAAGCTTCATCAGGTGAACAAACAGGGGCTTGTGGCGACGTTGCTCGAGAATCGACACCTGCCGCTCCGTCTGGGCGTTCAGGTCAGCATTCAGCCGGTAAAAACGCCGATGGAACAGCGCGTAGACGACGGCAAGGCCGACAACCGCGCAGACGCCGCTCAGTCCGAGCCGAATATCGAAACTCCAGAGGATGACGATGCTCACGAGGACCTGGACGATCGAGGTCAGAAGCTCCGGGACGTGCTCTTCGAGGAAATCGACCATCTCGCGGCTCATGTCCAGTCGCGCATTGACCCGGGACACCGGCTGTTCGCGAATGCGACTGAGAAGTTCTGCACCGAAATGCACGCGCATCGTGCCGTAAGCCCTCGTGTCGTAGAGCCGTGCTCCGACGGCCACAACCACCAGCGCAACCATGACGCTCGCCAGTTCCACCAGTGCTCCCGGTTCAGAAGCCAACAGAGCATCGATCGCACGGCCGATGAATAGCGGCACCAGTGCCCACAGCAGGTTTTCCAGAAGAACCAGGAACCAGGTGATCGCGATCTTGCCGCGAAACTCGCGGAAGAGCATTCCCACATCCAGCGTGCCTTGCAGTCGCATCGGAGCACACCCCCTTTTCGATTGGCCGATAGCTAGCGCGCCTTGCCGACGATGGCGTATCGCAAAGGCGTGCCGAGAACCAGCACATAGTAACTGAGTGCGATGACCGGAATGGCGATCGCCAGGGTCAGGAGGTATTTGAGGATGGCGGGTATATCGAGCACGACGACCAGGCCGCCGGCAGCAACAACGATCGGGAAGTGGACCAGGTAGACCCAGTACGACGCCTCGCCGAGCACACGTCCGGTGTTCGTTGGCTTGTCGAGGCGCAAGTAGAACCAGCCGATCAATGCGGCGGTCATGCCAATACCAAGCACGCCGTTCGTCACACCAGCCAGGATGCCCGTCGCGATATCAACCGTGTTCTCGTCAAACAGTCGCGCCCGGCTTGCCCAGGCGCAGACCGGGAGCACGACAATTGCAGTGATCAGCGGGACCCGCCATCGGTGTGTCCAGCTCTCGATGACTTGTTGCTGGCTGTACAGAAACCACCCCAACGAGAAATACCCGAACAACGTGATTTGCATCGACCAGTGAGTGCCGCTGCCGGTCTCAAGAATGTAGGCGGGAATCGTGGTCAGGGACGCGAGTACCGCGAGGATGACCATGCCTCCATAGCCATCCAGCCGCCCTGCCAGCCAAGTCGATACGCGTATCGCCATGCCCGACCGCCGCAACAGGGACAGGCCGGCAACGGCAAGCGCCGTAAACAGCAGCAACGACAGCAGGAACCACAGGTGATAGAGCTTGCTCCAGCGAATCCACTCCCCGGCCAGGAACACCGTCCAGCCGCCACTGATCGAATCGGATTCAACCACGCCCTTGGAAAAATCATAGGCGCCACGCATCAGCGGCGTGATCAGGAGGTAGGCGACCAGCAACGGCATGAAGATACGGTTGAACCTGTTACGCCAAAGCCCCCCGCTGCCTTTTCGCTCAAGCAATAATGCAGCCGCAAAACCTGCGGTAACAAAGAAGGCCTGCATCGCAAAGGCGTACAGGAACACGGCTGCAACGTCGAAACCGAAATGCGTGCTGGGATCCTTGAAGGAGCGCGGCACGGTCACATAGGGCAGCAACGGGTGCCCGAACATGACGACGAACATCATGCCGGTACGCAGGTGATCTATCGCGTAGTAACGACGTTGAGCCATGCCATGTTCCAGCGTGTGGTTGGTTGAGCGTCCGGCCTATAGTATTCGGATGCTCGCGACTGCGACATTCTGGCATGTGTAGAACTCCGGGTATCTGATTTTGACGAACGTAAACCTCGATCTTTCGCGCTATACCAACCGCATCGGCTATGACGGTGTCCTGGAACCGACCGAGGCCGTGTTGCGAGCGCTGCATCGTCATCACACGCTCGCCGTGCCGTTCGAGAACCTTGACGTGCAACTGGGCGTCACACTGGATACATCCGTCGAACGGGCCTACGACAAGATCGTCAATCGCCGACGCGGGGGCTGGTGCTACGAACAGAACGGGCTTTTCGGGGCCGTACTAACCCAGCTGGGGTTCGAGGTCACGCGGCTTGCTGCTGGCGTGATGATGCATGTCAAAGGCAAAGAGCGGTTCGGCAATCACCTGTGCCTGATGGTGACAGCGCCGGACTCGGAGACGACGTGGCTCGCGGATGTCGGTTATGGCGGAAGCATGCTGGAACCCATCCCGCTGAGCCCGGCGACTCACGAACAGGCGCCCTATTCACTGGAGATATCGACGCTCCCTGACGGCTGGCTGCGATTCTGCGAAAGCGCCGTGGATGATTCGCCTTTTTGCTTCGATTTTCGTCCAACTGCGGCGAATGAGACGCTTTTATCGTCGAAATGCATGGAATTGCAAAGGTCTCCGGAGTCGAGCTTCGTTCTCAGCCTGGTGGCGCAGAGGAGAACGCCGGATGAACACCTGTCACTTCGAGGGCGGATTCTGCGGACTTACAGTGGCGCTGGATCCCGCGAGCATCTGCTCGACTCACCCCGGCAGCTCGTTGAGACGCTGGCAAACACGTTTTCGCTGGACATGCCCGAGGTGGCCGACCTCTGGCCGCGTATCTGTGCTCGTCACGATGAGTTGTTCGCTGACGGCAAGTCGAACGCCTGAGCACCCGGATCTCCTTAAAATCAAGCCATTTTTCGCGAAATTAGGGCGAATGTCCCAAATCGACAATTGGAGACACTTATACCGTTAAGGAAAAAGCCTGAAGGTCGATATCCATTACCTACGCTGTACGTACCGGAAGTAGTTGAATGGCGACCAAAACCCAGACCAGGGCTGCACTAGCCTCCACCCTCCTCTTTTTCTCAGCGACCAACGCGGTCGCCGTTGACGGTCCCGACGACCTGTTCGACCTCAGCATCGAAGAGCTCGTCAATCTCGAGGTAACCTCCGTCAACCGCAAGGCCGAGAGCCTGTTCGACACCTCGTCGGCAGTTCATGTCATCACGCGCGATGACATCGAGCGGCACGGGATACGCAGTATTCCCGAGGCCCTCAGGCTCGCACCGGGTGTCTCGGCACAGCAGATCGACGCCAACAAATGGTCTATCGCCTCGCGTGGCTTTGGAGGTCGCTTCACCAACAACCTGCTCGTCATGATGGACGGGCGCCTGCTCTACACGCCGTCCTTCTCGGGTGTCTACTGGGACATCCAGCACACGCTCATCGAAGAAGTTGAACGCATCGAGGTCATCCGGGGCCCCGGTGCAGTTGTCTGGGGAACCAACGCAGTGAACGGCGTGATCAACATCATCACGGCCAACTCAAATGACAGCGGCGACGATGTTGTGACCGGCCTCGATCCGCAGGGCAATTCATTCGCGGGCCTGCGATACGGCAAGCAGCTGTCCGATACAGCGTCTTACCGCGCATTTGTTCACTACACCGACGGTGCCAGCAGCAAGCTCGAAGACGGCAGCGATGCCGACGATAACTGGGACCTGTTCCGGGCGAACTTCCGCGCGGACTGGAGCTCGGAAAAAGCCAACTACTCGATGACCTTCGATGCGCACTCCGGCACGATGGGCAGCACGCGTCGCTTCTACCTGCTGACGCCGCCATTTGTGAACATCGCTGCCTCCGAGGCAGACGTATCCGGCGCTTACGCCATGTTTAACTGGGCCTTGTCCGAGCAGGCTGACCAGAGCACCAGTGGCCAGTTCTACGTCGACTACTCCGAACGCAGTGACGAATTCCTCTACGGCGAAGACCGCATGACCATCAGCGCGGAGATCCAGCATCGACGTACGCTCGGTCGCCATGAGATCAGCGTTGGCGGGTCGCTGCGCAACTCGGAGTTCGATTTCCGCGAGTCGCAGCAGCTGGTGTTCTCCAACGACTATTCAAGCAACCGCGTAGCCAGTGCGTACATTCAGGATGAGTACTGGCTGTCGCCGGACCGCCTGAGTGTGACCGCGGGCCTGAAACTTGAGAACAACAACTATTCACCCGACAGCATTGAGTGGATGCCCAGCCTGCGCGTGCTCTGGAAGCCGTCCGAGCAGCACACCGTCTGGGGCGCCGTGACGCGAGCAGTACGGTCGCCGGCCGTATCTGACCTGGGCATCCAGATCGTGGACCTCGGTCCGCCGTTACCGCCTTCAACCGCAATCAACCCGTTCCCGTTGCCAGCACGCCAGGGTACCGTTGGCAATCCTGATTTCGAATCGGGAACGTCGGTTAGCGTCGAGTTCGGCGTTCGCGGCCAGATCAGCAATCGCATCAGTTATGACTTGGCGCTGTTCTCAACAGAGTACGAAGGGCTGCGTTCGCTGACACTTATTGACCCACTGTGTTCACCGTCGGGCGTCAGCGTGGTTCTCGATCCGACCTGCCTGTTTACGGCAACCGAGATACTCGGACTGGCCATCTTCACCAATGAAGATGATGGCTTCTCTAACGGCGGCGAACTCGCCGTTGACTGGCAGGCGCGTGATGACCTGCGTATACGCACCTCGGTCGCTGTAGCAAACGACAAGCAGATTTCAGACAACCCGCTGAGCGTGGCACAGGCCTCGGCCTACCCGCCGGTACAGGCCAGCGTCAGGGCCCTGTGGAGCCCGCGCGACGACCTGAGCATCGCTGCCTGGGTTCGCTATGTCGACGAAATCGAGGCGAACAGCATTGACGACTACTGGCAGGCGAACATCAATGCACGCTGGAACCTCAACGATCGCTTGGTTGCGTCAATCGGCGTTCGCAATGCCCTCGAAGACAACAACATAGAAGCGCGCTCGCAGATCAATGAGCTGCCACGCATCTATATCGAGACCGCTGCTTTTGCGAACTTGCGCTACTCGTTCTAGGGAGTAACGAGCACCGTCATGGATTGCCGACGCATCATTGTGTTGCTGATCGGGCTGCTGGCAGGCAGCCTGTTGCCTGTGCCGTTGATGGCCGCAGGCGCAGCACCGACGTCGGTCAGTGAGGACGACGTCAAGCTGGCGCTCGTCTACAAGATTGCACGTTTTGTCAGCTGGCCCGACTCCGTTGACGGTCCCTTCCTGTTATGTGTTACCGCCGATTCCACCTTTGACGCTGCCAACAACAAGCTCGCGGGTCGCCTGATCCGCGATCGACGTATCACGATCGCTAAAGTCACCGCCGGAGAGACGGACTATCCGTCCTGCGATGCGCTGTACATTTCAGAGGATACACGGAGCGCGTCTAACGAATTGCTTGAACAGTTCGACGGCAAGCCGGTTCTCACGCTCAGCGACGCTGAAGATTTTGCGACCGCCGGCGGCATGGTAGGCCTGACGATTCGCAACAAGCGTGTCGGCATCCAGATCAACGTTGAAAACTACGAACGCGTTGGGCTGACAGTCAACTCGCAACTGCTGCAGCTCGCTGAACTGGTCGGCGAACGGAGCGCGCGACGATGAAGACCTTGCTCGCTCACGTTTCACTGACTCGCAAGGTCCAGGTCATCATCCTGGTCGCCGCGAGCATCGCGTTGCTGTCAGCATCGCTGGTGCTCCTGGTTGCTGAAGCCTACAAGGCGCGCAGCGAACTGCAGGCACAGCTGTCCACGCTGGCGGAAGTCGTCGGCACGAACAGCGCTGGCGCGTTGAGTTTTGACGATACGGCGCAGGCGAAATCGGTTCTCGAAACCCTGAAAGCACAAGCCAGTATCGAGTCCGCGGCCGTTTACTCGGTGTTTGGCGACGAACTGGCCCGACTCGGCATGACATCGACAACAATGCCGGTCGACTGGATCAACAGCTCGCAGTTCTCAACGCGGACCATTTATCGAAGCGAAGGTCTCAGCCACATTGAGCTCGCCCAACCCGTGATGTTCGACGGCGAACGCCTCGGAACGATATACGTTCGATCCTCGTTGCAACCGGTGATCGACAAGGCCTTCTGGGCCATGGCGACCACAGCCTCAGCACTGCTCGTCGGCGCACTCATCGCGCTGGGCCTCGCCGCGTGGCTGACGCCGGCGATCGTCGAACCCATCGGTACGCTGGCGAAGCTTGCCCAGTCCGTAACCAGCAGCGAGGACTTCAGCCTTCGCGCCGACGTCGAGGGCCGCGACGAGATTTCTCGACTCGCGAAGTCCATCAACCGGATGCTGTCGCAGCTTGAAGTGCGTGACCAGCGCCTTGCGGCACATCGAGATCGCCTGCAGACCGAAGTCGACGAACGCACCGCCAGTCTTGCGCATGCGAATGAGCGGCTTGAGAGTTTTGTCGAAGAGCTGAAGGACGCACGCGATACCGCCGAGGCTGCCAGTAAGGCCAAGAGTGAGTTCCTTGCACGAATGTCCCACGAAATCCGCACACCGATGAACGGTGTGCTGGGCATGACAGAGCTCCTGCTGAACTCGACGGATCTCGACGCGATGCAGCGCCGTTACGCCGACAGCATTCGACACTCCGCGGTTGCACTACTCGGCATTATCAACGACATACTGGACTTCTCGAAAATCGAGGCGGGTCGCCTCGAGCTGGACTTCGACGACTTCCGCCTACGCGAAACGGTCGAGGATGTCGCCGAGCTGCTCGCCGAGCAGGCATCTGCAAAAGGTGTGGAGCTTATCTGCGACCTGCCGTCCGCCGTCGTCGACTTCCGCCACGGGGACAGTCTCCGAATCCGCCAGATTCTTCTCAACCTGCTCGGCAACGCCGTCAAGTTCACCGAACACGGTGAGATCGTGGTGCGTGTGCGCGAGACCGAGGAAGAGAAAGGCATTCTCATCGAGATTGAAGATACCGGTGTCGGTATCGCCGAGGAGAACCAACACCGTATCTTCGAGTCTTTCTCGCAGGAAGACGGTTCCGTGACGCGGCGATTCGGCGGTACCGGACTGGGCCTCGCGATCTGCAAACAGCTCGTGGAAATCATGGGCGGCGAGATCGGCTTTGACAGTGAGGCCGGTGAAGGGACGACGTTCTGGTTCCGGATACCGTTGCCGATCGTTGAAGCAACGGAGAGCTTCCGCGTCGACGAGCGACTCGCCGATCGACGGGTACTTGTTGTCGATGACAATGCAACGAACTGCGCTGTCATCAGCCGGCATCTCAAGGACTGGGGCATGGACGTCGTCTCTGCCCGGTCTGGTCGGGAAGCGCTGCAGCTCGTCAACATCGGCGAAGAGTTTGATGTCGTCGTCATGGCCTATGACATGTCCGAGATGGACGGACTCAGCACTGTGAAGTCGCTCCGCAAAGCGCGCTGCCAGGCGAAGGTGGTCATGCTGAGCCAGGTTACGAGCCCAATCAGTGACAGCAAGAAGGTGAAGTATCAGCTCGGCTGCACGCTGACCAAACCGGTTCGCGTTCGTACCCTGATGAAGTGCATGCGCAGGCTGACACCGGGCATCGACACCGAGGCAATCACTGAGGCGCAGACAGAGGAAAGTGGTCAATCCGACTCCATGCACCTAAACGCATCGGTGCTGCTGGTGGAAGACAACGAGATCAACCAGGAAGTCGCCAAGGCCATGTTGAAGATGCTCGGCTGTGCCGTTGACAGCGCTTACAACGGCAAAGAAGCCGTTGACCTGGTGATCAAGCAGAACACGCGATACGACGTGGTGTTGATGGACTGCCAGATGCCCGAGATGGACGGATTCACCGCGACACAACACATTCGTGACCACGAAGAGGCTACCGGCGGTGACCGTCTCTGCATTGTCGCACTCACCGCCAATGCGCTCGCCGGCGACCGGGAGCGGTGTATCGCGGCCGGTATGGACGATTATCTTGCGAAGCCGTTTACGATGGCGGAACTTCGCGACATCCTGGAGAACGCCACCGACGATGACTCGATGACCGACAACGCGCTGGACGCCGAGCGAGTTGCCCTCCTCAAGAGCAAGTCGTCGGCCGCCGGCGGAACCCTGTTTGACCGAATGGTTGCTGTCTATCTCGACAGTTCACGCAAGCTGATTGCGTCCATGGAACGGGCGGCATTGACCGGTGATGCGGCTGAGCTGCGTTCCCTGGCGTCAGCGCTCAAGTCCAGCAGCACAAACGTCGGCGCCGCACGTGTCAGCATGGCCTGCTCGTCCTTCGAGACGGCGAACGACAGCATGATCAGCGAGGCGGCTGACGATCTGCTGGCACGCGTCCGCCTCGAACACGAAGAGGCTCTTGAAGCCCTGAAATCGGAAGCGGTCGGCGCGGATCTCGCCGACTCCGAATCGGCCTAGCCGGGGTCACCACCCTCGGAGATAATCTCCGGATACCGCGGCTTCCAGCGGATAGCCTCAATTCTCTGACAGAGTTCCTCATCGGACGCTGCTGGTGCCCTGCCCTCGGTCACTGCCTGGCGTGCAACCGCAAGCGCCACATCACCACACACGTCCCACAGGCGATTCACCATGGGCACAAGGCAACCCAGCTCGATCTCCTCGTCGAGTAACGACTCGGCCATGGCTTCGGCTGCCGCCGAGATCATCGTATCGCTGACGGAGTTCGCCTCGCTGGCAACGGTGCCAAGACCGATACCCGGGAACACGAAGACATTGTTGGCCTGGCCGATGCTCACGGGGCCGTGCGGCGTCTGCACCGGCTCGAACGGGCTGCCGGTCGCAACCAGCGCCCTGCCCGAGGTCCACTGCAGCAGCTCGGCCGGCGTCGCCTCGCTGATCGAGGTGGGGTTTGACATCGGTAAGATCACTGGGCACTCGCAGTTTTCGAGCATCGCCATCACGGTGTCCTCGTCAAACGAACCGCCCTGCCCGGACGCACCGATCAGCACGTTCGCACGGCTGGCTGCAACGACTTTTGCGAGACTGCGGCGATCATCGGCTGACAGGCCGAGACGTCCTGCGTCTTCAGCGGGCCACGCCATTTCTTCCTTGTACGTGTCCAGGCCTTCCCGGTCATCGCTGATCAGGCCGCGACTGTCCATGACGATGACCGAGCGAGCCAACGCCTCGCCGCGAAGTCCGGCGGCACTGAAGCGGTTCTTCAGCTGGCGCGTGATACCGAGACCCGCCGCACCGGCGCCGTAGATCACCACGCGCGCATCGGACAAGGGCGTACCGGCGATTCGGAACCCGGCCTCGACACAGGCCGTAGCAACCGCACCGGTCCCCTGGATATCGTCGTTGAAGGACGGCACATCCTGCTGGAAGCGCTGCAGGATCATCAGCGCGTTGTCTTTGCGGAAGTCTTCCCACTGGATCAGGGCTTTCGGGAAGACGGTCTTGCAGGCCTCGACGAATTCGTCGACTAACGAGATGTAGTCATCGCCGCGCAGGCGACGGTGGCGGTAACCGAGGTACAGCGGATCCTCGAGCAGGTCGTCGTTCTCGGTACCGACATCAAGGCTCACCGGCAGGGTGTACGCCGGATGGATACCGGCGCCTGCGACATACAGCGCCAGCTTGCCGATACTGATGGCCATGCCGCCGGCACCCTGGTCACCGATACCGAGAATGGACTCGTTGTCGGTCACGACCATCAGGCGGATGTCTCTGCCCTGCAGGGCCTTCTCGAGGACTTCCCGGATACGGCCGCGGTGGTCCGGCGTGATGAAGATGCCGCGAGCACGTCGGTATACACGGGAGTAATACTGCGATGCCTTGCCGACCGTCGGCGTGTAGATGTACGGCATCAGCTCTTCGAGATGACGACTCAGCAGCGCGTAGAACAGGGTCTCGTTTCGATCCTGCAGTGCCGCGAGGCCGATGTTTCGGCCGACGTCATCCTTGTTGAAGGTGATCGACTTGTAGATGCGCTCGATCTGCTGGTCAATCGTGTTGTGCTGAGCCGGCAGCAAACCCTCCAGGCCGAGACGCCGACGCTCTTCTGCGTTGTAGCCGGTGCCCTTGTTGAGCAACGGAAACCGCAGCAGGTCCTTGCCAAAAATCTCGGTCACGACGCGGTCGCCCGACGGCGACTGCTCCAGGTCGAACTTCTTCACGATTCCCACATCCCCAAACGGCCAGCGCGTATCTTACGCACAAGGACCTGCAAAGGGCGGTTTTTGTTTCAGGCGATTGCTCGCGTCCCCTCAGGCGATACCCGCGTTCTTGAACGGCAGCTCACGAACCCTTGAACCGGTCGCCGCGAACCAGGCATTGGCGATCGCCGGGGCCACAGGCGGCACACCCGGTTCGCCGACGCCGGCCGGCAGCGCATCGGTGTTCATGATGTCAACGTGGATGTCCCGCGGTGCGTGCGACATGCGCGCGAGCGAGTAACCGTCAAAGTTGCCCTGCTCGATGCTGCCGTCCTTTGCCGTCAGTTCGCTGAACAGTGTCAGGCTGATGCCAAAGATACCGGCGCCTTCCATCTGCGATCGCACGCGGTCCGGGTTGATCACGCGGCCGGCATCCACGGCGAACCAGAGTTCATCCACCGAGATGTTGCCAGACGCATCTTCGCTGACCTCAGCGACAACGCCGACGTAGGCCAGGAAAGATCGGTGCACTGCGATGCCGAGACCACTGCCCTTGGGCATTTTTCGCCCCCAGCCCGCCATGTCGCTGACGCGTCGAACGACATCCGCCATGCGGCCGGTATCAATCGGGTAGTCATCGATGCTCTGGCCGTAGTTACCGTAGGCGACGCCGTAATCCGACGGATCGAGCTTGCGTGGCTCGCCGAGAAGCTGCAGCAGGTAATCCCGTGGGTCGGCACCCGCCGCGTGCGCCAGTTCGTCGGCGAAGCTGCTGGCGGAAAACGCGTGGAAGATATTGGCAACAGAACGCAGCCAGCCGATACGCGTGTGCACCGGTGTCGTGTGCACCTCGATCTGCATAGACGGTATGTCCAGCGGGTTGTCGATCAGGCCCAGGTCCTTCTCGAAGGCCTCCTGATTCGCGTACTCTGTACTGAAGGTACTCGAGATCGGTGGAAAAGCACTGCGCTGCAGCCACGCCGTGGCGTTACCGTCGGCATCGAGCGCACCTTTCAGGTACTGGGCGCTGACCGAGTGCAGGTAGCCGTTGCGGATGTCGTCTTCGCGCGTCCACGTCACCTTGACCGGTTTATCGAGACGTTTTGCGAGCCACGCAGCCTCGGCCACGAAGTCTGCCTTCGATTTTCGGCCGAAACCGCCACCGAGCAGCGTCACGTGGATCGTCACCTGCGCTTCGTCGATGCCCAGCACCTGCGCGACCGTGCGGCGGGCCGCCTGGGGTGCCTGCGTACAGGCCCAGACCTCGCAGCTGCCGTCGTCGTGCACAACGGCCGTTGCCGCCGGCGGCTCCATCGGGGCCTGCGCGAGATGCGGCGCGTAGTAGTCCGCTTCGATAACCGTGGCGGCATCTACGAAGGCTGCTTCAACATCGCCGGTCGAGACGACGGCATCGCCGTCTGTTCGGACTTTGTCGGTCAGCGTGGTTTTGTACTCATCGGAGTTGTAGCCCTGGTTTTCACCGCGATCCCAGTTAACGTTCAGAGCTGCACGCCCCTTGTTCGCCGCCCAGGTATTGCTGGCAATCACCGCTATGCCGCCGATCGGGTTGTAGAACACCGGCTTCGTGGCCTCCGGCAGTGCGACCACGGCCTCGACACCCGCCACGGCCAGCGCCGCATCTTCGTCAAAGCTTTTCGCCGTACCGTGCAGTACCGGGCTGCGTTCCACCGACGCGTACACCATGCCAGGCAGCACGGTGTCGATGCCGTAGTTGGCGGATCCGGTGGTCATATCGGTGTTGTCGACGCCATCCATCGCCTGACCGATGTAACGGAACTCGGATGGATCCTTGAGCGCGACGTCCTCTGGCACGGGCAAGTCAGCCGCCGCTGCAGCGACAGCCCCGTATCCAAGCGTTCGGCCACTCGGGGTATGTGTCACGATATTCTGGTTCGCGGCACATTCGTCGATGGACACGCCCCATTCGTTCGCCGCCGCCTGGCGCAACATGTGCCGCGCGGTGGCACCGGCGCGACGCAGCGAGTCGAGATGGCGGCGGATGCTCGTTGAGCCGTCCGTGTTCTGGTCGCCGTACTTCGCGTCACCTTCAGCCTGCAGCAAGCGGATGCTGTCCCAGCTCACTTCAAGCTCATCGGCGAAGACCTGTTGAAGGCTGGTGCGCACGCCCTGGCCCATTTCGGAACGGTGGCAAACGATATCGATGCCGCCGTCCTCCCGGACCGCGATGTAGACATTCGGCTGGAAGACCGTATTGCCGGCAGCGTTGGCGACGGCCGGCAGCTGCGTCATGAGCGCAAGGCCACCGGCGACCTGGCCGGTGCGTTTCAGGAAATCGCGTCGACTGAGTTTGCTGAGCTCGCTCATGACAACTCCTCCGCGGCGTCTTTCACCGCTGCCTTGATGCGATTGTAGGTGCCGCAGCGGCAGATGTTGCCCGCCATGTAGGTGTCGATGTCGCTGTCACTGGGGGACGGATTTTGCTCCAGCAACGCCGCGGCCTGCATGATCTGGCCCGACTGGCAGTAGCCGCACTGCGCAACGTTGTGTTTACGCCAGGCTTTCTGCACGGGGTGCTCACCGTCGGTGGACAGCCCCTCGATCGTCGTTATGTTTTTGCCGATTGCCGCAGACAACGGGTAGGAACAGGAGCGGATTGGCGTCCCGTCCACGTGCACCGTGCACGCGCCACATAGCGCTTTGCCACAACCAAACTTGGTGCCGGTGAGCCCGGCAAGATCGCGGATCGCCCACAAAAGCGGCATATCCGGCTCCGCCTCGATTGCCCGCTTCTCTCCATTGATAGTGAGTTCTGCTTTCATCACACGCCCCCCTGAAAACGATGCCGCAGGTTATCACGTCTGGTGCACCGCACAGACGGCAAACACCAACACCGGGTGTGACCGATGACAGCAGAGAATGGTTCAGGGATTGTGTGAGTGTGCGAACCGGACGGTCCGCCGCGACGGCTCAGCCCATGTCGTAGGGATTGGTGTTGTCGCTGGTCGCAGCCGCGGGTTCCTCGAGGCTGAGGCCACCGAATTCGTTTTCTTCCTGCGCCAGTTGCTCGCAGCGCTTCTGGATCATCGCCAGTTTCAGCGAGACGCTGGATTCGGACAGGGGCTGTGTGTCTGTGTCTTTTCGCATAGTCGTTGTCGCCATTCTGCGACTCTCTGTGTCGCCATTTTGCGACGCCCGGAAAGTATAGGAACCCCAAAGACGTCAAAGTGTGAACTATGTCACAGTCGAAAGGCGGAATTTCAACGAATTCATGACGTTATGTCACCTGGACAGTGACGGACACAAAAAAAAGCAAAGTGGAAAAGATTTTTTAGTAGCGAACGAGCGCCGAGCCCCAGGTGAATCCGGCACCAAATGCCTCAAAAAGCAGCAGATCGCCGCGCTTGATGCGGCCGTCACGGACCGCCGTGTCCAGCGCAAGCGGTATGGACGCTGACGAGGTGTTGGCGTGCTCGTCGACGGTGACGACGACCCGATCCATCGACAGCTTAAATTTCTTCGCTGCCGCGGCGATGATTCGCAGGTTGGCCTGGTGCGGTACCAGCCAGTCGATGTCAGAGGCTTCGAAGCCGGTGCGCTCCAGCGTCTCGCGGGCCATCGAGTCCAGCGTGGCCACGGCGCGCTTGAAGACAGCATTGCCTTTCATCTCGATGTAGCCGCCCGCTTCCTCCGGCTTGTAGCCGGTGGAGATACCTTTCGGCACGTGCAGCAGGTCCTCAAACTGGCCATCGGAGTGCACGTGCGTACTGATCACACCTTCCTCGTCCGTTGCCTCCAGCACAACACACCCCGCACCATCACCAAACAAAACCGCCGTCGTACGGTCTTCCCAGTTGAGAATGCGGCTGTAGGTTTCCGCACCGATGACCAGCGCCTTCGTCGCGCCGCCGGTGCGAATGAACCGGTCGGCCACATCCAGTGCGTAGACAAAGCCGGCACAGGCGGCAGCGACATCCATCGCCGGGCAGTTTCGAATACCGAGACGCCGCTGGATGATGCAGGCGGTGCTCGGAAAGATCTTGTCCGGCGTCGTCGTCGCGACGATGATCAGGTCAATGTCGTCGGTAACACAGCCGGCGGACTCCAGCGCACACTCGACAGCCACCAGTGCCATGTCGCTGGTGGTCTCGTCGTCCGCGGCAATATGCCGACGTGCAATGCCGCTACGCTCGCGGATCCACTCATCCGACGTATCGAGGAAGTCCTCGAGGTCCTTGTTGGTCAGCACCTTGGCCGGCAGGTAGCTGCCGGTTCCGGCTATGCGGCTGTTAGGCATCGCTAACTCCGGCTCATAAAGGCCGCGATCTCACGCAGCGTCGGGTAATCAAACAGGTCACTGATATCGAGCTTGCCCGGATAGCGTTCGTCGATAGCCAGCGTTATTTCGGTCAGCGTCAGCGAACTGACCCCGACCTCAAACAGGTTGTCGTCGGGCCCGATGACCCGGTCTTTGGAAAACTCCTTGCAGATCGCAACCAGCTCAGCGACCAACGGATCCTCGTCCGACGCGTTCTCCGCCGTTTCAGCAGGGGCCAGTTCGGCGATAACCTCGGTGAACTCCCCGGCCTGGTAATCACGAAGCAGGTGGGCACGCTGAACCTTGCCGCTTGTGGTCTTGGGAATTCGCGGCACGGGCACAACGTGGTCAACCTCGATACCGACGCGCTCACCGATCAGGTCTCGAACGGCCGATGCGATGGGTCGGAAGTCGTCGAGCGACTGGCGGAACAGGATGAAACAGATCAGCGACTCGGTCTGCTCACCGGTTATCGTTGCACCCGCGATCGCCACTTTGCCGAGGTCGAGGCCATCGACCTCGGCGAGGATTTCCTCGAGGTCGTGCGGGTAATAGTTCTGCCCGTTGAGGATGATCAGGTCTTTCTGGCGCCCGGTAATGACGAGCTGCCCGTCTGCGATCACGCCCACGTCCCCGGTCTTCAGCCAGTCGTCTGCTGTAAACAGGCTGGCCGTGGCATCTGCATCACCGTAGACGCGTTCGGTGACGCTGCCGCCTTTCAGCTGGATATGACCGATGCGTCCGTCCTCAAGCACCACGTCATCGTCGTCCGTAATTCGAATCTCGACGTCGCGAATCGCCTTGCCTACCTTGAGGAAACTCACGGCATCTTCGTGTCCCGGGTCGACCGGCTCGAAGTGATCGCCGACCTTGAGGCTGTGTCGATCGACAACGATGCGCGAAAAGTCGTCGCCGGGCTCGCCGAACGACACGCCGACCGTGGCCTCCGCCAGTCCGTAAACCGGGAACATGGCGGTGCGCTTCAGGCCCAGGGGCGCCAGTGCACCCATGAAATCTTCGCAGAGCTCCCAGGAGATCGGCTCCGCGCCATTCAGGATCAGCTTCACCGACGACAGGTCTATGCCCTCGGGCAAGCCCTTGCGCTCGAACAGCTTGAGAAAGTGCTTGTAGCCGAAATTTGGCGAGCAAAGCTGGGTCGCCTTCAGCTCGCTGGCTTTAATCATCCATAGCAACGGGCGACGTACGAACAGGTTGGTGTCCATCACCGCGTGGTTCATGCCGGCGGCGAGCACGCTCAGGTGATAGCCGATCAGGCCCATGTCATGCGTCAGCGGCATCCAGCTCAGGGCCTGGTCGTCCCCGGCCCAACCGGCACCCTCGCAGATGGCACGGATGTTCACGCACAGGTTACGATGCGTGAGCACGACACCCTTGGGATCGCTCGTGGAACCGGATGAGTACTGGATAAACGCAATGTCGTCCGGCGTGACGTCCTGCACGCTACCGGCGACATCGGCATCGATGTCGCTCATCAGGACCGTCTTCTCATCGAGGATGGCGACCACATCGGGCTGCTCGGTGGAATCAGCGAATTCCCGGAGGCGTTCCAGGAGTCCAAGCTCTGTAAACAGCGTGGCGTGATCGAGCTGCTTCAGGATGCGAAACAACTTGTAGCGATGTTCATCACTGATACCCACGGCCACCGGGACCGGCACGATGCCGCCGAGCACCGCCGCCCAGAACGCGATGACGAAACTCTCATTCGACTTGCTGAAGATGACCAGCTCGTCGCCTCGCTGCATGCCCTTGGCCTGAAGTGCGCCGAGCAGATGCAATGCGCGGTCGTACAAGGCGTCGAAACTGACGTCGGTCTCGTCCGTCTCACCGTCGATAAAGCGGATGTGGCGATCTTTACCGCGCGCCTCGGCGAGCAGCTCGTTCAGGGTGTCGTAAAGCTTCATTCAGTGACTGCGTAGTTCAGGTTTGAGGAACATATCGCCGCTGGAACGCAGGTTAATGGCCAGCTCCAGCTCGGGCTCCTCGTCAGTGGTCCGAATCATACGGAAAACCGGCAGCAAACGCGCGAGGTGAATCTTCATTTC
>CAZSIQ010000033.1:0-32533 GCA_964606915.1 uncultured Woeseiaceae bacterium | reverse complement strand
AACTACAACCCGAAAGCCGTAGAACACGACGCCCGGGCTTTCTGGGAAGACAGCCGATGTTTCGAGGTCACCGAGGACGAGAGCAAGGAGAAGTTCTACAGCCTCACGATGTTCCCGTACCCGAGCGGCCGGCTGCACATGGGACACGTGCGCGTGTTCACGATCAACGACGTGATTGCTCGCTACCAGCGCATGCAGGGCAAACACGTTCTCCAGCCGATGGGTTGGGACGCCTTCGGCATGCCCGCGGAGAATGCAGCGATCGAGCGCGGTGTACCGCCCGCCGAGTGGACCTACTCGAACATCGACTACATGCGCGGCCAGCTCAAGCAGCTCGGCTACGGGTACGACTGGACACGTGAGGTCACGACCTGCAAACCCGAGTACTACCGTTGGGAACAGTGGCTGTTCACCAAGCTGTTCGACAAGGGCCTTGTCTACCGCAAGGATTCGGTCGTCAACTGGGACCCGGTAGACCAGACGGTACTGGCCAACGAGCAGGTCATCGACGGCCGGGGCTGGCGCTCCGGTGCGCTGGTCGAGCGCCGTGAGATTCCTCAGTGGTTTATGAAGATCACGGCCTACGCTGATGAGCTGCTGTCAGAGCTGGACAACATGGACGGCTGGCCGGACTCGGTCAAAACCATGCAGCGTAACTGGATCGGCCGCTCGGAAGGTGTCGAGCTGTCCTTCGACGTCGATGGGGAATCCGAGCCGCTGACCGTGTTTACAACGCGCCCGGACACGCTGTTCGGCGTGACCTACATGGCGGTTGCCGCCGAACATCCGCTGGCCAGCCGGGCTGCTGCCGACAATCCTGATCTCGCCGCGTTCATCGAGGAATGCAAGCAGACGGACGCGCAGGAAGCCACGCTGGAGACGATGGAAAAGCGCGGCATGCCGCTGGGCATCAACGCGACGCATCCACTGACCGGCGAGCCGGTGCCCTTGTGGGTCGCCAATTTCGTGCTCATGGGCTACGGCACGGGTGCCGTGATGGCGGTGCCGGGGCATGACGCGCGCGATTGGGAATTTGCGAAAAAACACGGCCTGCCAATCAAACAGGTCATCAAGCCTGCCGATGGCAGCGATATTGATGTCGACGACGAGGTGTACCTTGAGCGTGGTGTGCTGGTGAATTCCGCCGACTACGACGGCATGGACTTCGACCAGGCCTTTAACGCCATCGCTGATCACTTCGAATCGTCCGGTCGCGGCCAGCGCCGGGTCAACTACCGACTGCGTGACTGGGGTGTATCGCGCCAGCGCTACTGGGGTACGCCGATCCCGATCATCTACTGCGACGACTGCGGCGCGGTTCCTGTACCGGAAGATCAGTTGCCCGTTGTCCTGCCGGAAGATGTGACCGTTACCGGCGGCGGTTCGCCGTTGAAGGACATGCCCGAGTTCGTGAATACCACGTGCCCGATCTGTGGAGGCCCGGCGCATCGCGAGACGGATACCTTTGACACCTTTTTCGAGTCGTCGTGGTATTACGCACGCTACGCGAGCCCCGACTGCGATACGGCGATGCTCGACGAGCGGGCGAAATACTGGCTGCCCGTTGATCAGTACACGGGTGGCGTCGAGCACGCGATCCTGCACCTGCTGTACGCACGCTTCTTCCACAAGCTGATGCGCGACGAGGGGCTGACGGATACCAACGAGCCGTTCACCCGCCTGCTGACGCAGGGCATGGTGCTGAAGGACGGCGCCAAGATGTCGAAGTCGAAGGGCAACACGGTCGACCCCGAGGCGCTCATCAAAGAGTACGGTGCCGATACCGTTCGCCTGTTCATGATGTTCGCGGCGCCGCCGGAGCAGGCGCTGGAGTGGTCCGACGACGGCGTCGCCGGCAGTTTTCGTTTCCTGAAACGCTTCTGGCACGCCGTGCAGGAGCAGGTCGGTGATGTACCTGCCCTGGACCTGTCTGCGTTGACGGCTGAGCAAAAGGACCTGCGACGCAAGACGCACGAGACGATCGGCAAGATCTCGGACGACATCGGCCGCCGCTATACGTTCAATACGGCGGTCGCCGCGTCCATGGAGTTGCTGAATGCGATCGGCAAGTTCCCGGACACCTCGGACAACGGACGGGCGGTTGTGCGTGAAGCGCTGCAGTCGGTGGTCCTGATGCTGTCCCCGATCACGCCGCATATCTGCCATGCGCTTTGGCAGGCACTCGGCAACGAGTCGCCGTTAATCGAACAGCGCTGGCCCGCGGTCGATACCTCTGCGCTGGTCAAAGACGAGCTGGAAATCGTCGTCCAGGTCAACGGCAAGCTGCGCGGACGCATTTCCGTGGCGGCTGATGCCGATCGGGAGTCGATTGCGGCGCTCGCACTGGAAGACGAAAACGTTCAACGTTTCGTTGAAGGTCAGTCGGTTCGCAAGACGATTGTCGTGCCCGGCAAGCTGGTGAACATCGTTGTCTAGGACCGTTGCCTTGTTCGCAGCGTTGCTGCTGGCCGGCTGCGGGTTCCAGCTGCAGGGTGCCTACTCATTGCCGGAACCGGTGATCTCCGGCACCTATATTTCGACAACCGACACCTATAGCCCCTTCTACCGCGAGCTGACATCGGCGATGCAGGACGCGGGAGTCGACGTTCTGTCCTCATCGAGCAGTGCGCCGGCCGTGCTGACAATCCTGTTTGAGGAAACCGGCCAGCGGGTCTTGTCCGTTTCGGCGCGCAACGTGCCAACCGAGTACGAGGTCTACTACACGATTGAGTATGCGCTGGTTGCGGGCGAGGAGAGCCTGGTTACGAACCGCGTGCTCAGCCTGACGCGCGATTACCGCTGGGACGAAAACCTGGTGCTCGGCAAAGCCGCCGAGGAACAGGCGCTGCGCGAAGCGATAATCGCGGACCTGGTCCGCATTCTCATCAAGCAGATCGATTCGATCTGAACGCCAATGATCACCGTGGCAGACGTCGGGCTCGATGCGCTGCGCGAGCTGGCGCTGCGCCACGGATTGGATGTGTCCTGTGTCGATGACGGCCGAGACATTCCGGGCAGTTTCTGGGGCGAGCCGGAGGCAGGTCTGATCGGATCCACGGTGTACGTCCGCGGCGACACGCCAGTACATTCCTTTCTGCACGAGTTCTGTCACGTCTTGTGTATGGATGACGAACGTCGCAGCTCGCTGGACACCAACGCCGGTGGCGATGAGCTCGAGGAATCGGCGGTGTGTTACTTGCAGATCGTCTTCTCCGATCGATTGCCCGGCGTAGGGCGCGCCCGTCTCATGCAGGATATGGACAGCTGGGGCTACAGCTTTCGGCTCGGCTCGACCGAAGCCTGGTTCCGCGACGATGCAGCGGACGCCCGCGCGTGGTTGCTCGAGCGCCAGCTGCTGCCTGACGAGTGACTAGTCGCGGGAACCGATCGGCACCATCAGGTGCGCGTACGGCGTTCCTTTCCACATCACGCAGGGACCGCCACTATCCGGGTCGGTCGGGAACGCGTCCAGTAACTCGGGCGGCGCTACGATCATCAGGTGTGCGCCTTCGACGATCCACTCGTTGTCGTCTGTAGGCCCTTCGGCATAGGAGTCGATGTTGCTCGCACCTTCGTCGCCGGCCAGCATGTAGGAAATCCCCAACTGGTCAGCCGCGAAGTCCTTTTTGTTCGCCCAGGCATCCGCCCACTCCATCCACTCGCTGTCCATGCACATGGGGGCCGTTCCTTCCAGCATCGGTGGCGTCGGCATGCAGGTATAGCTGCCGGTACCCTCGCGGAGCACGTTGCTTTCCCAGTCAACGACGGTCGCCGTGTGCGCCATGCCCGGCCACGCGGCTTTCAGTGCATCCTCGATCGCCTCGCCGTGACCATCTGCGGCGACAATCAGTGGAACGGCGCCTGCACCCAGGAAAACGAAGGCAATGAGCACGGTCCATTGGTTGAGCTTTTTCATTGTTATCCTCCCGCAACCGCGACAGCACGCGGTTTGCCGTTTTTTGGCTCAACTTCAGCTTAGTAGAAACCCTTGATTTGAATAGTCGGAACCGAAACTGAACGCCGTTCCGGGGTTCCGGAATGCGAGGCAAAAGCTTGCCCGGTAAGGCCGTCGGTACCCGGGACTGACGACAGACTCCTGGTCAGCCGTGCATCCGTGAAGGCCGCCAAACTCGGTGTATAGTGACGCATGGCCTGGGTCCGGTACTTGCTGTACTTCATTTTTATCACCGCGGTGCTCGCGGTGCTGACCCGGCTTGAGGTGCATTACCCGGGATTCCTGAAACTGCAGGTGTTCGTCAATCCCACGGATTCGCTGGGCACCAGTGAATTTTCACCCATCGAGATCATGCAGCCGATTATTCTCGCGGTGTGCGTTGGCCTGATGGCGTGGGTTGCGTATTTCTGTCCATCGCAACGGCCGCTGGCGTTTACGTTCGGCGGCATCGCAATCGTGACGTTTTTTCGCGAGATGGACTATGTCCTCGACCGGATGCTGATCGAGAAGCTTTACCAGGTGTTCATAGCAGTCACCGCCGCGCTGCTGATCGCCTACCTCTACCGGCACTGGAAACGATTCCAGATTGCGTTCGCGCGAAGCTGGCCATCGCCCGGTTTAACACTGATGTTCTGCGGCAGCGTGTTCCTGTTCAGCCTGGTGCATCTCGTGGGGCACGAGCCGGTCTGGCAGGCGATCATGGGCGACAACTACGTGCGAGCCGTCAAGATTGCGGCGGAGGAGTTCCTCGAGCTGATCGGCTACCTGTTCTGGCTGGCCGGCGCTATCGAGTACGTATACCAGGCAAAGACCATTGCCTACCAGGAACCGCAGCCAGCGGCCCGCAGGCTCAGGGACCGGCGTCGCAAGGGCGGCCAGTCCTACAAGTAGGCCGCCTCAGAGCTGGGTCGGGTTCGGTGCGTCGCCGTAGACGTCCTGCGGATCGAACACCTTTTCGGTATCCGTCCAGACGAGATCGATTTTGCCTTCGGCGGTTTTTTGCTCGAAGTCTTTTCCAACCGGGACGCTGCGGTAAAAGCAGCTGCGGTAGCCGACGTGGCAACTGGCGCCGCCAGCGACTTCCACGCGCAGCCAGATGCAGTCCTGGTCATCATCGACCAGCAATTCGCGAATCTTCTGGACAAAGCCACTGGTTGCGCCCTTGTGCCACAGGACCTGGCGGCTCCGGCTCCAGTAGTGCGCCTCACCGGTCTGGATCGACAGTCGCAGCGCCTCGGCGTTCATGTAGCCCTGCATGAGCAGTTCGCCGCTGTCCGCGTCTGTCGTGACCACGGTGATCAGACCTCTGTCGTCAAATTTAGGCGCGAGGTCGTTGCCTTCTTCAACCTGCTCAATCGTCAGGCGTTGCTGGAATTTTACGTCGGCTGCGCTCATTCTGGGCTGTCTGGTCGTGATAAAAGGGGTCGCGGAGGATACAGGGCTCTGGCCCCGGCAGCAATATTGCTATCATCCCCGGCTTCGCCTCATACCAGGAAGATTCCGTTAAATGACCATTCGGCTCCACGACACGTTGCAGGGCAAAAAGATCGAGTTCACACCGCTGAAAGAAGGCGAGGTGACGATGTACCTGTGTGGCCCCACGGTCTACAACTATGCACACATCGGCAACGCCCGGCCGGCGGTCGTTTTTGACCTGCTGGCGCGCTTGTTGCGCCGGCGTTATTCGCTGACCTTCGCGCGCAACTTCACCGACGTCGACGACAAGATCAACCAGGCGTCGCTCGACACCGGCAAACCGATCTCGGAGATCACCGAGAAATACATCCGGATCTATAACGAGGACATGGGGGCACTGGGCGTCCTGCCGCCGGATATCGAACCGCGCGCCACGCAGCACATTGGCGAGATGATCACGATGATTTCGGGCCTGATCGAGAAGGGCTTCGCCTACGAGTCGTCCGGACACGTGCTGTTCGATGTGGAAGAGTTCGGTGACTACGGCGCCCTGTCGCGTCGGTCGCTGCGAGAGATGGTTGCCGGCGCCCGCGTCGAAGTGGCGGACTACAAAAAGAACGCACACGACTTCGTCCTGTGGAAGCCGTCGACACCGGAGTTGCCGGGCTGGGAGTCACCGTGGGGTCGCGGCCGGCCCGGCTGGCACATCGAATGCTCGGCGATGGCCGCAAAACACCTTGGCCAGACGATCGATATTCACGCGGGTGGCCAGGACCTGGTGTTTCCGCACCATGAGAACGAAATCGCACAGAGCTGCTGTGCTCATGACGGTGCGCCGTTCGCACGCTACTGGCTGCACAACGGCTTCCTGAGCATCGATTCCGAAAAGATGTCCAAGTCATTGGGCAACGTCATGCTCGTGCACGAGCTTATCGAAACCATCCCCGGCGAAGTGATCCGGCTCGCGCTTTTGAGTGCGCACTATCGCCAGCCGCTGGACTGGTCGGACGAGACCGTGGATTCGGCAAGGAAGATGCTGGATCGCCTGTACGGCGCCGTTCGCGGCATCTCCGTCAGCGACGAGGCCCGGAAGAGCGCAGAGATTCCGGCCGGCCTGGTCGATGCGCTCGAGGACGACCTGAATACGCCAAAAGCGATGGCCGAGTTTTTCGCGCTGGCCAAGGAACTCAACAAGGCTACCGATGCCGCTGAGCGCGAGACGCTGGCGGCGTCGATGTTCGCGGCCGGTGACCTGATGGGACTGCTGCAGTCGGATGTTGAGAGCTGGTTCGCCGGCAACGGCGACGGCGAACTGTCCGGTGACGACATCGACGCACTGATCGCGGAACGTAACCAGGCCCGGGCAGACCGCAATTTCCAGCGGGCTGATGAAATTCGTGACCAGCTGGCCGAGGCCGGCATTCGGATTGAGGACGGCGCCGACGGAACAACCTGGCGGCGCAGCGCATAGGACGCGAGCTATGAGTAACGAAGTCGAGCAGGCGCAGGCCGAGGTCATCGAGGAGTTTGCTTTCTTCGACGACTGGATGGACCGCTACCAGTACATCATCGACATGGGCAGGCGGCTGGAGCCGTTGCCGGACGACGAGCGGGTTGACGCCAACCTGATTCGCGGTTGCCAGTCGCAGGTCTGGATGGTCGCCGAGAGGGACAATGACCGGCTGACTATCCGGGCGACCAGTGACGCGGCCATTGTGTCCGGACTGATTGCGATCCTTTTGCGCATCTACAGCGGTCGCCGGCCGCAGGATATCCTGGACACCTCGCCGGATTTCGTAGCCGGACTGGGTCTCGAACAACACCTGAGCCCGACTCGTTCGAACGGGCTCTCGTCCATGTTGAAGGCCATTCGCCACTACGCCGACGAGGCTGTCGAGGCGGCCTGATGGCGAGCGTCGCCAGTCGCTGGCTCGCCAAACCGTTAGTCGGGCTCGTACGTTTGTATCGCGTCGCGATTTCACCGTGGCTCGGCAGCAACTGCCGCTTCCAGCCGACCTGTTCGGCGTATGCGATTGAGGCGCTGCAGCGCCACGGCGTCTTTCGCGGTGGGTGGCTAGCCGTCAGGCGTATCGCTCGTTGCCATCCGTGGGGTGGCTGCGGCTACGACCCGGTGCCCGGAGAGCCTGGCAGTGAATGATTCGACCTTCTGGGGTGAGCTGACCTACCCGTTCCGGAAGGCCAGTATCCTGATTGCGCTTACCGTGTTCTCGATGATGCTGGTGTTCGTTGGCGTCCTCGGCGAGATCCTGGCCACGATGCTCAGGGCCAGCCCCGAACTCCTGGCGGCGGCCGCCCAGGTAATTATTGTGCTGCCGGTGATCGTCCGTTTTGTACTCGGATACCTGGAAGCCCGGATGCGTGGGACCGAGCCGGAAACGCTGCGTGCTGAGCATTTCGGCTGGTTCAGCCAGGGCTGGAGTCTTTGGCCGCTGATTCCGATTGTGGCATCGGGCGTGCTGGTGGTCTATTTGAATGCAGCGGGTGAGTCGACGCTGGCCTGGCTCTGTGCGGCGCTCATCGTTGTCATCCTGCCGGCGATGTTTGCCATCCTGACGATTACCCACTCCATTCTCGAAAGCCTGAACCCGCTCGCCATCGCGCGCCTGATTGTGCGTGCGCGAGAGACCTACTGGGTTGCTCCCGTGATGTTGATTTTCATTGCATTCTTCGCGCAGGTTCTAGCCGGGGTTCATGTGTTGCTCTACCAGGTCACGCTGTTGATCCTGATGCTTGTCGGCGCCGGGCTGACTGGTCGTGCACTGCGTCCCTTCAATTTCTTCGACGAGGTCGGAATTCACACTGACGAATCGGCGGCTGACGAGAAACGCCGGGTCACTGACGACAAGCAACGCGAGGCTGACCTCGGTCATGCCTACGGGTTCGCCAGTCGCGACAACGTCGGCGGTGCACTGGATCACCTCGCGCACGCAATCGAGTCGGATCGCGATGAATACGAGGCCTGGCGCTGGTACTTCGAGCACATGCTCAAATGGGAGAGCGCCTTTCCGGCTCTGAAGTTCGGCCAGCGCTACGTTGGTTACCTGTTATCGATCGATGCCGGTATCGACGCGATGAAGCTCGTGATGCGCTGCCGCATGCTCGATGAACGCTTCAAACCCCTGCCGGAAGACCTGCCGATGATCGTTGCGTTGCTGGAGGAGACCGGCCAGCACGAGCTGGCGAGGGCACTGAAAAACTAGTCGTCTTGTCCGTGCGCGAGCGGTATCGGTCGGCGTGTACTGTTCAGGTAGTGCGCCACCGCGAGAACAATCGATCCGGTGACGGTGACGACCCGGTCGGCCATCTCGCCAAAGTTGTCATGCACCACGGTCGCGCCGAAGAACAGAATCGCAAGGCCGCCCACGCCGATCCAGATGACATTCATGATGCCGTGTCGTCGGTAACCCAGCGAGAGCGCGACGATACTCAACGGAACGATGACGATCAGCACCTCGAGGTGCAGATGGCCGTCCCCGAACTGGGACAGCAGTGGAAGACCCGCCACGAACAGCGGCAGCGCGAGGCAGTGCAGCAGGCACAGGCCGGACAGCAATTCGGCGGCACCATCCAGCCAGTCGGATTTTTCGGAAGCACGGGACATGAGATGCGCGAATGCGGCGGTCAGAAGGTCAATGGTACCGCATGCCTCGAGGAGCCCCAAGCTTCTTGGCGCGACGAACTTGGCGTACCATAGGGATCACATGGATAAACGCCTGCTTACGATCCTCTGCTGCCCGGTCACCCACAAGGGTCTGTCGGTCGCCAAGGCTGACGCGCTGAAGAAGTTGAACGACTCGATTTCGGGCGGCACGGCACGCAATCGGAGCGGCGCGTCGCTGGATGCCGAACTCGGCGAAGCGCTGATTACCGACGACGGCAAGCTGCTGTACCCGGTCGTAAACGGTATCCCCGTGCTGCTCGAGGGCGAAGCGGTCAACGTGGAGAGCCTGTGAAGATCCAGGCGAACCAGCTTACCTCCCATCTGAAATCCAAGCTTGCCTCCTGCTACCTGATCAGCGGTGACGAACACCTGCTGGTCGATGAGGCGCTCGATGCGGTCCGTGCAGCGGCAAAGAACAGGGGATTTCTGTCGCGCGACCTGCACGTCGCGACGTCGGGCTTCGACTGGAACCACTTGTTTCAGTCGGGTGCCAACATGTCGCTGTTTGCCGAGAAACGCCTCATCGAGTTGCGTTTGCCTACCGGCAAGCCAGGACGCAGCGGTGGGCAGGCGATTGTCGACCTGTTAGGCCAGCTGGACGACGAACTCATGCTGGTCGTCATCACACCCAAGCTCGATCGGAGCACGCAGAACACAAAATGGGTCAAGAGCCTCGATGCCGCCGGGGTCAGCGTACCGGTGTGGCCGGTCGAGGCCAGGGACCTGCCGGGCTGGATAGCCGCCCGAGGCCGTGCAGCGGGCCTGGAAATGGACGCCGAGGCGGTCCGGATGATCGCCGGGCGCGTCGAAGGCAATCTGCTGGCAGCAGCACAGGAGATCGAAAAACTCCGGCTGTTACTGGGTGAGGGCAAGGTCACCGCGGAGCAGGTCTCCGGCGCAGTAGCGGACAGCAGCCGTTTTGATGTCTTCAAACTGGCTGATGCAGCTCTTGCTGGCAGGAGCGACCGCGCGGCGCGCATTCTCTATGGCCTGCAGCACGAAGGCACGCCGATCGTGATTGTCATTTGGTCGCTCGCCAAGGAAATACGAACACTGTTTGCACTGGCGGACGCCGTGAAGCGACGCGACGATCTCGGAAACGCGATGCGCAAGCAGGGTGTGTGGCAACAACGCCAACCGTTGTTGCGGCATGCACTGGGTCGCCATTCAACCGCCAGCCTGGGTCGACTGTTAGTCGATGCCGCGGTCGCGGATGCAGCGGCGAAGGGCCAGCATCGTGGCGACCCGTGGCAGCTTGCGATGAACCTCGTCTTCGGACTCGCGTCTGAACAGCGGAGGGCTGCGTGACTGGGTGCTGCCGGGAGACTGTCGCTTCATGATGACGATGGGGATCTTCGGCGGCACCTTCGATCCCATCCACTATGGCCACCTGCGCACCGCCTTCGAAATGCTCCAGGCACTGGCACTGGATGAAGTGCGTTTCATACCGTGTGGCGATCCACCCCATCGCGGGCATACCTATGCGCCCGCCGAGGCCCGTTTGGACATGGTGCGGTCGGCGATCCGTCAGCAGGCAGGCTTTGTGCTGGACGACCGGGAGATATCGCGCGACGGACCGTCATATTCGGTGGATACGCTAGAATCACTCAGAGCGGAGTATCCGGACGCCAGCTTGAGCCTGATTATCGGAATGGACGCGTTTCTTGGCTTGCCGAAATGGTATCGGTGGGAGGAGATTCTGGGCCTCGCGCACATCGTTGTCGCACACAGACCGGGCTGGAAGGCTCCGGATATGGGTGTGCTGGGTGAGTTGCTGGAAGATCGGGGTACGCATCGCGGCGACGACCTGCGCCGCGCGAGCTGCGGGAAAATTCACATCCACGCGGTCACTCAACTGGAAATATCGTCGACCGATATACGAGATCTTATTGCGGGCGGTCGTGATCCCCGATTCCTGATACCGGATTCGGTCAGGGAATCGATCGCGCGCAATGGGTGTTATGGTGAAGTTAAGAAGGAGACTGGAACCGAATGAGAGAGCGTAAATACGTATGAACAGCGAACAGTTAAGCGATCTGGTCGTCGATGCCCTCGACGATATCAAGGGGCTGGACATTGTGAAGCTGGACGTACGAGACATGACGACCGTGACTGACTACATGGTGCTGGCGAGCGGAACGTCCAGCCGGCATGTGCAGGCGCTGGTCGACAACGTCGCGGTAAAGGCGCGCCAAGCGGGCCACAAGCCGATCGGTGTGGAAGGCGAAGACGGGGGCGAATGGGTACTGCTGGATCTGCAGGACACGCTCGTGCACGTCATGCTTCCGAAGATGCGGGAATTCTACAACCTCGAGAAACTGTGGTCGCTGGGCCCGGTTAACGAACTCGCCGCCACCGAAAGCTGATCGGTGCACCTTAGGCTGATTGCTGTCGGAGACCGACAGCCGGCCTGGGTGGACGAAGCATGCCGCCACTACTGCGGCAGGTTTCCTTCGCACTGGAAATTCAGGATCGACACGATCCCGACGGTTCGCCGGACCAAGGCGGGCCAAAGTGCCGCAGACGCCGAGGTCGACACAATTCTTCAAAAACTCCGTCCCGGAGAATCCATGGTGCTCCTCGACGAGCGCGGGAAGGGCCTCGCGAGTCGTGACGTCGCCAAAAAACTGACTCAGTGGCAAAATGACGGTCGTGACGTCGCTTTCGTCATCGGCGGCCCGGACGGTGTCAACGATACCTGCCGGCAACGTGCCGATTTTACCTGGTCGCTGTCACCGCTGACCCTGCCACACGGACTGGCGCGGGTATTGTTCACGGAACAGCTGTATCGCGCCTGGTCACTGAATGCCGGGCATCCTTACCATCGGGAATAGCTCGCCATGACACCGGTTCTCCACCTCGCGTCGGCATCGCCCCGGCGCGCTGAACTTCTGCGGGCACTCGGGCTCCAATTTACCCAGGGTGGCGCCGATCTGGATGAGCGCCGCCTGCCCGACGAACCGCCGGCGGACATGGTACTGCGGCTTGCAGCCGACAAGGCACGGGCTGTGCAGCACGATAGTGTGATTGTGGCTGCGGATACGGCGGTTGTGCTTGGTGACCGGGTGTTCGGCAAACCCACCGGAGAGGACGATGCCGTAGACATGCTGCAAGCGTTGTCCGCGCGAGCGCACACCGTTATGACGGGTGTCGCGGTCAGGCACGGTGATTCACTGCATACTGTCTGTTCCGCGACCGAGGTGCGCTTTCGGGCAATCAGCGAAGATGAAATGCACCGCTACTGGCGGACAGGAGAGCCGCGCGACAAGGCCGGCGCCTACGCAGTCCAGGGACTGGGCGGCCTGTTTGTCGAATCGCTCGCCGGAAGTTACTCGGGCGTGGTTGGATTACCGGTTTATGAGACGGCCGAGCTTCTGAAGCGGGCCGGGGTGGATGTACTGCAGGACTATCACGGATGAGCGAAGACTCCGCCAAGGAAGAAATACTGATCAATGTCACCCCCTCGGAGGTGCGCGCGGCGCTGCTGGAGAACGGCGTATTGCAGGAGGTCTTTGTCGAACGTGAGGGTCGCCGAGGCCTGATCAGCAATATTTACCTCGGTACCGTCTCCCGTGTACTGCCCGGCATGCAGGCGGCCTTTATCGACATTGGTCTTGAACGCACGGCGTTCCTGCACGCCTCTGACATCACGCGCAGCGTCGATGACAGCGATGCCACGGAAGACGACCTGCCCAATATCAGGGAGCTGGTCCGCGAGGGCGATTCGCTGCTCGTGCAGGTCGTCAAGGACCCGCTGGGCAACAAGGGCGCACGGCTGACGACGTTTATCACCCTGCCGTCCAGGCATCTTGTGCTGCTGCCGAAGAGTTCCGGTGTAGGCATTTCTGCGCGCATCGAGGACCCCGAGGAGCGTGATCGACTGCGCACTCTGACCGAGCAGCTGCTGGCCGAGCAGGGGCTCGAATGTGGGGCGATTGTCCGCACGGTTGCTGAAGGCGCACAGTCAGCGGCGCTGGCGGCGGACCTCAAATACCTGGCGCGGCTCTGGGAAGTCGTTCAGCAACGGTGCAGTAACCATCCGGTAAAACAGCTGGTCCATGAAGACCTGGCGCTGCCACTCCGCGTCTTGCGCGACCTGGTGACCGTCGATGTCGAGAACATTCTTGTCGATTCCGAGGCCGACTTTAATGCGATGACCGAGTTTTCCGCGACATTTCTGCCCGAGATCGAGTCCCGGCTCGAGCTGTATCGCCGCAGGCGTCCTATCTTCGACCTGCACGGTATCGAGGAGGAGATCAAGCGCTCGCTGGAACGGAATATCCCCTTGAAGTCGGGTGGCTACCTGATTTTCGACCAGACAGAGGCGATGACGACGATCGACGTCAACACGGGAGCCTATGTCGGGCATCGAAACCTGGAAGAGACCATCTATCGGACCAACCTGGAAGCGGCCGTCGCGATCGCGAGGCAGCTGCGTCTGCGAAATCTAGGCGGGATTATCATTATCGACTTCATCGATATGGAAGAAGTGGGCCATCGCGAGAATGTGCTGGCAGTGCTGGAACAGTCGATGCAGGGCGACAACGCGCGCCACCAGATCACGCCCGTGTCACCGCTGGGGCTCGTCGAGATGACCCGCAAGCGGACGCGAGAGAGCCTGCAGCACATACTCTGCGATGAGTGCCCGACGTGTAACGGCAAGGGCTTCATCCTTACCGTTGAGTCGGTGTGCTTCGAAGTCTTTCGTGAAGTCATTCGACAGGCCCGCCAGTTTGATTTCGAAGAGGTCATGGTGCTCGCGCACCAGGATGTCATTGAGATGCTGCTCGACGAGCAGGCACCTGCGCTCGCCGAGCTCCAGGAGCAGACCGGCAAGACGCTGCGCCTGCAGACCGAGGCCCTGTACTTCAGGGACCAGTTCGACGTGGTGTTGATGTAGGCCCATGAAGAAGTTCTTTGCCCGCTTGTTTAAATGGATCGCGTACACCGTCGCCGGTGTCGTTATCCTGCTGGCAATCGGTGTCGGCTTACTGCGTTTGTTCCTGCCGCGCTTGCCCGAGTACCAGGAGCAAATCAAGGTCTGGGCCGGCGACGCCATTGGTGTTGACGTCGAGTTCAGCGGTATGGACGCACGGTGGGGCCTAAGCGGGCCCGAGCTCGAGTTCCTCGATGCGGAACTGATTCGGCGTGACAACGACGCGCGGATCATCGCTGCCCAGGAAGTCAGCATCAGCATCGCGCTGATCCGGCTCGTCGTGGATCGAACCGTCGCCATCGACCGTGTCGTGGTTCGAGAATCCGCAATCGAGGTTCGCCAGCTGGAAAGCGGCGGCTTCTGGATACAGGGTGACGAAATCAGTGCCTTGCTGCCCGAGCGGGAAGGGCAGGCGATGCCGGCTGGCGGGGAAATGGAGCTGATCGGTGAGGACATCGAGGTCCGGTTTATCCAGCCCGGCGACGAGCGCCCGAAGCTTTTTGACGTATCGCGCGTCAACCTGCGCAACGACAGCCAGCGTATCGCGCTGAGCGCTTTTGTCCGCTTGCCCGAGACGCTAGGTGATGACATCAGCATCAGCGCGACATACCTGAAAATGCTGCCCGAAGATGAACGTTTCTGGGACCTGCAGGCCCAGCTTTCCGAACTGGAACTGCCGGGTGTGTCGGCGTTGGCTCGGCGTCCGGGCCTGACCATCGACAGCGGTCGTGGCGACTTCGATGTGTCCATGGCGCTGGCGAGCGACGGGATTCGTTCGGCTGCGATCAACATGGACGTTGAGGATGTGTCCAAGGATGGCTCATCGCCGGTTTCTGTGGAAAGTCGGCTTGAATTCAGCAGGGACGACGACGGCTGGCTGCTCGCCGGCAATCGCCTGCGTCTTGGCACATCGGACGGCGAGTGGCCGGAGACGTCGTTCCGCATCGATGTCGGGCTGGATGCCGACGATGCGGTGGTGTCGCTGGACGCGCAGGCGGACTACCTGAATCTCGCCGACCTTGCCTTGTTCACACCGCTGTTCGACGAAACCAATCGAGAGCGAATGACAGCGCTTGCGCCGACCGGCGAGCTTCGTGAGCTGGATGCGAGGATTACCGGTATCGGTACCGAGCGAGTTCGCTACTCCCTGTCTGTTGACATGGAGCGCATCGGTATCGAGGACTACAACACGCTGCCGGGTGTACGTGGCTTTTCCGGCCGCATTCGGGCCGACGAATCAGGCGGGCGCCTCGAGCTTACCTCCGACGACGTCCAGCTGATGCTGTACGAGTACCTGAACCTGCCTGTCGAGCTTGATGAACTCCGCGGCACGGTGATCTGGCGAACCAGCGGCGAACAGACCACGGTGCTGTCCGACAACATCTCGATTCGCAACCGGGACCTGACGGCCGAGACCAATGTGCAGCTGACCATCGAAGGTGACAACGCACCGGTCATCGACCTCGCCAGCCGCTGGACGGTCGTGGACCTCGGTTCGGCCAAGCGGTACATCCCCGAGAAGAAGCTGCACCCGAACCTGTACAGCTGGTTCCAGAATGCGCTGTTGTCAGGGCGCATCGATAACGGGCGCACTCGCCTGTACGGCCCCCTGGACAAGTACCCGTTTGACAACGGCGAAGGCCGCTTCCTTCTCGAAGCAACGGTCGAGGACTCGCTGTTCAAATACCTGCGGCAATGGCCAACGTCAGAAATCCGCAGCATGGACGTCATCCTCGAGAACACCCGCCTGTTTACCGACAAGAACCTGTCCTACGCCGAAGGCCTGGAAACGCGTAATGCCCGGGTCGAAATCGCCGATCTTCGCGAACCGGTCCTGCGTATCGAGGGCGTCTCGGCCGGAGACATGGCATCCCTGATCCAGTTTTCGAGAAACAGCCCCATTGACCAGCTGCTCGGCGGACGGCTGGATTCCGTCAGTGTCAGCGGCACAGCAACCGCCGATCTCGACCTCACGGTTCCGCTCAAGCAATGGCGGGAGTTCGAGTTCACGGCTGGCGTCAACACCAGCAACGCATCGCTGGTTATCGACGGCCTGAAACCGGCGATCACCGATATCAACGGCCGCGTGGTCATCGAGAAACAGTCCATCAGCGCTGACGGGCTGACGGCGACGTTCCTTGGCGACGCCATTGGTGTGAACCTGAAACGCGCCGCGGCCGATATGCAGGGATACCAGGTCATCGCCACGGTTGACGGCAGGACGTCCGCCGAGGCGGTCGCCGAGGGCTTTGGTCTGCCTATCGAAGGTCTCGCCAGCGGCGCCGCCGATTACACGGCGACCCTCCTGTTCCCGTCCGGCGGCGACCCGGATAACCCGCTCGCTATTGGCATTGCCTCCAAAATGGACGGCGTCGCCATTGCGCTGCCCGAGCCGTTTGGCAAGGCGGCCGATGAAGTGGAGCCCATGCAGGGTGACATTCGTATTCGGCCGACGGGCATTACCACGACCGGGCGAACCGCGGACCTCGCCTGGTACCTGAATTTTCTGTCCGAAGGCGGACTGGACTTCGATCGTGGCACGCTGCTGATGGGCGGCGACGCGGCTGCTACCGAGCCCGAGACACGGGGTCTGCATATCCGCGGCGATGTCAGTCGTTTCGACCTCGACGAATGGCTGGCGCTGTCATCTGACACCGAGGCCGATACCGGCGTGGTCGATCGCATTCGCTCGGCAGAGGTCACGGTCGCCGATCTGTCACTGCTGGGCCAGCGCTATGACAGTCACTGGCTGCGCATGGATCGCAGCGCAAGGGACTGGCAGTTGCAGGTCCGCGGTGATTCCGTTGAAGGCAACATCACGCTGCCGTACCAGTTCACGGCTGACACGACACTGGAGCTCGACATGCAGCGCCTGCTGTTGCCCGGCGATGCGACAGAGGACGATGGCGACGAAGCCCTTGTGGCGGAGGAAACCGTCGAGGCGCCGCAGGTAGACCCGCGACGTCTTCCGTCAATCACCCTGCGTGCCGAGGAGTTTGCGCTGGGCGAGCGTTTCCTCGGCCGTGTGGAAGCGGATATCGTGCGCACCGATGAAGGCCTGGTTGCGGAACGATTCGTCGCCAATGACCAGAGTTTCGAGATTATCGGTACCGGCAGCTGGCTGGCGGACAGCGATGATCCAACCGGCTACAAAACCAGCGCGATCGGTGGCCTGAAGAGCACCGACATCAAATCAACCATGTCACGCCTGAACTACCAGCCGGGCATCAATGGCAAGGATCTGTCGGTGATTTCGGATGTCACCTGGTCCGGGGGGCCGACGACGGAGTTTTTGCAGACGTTGAACGGTGAGGTGCAGGTGCGTTTCGGACCGGGCCAGCTGGACGATATCGACCCGGGCGCCGGTCGCGTCTTCGGCTTGATGAGTGTTGTCGCGCTGCCGCGCCGGCTGTCGCTGGATTTCTCCGACGTGTTCCAGAGGGGCTTTGGTTTCGACAAGATCGAGGGCACGTTCCGCATCGTTGATGGCGATACCTTTACCTGCAACCTGTCGCTGGAGGGGCCCGCCGCGGCGATCGGCATTGTGGGACGTGCCGGCCTGGTGTCGGAGGACTATGAGCAGTCCGCTATCGTCAGCGCGAACTTCGGGAATGCGCTGCCCATCGGTGCGGCCGTCATCGCTGGCCCGCAGGCGGCAGTGGCCGCTTTGATCTTCTCGCAGATTTTCAAAAAGCCGCTCGAAGAGCTGAGCCAGGTGTATTACGACATTGATGGTTCATGGGCGCAGCCCAACATGACGAGCTCGGGCGCAGAGAGCTTTGCCAATAAAGGGCGCCTTGCGGGCTGCGTTAACGGAGAGTCACAGCCATGAGCCGCGATGCCGTTCGTGTTGCCGCGGTTCAGTTGAACAGCCAGGACGATGTCGACAACAACCTGGCGATCATCGGCGACATTCTGCAGCGCGCGTCGGACGATGGGGTTCGGATTGCGGTGTTGCCGGAGAATTTTGCGCTGATGCCCAGGCGCGGGCGAGACAAGAATGCGATTGCCGAGGACGAGGGCGATGGCCCGATTCAGCAGTTCCTCGCTGATCGTGCGAAGTCCCTCGGTCTGTGGGTTGTCGGCGGCAGTCTTCCGCTTCGTTCTCCTGATGAACAACGCGTTTACGGTGCGTCGGTGGTCATTGACGACGCTGGTGCGACCCAGGCCATTTATCGGAAGATTCATCTTTTCGACGTTGATCTGGGCAGCAGCGGTGAATCGTACCGCGAGTCTCACTCGATGTTTCCGGGTGATGAGCCGGTCTGCGTGGACACGCCTGCTGGTCGGCTGGGACTCACGATCTGTTACGATCTCAGGTTCCCGGAGCTATTCCGCCGCCTGCTCGACAACGGTGCACAGTGGTTTACGGTGCCGGCTGCGTTTACTCAAACGACCGGGGCCGCGCACTGGCATGTGTTGCTGCGCGCACGCGCTGTGGAAAACCTGGCGTGGGTGGTTGCCCCGGGACAGACCGGACTCCACCCTGACGGGCGCAGTACCTACGGGCACTCGCTGATTTGCGATCCGTGGGGGCAGGTTCTGGTGGAAAGCGATGAGCTCAACGGCTTCGTCGCTGCAGACTTAAACTCCGAGGCGCAGGAGACGTTGCGCAGGGAATTTCCGGCGCTGACGAACCGGCGCCTGGCTGAACACACCTTCAAGGACACAGAGTGACGACAGATTCTTCTGCTCTCGATACCGTCATGGCGACGATACTCGATCCCGCCGGACTCGCGGAGCATCATCTCGACGACACCCTCGGCCACTTGCTGGCCGGTGGCGTCGATTACGCTGACCTGTATTTCCAGGTCAGCCGTGCCGAAAGCTGGACGGTTGAGGACGGCATTATTCGTGAGGGCAGCTTCAGCCTGGACCAGGGCGTCGGCGTTCGAGCAAACAGCGGCGAAAAGACCGGCTTCGCTTACTCGGACGAACTACTGCTACCGGCGCTGCAGAACGCGGCATCGGCCGCACGCGCAATCGCTCGTCAGGGCAGTAGTGGACAGCTACCGGCCTGGCAGCGCCGACTGGCCACGCCGCTGTACCCGGCAGCCGATCCGATCTCGAGCATCAGCGATGAGCAAAAGACCGAACTGCTGACGCGTATCGACCGCGACACACGTGCTCTCGATCCTCGTATCGAACAGGTCATCATCAGTATGGCCAGCACGCAGGACATGATGCTTGTCGCCGCCAGCGACGGCACCCTGGCGGCCGATGTACGTCCGCTGGTGCGGTTCAATGTCAGTGTGATTCTCGAGGACGACGGGCGCCGTGAACAGGGCTATTCCGGTGGCGGTTCGCGCGCAGATCTTGAGTACTTCCTGTCCGGTGAGAAGCCGATGGAGTACGCCCGCGAGGCTGTGCGACAGGCGGCGGTCCAGCTGGAAGCCGTAGCCGCTCCCGCGGGCACGATGCCCGTTGTACTCGGTCCCGGATGGCCAGGGATTCTCCTGCATGAGGCCGTCGGCCACGGTCTGGAAGGCGACTTCAATCGCAAGGGCACATCCGCATTCTCTGGAAAGGTGGGTCAACAAGTTGCGTCGCCGCTGTGCACGATTGTGGATGACGGTACGATTCCGAATCGTCGCGGTTCACTCGCTGTCGATGACGAAGGAACACCCGGTGCCTACAACGTGCTGGTCGAGGACGGGATCCTGAAAAACTACATGCAGGACAAGCTCAATGCGCGCTTGATGGGCGTTGCGCCGACCGGAAACGGTCGACGTGAGTCGTTCGCGCACGTGCCGATGCCGCGCATGACCAACACGTACATGCTTGCCGGACCACATGATCCCGGCGAGATCATCGCGTCGGTGGACAAAGGTCTGTATGCACCTAACTTCGGGGGCGGCCAGGTTGACATAACGTCTGGTAAGTTCGTGTTTTCGGCGAGCGAGGCCTACCTGATCGAGAACGGCAAAATCACGACACCGGTGAAGGGCGCGATGTTGATCGGCGACGGCCCGGAAGCACTGACCAAAATCTCCATGGTTGGCAATGATCTTGAGCTCGACAGCGGTGTTGGTACCTGCGGCAAGGAAGGTCAGTCGGTGCCTGTCGGCGTCGGGCAGCCCAGCCTCAAAATCGATGAATTGACCGTCGGCGGGACTGCGTAGGTACGACTCCGGCTGGACTCGGCCCCGGTTCTGTGCAGAATTAGGCTGCCCGGCCAAGGGAGAGGAACATGTGGATTGCCAAGCCGATCTACGAAGCGTTGCCGTACTTTTACCTGGTAGTAGGCGCCATCACGCTGCTGGCGTCGATGTACGTCAACCATTGGTACTGGCCAACAATCTGTTTCTCAACCGGGTTGTTCTGCCTGGTTGGCGGCATCGTTGTGCTGTTGAAGCGACGGGATTCACGGACCGACCCGAGGTCGCGATTCAAGGGCTAGGGCTTACTCCGCCGCCATAGACGACTCTTCGTCGCTACCGTCGAATTCCTCGAGCAAGTCCTCATCGAGCGGATGATCGCCCGTTTCCTCCACGGCCCTGAGGTCGGTGTAAATCACTTCGTGAATGCCGAGAGACACGGTATCCCCGTCCTGCAGTAGTCGCGACTTCACCGGTTCTTCATCGACGAACACGCCGTTGGTGCTGTTCAGGTCCTGGACTGTACAGCCGTCGTCATCGGTAACAAACTGCGCATGGTGCCGGCTGACGAATTTGCTCTTGATGTACAGCTCGTTGTCCGGTGAACGGCCAACGACAACGCGCCCTGCGGGGAAGCGGTGCACGCCCAGGGTCTCACCCTCACAGCGAACCTCGAACTGCGTAACCGCGTCCCGGCTGCTCACGGTCCGGACCGGCAGATCCTTCAGCGCCTGGTACATGCCGGACGTATGAGGGTGTTCCTGCCAGCCCAGTTCCTCAAGTGCGGCAGAGATGTCAGCGCCGTCAACGAGTGCTTTTTCATCCGCAAACGCGCAGAGCAACGCCGTATCGCAGAGGGTATTGATCAGGCGGGGAACGCCGCCGGTGAAGCGGTGAATCTCGTCAAAAGTCTCGTCCGCGAACAACGGTTCAAATTCACGTCCGGCAATCTTCACGCGGTGCTCGATGTACTCCTGGAGTTCCCGCCGGTCCAGAGGACCGAGATGAAACCGGAGCCTGACGCGCTGCACCAGCTGCTTCAGTCGGGGTGAGTCCAGCGTCTGCTTCAACTCCGGCTGGCCTGCGAGGATGATGCGCAACACTTTTTCCTTGTGCGTCTCGATGCCGGACATCAGCCGGATTTCCTCAAGCACCTTGGCTGACAGGTTCTGGGCTTCGTCGACGATCAACAGCACTTTCTTGCCGTTCGCGTACTGCTCAATCAGGAACATGTTCAGCATGTCGAGCAGTTCGACTTTTTTCTTTTCGAAGGGCTTGAAGCCGAATTCCGTGAGCACCGCTTGCAGGAACTCTGTTGTCGACAGCTGTGTCTGGGAGACCACTGCGTAGACAACGTCATCACCTAGCTCCGACAGGAAGCTCTGCAGGAGGGTGGTCTTGCCCGAGCCGATTTCGCCCGTAATGACGACGAAGCCGTCGGCGAGCCAGATCGTGGACTCCATGTATGCCTTGGCGCGCGCATGCTGCTTGCTCCAATAGACAAACGCCGGGTCCGGCGTCAGCCGGAACGGTTGTTCTGTCAGGTTGAAGTGCTCAAGGTAGGACATGCGCAGTCGGGGCTGGTTGAAATGGTCGTCAAGCGTTCGAACACTTGAGTGTACAAGGTTTGTCGAAAAAGCGCCCCTGCGCGGGGCTCAGGCCAGGCGCTGGTTGATTTCGTCGAGACGCCGGTCTCGTTCAGCAGCCGACGAGGCCGTGAGCGTAATGTGCCCCAGCTTGCGGCCCGGTCGTTCACTCTTGCCGTAGTCGTGCATTCCCTCAAACTCGCCGGACGGCATCCGGCCGATCAGGTTTTTCATGCCCGCGTGTGCCAAAGCGGCGGGGTTGCCCAGCGGCATACCCGAGACGGCACGCATGTGGTTTTCGAACTGGCTGGCGTCGGTTCCCTCGATGGTCCAGTGGCCCGAGTTATGCACCCGCGGGGCGAACTCGTTGGCCAGCAGGCGATCACCGACAACAAACAGCTCCAGTGCCACTGTGCCGACGTAGTCGCAGTGTTCGAGCAGGCGCCTGCCGAAGTCGCCGGCCAGGGGCTCAAGCGCTTCGTCCTGCAACGGCGCAATCGATGTATCGAGTATGCCGTTGGAGTGCGTGTTTCGAGTCAGCGGGTACAACGCGATATCGCCGTCGACGCTGCGTGTCGCAATGATCGATACCTCGTAATCGAACGCGACCCAGGCTTCAGCGATGAGCGCCTGCCCGCCCAGTTCGGACCAGGCGGCCTCGACGTCCGCCGCGTCGCGAACGACAAACTGCCCCTTGCCGTCATAGCCGAAGCGGCGCGTCTTCAGTACAAACGGCAGGCCGAGGTCCTGTGTCGCGGCCTGCAGATCTTCAAGTGAATTGATAGCCCGGTAGGCGGGCAGCGGGATGTCCAGGGTTTCGAAGAGGCGTTTTTCCGACAGTCGGTCCTGCGCGGTTTCCAGTGCGTCGGGTGGCGGGTAAACCGGCGTCGCATCGCTTATCGAGCGCACGGCGCTGACCGGGACGTTTTCGAATTCGTAGGTGATGATATCGACCCGCCCCGCCAGTTCATTGATAGCGGATTCGTCATCGTAATCGGCTTTCACCAGTTCGCCCTGGGAGGCCGCGGGTGGGTTGTCAGACGGATCGAGGAAGATGCAGGTAATGCCCAGTTTCTGCGCGGCTTCGCCGAGCATCATTCCAAGCTGGCCTGCTCCGATAATTCCGACGGTTTTACTCATGGGTCGAGATGACTGCCTGTTGCGCGCCGTTATTCGTCGGCCTTACACGCTGGGGTCGGGGTGGGCGAGCACGCGCTCGGTCTGCTGACGACGAAATTCATCCAGCGCTTTGGCGACGTCGGCGTCTTCGTTTGCAACGATCGCCGCAGCCAGCAGGGCCGCGTTGATGGCACCGGCTTTTCCGATGGCCATCGTGCCGACCGGAATACCGGCGGGCATTTGCACAATCGACAACAGGGAGTCCTGGCCGCTGAGGGCTTTCGACTGGACAGGAACACCGAGCACCGGGATGCGCGTTTTGGCGGCCGTCATGCCCGGGAGATGCGCAGCTCCGCCGGCACCTGCAATGATCACTTTGAGGCCGCGTTGCTCAGCCGCCTCGGCGTACTCGAACAGCAGGTCCGGCGTACGGTGTGCAGATACGACGCGTACCTCGTGGGCGACGCCCAGTGATGCCAGCGTGTCAGCGGTGTGTTTCATCGTGTCCCAATCCGAGCGGGAGCCCATGATGATTCCAACTTGCTCTGCCATCGCTATTTCCTATTCGTCCTTGTTCCTGGTGACCAGCGTTTCGTGTACCTGTCGAAAAATAGCTCGACTGGCCGTCTTCTCGTCGCGGTCGCTGAATGCCTGGTTGAGCTGGTCAACGAGTCCACGCAGCGTGCCGTTCTCTATTTCATTTTGTGTGCAGAATTCGTCTACAGCACTGTGGCCTTCCCGAACGATCCTGTCGCGCCAGCGTTCTGAGGTCGAGAACAATCTCTTCTCTCTCGCGGCGTCGCGCTCGCGACCCTGGAACAGGGCGCGAACAGGTTCTGCGTCGACCTGTCGCATCAGCTTGCCGATGTACTGCTTTTGTCGCCGCAGCGCCTCATGCGAACGAATGCGTCGGGCCGTAGAAATCGCGTCCAGCAGGGTCTCATCGAGCTGCAGGGATTCCAGATCCGCCGGCTCCAGGTCGATGAGTCGTTCGCCCAGAGCCTGCAATTCTGCCTGCGCCTGCTTGAGCGCAGTTTTACTGGGTTTTGGATCGGTCAACAGCTAAGCTACCCGGCTTCGGGCGACGCAGTCTATCACGCCCAGAACACCGAAGGAGCGTCCTCAACATGGGAAAAACGGTCGACAGCCAGGCACTGATGTCACTCGCGCTGGACGAGGCTCGACGCCTCGGAGCTGACCAGGCGGAGGTAGCTGTCAGCCAGGACACCGGCCTGTCAGCGACGGCACGTCTCGGCGATGTTGAGAACCTCGAGTACACCAACGATCGTGGTTTCGGCATTACGGTTTTTCGGGGTTTGCGGAAGGGCAACGCCAGTACGTCCGATCTTTCGGAGGGCGCCGTACGAGAGGCCGTAGCCAAGGCCTGTGGTTTCGCTACGCGAACCGCGGAAGATCCGTATGCGGGGCTCGCTGATCCCGACCGTATGTGCACCGATATTCCCGACCTGGATCTCGATCATCCCTGGACGATTGAGGCTTCTGCAGCCATCGATCTTGCGATTGAGAGTGAAGCGGCAGCGTTGGCGTACGACAAACGTATCCGAAACTCGGAAGGCGCGACGGTTGCCAGCAACCGCGGCATCCGCAGCTACGCGAACTCACACGGATTCCACGGCAGCTATGCCAAGACCAGCCACAGCATCAGCTGTGTCGTTCTCGGCGAGGCTGACGGCGAGATGCAGCGCGACTACTACTACAGCGCGTCTCGCGACGCCTCCGAACTGGAGTCACCTGCGCTGATTGGCGAAACCGCGGCCCGCCGCGCGGTTGAACGGCTTGGCGCCGTGAAACCGGACACGCGCTCGGCCCCTGTCTTGTTCCTGCCGGAGCTCGCCAAGGGGTTTATCGGCCACGCGATGGCGGCCGTTGCCGGCGGCGCCCAGTATCGCAAGTCGACTTTCCTGCTGGACGCCCTTGGCGAAACCGTTTTTCCTGAGTGGTTGAGTGTCGATGAGCGCCCGCATATCCCCAAGGCGATGGCGAGTGCGCCGTACGACGGTGAGGGCGTGGCAACCTATGACCGGTCCGTGTTCAGCAACGGCGTGTTACAGGGCTACATGCTGAGCTCGTACTCGGCACGACGCCTCGGACTCGAGACCACCGCCAATGCCGGTGGTGCGCAAAACCTTGTTGTGAGCGCGAACGCCTCGGGATTCGATGAGCTGGTCCGACAGATGGATACAGGGCTCATCGTTGAGGAACTGATCGGTCACGGCGTCAACGCCGTCACTGGCGACTACTCACGCGGTGCCGTGGGTCACTGGGTGGAGGGTGGCGAAATTCGCTACCCGGTGCACGAGGTGACCATCGCCGGCAACCTCAGGGAACTCTACCCGTCCATCGTTGCGGTCGGTGAGGATCGTGATCTGCGCGGTGGTATTCGTTGTGGGTCGTTGCTGGTCGACGGGATGACGATAGCCGGCGCCTGAATTCAGGCGGTGCGAATCGACGGGATCGACCTTTCGGTCTCGTCAACGAACTGCGACAAGGTCTTCGTTCCGATAGTCTTGGCGATGGCCATATCCACGTCTTTGGCGATGCCGTCGACTTCGCTTGCCCACGCCGGATCCTGAAGCGAGCCGGTCTCCCCACCACTGCGAACCACGGCCAGGATGTCATCCAGCGTTACGCTGGCCATATCGCGTCCCGGCAACAAGTGTTCCTTTTCGTTGGATGTCAGCAGGCCGCCTTCTTCAAGCGCGCTGACGACGGGCGCGATCGACAGGCTCGGCAGTCGCAGGGCGCTGCTGATCTGCTCAACGTTGACCGTGACGCCTGAATCGCGAAACGCCTTGCCGACCATCAGCATGATGTTCAGCGCCAGTCGCTCACGCATGCCGTTCGACAATTCCGACTCCAGGCGACCGTGGCGAAGGTAAGCCGGGTGCTGTGTATAGAACGACACCTGTGCACCGAGCAGCAGGACGATCCAGTTAAGGTAGATCCAGATCAGGGTAACAATGGCGATCGCGAAGCTCGCGTAGACCGCCTGCGTCTGGGCGGAGTTGACGATGAACGCCGTGAATACGAGGCCGAGGCTGGCCCACATGAAGCCACCTGCCGCACCGCCAAGCAGCGCCGACTTAAGACGAACCCGTGTGTTCGGCATAAAGGCGTAAAGAAACGCAAACACAAGGCTGACGATGACGTAAGGCGTCAGTTTGCTGGTCGCCACGAACAGCGGGCCCACGATGTCGTTATTCAGCAACCATTGAACGAAGTTGTCGTTCTGCAGCGACGTGATCATACCCAGCGCAATGGCTATCGCAAGCGGCCCGACCAGCATGACGAACATGTATTCGGTGAAGCGTCGCGAGAAGCTCCGCGGCTTGGACACGTACCAGACGAAGTTAAAGCTCTCCTCGACCTTCTGCACCATCGAGATCGCGGTGTAGACAAAGAACGCGAGACTGACACCACCGAGTACACCGCCGTTGACGTTGTCGACGAGTCGCATGACGTTGTCGGTAATTTCGACGCCCTCGTCGCCGAACGGCTCCATAAACAGGTAGGCACGCTCCTGCAATTGCTCATGCACACCGAAGCCCTTCAGTACCGAGAAACTGAACGCGATGAAAGGCACGACCGACAACAGCGTCGTATACACGAGGCTCATGGCACGCATCGTCAGTCCACCTGAAAACAGGTCCCTGAACAGCGCGTATAGGAACTGTAATGCCGTAGCAACGACTCGACCTAGCCGGCCGAAGCGACTGATGCGGTCTCCCCAGACGAAATTGTCTACGGTTTGTATCGGGCTGAAAGCCATACCACTACTCCCTGGTTGGCTGCATTGTAGCGCGGCTGGCGGTGGATATCGTGACGGCCGCGTCGCACAATGCGCAGGCTATGGAAGCCCGATCCCGATGAGAATCCGTTACCCCCACCGAATTGTCTGCCTGACCGAAGAAACGACCGAGACGCTCTACCTGCTTGGCGAGGAGCGTCGCATCGTCGGGATTTCCGGCTTTACCGTGCGACCGCCTCGGGCGCGAAAGGAAAAACCGAAGGTGTCTGCATTCACCAGCGCTAAGATCGACAAGATCCTGGAGTTGAATCCTGACCTGGTGCTGGGCTTTTCTGACCTCCAGGCCGACATTGCCGCAGAGCTGATCCGTCACGGTGTCGAGGTTCATGTCTTCAATCACCGCAGTGTGTCGGAGATCCTTTCGATGATCTGCACGGTCGGCGCGTTGATTGGCGAGCAGGCCAAAGCAAAGTCGCTTGCCGACAAATTGCTGCAACACCTGGCCACGGTGAAGAGCGAGGCCGAAAGTGATCAGCGCAGGCCGCGCGTCTATTTCGAGGAATGGGATGATCCACCGATCAGCGGAATACGCTGGGTTTCCGAACTCGTACACATTGCTGGTGGTGATGACGTGTTCCCCGAACTCAGCGAGCAGTCACTGGGCAAGGACCGGATCATCGCCGACTCAACGGAGATCATTGCCAGGGTCCCGGACATCATCATCGGTTCCTGGTGTGGCAAGAAATTTCGCCCGGAGCGAGTCGCCGAGCGCCCCGGGTTCGACGCGATACCCGCGGTGCGCACCGGCCAGGTGTTCGAAGTGAAGTCGGCGATTATTCTGCAACCGGGTCCGGCTGCGCTAAGCGAAGGGGTAGACGCCCTGCGAGAAATTATCCGCGACTGGCAGTCAGTCGCGCGTGAGTCGGCGTAGCGCTTCGGCGTACTTGCCGGCAGAGGCCTCGAGTATGTCGTCGGGAATGTCCGGCCCCGGTGCTTGCTTGTCCCAGTCCAGCGTCTCCAGGTAGTCGCGAACAAATTGTTTGTCGAAACTCGGTGGACTGATGCCGACCTCGTAACTGCCGGCAGGCCAGAAACGCGATGAGTCCGGTGTCAGCACTTCATCGATCAGGAACAGCTCACCGTTGCCGTCCAGCCCAAACTCGAATTTCGTGTCGGCGATGATGATGCCGCGATCGCGTGCAAAGGAGCGCGCGCGATCGTATATCGCCAGTGAAATATCGCGAACACGCGTCGCGAGCGGCTCGCCGATCATCTCGACGACGCGGTCGAACGCGATGTTCTCATCATGATCACCAACGTCGGCCTTGGTTGCCGGTGTGAACAGGGTTTCCGGTAGCTGTTCTGCCTGCCGCAGGCCGGTCGGGAGTGCGATACCGCAAACCGAACCGGTCGCGGTGTAATCCTTCCAGCCCGAGCCAATCAGGAATCCACGAACCACCGCTTCAATGGGCAACGGCGCCAGGCGCTTTACGACGAGCGAGCGGTCACGAAGGGGTTCACTCTGCGTCGCGTTGCTAACGACGTCATCGACGGTCAGGTCCGTGAGCTGGTTCGGCACGAGGTCTTTCATCATGTCGAACCAGAACAGGGAAATCTGCGTCAGGATCCGCCCTTTACCCGGCACCGGCTTCGGCATGACGACGTCGAAAGCCGACAGGCGATCGGTGGTAATGATCAGCAGATGGTCCGGGTCGACGGCATAGATATCTCGCACCTTGCCGCGTGCAAGTAATTCGAGTTCGTCAATTCGCGATTTAAACAGGGCGTCGGGCATGCGCTTCTCCGCGTCAGGCCCGGCATGATGGCGTGACATCCGGAGGCTAGCAAGGGCTTTGGCAACAACCTGCGACAGGCGCTACGATGGGGGCTGTTGTTAACCCGGTCGCGGTCTGTGTATTCGGCAATTCTGTGCTTGGGCCCGAGCGGGCAAGATACCCAGCATGTACTGGGGTAAGGTCATAGGGACACTGGCGGGTCTCGCCACGACCAAGCCTATCCTTGCGCTGGTCGGCCTGGTCCTGGGTCACCAGTTCGATCGCGGTTTCGCCGCCCGGTATTCGTCCACGGACGACGAGATGGTCCGCGCGGGTCGCCTGCCCGCGGGCTATGTGCAAATCCTGTTTGAATCGATGGGACACCTCGCCAAGTCTGACGGTCGGGTGACTGAACAGGAGATTCGCGCTGCGCGAAGTGTCATGCACCGCCTGGGTCTGAAGCCGGCGGCTGTGCGCACGTCCATCGCGGCTTTTGAAGACGGCAAGCGCACAGCCTATCCGCTGACCGCAAAGGCTGCTGAACTCAAGCGCCGGTATGCCCGTCGCCAGGACCTGCGGCTGCTCTTCATCCGCCTGCTGATCGAGGTCTCCGTCTCCAAGCCCAGCGTGACCGGCCGGGAGCGTGCGCTGATCTGGGATGTGTGCGAGGCGCTCGACATCGGCCGCGTGGAGCTGGCACAGGTCGAAGCGATGATTCGTGCGCAGAAGGGCTTTCGGCAGTCTCCGGCCGGTGATGCGGACGCGGCTCGTGTCCGTGCTGCGTATTCGTCGCTCGGCGTTTCCCCGGACACAAGTAATGACGACATCAAGAAAGCCTACCGGCGACTCATGAGCCGCTATCACCCGGACAAACTCAGTGGGGAACAGGCGGACGCGGCAGCGATCGAGGCTGCCGAGGACAAGACGCGGGAGGTGCGCTCGGCCTACGAGCTGCTCAAGGCGCGTCGCTCGATGCGTTGACCACGGCCTTGATGTACATTGCGCGAAAGAGGAGAGTCCCTTGAAGCCACTGATTGCCCCGTCCATCCTGTCTGCTGATTTCGCCCATCTCGGGGATGACGTGCGGGCCGTGCTTTCCGCGGGCGCTGATGTCGTTCATTTCGACGTCATGGACAACCATTTTGTGCCGAACCTGACGATCGGGCCGATGATCTGCGAGGCGTTGCGCAATGACGGCATCGATGCACCGATCGACGTACACCTGATGATCGAGCCCGTAGATCGCATCATCCCGGACTTCGCCAAGGCCGGCGCGAGCTACATCAGCATCCACCCGGAGTCGACGCGTCACGTGGATCGTTCGCTGTCCATGATCCGCGACCTGGGGTGCAAGGCCGGGCTGGTCTTCAATCCCGCGACTCCGCTCGACCACCTGGCCTACGTCATGGACAAGATCGACATGATCTTGATCATGTCTGTTAACCCGGGATTCGGAGGCCAGGCGTTCATTCCGGCGGCGCTCGACAAGCTGCGAGCGGCGCGACGCCTGATCGATGATTCCGGCTACGAGATCCGGCTCGAGATCGATGGCGGCGTCAAAGTGGGCAACATCGGGGAGATCGCGGCAGCGGGCGCCGATACCTTCGTTGCCGGATCGGCGATCTTCGGCAGTGACGACTACGCGGCGACAATCAGCGCGATGCGTGCCGAGATCGATAAAGCCTCTGGCTGAATCCGGCGCACAAAAAAGGCCGCGCAGGCCCTGAACCCGCGCGGCCCTTATCTGTTCGCTTTCGCGCTACAGATTGCGGTTCGGTCGGGCGCCGTAAACGACGATCGTTTTACCGCTGGCCGACACCAGTCCCTGTTCCTCGAGTACCTTGAGAACGCGACCGGCCATCTCGCGTGAGCAGCCAACCAGCCTGGACAGTTCCTGTCGACTCACCTTGATCTGCATGCCGTCCGGGTGCGTCATGGCATCCGGCTCGTTGCACAGGTCCATGATCGCGTGAGCGACACGACCGGTAACGTCGACGAAGGCGAGGTCGCCAAGTTTGCGGTTCGTTCGATCAAGGCGTGTTGCCAGCTGGGTTGCCAGCTCGAACACCAGGCCCGGGCTCTCGCTGGCGATCTGCCGGAAGCGCGGGTAGGTCATCTCCGCAATCTCACACTCGGTGCGCGTGCGCACCCAGGCGCTGCGCGTCGGCTGCTCGTAGAAGAGCCCCATTTCACCGAAGAACTGTCCCTTGTTCAGGTAGGCCAGCACCATTTCGTTACCGTCTTCGTCCTCGATCATGACTTCGACGGAGCCGTCAACGATGTAATACAGCACGTCAGGCAGGTCGCCAGCGTGAATCATTACTGTTTTGGACGGTACTGTCCGTACACGGCAATAGCTCAGGAACCGGTTGATCGCCGGTACGTCACTCAGTGTCTTCGCCGAAGTCTGCATACAAGATACCTCGCGCTCTCGCGCACTTTCTGGCCTGACGGCCTCTACTACGGGCAACTACAGTGGCCGCCCGACCCCAAAATCTAGATCCGGTAGGCGGTCTGTGTCATCACTTTCGAGGTGACTTTCATCAGTCGCTTTATCGGATCGGGCAATTCCGCGGCACCTGCGTCCACAGCATGTTGCCCGTGCTCCATTTCTTCTTCTCGCATCTGTGTAACGACAGCCCGGCTGCGCTGGTCGTCTGCGGGAAGGCGTTCAAAGTGATCGTCCAGGTGGTCGACAACCTGTTTTTCGGTCTCGGCGATAAACCCGAGGCTCCATTTGTCGCCCAGGATGCCGCTCGCCGCGCCCATCGTGAAGGCGCCGAGGTACCAGACAGGGCTTAGCAGGCTGCGCGATGCGCCCAGTTCGTCGAGGCGCTGTTCGCACCAGGCGAGGTGATCGAACTCTTCCTGTGCCGCTTCCTGGACCTGCTTCTCGACCCCGCTTTTGCGAGCGACAAGGGCGTGGCCCTGGTAGAGACCCTGGGCGGCAATTTCGCCGGCGTGATTGACGCGCATCAGCCCGGCGGCGTGTCGACGGTCTGCCTCGTTCATGGGCGACTCATCGACCGATGCGGCCGGGTAGGGACGTGCTGCATCCCCTGCCGGTGCGGCAACGGTGCGCAGCAGGTTGTTCGCGCCGGAGATCAGCCTGTCGAGGCCGGTGAGTTGTCGTTCCTGCATTCCGTGAGTATACCCAATAAGCGGCAAAACCTGTGAAACATGCACTTGCTTTATTGGTTATACTTCCCGGCCTTTCGCGGCCCGCTCGTTTATGTTGAGTCCGGCGCCGCGTTACCCGAAATCCTTGAGGAACAGAACGTGAAACGAGTCCTGATACTCGCCGGGCTGCTTATTGCCTCCGGCGCGCATGCACAGCAACAAGATCCCTGGTCTGGTAAGGCAACACTGGGATTCCTGTCAACGTCCGGTAACACCGAGAATTCCACGCTGAATTCCGGGTTTGAAGTTGGATACACGACCGGCGACTGGTTCCACGAGGCAAAGGCTGCCGCCGTCAATGCCACTGAAGACAGCAACACCACGGCCGAGGCTTACGAGCTGGGCTGGAAGAGCGAGTGGAGCATTGCCGAAAACCAGTTCCTGTTCGGACGCCTGCAATGGCGCAAGGACCGATTCTCCGGATTCGACACCCAGTTTTCCCAGTCAGTGGGTTACGGTCGTCGACTCATCGACAATGAGAAACACAAGCTAAACGTCGAAGGTGGCGTCGGTGCTCGTCAGTCCGACCTTGCCGACGGGACGACAGAGGAAGAGTTCATTCTTCGTCTCGGCTCCGACTACAGCTGGCAGCTCAGCGAAACCTCGACATTCGAGCAGTCGCTGAGTGCTGAATCGGGCGACGAGAACACCTACGTGGAGTCGGCAACCTCGGTGTCGGCAGCCCTCGTCGGCAATCTCGCGCTGGTCTTCTCCTATACCGTGAAATACAACAGTGACGTGCCCGCTGACCGGGAAAATACGGACACGTTTACGGCCATTTCGCTGGAATACCAGTTCTGAGCAGCCCGGCCGAGCCGGGCCCGCCAGGGGGCGCGAAAATTCCCCTAACTGCATGATTGCAAAGCTTGGAACGCTCAAGTAGAATCTCGCGCCTTTCGCCGCTCCGGTGAGGCCATCGCCTGCGCCGGGTCGGCAGCGACTGACAAGTCGTTGAATAAAATAGAATTTTTCCCATAACAGACGCTCTCTAGGGAACGAGATAATGAAGACGTTTTC
>CAZSIQ010000032.1:5944-34089 GCA_964606915.1 uncultured Woeseiaceae bacterium | reverse complement strand
CGTCCATGTTGGCAAGCATCTGTACCAGGCCGATCAGCGTTCCGATCATGCCCATGGCCGGACCGACGTCGCCGATGGCCTTGAAAATCTGCTGGCCGTCCTGGTGGCGCTGCACGGTCTGGTTCTGGTCTTTCTGCAACATGACCTTGACGGTGTCGGCCGGGTGGCCGTCGATCAGCAGGCCAAGGCCGGACTTCATAAAGTCGTCGACAACTTCCGCGTCTTCGAGCGCCAGCAGACCGCCCTGGCGTGCGGTCTTGGCAAGCTCAACCGCGTTCTCGATCAGGCTTTCGGGTTTTACGGGCTTGTGCAGGAAGGCTTTTACGGCGATTTTTGCCGCGCCGGCGAACTGGCCGATGCTGAACTTCATCATGACGACCATGACGGTTCCGCCGAGGACCACGAGCAGTGACGGGGTGTTGACGAACGTGGACGCAGAGCCGCCGAGTACGATCGACGTCAATACGATGCCAAACGCACCGATCAATCCGATGAGTGTCGCCAGGTCCAATGTCTACTCCTTCAACCGCCGTCCACGGGCACAGTTCCTAACCGGTTATCGGCTGAAACCGGCGTCGCTTTAGGGCCGAGGGCCACGAGAAATCAGCTTTCACCGACGGTTTCGTCGGTCTTGGCAGGCCGGAATTCGGCGCCGTTGCCGCCACGGGATTTGACCGCGTACAGGCCCTCGTCGGCCCGGCGAATGACGCTTTCGGTCGTATCCTTGTCGGTCAGCTCTGTGTAGCCGACGGAGCAGGTCAGGCCGACGAGCTCGTCACCGGCCTCGAGGCGGATCTTCTCGACGCTTTTGACAAAGCGTTCAATCACTCGTGATGCAGCCTCTGCCGAGGTTTCGTTGAGAATGACCGCGAATTCGTCGCCGCCGAAACGCGCCACGAGGTCGCTCTTGCGGATAAACGCGCGAGCCAGGCATTCACCAACGGCCCTGAGCGCCTGGTCACCGGTTGCGTGACCGTGCTCGTCGTTGATTTCCTTGAATTTGTCGCAGTCGATCATCACCAGCGTGACCGGCTGCTGCAGCACAAAGTGCATGTTCAGGCTCTGCTCGATGGCCGTATCGAAGGCGCCGCGGTTGTAGGCGTCGGTCAGCGAATCGCGCTTCATTTCCTCACGCGCCGCCACGAGATCCTGGCGAAGGGCCGCCATTCGATCGTTCAGCTCACCCAGCTGGCGTTCATAGGCGAGGCGCTGTTCCTCGAACGTGTCGGAGACCTGCTCGATGGTCGATTTGAACGCTTCTTCAATGCGCCCGAGTTCGCCGCTCTCGACCGCCTTTTCCATGGCGCTGAGAGACAGCTGTACTCGCTCCTGCGTGTCGTGGTCGCGTTCGCCGATGCGACGCAGGCCACCAATCAGTTCCTCGACCAGTTCCCGGTAGTCGCCAATGCGTTCAGTGACGAACTTGCGCTCAGCGCGACGTCGCTCACCGAAAAAGTTGCGGATCTGTGACCACTCTCGCTCACCGCGCAGCGAACGGGGAATCTCGCGGCTGGTAACGGCTTCACCGTTTTCGATGTGGCGCACGAATTCCGAACATTCCCGGCGGAACAGGTTGGGGTCGATTTCCGAGTCCAGCGGGAAGGACTCATCGCCAAATGTCCGCACGACGTTACTCAGCGTGTCTACGGCCCCTGCAAGGTGGTTGGTCTCCGCTTCAAGCGGTTCATTCGCGGCTTCCTCCGAAACGATGCCCGGGTCGGCCTCGGCTTCGTTTCGGCTTTTGTCACTGCCAAACAGTCGGCGCATGTGTTTTCTCGCAGATTGTGCCGCCCACGGAAGGGCGGCCGTGATTACCGGTTCCTGGTCTTTTTATCGGCTCTGCGGCGGCTTCCTTGAGAGAAAAGGGCAAATGGGAAAATCCGAACACTTAGGGCAATATCAGGGATTTCCCGATGGTGTCACTTGCGCGGTATCTCTAACTTTTACATCCAACGCTAACGCCCGTTTACGGCGTCGTCGGAGACCGAAATACCGTGCCAGAACACTGCGAAATGATGTCGCTGTCTGCAGCCAGCCGGGTTGACCGCCCGGGTCGGCCCGTGGAGTCGTGTCGATGATCCTGGTTGTCAATCACGGCCGGGAGCAGGCACGCAGTCTCAAGCAGTTGATCGAGTTCATGGACACGCCGGAGGTACTGACCTCGACACCGTCTGAATGGCGCGACTGCCTTGGCGACGACCCGCTTGAGGCGCTGTTTGTCGGCGCCGATCTCAGCGAATCCGACGTCAAGCAGCTTCTTATCGACGTTGGGCGCATCAATCCCGACGTACCGATTGTCATGATGCAGGGAGAGACCGCCCAGTGAACGCTCTGAGCGACGAATACCCCTGGGCGCGCATTCACAGCCTCGAGTACCCGGTTCGACTCGACCAGTTGAGCGACGTGCTGGACGCTATTCGCGTCACGCGTTACAGCGCCAACAGTGAAGTCGGCCGCGAAAGCCGGCTGGTTGGCGCCAGCGCCGATATGCAGGCGATCCGCCGCCTGGCCGAACAGGTTGCGCCGTCGATGGCCAATGTCCTGATTACCGGTGAGTCCGGTACCGGCAAGGAGGTCGTGGCCCGCGAGATTCACGAGCGCTCCGGACGCCAGGGCCCGTTCGTTGCTATCAACTGCGGCGCTATCCCCGATCATTTGCTGGAGAGCGAGCTCTTCGGACACGAAAAGGGCGCCTTCACCGGGGCCGTGTCGGCTCGCGCCGGGCGTTTCGAGCTGGCCAAGGGCGGCACGTTCTTCCTTGACGAGATCGGCGACATGCCGCCGGCGATGCAGGTCAAGCTGCTTCGCGTACTCGAGGAGCGCGTCATTGAGCGCGTAGGCGGCACAAAGCAGATCCCGATCGACGTACGCGTCGTCGCGGCGACGCACCGTGACCTCCCGGCGCGAATCGCAACGGGCAAGTTCCGCGAGGACCTGTTCTATCGTCTCAGCGTGTTCCCGATCGAAATTTCGTCGTTGCGGGAACGAACCGAAGACATCGAACCGCTCTGCAATGAATTCATTCGCCGGCTTTCCCGCGAGCAGGGCGTGGATCTTGCCATCGGCGAGCGGGCCATGCAGCGACTCCGGGATTACACCTGGCCCGGTAACGTTCGCGAACTGGCCAACCTGGTGGAGCGACTGGCGGTCATCAAGCCGGACGGCATTGTCGGCGAAGCGGACCTGCCGTGGCCACTGGCCGACGAGGACCACGAGTCCGACGACGACGTCCGCGTGTTAAGCGCCAATCTGTCACCCGTAGCGCTTCCGGAAGCCGGGATCGACCTCAAGGCTTACCTGTCGAAAATCGAACGTGACATGATCGAAGAAGCGCTGCAGGCCTCGGACGGTGTTGTACAGGCTGCCGCCAAGCGCCTCGGCATCGGACGCACGACGCTGGTCGAAAAAATACGCCGCTACGAGCTGCGCAAGCCCGAATAGACCGCGCCCGCGGTATCCTGCCAACTCACCAATCGCTCTCGACGGGCGAATTCGCTATACCCCCGACTGGCGCCGGCAAGCACGCGCTGACAGCCATACGATTGTGAGCCTGCACAAAAAAAGGCCGCTCAATGAGCGGCCTGAAGATTGCCGTTTTGCCTGCAGAAGTCAGGCTGTGAGTGCAGCGTACTGGTAGGGGCGCTGCACAAAGGAGCGCGGCATACGGACCATGACGGGTCCAAGCTGGTACATGACGTCGAGTGCACGCATGAAACGACGTCGACGATGTTCCCGCATTTTGGCCAGGAAACCGTTCAGCTCCGTGGGTGCGAACATCGTCGAGTAACTGTCTGTGAGGCCCTCACGACCGATGAGGCGCTCGCTGTTTTCGCTGGTCAGGATGACGACCGGGGCACCCGATCGCTTGGGGCCGAAAGCGACGCTTTTCAGCAATGACAGCTTTTCGGCGTCAGGGACGGTGAAATCGACAAGGACCACGTCCGGCGGCGTCGTTTTACGGTAAAGGCCGGTACGTCGGACATAGGCACAGGCGCCGTTGCCCGGATCCACGCGTCGCATCATGCAGGTGATTCCCTGCTGTTCCATGGCCTGGCGTAGCAAGCCGGCTCGTTCCGTGCTGTCCGCAATCAGCAGCAGATTCAGTTCCTTGCTGGTCATCCTGTCCTCTCCTGTGCCCAAGTTGCTGGCGCGTATCGCATTTTTCGGGATGTTGCTTACGCGCTTCTACTATCCAAGGTGCAGAAACTGTGCCAGAAGTGCGAGATATCACACTTTTTTGATAATGCTATATTTTTCAGTAAGTTAAATTACTTTCTTATTTAACTTAATTGTTCCTTACTGACCAATCGTCGGATTTCCGCGACGCAAGTCACGAAATATCGTGACTTGTCGCGAAAAATGGTGATACATAACGGACAGAATCAAGAACGACGTCCGATTTTTGACGGGCGCAAAGGGCACGGATTGCGCGCTAAACGCAGAGGCAACGACTGATGGTCGATTTCCCGGTAGCCATTACGCTGATGCGGGTGGTCGACCTGATTATCATCGCCGTCTGCGTTGTGGTCTTCGTGACGATACATCGCAACGGCCTGATCCGATCACGCCACCAGACGAACGCCGGCCGCTGGATGATTTTCGCCGGCATACTGTTGATTGTCGGGCAGTCGCTGATCGAACTCGCCTTCAAGGTCAGCGATCCGTCGGTCTCCTACTTCACCAACCCGGTCTTCCTGCCGGTAAACGTACCCACGTCCGTTCACTGGCTGATGACACGATCCGGCTTCCTGTTCCTGGCTTTCGGCGCGCTGTACGCCCTGCTGGAGCGTCGCCAGGCGGAAAACATCTTTGGAGATGACCAGGCGAAGATTATCAAGGCTGCACAGGACAGCGTGTTGCAGCTCGAATCCCGGTTCCGCAACCTGCTCGATACGACGCAGGACCCGGTTTACTGCTTCGCGTTCCAGCAGCCCCTGAAACTCCCGGCGACGCTGGATGCGCTGGTCGAATCGGCCATGGCCTCCCGGCTCGTCGAGTGCAACCCGCACTTCGTCGATGTGTTGAGCAAGACGTCGATGGCTGATGCGATTGGCATTCCGCTGTCCAAGCTGGACGCGACACGAGATCTGGACGCGTTCCGCGACGTGTTCCGGGCGTTCATCGCCAGCGACTACACGCTTAAAGACCACGAGCTGTTGTATCGCGGCGGAGACGGCAAACAGAGGGCCCTGCAACTTAGCCTGACCGGCATTATCGAGAAAGGCCGGCTGGTCCGGATCTGGGGTGCGCAGACCGATATTCGTGAGATCAAGGAAGCAAGATCGGCGCTGGACCGCCGCAGGCATTTCCAGAATCTCGTGGCTGGCATCAGCTCCTACATGATCATGACGCCGATCGAGTCCTCGGAAGACGTGATCGAGCACTGCCTGCGCGAGGTGTGCCAGTTTATTGGCGCTGATCGCAGCTCGCTGATCTGGTCGGGCGCCAACGAGAACCGGGGAGCGATCAACTACCGGTGGAGTGAAACACCGCATCCCCTGTGGGATGAGATAACAGTAGCCGATTTTCCCGTGCTGTCGAGAACGATCCAGGCGGGTGGGGTTGTCAGGATCGAGGACGTCGCGAGTATGCCGGACAGCCAGGCGGCGGATCGCGCAACGCTTGAAAAGCTCGGCATCCAGTCCTTTGTTGCCTTGCCACTGACGGTGGCGGCGTCGCTGGTCGGCGTGGTCAATTTTGCGAGCTCCAACGGCCCCAAGACCTGGTCGGACCAGGATGTTCTCGATTTGCGCGTGGTCGCCGAGCTGTTCGCGAACTTTGTCAGCCGCATCAAGAGCCAGGCCCAGCTGGCTGACGCCCTCGATGCACTCAACCAGGCAAAAGAGCGGCTGGAGGCAGAAAACGTCTACCTGCGCGAGGAAATTCAGCAGACGCACGGCTTTGACGAAATCGTCGGTGAAAGCGAAGCCATCCTGCGAACGCTGCGCATGGTCGAGATGGTCGCCGAAACCGATACGCCTGTGCTCATACTCGGTGAGACCGGTACGGGCAAGGAACTGGTTGCACGAGCCATTCACAAGCGCAGCAAGCGAGCCAACCGACCGCTGGTCAAAGTGAACTGCGCGACTCTGCCGGCTAACCTCATCGAGAGCGAGCTGTTTGGCTACGAGCGAGGCGCATTCACCGGTGCCGATACCCGCAAGCGTGGCCGTTTTGACCTCGCCGACGGGTCAACGCTGTTTCTCGATGAGTTTGGCGAGTTGCCGCTCGAACTGCAGACGAAATTGCTACGCGTGCTGCAGGAAGGGGAATTCGACCGTCTTGGCGGAACCGAGACGGTCAAGGTCGACGTCCGCCTGATCGTGGCGACCAATCGCGACCTCGCCGAGTCGGTCAGGGCGGGAACGTTCCGCTCGGACCTCTATTACCGCGTCAATACCTTTCCGATCAGCATTCCGCCCTTGCGGGAGCGCGAAGGTGATATTGATCTGCTGGCGCAGCACTTCCTCGGCGTCTACGGCAGCCGTATGGGCCGTGATTTCCGCGGCATCTCCTCACAGATGATGCAGCAACTGCGGGAGTACGAATGGCCGGGCAACGTGCGCGAACTTGAAGGCGTCATACAGAGGGCAGCCATCGCCAGTGACGGCGAAGTGCTGGAGCTGCCTGATCCACTCGTCGTCCACAGCGACGCAGCCGAAACCAAGGTGGTCAGCACGACGATTGCTGACCTGAAACTGGTGGAAAGGGAACACATTATCAGCGTGCTCGAAGAAACCGCGTGGCGGATCTCCGGGCCTAACGGAGCGGCAACTCGTCTGGGGCTGCCGCCCAGCACGTTACGGTCAAAAATGAAGAAGCTCGACATAGTCAAACCTCATTAGTGCGGGTCGCGTCCGCGACACCGTGGGGGATGCTTGACATAAACCGGTGTGCAGCGGGGTGCACATCGGATCCAACACCCGGCAGACCCTTCTAAACACGGTGCGATCGCACTGTGAGGGACTTCACAGGCAAACCGTGAAGTCGTTCACAAAACGCGGACTCATCCCGCACGGAACTTAAAGTCTCGATCGGATTTATGGAAAGTCCGGTTTATATCGCAATGAAGCGATAGGGCGCATGGATCGCGCCCGCTTTTTAAACCCTGGCTCGTAAGGAATGAACCTTGATGACGGGATGGACCAAAAAGACCGCGCTCGCGAGCGTGGCAACCTGTGCGCTGGCGTTTACAGCGCCTGTATTTGCTGACGGTACACCGGCCGGAACGGTGATCGACAATACCGCGACGATCAGTTTTGATCTCGCCGGTACACCGACGACGCTGACCTCCAACACGGCCAGCGTGACGGTCGTTGAACGTATCGATGTCACGGTCAGCCTGCAGACGGCGCAGCGCCTGGTGACGGCCGGCAGCACAGACCAGCCCCTGCTGTTCACGATCGTCAACACGGGCAACGGTACCGAGACGTTCCAGCTGTCAGTCAACAGCGCGGTCGGTGGCGACGATTTTGATCCGGTGCCGTCATCAGTCTCAATCTACTTCGATACGGACGGCAGCGGCGATTTCAATGCCGGTGACGTGGCCTACAACCCGGGCGGAAACGACCCGGTACTTGCGGCCGACGAGTCGATCGCCGTGTTTATCCTGAACGATATCCCGGGCACAGCGACCAACGGGCAGCGCGGCTTTTCCGAACTGATTGCCACTGCAGAGACCGGCAGCGGCACGCCGGGAACCGTGTTTGCGGGGCAGGGTGACGGCGGTGTCGACGCCGTTGTCGGTGCGACCAATGCGACGGCAACTCTCGCCGGCGAGTACCTCGTCTCGGATGTTCTGCTGACCATCAACAAGTCGCAGGTGGTGACGGATCCCTTTGGCGGTTCAGAGCCAGTGCCGGGTGCAACGATTACCTACACGATTGTTGTCGAGGTGACCTCGGGTACGGCCACCGGCAGCGTCGTGCGTGACGCGATTCCGGCGTTCACCACGTACGTATCCAACAGTCTTCAACTGAATACCGGTGCGCTGAGCGATGCCGTCGACGCCGATGAGGGCGAACTCGACACGTCCGGTGCACCAACCATCGTCGTTCGCCTGGGTGATCTCACCTCGACTGACGGCGTGCAGACGGTCGAATTCCAGGTCGTCATTGATTAACGGAGCAAGAGCGATGAAGAGCGAAAAGATCCTACTGACCGTGCTGGCACTGCTGGCACTTGGCAGCGCGAACGCGCAGCAGGAAGGCACGCTGGACGTGCAGACCACTGTCGAAAAGGTACAGGTCTCGACCAACGCGGCGGGTGAAGAAGTGACGGAACTGGTCGCCGCCGAAACCGTGGTTCCGGGCGAGCGTGTCATCTATACAACGAGCTTCCGCAACACCGGCACAGAGCCCGCGGACAATGTCGTCATTACCAACCCGATCTCCGAGAACCTGCTGTACGTCGAAGGTTCTGCCTTCGGACCGGGCCTCGAGCTCGAGTTCTCCGTGGACGGCGGACAGAGTTTCTCCGGCGCGGAGTCACTGACCGTTGTCGATGACGCCGGCGAGCGAGCCGCAACGCCGGAGGACTACACACACATTCGCTGGAGCATGCCGGGCAGCCTCGACGTGGGTGCCCAGGGCGTCGTGCGCTTCACAGCGATCCTGAAATAGGTAACCCGGATGTCGTGGCTGGCAGGCCCGCAGCATCCGGATTCGAAAACGTCTGCCGGGTAAATGGAAAAACCGAACGGAACTGAAAGGAGTACCGTGATGAAAATCGTAACCCCGCGTATCGGGATGATGCTCAAGCTGAGCACAGCCGTGACCTTCCTGGCGATGGGCCAGGTGGCAATGGCTGACGGCACGGATGCTGGCACCCCTATCGACAATACGGCGACGATCACCTACCAGGTAGGTGGTAACAGCCAGACGCCGATCGACGCTGTCGCGCCGACCTTCGTTGTTGACCGTATTGTCACTTTCACTATCACCAATACGGACGCCGTGAACACGGTGGTCGCACCCAACGAGCAGGATGCCGTTGCGACCTTCACGATCACGAACACCGGTAACTCGCCGCTGGATCTCCGCTTGTCGGCGATCAACCTGACCGGTGACACCGTCAACGGCACGGTCGACAACGCCGACATGGACACCGACTTCGTGTTCATCGCCGATAACGACGGTGACACGACGCTGGGCTCAGGCGGCGACAACCCGTTTGTCGACGCGCTGCCGGAAGGTGGCTCGATCCTCGTCGCTGTTCTTTCTGACGCGCCGATCACACTGACCGACGGCCAGTTCGCGCATATCGAACTGACGGCGACGGCCGCTGATCCCGGCGCCAGCCTGAACCCGATTGCGGATGGAGCCCTGGGTGCTGACCTGGTTGAAGTCACAACCGACGGTGCCGGCACCATTGAAACGGTCTTCAACGATGCCGGTGAAGACGGCTTCGAAACGTCCCAGGACGGCTATGAAGTCCAGTCAGCGACCCTGGCCATCACCAAGGACGCCACGGTTATCTCGGACCCGATCAACGGTACGACGGACCCGTTCGCCATCCCGGGCGCAATCATCGAGTACGAGATCGAGATTGCCAACACGGGTGCCGCGACCGCGACCAATATCTCGATTGGCGACGTGCTGACGCCGGAACTGCTGTTCGAAACCGGCAACCTGCCGTCGGGTACGGGCAACGTGTCGATCACCGAGAACGGAACGACGACGTACTGCACCGCCGATGTCGGTGATGCTGACGGCGACGGATGTACGTTCGATGGTACGGACACGCTGACGATCGCAGGCCGGGATTCGTCTCAGCCGCCAGCCAGCCAGCCGGTATCCATCTCGGTCGGCGCTGACGCGGTCACGATCCGCTTCCGCGCACAGATCGACCCGACGTAAACCGGCCGTTTAGCGAATCATCACGGTGATTGACGGGTTGCGACGATTTGCAGGCATTCTGGCCGCCTCCAGAGGCGGCCAGGTGCTCGCGATCGAGCGCGCGGGGCCACCCGGTCCCGGCGCTTTGCGCGGTCCGTCAGACGACTCTCGGGGGAAACAGCTGTTTCCCCCGAGGCACGTCTGGAGAATCCACTCAGGGCTTCTCCGCACTGTGGCGAGCGTCCTTTTCGGCCTCGTTCTGGCCACGCCACAGACCGGATTTACCGCACCACCCGGTGCCGTTATCGAGAACCAGGCGGTCATCGAATTCACCAACGCTGCTGGTAACCCGGACGCCCGGCAAAGCAATCTCGTCCAGCTGACAACCTCCGTCCTGCGGACGCCATCGACGGTCGAGTTGACCCGCGTTCTGCCTGGCGGCAGCGGCGTCTATGTTGAAAGCGTTGGACCCAGCGCCTGTTTCCAGGGCGGTTCGTTCGTTGATTTCGGCGATCCGCAACTGGTGGGCGGTGCTGTTATCGACCCGACGCTGCCGCAACAGCTGAACGTCAGCCCGGTGTACAACCTCGGCGAGCCGGTGTTTATCCGCCTTGACGACGGTGACCAGAATCTCAATTTCCAGGTCATTGACTACGCCACTGTGACGGTGACCAGTCCTGCGACGGGCGATGTCGAGACGATTCGCCTTTCAGAAACCGGGCTGGATACCGGCATCTTCGCGGGCTTTGTGCCAAGCGTTGGTGCCGCGGCAAGCAGCGGTGACTGCGTATTGCAGGCGGCTTCGAACACCGACATCCGCGTGGACTATTCGGATCCGGTGGATTCTACGGACACGTCCGATACGCTTGCCGTCGTCGATCCCACGCAACGCGTGTTCGAAACTCGTACCGGTACCGCCGTCACCGGCAGCATCGTTGAACTTGTCGATGCCTCGACCGGCCAGCCGGCCGTCGTGTTTGGTAATGACGGGGTCAGCCAGTTCCCGTCTTCGATTGTCAGCGGTGGAACAACAACGGACAGCTCCGGAACGGTGTACGTCTTCGCGCCCGGCGAGTTCCGATTCCCGGTCGTGCCGGACGGCAATTACCGCATCGATGTCACGCCGCCGCCGCAGTTTACGGCGCCGTCGGTATCGTCGCCGGCAGACATCCAGACCCTGCCGGGTGCGCCGTACGACATCAGCGATGCGTCGTTCGGTATCGAGTTCACCAAGACGGGCGGCTTGAGTTTTGCCGTCGACGTCCCGGTCGATCCGAACGCGTCACAGCTTTTCCTGCAGAAGCAGACCCTGACGACAACAGCCGCTCCGGGCGACTTTATCCGCTACGAACTGGTTCTGGAGAATACCGGCAGTGCCGGTGTTGCGAACCAGTTGAACATCATCGACCAGTTGCCGTTCGGACTGCGCTATGTCGACGGTTCAACGCGATACAACGGCGAATCCGCTCCGGACCCCGTCATCGATGCGAATGCCGGTACGCTGACGTTCTCACTCGATCCGTTGTCAGCCACACGCAATGTAACGATTGCCTACGTTGTTGAGCTGGTGTCCGCCAAGCGCGGACAGAGTCTTGTCAATCGTGCCACCGCGGAAGCCGCGGGTGGCCTCGTGTCCAACGAAGCCCAGGTCGCCATCCAGGTGACCGAAGATCTCTTCCGCAGCACGGGTACGCTGCTCGGCCGCATCATCGAGGGTGAGTGCTCGGCCGAGCCGTTCAGCGAAGAGCAGGGCGTGGCCGGCGTGCGCGTGTACCTGGAAGACGGCCGCTACGCCGTCTCCGACGAAGGCGGTCGCTTTCACTTCGAAGGACTGAAGGCGGGTACACACGTTGTACAACTTGATCGCTTCACTGTACCGAACTACTTCGACGTGGTCGGTTGTGACCTGAATGCACGTGAGGCCGGTCGTCCGGACTCGCAGTTCGTCAAGCTGTCTCGCGGCAGCCTGTTGACGAGCAACTTTTACCTGAAACGCAAACCGGCTCCCGAGGGCCGTATCGAACTCGAGCTTTCTGCCAAAAGTGGCGGCAGTGCCGAGTCGGTGATCTACGAACTCAAGATGGACGGCATCGGCAATGTCGACATCAGCAACATTGACCTGATGGTTGTGCTGCCGGAGGGCGTCAACTACTCCAGCGGCAGCCTGACCATTGACGGTGCTCACCTTGGTGACCCGCGGATCATGAACCAGGCAATTTCCATGGCTTTGCCGGACCGCAGCGGTAACTGGGAGAGCTCGCTCGAGTTCCGTGTCGAGATCGACGACGACGTCAGCGGTGAACTGGCGACACGGGCGATCGCTACTTTCGACACGCCGATTGCCGCGAAGCAGCGCACACCGGTTGCAGAAACACGCATGCAACGCGCGCCGGCCACGGTGAAGAATGCCGGCTACGTGCTTGACCTGAAATTTGACGTGCTCTCCGATGAGTTGTCCGGCGCCGACATCGCGAAGCTGGACGCTTTGCTCGACGACTGGCGCGGCGTTCGTGACGTGCGCATCACGGCCGTGGGTCACAGTGACAGCCAGAAGATTTCGCCGCGCAATCGCCAGATTTTCGCAGACAACTACGCGCTGTCACGAGCTCGTGCGTTGTCGGCTGCCTCTTACCTCGGCGCGATGCTGGAGGTACCGGCCGAAGACATCCAGGTGGACGGTCGCGGACCGGACGATCCGGTCGCCAGCAACGCGACGGCGGAAGGCCGCCAGCAGAACCGCCGTGTCGAACTGATTCTCAGCGGTGTACGACCGAGCGCGCCGTCGTTCCTGGAAGTGACCAAGGAGTCGTCCGGCGCGCAGGCGGCGGCGACGCGCGGCGCGATCCCGGGCACCCAGGTGGAGAACGACGACCGCTACACCGTTGATCCGGACGTTGGCTCACCGCGATCCCAGGTGGAGCCCGATATCGAGGGCCTTGGCGGCGACTTCGCCATGCTGCACCCGGCGAGCGACTTTATGCCGGCCATTCCGGCGACCAAGGTGTCGATCCAGCATCGTCCGGGCCAGAGTGTTGAACTGACGGTCAACGGCCGGCCGGTTAGCGCGCTGAACTTCGAAGGGGTCGCGCAAAACCGGAAAGGCACCGTTGCTGTGAGCCGCTGGCGCACCGCCGCACTGGAGGACGGTGAGAACCGGATTCGTGCGGAGATCGTGGACGCGAACGGCGACGTCGTCGAGGTTATCAAGCGACGCCTCTACTTCGCGGGACCGCCGTCGCGCGCGGAGGTTGTCGCCGACCGCTCCAATCTCGTCGCCGATGGTCGGACACGACCGGTCCTCGCGATTCGGCTGTTCGACCGCAGCGGCAATCCGGCTCGCCCGGGCATGACGGGTAACTTCCGCGTTCGTGACCCGTATCGTTCCTGGTTTGACGTTGAGGAATCGCGGTCAAACCAGCTGGTCCGTATCGGCGATCGCCAGTCTCACTATCGCATCGGCGAGGGCGGTATCGCCTTTATCGCGCTCGAACCAACGACTCGCTCCGGCGAGTTACTGGTTGAGCTTGAATTCGAAAACCAGCGTGAGCAGGAAGTCCGCGGCTGGCTGACGCCCGCTGCCCGTGACTGGATTCTTGTTGGCTTCGCGGAGGGCACCGCGGCCCACACGACGCTGTCGGACAACATGGATGCCGCGCTGTCCGCCGGTTTCGAGGACGGCTTCACCGAAGAAGGACGCGTCGCGTTTTTCGCCAAGGGCCAGATCCGCGGCGACTACCTGCTGACGCTGGCTTATGACTCAGATCGCGAGCGGGATCTTTCGAAGCTCGAGACCGTGGTGAATCCGGATGAGTACTACCCGCTGTACGCCGATGCCAGCGAGCAGCGTTTCGACGCGGCCAGCCAGCGCAAGCTGTATGTTCGCCTAGAGCGCGATCAGTTCTTCGCATTATTCGGCGATATCGATACCGGTCTTTCGGTGACCGAACTCGCGCGTTACGAGCGTCGACTGAATGGCTTCAAGTCCGGCTTCCGGGGTGACAACGTCGGCTATACAGTTTTCGCGGCCGAGACATCGCAGGGATTTAATCGCGACGAGATTCGCGGCGACGGCACCTCCGGACTGTATCGACTGTCGCGTGCGCCGATCGTCGTCAACAGCGAACAGGTACGCATCGAGGTGCGGGATCGTTTCGACAGTGGCCAGGTGGTCAGTTCTCAAACGCTGACGCGCTTTCTGGACTACAACCTTGATCCGTTGAACGGCACGCTGTTCTTCAAACAACCGGTGCAGAGCCGGGACACGGAGTTCAATCCGGTGTTCATCGTTGTTGAGTACGAGTCGCGTACCGGAGACGATGAGGCGCTGGTAGCAGGCGGTCGTGGTTCGGTGCACTCGTCGGACGATCGTGTCGAAGTCGGCGCGACGTTTATCACCGACGAGACGTCCGGCGCTGAAACCGAGCTTCGTGGAGCCGACCTCCGCTGGCAGGTCACGCCGGAGACCCTGATTCGCGCCGAGTATGCGAACACGGAGTCCGTCGTCGGATCGACATCGCAGAGCGGCAGCGCGCAGAAGATCGAGATCGAACACACCAGTGAGCACGCTCGTGTGCGCGCGTTCATACGCGAAGTTGATGATGGTTTCGGCCTGGGTAACCAGGCGGCGGCTGACCAGGGCGTTCGTCGTCTTGGCGTCGAAGGTGAGGGCCGGGTCAGCGAGCGCTTCTCACTGCGTGGCGAGGCGGCCTGGCAGCAGCAACTGCAGACTGAAGATATTCGAAACCTGGTCCGCGGTGCCGTGCTCTACGATCACGGTAATTTCAATGCCAGCCTTGGCGTCATGCACGCCGAGGACAAGTTCGAGGACGGCGACAGCCGGGTCAGTGATCTCGCCGAGATCGGATTGTCACAGCGCATTCTTGACGGGCGTGTCCTGCTGCGCGCGACCAGCACGACGGCGATCAGCGGTACAGCGGACAGCGCCGATTTCCCGGACACGATGGTGATCGGCACCGATATCAAGCTCGGCAGCAAGGTTGAGTTGTTGACCGAATACGAGCGCAGCGAGGGTCGCGATATCGAGTCGCAGATGACCCGGGTCGGACTGCGTGCGACGCCGTGGCAACGTGCGCAACTGCAAACGACGCTGAACAATGAGCTCAGCGAGTTCGGGCCGCGTCTGTTCGCGAACGTCGGCCTTGTTCAGGGCGTGCAGCTGGGTGAACGCTGGCTGCTGGATATTGGCGTTGACCAGAGCAATACACTGTCCGGCAGTGATCTCCGCCAGCTCGACACGGATCGTGAGCTGGCGTCTGGTTCGCTCGACGACGACTTTACGGCAACGTTTGTCGGCGCGATGTACAACAGCGACGTCTGGAGCGCGAATGCCCGCGTCGAACATCGCAACTCGGACAGTGAAGACCGGCTTTCACTGTTGTTTGGCTGGTATCGCGAACCGGTCCGCGGCCACGGCCTGTCGGCGGGCCTGACCGTGTTCGACTCGGAGATGCTCGGTGGCGTGCAGTCGACGCAGGCCGACCTGAAATTCGGCTGGGCGTGGCGCAAGGCGGACAGCCGCTGGACCTTCCTGGATCGCGCCGACCTCGTCTACGAGGATTCGGTCAGGGCGACGTCGCAACAGCGGAGCTGGCGCTTCATCAACAATTTCAACGCGAATCGTCACTTCGGTGAGCACATGCAACTGTCGCTGCAGTATGCGTTCAAGTACGTGCGCAGCGAATTCGACGGCGAAGCCTACACCGGCTACACGGACCTCGCCGGATTCGATCTTCGCCGTAGTTTTTCCAGTCGCTGGGATGCCGGTGTCAATGCCAGCGTCTTGAGTTCCTACCAGTCGGATATCCGTGACTACAGCGTCGGGCTCGATGTTGGCTACAACCTTGGCAACAACCTGTGGCTGTCACTGGGATACAACGTTGCCGGCTTCTCGGATGACGACCTGAGTCGCGCACGCTACACGGCACAGGGACCCTACCTGCGATTCGCTTTCAAGGCGGACCAGCGCATGCTGAAGAACGTCGCCAATCGGCGATAAAAACAACCGGCAGATAATCTCCCTGCTGGCGGCGAGATTGCGCGTCGCCATCGATGACCATAGCGTGTACTCTCCCGCTCGTGACCGATCTGCGCGATTTCTTTGGCGACAACAGCCCGATGATTCGACACCTGCCGGGCTTCAGGCCGCGGCCGGCGCAGTCGTGGATGGCGGAAGCCGTTGCCGAGGCAATCGAGAACGCTGATCGACTGGTCGTCGAAGCCGGCACCGGCACCGGCAAAACCTTTGCCTATCTGGTCCCGGCGCTGCTCAGCGGCAAAAAGACCATCATCTCGACCGGTACCAAGGCGCTGCAGGACCAGCTGTACCATCGCGACCTGCCGCTGGTCGGTAAAGCCATCGGCCGGCCGGTCTCAACAGCGCTCTTGAAGGGCCGCGCCAATTATCTGTGTCTGCAACGACTCGATCAGGTGGATAGTGTTGCACCTGCGTTGCGAAACGACATCATGGCGATCGCCGAATGGCGCCATGAAACCCGAAGCGGCGACATCGCTGAAATACCGGACGTGGAGGAGGAGTCGCCGGTCTGGCCGATGGTGACCTCGACGAGCGAAAACTGTCTCGGTCAGAAATGCGCTTTCTACAACGACTGTTTTGTCGTCAAGGCGAGACGTGCCGCGCAGGAGGCCGACCTCGTGGTGGTCAACCACTACCTGTTGCTTGCCGACCTGGCGATGAAGGAAAGCGGCTTCGTCGAGTTCCTGCCCGGCGCGGAGACGGTTGTCGTTGATGAGGCCCATTTGCTGCCTGACCTTGCGACGCAGTTTTTCGGCTTGGCCGTCGGCAGCCGGGAGATCGAACGCCTTGTTGAAGACTGCCGCGCCCAGACGCTGGCGGATCGCGACATGGCCAGGGCCCTGGACACCGTGACCAATGACCTGCGCAAACTCAAGGCTGATGCACCGCGCAGCGAGGGCCGCTATCCGCTGCCGGAGATCCTGAACTCGATTCGCTGTTCGCTCGACGCGCTGCAGGACAGCCTGCAAACCCTGTTGCTGGCTAGTGAAGCGTACCTGGGCGACAGCACCGAGCTGGACAAGGCGTATGAGCAACTCGCGCTGTTGATCGAACGACTTGTGCACATCGCTGACAGCGAGGCGCTGGACGGTCTGCGCTGGATGCAGGTCAATCCGCGCAGCCTGCGGCTGCACCTGACACCGCTCGATGTCTCCGACACGTTGTCCGGCCTGCTGGGTAACGGCTTCCAGTCGTGGATCCTGACGTCTGCGACACTGGCGGTAGGGGAAGACTTCAGTCACTACCTGTCGCGCACCGGCCTTCACGAGGCGAGAGCACTGCATTTCCCGAGCCCGTTTCCGGTTGCAGAGCGCGGCCTCGTCTACCTGCCGCCCGACCTGCCGCCGCCTTCGGACCGGGAGCACACAGCGACGTTCATGGACTCGGTGTGCGACCTGCTCGAATTTACCGTGGGCGGCGCGTTTTTCCTGTTCACCAGCCACCGCGCGTTGAGAGAAGCCGAGCGATGGTTCGCAAGAAACGCCAGGCGACTGTCAGGCCGTCCTCTCCTCGTGCAGGGTGACGGGCCTCGCGACGACCTCGTGCGTCGATTCCGCGACGCCGGCAACGCGGTCCTGCTCGGTACCGGTACGTTCTGGGAGGGCATCGACGTTCGCGGCTCGGCGCTCACGCTGGTTGCGATCGACAAGTTGCCGTTCACGTCGCCATCGGACCCGTTGCTGATGGCGCGGCTCGAATTCCTGAGACGTGAGGGTGGCAACGGTTTCATGGATCACCAGGTGCCGCAGGCGGTGATCAGCCTGAAGCAGGGGGCCGGTCGGCTGCTGCGCGACCATGACGACTACGGCGTGGTGGCGCTCGGCGACCCGAGAATCAGCAGCAAGCGCTACGGCCGGATATTTCTCGATAGCCTGTCGCCGATGCCGCACACCGACTCGTTAAACGAGGTTGCGAGCTTCCTTGCACGCACAGAGAGAAGCGTCGCATGAAGCTGCTTGCGGTCGACACGTCGACAGTAGCCTGCTCCGTGGCGCTGCAGGTGGAGGACATCGTCCTGCAACGGCACGAGGAACAGGAGCGAGAGCACACACGTCTTCTTGTGCCGATGATCGAGGAGGTGCTGGCCGAGGGGGCGTGCACACTTTCCTCGCTCGACGCGCTGGTACTGGGAGTCGGGCCGGGCTCGTTTATCGGGCTGAGAATTTCAGCATCACTGGTGCAGGGCATGGCGCACGGCGCCGGCCTGCGTGTCGCCCCGGTTTCGTCGATGCTCGCGGTTGCCGAGGAGGTGTTCGCGACGCAGGACGCAGACCACGTGTTCGTCGCCCAGGACGCACATATGGACCAGGTTTACCTGGGTCAGTATGCGTTCGGTGACGGCGTGGTGCCGCTGCAGGCCGAACGGCTGCAGGCGAAGACCCGCCTGGCCGAACTCGACGACGGTGGGCGCGAGGGACGGGTCGCGGCGGGCGCCGGCTGGCAGCGATATCCCGAGCTCTGGTCGAAGAACAGTGATGGCTTCGAGTCGCTTGCCGACATTTGCTTTCCATCAGCGCGCTTCCTGTTGCCCTCGGCGCGGCGGATGGTGACGGACAGGCGGTTACTGGATCCCGCCGAGATCGAGCCTGCCTACCTGCGCCAGGACGTCGCAACGCCCCCACGGCATCCGTAACTCACTTGTAATATAGTACTGCTGTAATTCGCGGCGTCGCGCGGCAAGGTACCGCACGCTCCCCGATTTCACAGGTCCAGACATGGCTGCCAGCAAAATCCTGATTGTTGAAGACGAAGCGCCCATTCGTGAAATGATCGCGTTTCACCTTGTGCGTGCGGGTTTTGAGACGGTCGAAGCCGGCGACTGCCGAAGCGCGCGGCAAATGCTTGCGGATGAACGGCCGGACCTCGCGCTCGTCGACTGGATGTTGCCTGACATGAGTGGTCTCGAACTGACCCGAATGCTGAAGCGCGATAAAGACAACGAAGATCTCGCGGTCATCATGCTGACGGCACGGGCGGACGAATATGACAAGGTCGCCGGACTTGAGGGCGGGGCCGACGATTACATCACCAAGCCGTTTTCTCCCCGCGAGCTGGTTGCGCGTATCCAGGCGGTGCTTCGTCGCGCAAAAACCTCCGATGGCGAGATCATGACGGCCGGCGTTCTCGAACTGGATACCGCGGGTCATCGTGTCAGTGCGTCGGGCCGAGAGGTGAGGCTTGGTCCCACTGAGTATCGACTGCTGCGCTTCCTGATGACGCATCCTGATCGCGTGTACAGCCGCACGCAGTTACTCGACAGGGTCTGGGGTGCCAACGTCTACGTAGAGGAGCGCACCGTTGATGTGCACGTTCGCCGCTTGCGCAAGGCACTGACGGCGGAGAATGCCGATGAGTATATCCAGACGGTACGCGGTGCCGGTTATCGATTCTCGACACGCAGCAGCTGATTCAGGCCCTGTCACCACGGCGGCCGGACCCACTTACCGTTATGCCTAGCGCCTGGCGCAAAATTCTCGTTGGTGTCGTCTTCGTCCTGCTGCTCGGTGCGGCCATTGGCGGAATGTACGGCAGCCCCGAGACTGGATTGTTGATTGCCGCACTGCTGCTCCTTGTGTGGCAGCTGCGCCAGCTCTTCGCCTTCGACCGGGCGCTCCGAAGCAATGACTTCGAAGCCTTTCGCTACGGCGAGGGGATATGGGAACAGATATTCTCCCGCTTCCGTTTCGAACAGCAGAAAAGTGCGCGACACAAGCAGCGCTACCGCGAGCTGCTGCGCGAGATTCGCAAGTCAACCAACGCTATGCCGGATGCGGCCGTCATTATCAACGACGATAACGAGATCCTGATGTGCAACCGGGCGGCGAAACAACTGGTCGGTCTGCGCCCGAAAAAAGACAAGGGCCAACGCGTTGACAACATCCTGCGGGATCGCGGACTGTCTAAGCTGCTGCGCACGAAAAACTTCAAGTCATCGGTGGATATAGAGTCGCCGCTGCGACAGGGTGACTGGCTGAACTGCCGGGTCGTACCCTACGGTGCGGACCAGAAACTGCTGCTGATTCGCGACGTGACCGAGCGGCTGCGCATCAACAAGATGCGTCGTGACTTCGTCGCCAACGCCTCGCACGAGTTGCGTTCTCCGCTAACCGTAATTACCGGCTATCTTGATGGCGTTGTCGACGAGGATTTGCCCGAGGAGTGGCGAAACCCGTTCAGCCAGATGCAGGCGCAGGCGACCCGCATGAACCAGGTTGTGGCCGAGCTACTCGAGCTGTCGCGGCTGGAGAGCGCCGGGCGGGCCAATTTCGAGACGGCTGTCGATGTGGCGGGCCTGATGGCCGCATCCGCCAAGGCCTACGGTGGCCGCAAGGACGTCCCCGAGCTTCGCGTCAAGGCGGACGCGTCCGTTCAGTTGCTCGGAAACCCGACGCAGATTGAGTCTGTAATCACCAACCTGCTGACGAACGCGATACGTCATACGCCGGCAGACGGCAGGATTACACTCAAATGGTCAGCGGGCTCCGGCGGTGGCGTGATTTCCGTGACGGACACCGGTGAGGGCATCGCCGACGAACACCTGCCCCGACTGACCGAGCGGTTTTTTCGCGTCGACCGTGGACGGGCCCGGACAGACGGCGGCGTCGGCCTCGGGCTGGCCATCGTCAAACACATACTCAGTCGCCACGACGCCGAATTGAGAATCGCCAGCGAAGTTGGCAAGGGCAGCACGTTCTTTTGTGAATTCTCGAAACAGCGCATTGTTGAACGGCCGAAAGCAGCCAAGGCCGGCTAGGAACTTCATCGAAGCGGAACGACATGGAAGCATCCAACCTCACAGACCACATTTCGCGGAGCTACAACAAGGACCTCGAAACCGTCCGCAACAACGTCATGGCCATGGGCGGCCTTGTCGAAGCGCAGCTGTCGCGAGCAATCGCCGCGATCGTCAGCGGCGACAGCGAGCTCGGACTGAAAGTGGCCAATGACGATTACAAGGTCAACCGTCTCGAAGTCCAGATTGATGAAGAATGCAGCCGGATCCTCGTGACCCGTTCCCCGGCTGCCAGCGATCTGCGCCTGATCGTCGCTATCATCAAGACGATTACCGATCTCGAACGCATCGGCGATGAAGCCGAAAAGATCGGCTTTCTGGCGTCACAGCTTGCCGCTATGGATCGCCCATCGGATTCCTACCGCGAGCTGCGTTCGCTGGGCAATCATGTGTCGCAGATGCTCAAGGACGCTATGGACGCCTTTGCCCGTCTCGATGTTGAGGCGGCTCTCGCCGTCGTCAAGGAGGATGAGCAGGTCGACGAGGAATACGATGCCCTTACTCGCCAGTGCATTACACATATGATGGAGGACCCTCGCAGCATCCGGCGTTTCATGAATGTCACCTGGTCGGCACGTTCGCTGGAACGCATCGGTGACCACGCCAAGAATATCTGCGAGTATGTGATCTACATGGTGCAGGGCAGGGATGTCCGACACACCGAAACGTTAGAACAAAAGCCTCCGGAAACTGACTAAGCACGCATGATGCAATTGACTCCGCGCCTCCTTAACTTCGGGGGCTTCGCCGCCTGCGCGGCCATGATGGCGTACGCGCTGTACGCTGAATACGTTCTTTACCTGATGCCTTGCCCGCTGTGCACGTTTCAACGCCTCGGCGTGATCGTGCTGGGTGTGGTGTTTCTCATTGCCGCCTTACATAACCCGTCCGGATGGGGGCGGCGCGTGTACGCCGGCTTCGTCGTACTGGCCACGGCCGGGGCAGCCGGTGTGGCCGGCTACCACGTCTGGATGCAGGGCCTGCCCGAGGACGAGGTTCCGACCTGCGGCCCTGGCTTATCCTACATGATGGAAACGCTGCCGCTTCTGGATGTCGTCAAGCAGGTTTTCGAGGGCTCGGGATCCTGCGCGACGATCTCGTGGGAGTTTCTCGGCCTGTCGATGCCGACCTGGGTGATGATCAACGCCATACTGCTGGGCATTCTCGGGCTCTGGGCGAACCTCAAACGCGGTCCCGCCCGCTCGTCGGACGCAATACTCGACTAGTCGGGCAGGAGCATTCGCTCCAAAATCCTTCCGTACATCGACGTCAGCACGGGGATGTCGGCGAGCGCGATGTGCTCGTTGACCTTGTGGATACTGGCGTTTACCGGACCGAGTTCAACCACGTCCACACCGGCGGGACTGATAAACCGTCCATCCGATGTACCGCCTCCTGTTGAACGGTCTGTTTCTATGCCCGTCGTTTCACGAATGACGCCGGCTACCGTGTCGATGAGTTGTCCGGGCTGTGTCAGGAACGGTTCGCCCGACAGGTGCCACTTCAGTTCGTAGTCGATGTCGTGTGCGTCAAACAGCTCACGAACGCGGGCTTTAAGCGTCTCATGCGTCCACTCTGTCGAGTAGCGGAAATTGAATCGTGCATGCAGGCTGCCTGGCGTAACGTTAGGCGCGCCGACACCGGCACGGATTTCCACGACCTGGAAACTCGTGGGCGGGAAATAGTCGTTGCCGTCGTCCCAGGTTACCTGGTGCAGGGCATCGAGCACCGGGGCGAAGCGACGCACCGGGTTGTCCGACAGCTGCGGATACGCAACGTGGCCCTGCACACCATTGACCGTGAGAATCCCGCTGAGTGAGCCACGTCGTCCGACCCGGATGACGTCGCCGAGTTGCGCCTGGCTGGACGGCTCGCCAAGAACACACCAGTCGATAGGCTCGTTACGCTCCTTCAGGGCCTCAACGACCTTCAGCGTACCGTCCCGGGCCGGCCCTTCCTCATCGCTGGTGATCAGCAGCGCGATGCTGCCCGGATGGTCCGGGTGGCGGGCAACGAAATCCTCGACCGCGACGATCATGGCGGCAAGGCCGCTTTTCATGTCGGCCGCGCCGCGACCGTACAACTGGCCGTCGGCGACCACGGGTTCAAACGGATCGGTGTCCCAGCGTTCAAGGTCACCCGGGGGAACGACATCCGTGTGTCCGGCGAAACAGAATACAGGTGCCTCGGAGCCACGGCGTGCCCAGAGGTTGGTCGTGTCACCGAACTGCATCGTCTCGCATTTGAAGCCGAGACGCTCCAGCCGCTCGATCATCAGCGTCTGGCAGCCCGCGTCGTCCGGCGTGACTGACGGCCGGCGAATCAACTCGCACAGCAGCTCCGTGGTCGGATCCGTGTTCACAACGTCCATTGTCTGTTCGCGCATAGGTCCATTCCGATGTGTGAATGTTACGGGCAGATTGCAATAAACCGATAACAATAGCGCGGTAGTCTGCCCGATTTGAGCCCCCGTTGTCAGTGCCATGAGAGCCCGTTTCACCGTCCTGTTACTTTTTGTTGTCCCTTCTGTGCTGCTGGCGCAGTCTGCCCGGGACTATGTTTACGTGGTTGGCTCGTCCACGGTTTTTCCCTTTGCGACGGTTGTCGCCGAGCGATTCGGCCGGGCGACGCTGTTTAAAACCCCGAAAGTTGAGTCGACGGGCTCCGGTGGCGGCTTCAAGCTGTTTTGTGACGGCGTCGGGGTCGACTATCCCGATATCTCGAATGCGTCCCGCGCGATCAAGCCGTCTGAGCTCGCGGCCTGCCGGGCCAACGGCGTCGAGGACATCATCGAGGTCAAGATCGGCTATGACGGCATCGTGATCGCTGCGTCCAAGGATGCGCCGCTGTCCGAGGTGACGATGCAGGAGCTGTTTCTGGCCCTGGCACGCGATGTTCCGGGTAAGGTGCCCGGCGAGCTGGTTCGGAATCCCCACCGGCTCTGGTCCGACATCAATCCGGATCTGCCGGACGCCCGTATCGAAGTGCTTGGCCCACCGCCGACGTCCGGCACGCGCGACGAGCTCGTTGAGCAGGCCATGGAGGCCGGTTGCCAGACAGTATCGTGGATCGCAGCGCTCGAGGACTCGAACCCCGAACGCTACCGCAGTGTCTGCCAGACCGTGCGGGAGGATGGGGCATTTGTCGAAGTCGGCGAGAACGACAACCTCATCGTACACAAGCTGCAGTCCAACACCCGTGCACTGGGCATCTTCGGATTCAGCTACCTCGACCAGAATCTCGACAAGCTCAAGGGCATAACCGTCGACGGTGTATCACCCGATTACGAGCGTATCGCCAGCGGCGAGTACCCGATTTCCCGCCCGCTGTATTTCTACATCAAGCGGGCACACGTGGACGTCATTCCGGGGCTGCGTGCGTTTCTTGAGGAACTGACCAGCGAGCGTGCGCTTGGCGATGAGGGCTACCTGTCGGATCGCGGATTGATCACGTTGTCCGCTGATGAGCGGGCCCGGGTAGCGGCCGACGTCCGCAGTCTCTCGACGATGCCGTTTGCGGCGAAGAGCGCCACGCGCTAGACGGACATGCAGAGCACTACGCTGGTTCTCCTGATGGCGGCGCTCACCGTTGCCGCCTATTTCACCGGCCGCGCGCGCGCGTTGACGGTCGCCGGAGGCCTTGCACAAAGACAGCGGCTGCATTCGCTGCCCGGCTACTACGGGTATTTCCTGTCGCTGTCCTGCCTGTTGCCGGCGCTGCTGGTGATCAGCCTCTGGACGATGCTGGAATCGCGAGTCCTGATCTGGTTGCTCGCCGGAGAACTGGCCCCGCAATTTGGCCAGCTGGGTGATGGCGAGCTCGAACTGCTGGTCAATAACGTGCGCAACCTCGCCTACGGCGACCTCGTAGGCGGACAGCGAACGCCGCTCCTCGAGGAAGCCGCGTCGCGATACACCGATCTTCGGGCTATGAGCCTTCGTTTCGAGTCGATCGTCGCGATTTCTGCAGCCTGTCTCTGCGGGCTGCTGGCATGGCGCCGGATCGGGACCGATCTTCGCGCCAGGAACAGCGTAGAGGCGGTTGTCGAGTTTTTCCTGATCGCAGCGTCGAGTATCGCCTTGCTGACGACACTCGGCATTGTTCTGTCCGTCTTGTTCGAAGCCATGCGCTTTTTCCAGCAGGTCTCGGCCATCGACTTCCTGTTCGGTACGGAGTGGAGTCCGCAGACGGCGATTCGCGACGACCAGGTCGGATCGTCTGGCAGCTTCGGTATTGTGCCGCTGCTGACGGGAACCCTGTTGATCACCGGGATTGCCACGCTTGTTGCCGTACCGATCGGCCTGTTCGGCGCCATCTATATGACCGAGTATGCCTCCCGGCGATTCCGCAACGTGGCCAAGCCACTGCTTGAACTGCTCGCCGGTATTCCGACGGTGGTCTACGGTTTCTTCGCGGCGCTGACCGTTGCGCCGATGGTTCAATCGGCCGGTAGCGCCCTCGGCCTGGACGTTGCGTCCGAGAGTGCCCTGGCAGCCGGCCTGGTTATGGGGATCATGATTATTCCCCTCGTGTCGTCATTATCCGATGACGCGATTCGTGCTGTACCCGAATCACTCCGGGAGGCCGCGCTGGCGCTGGGCTCCACGCGAGGCGAAATGATCACGGGTGTCGTCCTGCCGGCGGCCTTGCCGGGTGTGGCCGGCGGAATCCTGCTCGCGGTGTCGCGCGCCATCGGTGAGACCATGATCGTCGTCATGGCGGCTGGTCTGGCTGCCAACCTGACCGCCAATCCGTTCGAGGCGGTAACGACGGTGACGGTGCAGATTGTCACGTTGCTGGTGGGTGACCAGGAATTCGACAGTGCCAAAACGCTGGCGGCGTTCGCCCTTGGCCTTGTCCTGTTTGTCATGACGATGCTGTTAAACGTTGCGGGACTGCAGTTCGTTCGTCGCTACCGGGAGCAGTATGAATAACTTCAACTCCCGCCCGGTCCGTCGCCGCGTCCTGTCGAGATTGCCGAGTCGGCATCGGCGCGACGGCCTGCTGAAGGTGGCGGGTCTGGTCGCGCTACTGACCGGGCTGGGTTTCGTGACGGCACTGTTCTCAAGTATCGCGGTGAAGGGCTACACGGCATTCGCGCAGACGCACATTCTGCTCGATGTAACGCTCGATCCGGCGCTGCTGGGCGCAGAGACCGGCTACGATTTGCAGGCGGCGAATTTCGACGCGATCGTTGTGCGCTCGCTGCGCAACGCGTTTCCTTCCGCAAGTTCGCGCGCCGAGCGGCGCGAGTTGTCGCGACTGGTCAGTATTGACGCTGCGAACCGGGTAAGGGCACTGCTCGATTCCGATCCTGGCCTGACCGGGCAGGTTGCCTCCGTCTGGGTACCGGCATCGTCCATCGTGGACATGCTGGCGAAGGGCAGGATCGATCGCACATTGCCGGAAGCACTGCGTCCTGTTTCCGACCAGCAGCTTGAATGGGTCGATGAGCTCGACGCAGCGGGTCAAGTTAGCCTGAGATTCAACTCGGCGTTCTTCAAAAACGGTGATTCACGTGAACCGGAACTGGCCGGCATCCGCGGCGCGGTCAGCGGCTCGTTCCTGATGCTGGTGATTACCGTCATCGTCGCCTTTCCCATTGGAGTCGCAGCGGCGGTGTATCTCGAGGAATTTGCGCCGCGAAATCGCTGGGCCGACCTGGTGGAGGTCAACATCAACAACCTCGCGGCGGTGCCGTCGATCGTCTATGGCTTGCTCGGCTTGTCAATTTTCATCGACTGGATGGCGTTACCGCGGTCTGCGCCGCTGGTTGGCGGACTGGTACTCGCAGTCCTGACGCTGCCCGTGATCATCATCGCTTCGCGCTCGTCCATAAAGGCGGTGCCACCCTCCATACGGGAAGCGGCTTTCGCGCTGGGCGCATCGAGAATCCAGGTGCTGTTTCATCACCTGCTTCCACAGGCCATGCCGGGCATCCTGACGGGCACGATCATCGGTATGAGTCGTGCGCTGGGCGAGACGGCACCCCTGCTGATGATCGGCATGGTCGCCTTCATCGTTGATGTGCCGTCCGGCTTCACCGATCCGGCCACGGCCTTGCCAGTACAGGTCTACCTGTGGGCGGACAGCCCGGAACTGGCCTTCGCCGAGAAGACCGCTGCGGCGATCCTCGTGTTGCTGGCGTTCCTGATGGCGATGAATCTCACGGCTATCGTGTTGCGCAAGCGACTGGAAACCCGGTACTGATAGCCACCGGAACTGACGGGATTGAGAACAGCGACCTATAGCTGGACAATGACGACGCATGGCTGAACCACTACCCTTCAAGGCCCCGGCGCAGTTGCCGGACGAAACTGTCGGCGACGCGAAAGTCGGCGATCCGTTTCTTGTTGCCGAAAACGTCAACGCGTACTACGGCGACATCCACGCAATCCAGGATGCGTCTCTCGAGATCGGTCAACGCGATGTTATCGCGTTGATCGGGCCGTCAGGCTGCGGCAAGACCACGTTTATTCGGTGCCTCAACCGTATGAACGATGCTGTTGAGGGTGCGAGAGTCACCGGCAGGATTACGCTCGACGGTGACGATGTTTATGCGAAGGCAGTCGACCCGGTGCTGCTGCGTGCCCGAATCGGCATGGTGTTCCAGAAGCCGAATCCGTTTCCGAAGAGCATTTACGACAACGTCGCCTACGGCCCCCGAATTCATGGCCTCGCGGCGGACCGCGCGGAGCTGGATGACATCGTGCACGTCAGTCTCGAACGTGCCGGCCTGCTGAAGGAAGTAAAGGACCGCCTCGATGAGCCGGGCACCGAATTGTCCGGCGGTCAGCAGCAACGTCTGTGCATCGCGAGGACGATTGCCGTCGATCCGGAAGTCATCCTGATGGACGAACCCTGTTCAGCGCTGGACCCGATTGCAACAGCCCGCATCGAAGACCTGATTGACGAGTTGTCGGAACAGTATGCGATTGTCATCGTCACGCATTCGATGCAGCAGGCGGCGCGGGTGTCTCGGCGCGTGGCGTACTTTCACCTCGGGCGCCTGGTCGAGGTCGGCGAGACGAACCGCATCTTTACCAATCCCCGGCATAAACTCACTGAAGACTACATTACCGGCCGAATAGGCTGAGAGCCTCGGCTCAGAGTTTCTCGCTTCATTCGAGACGATGGCTAAGCGGGCTTGGCGCCGGTTGCCGGCTTGCGATGCGTGCTAACCGATCTTCTGGTCGAGGAAATCGGCGAAGCGTTTCTCGGAGAAACCCAGCGCGAAGAACCCTTCCGTTTCGAAAATCGGTCGCTTCATCAGCGTCGGATTGTCGAGGATCAGGGCCAGTGCCTTGTTGCGGTTCAGTCCGTTCTTGTCCGTATCGGGGATCTTGCGCCAGGTCAGGCTGTTCTTGTTGACCAGCTTTTCCCATTCGACTTCATCTGCCCAGCGTTCGAGCATCTGGATATCCAGGCCATCGGCGCGAACGTCGTGGAACGTGTGGTCCAT
>CAZSIQ010000032.1:0-5844 GCA_964606915.1 uncultured Woeseiaceae bacterium | reverse complement strand
CGAGCATCTGGATATCCAGGCCATCGGCGCGAACGTCGTGGAACGTGTGGTCCATGCCGCGTTCCTTGAGAAACTTGAGCGCGCGACGGCAGGTGTCGCAACTCTTGATACCGTAGACGACGAGCATTAATCGATGTTCCTCAGCAGTTCGTTCAGGCCGGTTTTCGCCCGGGTTTTCTCGTCAACGCGCTTGACGATGACGGCGCAGTACAGCGAGTAGCTGCCGTCCTTCGACGGCAGGCTGCCTGACACGACGACGCTGCCCGCGGGCACACGGCCGTAGCTGATCTCTCCGGTCTCACGATCGTAGATCCTGGTGCTCTGGCCGATGTAGACGCCCATCGAAATCACTGACCCGTGTTCAACAATCACGCCCTCGACGATTTCGGAGCGAGCGCCGATAAAGCAGTTGTCCTCGATGATCGTCGGGCCGGCCTGGATGGGTTCGAGCACACCGCCGATGCCAACGCCGCCGGAGAGGTGTACGTTCTTACCAATCTGTGCGCAGCTGCCGACCGTCGCCCAGGTGTCGACCATCGTGCTGCTGTCGACATAGGCACCGATGTTGACGTAGCTGGGCATGAGTACAACGTCGTTTGCGACATACGCACCTTTGCGCACAATCGCGTCAGGTACGACGCGCACACCGTCGGCGGCGAACTGCTCCGCGGTGTAGTCCGCGTATTTCATCGGCACCTTGTCGTAGAAGCGGGTGTACCCGGCCTCGATAACGTCGTTGGGCTGCAGGCGAAAACTCAGCAACACGGCTTTTTTCAACCACTGGTTGACCTGCCATTCACCCTCGATTTTCTCGGCAACCCTGGCCTCGCCGGAGTCCAGCTGATTCAGGGCGTCCGCAACGGCGGCCTCCAGTGCCTCGCGTTCGCTGGCAGAGCCGGTCTTGCCGCCTTGTTCAAACGCGCTTTCGATAAGTTGAATCTGGTCGGTCATTTCTTTTTGCCTTGTCGTTGCCTGGCGTCTTCGATCGCTGCAACCAGTCGATCGCTAAGTGCCTGTTGTTGTTCGCCGGTCAGGGTGCTGCCGTCTTCATTGCTGATGTAGAAAACATCCTCGGCGCGCTCGCCGATGGTCATGATCTTGGCAGCCAGGATGTTGATGCCGCTGCGAATCAAAACGCGCCCGACGATACTCAGCAGGCCGGGGCGGTCGTCCGCGATCAGTTCCATTACCGTCTGGCCGACCTGGGCATGCTTGTCGAAGTCCACTGTCGTGCGGGTCGAGAACATGCGCGCCTGCCTGGAAACGCCTCGTGTGACTTTGAGGATGTCGTCATCGTCGGCGGTCAGCACCTGGTTGAGTGAATGGCGAATTTTTGTCATGCGCCCTTCGTCAATCTCGGTGCGCTCGTCGAGCTCCATGAACACGAAGGTGTCGAGACTGTAACCGTTGGTCAGCGGAACGATTCGCGCATCGACAATGGTCATACCGAGTTCGTCCAGCACCGCGGTTGTGTGTGCGAACGTGTGTTTCTCACGCTTGGTGTAGAACGCGGCCTCAATGCCGTCGCCGTCTTTTCGATGGCGCACATCCACATAGCCGAGTTCGGAAGCCATGTCGGCGAGGGCCAGCCATTCCGTGTGCCACACCACCTCGCGAACACGGTGCCGCAGGAAGTAACGGTCGTCGAAAGCCGACCACACGGTATCGATCCGGTCGTCGCCGACGCCGGACATGCGCAGGATTTCCCGTGCGCTGTCGCGCGTCTCCAGGACCAGCGTCTGGTGTTCCAGCGGGTTGTCGTCGCCGCGCTCGAGCACGCGCTTGGTGGCTTCGTACAGGTCGTGGAACAGGGACGCTTTCCACGAGTTCCACAGGTTGGGATTGGTTCCCCGTACGTCTGCGACCGTCAGCAGGTAGAGGTAATCCAGGTGCCGCTGGTCACCGACCACCGCGGCAAACTCGTTGATCACGTCCGGATCCCCAATGTCCTTTTTCTGCGCTGTGGTCGACAACAGCAGGTGCTGCTTGACCAGCCAGGCCACGAGGCTGGCGTCGTCATCGTCCAGGCCATGCTCCAGGCAAAACGCATTGGCGTCGACTGCACCCAGCTCGGAGTGGTCACCGCCACGTCCCTTGGCGATGTCGTGAAACAGGCAGCCGAGGTAGGCAAGCTCGGGCTTCTCCAGCGACTGCATGATGCGGCTGCAGTGCGGGTACTCATCGTTGAAGCGCTCAAGCGCGAACCGGCGCATGTTGCTGACCACGAACAGGGTGTGTTCGTCGACGGTGTATGCGTGGAACAGGTCGTACTGCATGCGGCCGACAATGCGACCAAAAGCTGGAATGTACAGGCCGAGCACGCCGTAGAGATTCATTCGGCGCAGCTCGTGGGTCACCCCGGCCGGTGCACGCAGGATGTTGAGGAACAGTCGGTGGTTCCTCGGTTTTTGCCGGAATTCTTCGTCGATCAGGTAGAGGTTGCGCTTGATCAGCCCGATCGTGATTGCGCTGACCCCGCGTATGTCGGGGTGTTGCTGCAGCAACAGGAAGACTTCGAGCAGTGCGGACGGCTCGCGGCTGAACACCTTGTCATCGACTGTTTGCAGGTAACCGTTCTTGACCTGGAAGCGTTCGTTCAGGGGCTCAGGCGTTGCCTCCGGGTCCATGAGGATGGCTTCCTCGAACAACTGCAGGAGCATCTCATTGATCCGCGACAGGTCCATGACCGTCCGGTAATAGCGCTGCATCATTTGCTCGACGGCGAGCGTGTACCTCGCATCCTCGTAACCGAGCATTTCCGCCAGGCTTTTCTGGTAGTCGAAGAGCAGCCGGTCTTCGCTGCGGCCGGTCAGCAGGTGCAGGGCAAAGCGAACCCGCCACAAATAGGCCTGTCCCTGTTCGAGACGTTCAAGCTGGCCGTCGGTGAGGAAGCCGTGTTTGACGAGCTCGGACAAGCGGCTTGTCCCGAAGTGACGTTTGGCCACCCAGTTGATCATCTGGATATCGCGAAGACCGCCCGGGCTGCCTTTGACGTTTGGCTCCAGGTTGTACCCGGTGTCGTCGTAACGGTGATGTCGGGCGATCTGTTCCTTGCGTTTTTCCTCGAAAAACCGGGTTGAGGGCCAGATCTGGTCAGGCGCTACGGCAGCCTCCATGCGCTCCAGCAGGGCGGGTGGCCCGTCGAGCAGCCGCACTTCGATGAGCGTGGTGGCTACCGTGAGGTCGTCACGCGCGGCGTCGAGGCACTCCTGCACGGTTCGCACGCTGTGCCCGATTGCGAGCCCAAGATCCCACAGCGCGGTTACAAAGTCCGACAGGCGCGATTCGGCGTCATCGGGCATCGTATCCGGCAGCAGAACGAGAATGTCGACGTCCGAGCCCGGGTGCAATTCGCCGCGGCCGTAGCCGCCGACGGCAACGAGCGCAAGGGATTCAGCCAGGTCGCCGAGGTGTGATCGCCACAGCCAGCGCATCAGTTCGTCAACGACGGCGGCGCGCAGGTGAACGAGACGGACGACGGGTTCGCCGTTGCCGAACCGGACGGCCAGCGACGTGTCGGCTGCGGTCAGCGCAGAGCGCGCTGCCATCGGGTCAGGTGCCTCGAGCGCCTCGCGGAGCAGGGAAAGACTCGGATCGGCCGAGAAATCCTCGATGTCGTCGATCCTCGCGGCCATGTCTAGCGATCGGCCGCGCCGAGCGTCAGAACCTCGTAACCATCATCCTTGATCAGAATCGTGTGTTCCCACTGGGCCGACAGGCTGTGGTCCTTGGTGACAACGGTCCAGTTATCCGGCAACAGGCGGACGGCGGCCTTGCCGGCGTTGACCATGGGTTCGACGGTCAGTGTCATGCCGGCTTTCAGCGCCATCCCGGTACCGCGGGTGCCGTAATGCAACACCTGCGGATCTTCGTGGAATACGCGGCCGATGCCGTGGCCACAGTACTCGCGTACAACAGTAAATCTTTGTTTTTCAACGAATTGTTGAATGGAGGCGCCAATGTCGCCGAGGTGCGCGCCGGCTTTCAGCTCTTCGATGCCGCGCCACATGGCCTCAAGCGTGATATCCGCAAGCCGCCGAGCCTGGATGTTTTCCTTGCCGACGTGGAACATCCGACTCGTGTCGCCGTGGTACCCGTCCTTGATCACGGTAATGTCGATATTCAGCGAGTCGCCGGACTTGAGCTTCTTGTCGCCCGGGATGCCGTGGCAGACCACGTGATTGACCGACGTGCAGATCGACTTGGGGAAACCCCGGTAGTTCAGCGGCGCGGGCGTCGCGTTCTGTTGCTCGGTGATGTAGCGATGACAGATGGAGTTCAGCTCGTCGGTGGTAACACCCGGCTTCACATATTCCCCAATCATATCAAGGACTTCCGACGCAAGTCGGCCAGCGACGCGCATCTTTTCCTGCTCTTCGGGGGTCTTGATCGTTACGCTCATAATGCCTTCAGAAAGTCATACGAACCGGGGTCGAACCCAAGTCTCCGTGGCGAGTCAGGCGAAGAATCGCCGAAATCGCCGGGGAAACCTCGGTTCGACCCCGATAATTCAGTGTTCAGCCCCTTTTGGGGCGAGGCTCTCTATGGTATAAAGCGCGCGCCCTTGAGGCAACGACTACACACGTGTATCGACACATCGCACTGGGTGCCCACTAAAAAAGGGTTGTGCGTTGGGATACGCGGAGGACTAACCCGGAGAAAATCATGGCAGACGTTACCATGCGCCAGATGCTAGAGGCTGGCGTGCATTTTGGTCATCAGACCCGTTTCTGGAATCCGAAAATGGCTCCGTTCATTTTCGGCGAACGAAACAAAATTCACATTATTAATCTCGAGAAGAGCCTGCCGATGGCGCGCGAAGCGTGTGCGTTCATCAAGGCCACGGTCGCCGATGGCGGCAAGGTACTCTTCGTAGGCACCAAGCGTGCCGCTCGCGAATCCGTCAAAACCAACGCAGCACGTGCCGGCATGCCGTACGTCAGCCAGCGCTGGCTGGGCGGAATGCTGACCAACTACAAGACGATTCGTCAGTCCGTCAAGCGACTGATGATGCTCGAGGAGATGGCAGAAGAGGGCACCTTCGAGGGCCTGACCAAGAAGGAAATCCTGGGCCTCACCCGTGAGCAGGAAAAACTCGAACGCAGCCTAGGCGGCATCAAGGACATGAAGTCCCTGCCGGACGTGCTGTTTGTCGTCGACGTTGACCACGAAGACATCGCGATCCGCGAAGCTCGCAAACTGGGGATTCCGGTCGTCGCTATCGTCGACACCAACTGCTCGCCGGACGGCGTTGATTACGTGATCCCGGGCAACGACGACGCAATGCGTGCGATCGAGCTGTACACGATGCTCGTCGCGGACGCGGCGCTCGACGGCAAGGCGTCCGTACCCGAAGTCGCTTTGGGCGAAGACGAGTTCGTCGAGCTCGACGCTGAAGGTCGACCGACGAAGGGTCCTCGCAAGAAGAAGGCCGCCAAGAAGACCACGAAAAAAGCGGCTGCCAAGAAGAAGGCAGACGACGCCAAGGCGGACGACGCCGCTGAAGAGCCGGTGAAGGCCGAAGCAGAGGCTCAGGTCGAAGCTCCTGCTGAAGAAGCCCCCGCGGCAGAAGCGCCGGCGGCAGAGGAAGCGCCGGAAGCGGCAGCGGAAGAAAAGAAAGACTGATACCACCGCCGCGTTGGCGGCGGTTAACAAGACATTAAGAGGAAGACCCCGATGACTATCACCGCATCATTGGTAAAGGAACTGCGTGAGCGGACCGGTGCCGGCATGATGGAGTGCAAAAAAGCGCTGGTTGAAACCGGCGGAGACCTGGACGCTGCAGTCGAACTGCTGCGTAAGTCCGGACAGGCGAAGGCCGACAAGAAGTCGGGTCGCATCGCT
>CAZSIQ010000031.1:0-34089 GCA_964606915.1 uncultured Woeseiaceae bacterium | reverse complement strand
TGGTTCCATGAAGGCCTCGCTGAGTACCTGAGTACTGCCGAAGTAAGCGAAGACTCCATCGAGGTCGGTCTCATTAACACGAGCTACCGATACATTCTCAACCGCTACGGTCAGCTGTCGTGGTCGCGTGTGCTCTCCGCGCAAAACCTGCAGAACATGAGCCAGATAGACACCGCGCAGTTCTACGCACAGTCCTGGCTACTCGTTCACTACCTGTCCAATCGTGAAGATCGCAACTTCGGAAACGATATGGCGACCTACATGAACCTCGTGACGCAGGGAGAAGAACCAAAATTTGCGTTCGAGAAAGCCTTCGACATTGCGGTCGGCCCGCTGCAGCGCGACCTGAGCCAGTACATCAAGCGCAATTTCAGGATGAAGAGCATGGAGCTTGAGCTGAGCGACAGCCCCGAGTTTGCCATGACAACGACTCGGCCCGGCGCTGCCGACGTGGGTCTGCTGGTCGGCAACGCCGCGCTTCGCTTCGGTAAACTGGTGTTTGCGAGGCAGGCCTTTGAGCGAGCCCTGGAGTCTCCGGAAACCCGTGCCCGGGCATCCGCCGGCATCGGTGATACGTTCAAGTTCGACGACAACTACGTCGCCGCGCTGCCGCATTTCGACAGGGCTTTGGAACTCGGTGCGGACGATCCCGCCGTGCAGCTGGATATTGCCGAGTACTGGCACAACCGTGCCGAGAAGACGCCAAACTCGGAGAAGAAAACGACCTGGCTGAAACGTGCCAGGAAACACTATGTCGCGTCATGGAAGCTTGACGACTCTCGCGCCGAGACCTACGCAATGCTTGGTGAGACGTATACCTTGCTGGGTGACAACCACGACCGCGCCGTCGACATGCTGCAGATCGCGGACAGCATTCTCCCGTCCAATGCCTCCATCCAGATCATGCTCGCGAACGCCTACCTGGCCGGTGGCCGTTATGCCGACGCGAAGCAACAGGCCCTGTTGGTACTGAGCTGGGCTCACGTCGGAAGCAAAACGGCGAAGGATGCTGAGCGCGTCCTGACCGCGGCAGAAGCACGTTTGTAGTTGACCGCCCGATAAGCCGGGATACCGCCTGTTCACCAGGTGGCCCCTGCAGCATCACGGGTCACGCCTGGACAGTTCAACCAGGTAGTCGTATACGGCCTTGATCTCGTTGTCCGTGAATTGCGAATAGCGCCAGCGGGCGACGCTGCTCATCAGCTTCAGATCCCGGTCCCCCAAGGCCTTACCTGTTCTCATGAAGGTGGTGAAATCCGCCTCGGAATACGCCAGCACCATTCGCAGGTTCGGGCGCATTGGTGCATCTGCCATCGGCTCAGAACTTCCGCGGAGATCCATACCGTGACACTCCACACAGGTGGCCCTGGTGATGTGTCGTGCAAACGCGTGCTCTGGCCCCACGTCAGGTGGCCATTGCCCCTTCTTGTCCGCGACCTGTTGCGGCGAATACCGGAACTCGCCACTCGCGATGTCCTTGGCGAGCTGTGGACCGATGGTCGGCTCGGGGTGCTTCTCCCCTTTGACCTCAAGCGTCTTCAGGTAACTCACCAGCGCAGCAATATCCTCTGGATGAACTTCCGAAAACAGGAACGAAGGCATGTCCATCAGTGCACGATCCGGACGTTTACCTTCGACGATCATGGACACCAGTTCTGCTTCCGAAAACTCGGTGGCGCTGTGCGTCAGGTTTGCGGTCCAGAGGACACCCAGGTCGGGCTCGGTCCAGTCCTCCCCGGCGAGGTCGAGTTTGTGACAACCTATGCAGCCTAATACCGCAGACAAGCGCTTACCGTGTGCTACCGGATCATCAGAGACGACGTCAAAACGAGCCGGTTCTGTAACAACGGGCGTCTCCCGGTCGGATTCCGCCCACGCCGCTAGTGAGACTGCACACTGGGTGACTCCGGTTATGAACAGCAATGTCAGGGTTTTCGGATTCATCCTCGACTCCTTTCTTTTACCTGCGTGTCACGGCGCGATCACATCCGACGTACGGGCTGACGCAAGACGGTCCTGAGCTTTTCCGGTGCGACGCGACGGGCATCGCTCAGGTAAATCTCGTGATGTTTGCCGTTGAACGCCAGGTTGTTGGACGGGATGAACTCGTGATGCAGCCTGTCAAGCGTTGGCGCCTCGTCGTCGTAGGAACCAATGTGCATGATCTGCACGGAGAGACCCTCGTCATAGTCTTCGAACTTCAGGTCTCCAAGTGCTGGCAGTTTCTTCTTTTCACCCGCTACCTGTTTGGCACGCTCAACCCAATCCGCGGATAACCAGTCCGGCACCCGGATCATCATCGTCCAGTACCACAGGCTTTTGTCTCGCTTGTCCGTGAATGAATCCATGTCGTCCGCCCACCACAGGCCTTCAAGCGGCAGCACCGTGTAGTCACGGTCGAGCTCCTGCTTGCTCATGAACTTGAGTTTGTAGGAGACCGCGTAGAGTGTTTCGACCGCAGCTTTATACTCAGGCGCCCGATTGGGGTCGCCCTGTCCGTCCACCATCAGGAACTGCATGGCGGGGACGTTCAGCACGACGAAATCAGCCGTCGAAGGCTGGTAAAGCTGTTTGAACTCTTTTTTGAAGTCGACTTTGGTCACGCAAAAGCTTCTCTGCCCGCTCAGCTGCCTTACTCAAAGATAGCAGCAGACACCCGCTCTTGGTCCGTGTCGCTATGCCTCCTGCGCTCAAACCAGCGTGCGTCGCACGACAATTGGACGAAAACGAGCGCAAAACAGGAACGGTCCAGCGTCAACCCATCCCCGGTGCTGTCCCCGTTCGTTCTCTCCGGTAACCGTTCATTCAAATTCCCGACCGTTCATTGAATTTGCAGCTGCTGCCCCCTTCCCACGCCGTTCGCGATCGGCACAATGCCGACCAACAAGTTCGAAAACGCTCTATTTTTCAATGGCATAGGAGAAACACAATGAAACAATTTACGCGCATGGCGACGACCGCAATGCTGTCCACGCTCGTCGGCACAAGTGCCCTCGCAGATGACGAAAGATACTACGTGACCGGTAATGTCGGTATCGGATTCCTGGGATCCGAGAGCCTTAGCTACAGCGACGCCAGCCAGACGGCGACGGCCGAGGCCGACTTTGATGCGTCGTTCGCGGGTGGCGGTACCTTCGGCTACTACCTCACCGACAACTGGCGGATCGAGAGTGAAATCATGTATCGCCGCAATGACATGAAAGGCATCACGCTCGGCGGTGTGGGAACCAGCACAGGCGGCGACTTCGCGTCACTCAGCTTCGGCTTAAGCGCGCTGTATGAATTCCAGCCGACGGATAACCCTCGACTGAAAACCTACGTCGGCGCAGGTTTCGCTTTCGTGCAGGAAATCGATATCGATTTCGAAGTCGATTCCGTGGAAACGTCTTTCGAAACGGACGAGACGGGTATCCAGCTCCAGGCGGGTGCTCGCTACGACCTGAACGACCGGCTGTTCATGGACCTCACCGCACGTTACCTGGCGGTAAGCGGCGCTCAGCTGGAGTTCCCGGCCGACACGGCCCGGGTTGTGGAGTCGGACTACTCGCCGTTGACGGTCAGCCTGGGACTCGGCTGGCGATTCTGAACACAAGGAGATGGATGGAGCGACGAGGACGGGCACAGGGACGTGCCCTTTTCGTTTGTCCGGTTACGGGCGCCGGCTTGTCGTGAGAACCGCTATTTCAGCTGCACCGAGAGTATACGGACGGGCTCCGCAAGTATCTGGCCCGCCACGTAGCCGTCACCGCTCAGCTGATCCGCAGGCGTCGAGTGGATCGCTCGCACGACATCCATACCGGAGACAACGCGACCAAACACGGCAAATCCCTCGCCGTCCGCGTTGCGCTCACCACCGAAATCCAGCGCGGGCTGGTCACCCACACAGATGAAGAACTCGGTGCTCGCGGTTCCCGGGCTGATTCGTGCCATGGAAATGGCGCCATCGACGTGCCGCAGACCGGTTTGCTCCGTGGACTCGTGCGGTATCGGCGGAAACGGCTGCAGGCCGTCCTGTATGCCACCCTGGAGAACGGCTATCACCGGCTCGCCGTTGTCATTTTCAGGGCGTACGACGCGGTAGAATCCGGCACCGTCGAGGTGTCCGCCTTCGGCCAGTCGCAGGAAGTTCGAGGTTGTCAGAGGCGCCTCCATGACAGCCATTTCGACTTCAACAACGCCGGCATCAGTGGTCATTACAAGCACGGGCGGCTCCGGTTCGGTGGTACAGGCAGACAGCGCCAGTACGGCAGTGATCAATATCGAGCGCATCATGCAGTGTGCCTCTCATAGTAGCGAGTCATCGCACGAGCAAATCGTGCAGGCGAGCCTTCGTTGGTTCGAAAGTACAGCGACGGCTCGATCAGTTCGAGCTCCATGAGCCACAGGGCGTCATCATCACCGTGCACAAAATCCACTCGTGCATAGGCGACCGACGGCTCAAGGCCGTCAACCAGGTCCTGGCCCTGCGCGACCATGTCGGGCGGGGCGACGTACGACTGGATGTCCGAGCCATGCTCCTCCTGTGTTCGAAAGTCGCCAGGCTTTGGCACCTTCAGGATGGCGTGACTGAATTCACCGTCGACATACATCAACGAATACTCGCCGATGTCCGCAACCGACTGGAGGAAGGGCTGCAGAAAGAAAGGGCGCTTCCTGTAGGCCTTTGCAAGCTCATCGAGGAAGTCGTCACTCGGCATGCCGTCGAGAACATGCGTGTCCAGCGCGCTGGCCCCGACAATGGGTTTGATGACCAGCCTGTCCGTTCCCAGTTGCTCGAATGCACCCGACAGTTGGGCTGCGGAAAAATCCTCGAACCACAGGCTGGGGACGATGGACACGCCCTTGTCATCAAGTTCCTGCATGTATCGTTTGTCGGCATTCCAGCGGATGATTGCCGCCGGATTGGCCAGCACACACCCCGACTGGTCGATGGTATCGATTACCGCGAGGAACTCGTGCACATGCTTGTGGTAATCCCACGGCGTGCAGACATACGCGAGATCGTACTCGCTCCAATCCGCCTCGGCCCGCCAGGAGACCTTGTCGACCTGCCAGCCCAGCGCCTGCATGGGTGCGAGACTGAGATCCGCATCCGACACATAGTCGCCCATGTTGTCCATCGTGATGTAAACGCAGCGCATCAGTCCTGGTACTTCCTTGCGTTGTTTTCGGTTTCCGCGTCGAGCACTTCGCGCAGGAGCCTGGCCAGCGGCAGCTTGTCCGTGTGCTTGCGGCCGTAGTCGAGGTTGAAGCGATAGTCGAAGTTGTCCGGGTTAGTGCCCTGGTTGTGCTGCAGGATGGTCTCGAGCTTGTCGATGGCCTTGGCAGTAACGGCCTCGGCCGTTCGCGCGTTCTCATAGTCGTCCCACAGTGCCAGGAACTCGACCCGCAGCGCCTCCGGCAGTGACGCAATCACCGATTGGAAATCACGCCGCTCCTTGTCGGATTTCGACGGCTGGTTCGCCTGCTCCGGCGCCGGGATATCGCCGTCAACAACCTCGCCCAGATCGTGTAACAGGCACATCTTCAGCAACTTCAGTACGTCAATATCCGGCATCAGGTCCGCGAAGGTAATCGCGAACAGGCACAGGCGCCACGTATGGTCAGCGACACTTTCGACCCGTCCTTCGCTGGTGTAGGCCGAGCGCATCGTGTCTTTCAGCCCTTCCGCACGGCGGAGGAATGCCAGCCGCCCTTCCAGTTCACCCGGCGTCATCAGTACACCAGCGCATGGTCAACGAGATAGCGACCGTCCTGCTCGACGACAACGACCGAGGCGATCAGTTCATCGTCCGATTTCGATGTCGCCTGGCGCCATACGACGCCCACTGAGTCGCTGCGGCGAAAAATCGACAGCAGCTCGCGATCGGTGAAGTAGCCGACGTCCGCCTGGTAGTGTTCGCACATCCGTTTCAGGCCCTCTTCGCTGACCATCGACTTCAGGCGATCGGTGAAATCCCGGACGTGTTTTTCGTAGTCGATCTCCGTGGAACCTTCCATCAGGTTATCCATCAGCGGATTGACGACGGCGAGTATGTCCTCATCGGACTGCGTGGCTAGATCCACGGCCTGCTCCCCCGGGGATTGGCGATACAATCGGAAACGACAGGCTACAGAGTTGAGACCCATGAATCATCTTCTTTTGGCAACCTGTTCCGACTGCCCGGAGAGACTCATGAAAAAACTGATCGCCATTGCCGTAGCCGCGTTCGCGGTCTCCGCCTGCTCCTCAACCATCGAGAATCGCGACCCGACCGGTGAGCCGTTTCCATCCGTGAGCGGCCAGTCGCTGGATGAACAAACGATCAACCTGCCGGGCGATCTTGGCGGCAAGCCGGCGGTACTGCTCGTCGCCTACAAACAGAGAACGCAGTTCGACGTGGATCGCTGGTTGATGGGCTTCCTGCAGGCGGGCACCGATGTCCAGCTGCTCGAGTTGCCCACGATCAAAGGCCTGGTGCCGTCGCTGGCGTCGGGCTGGATTGACGACGGCATGCGCGGCGGTATCCCGAAGGAAGACTGGAGCGTGGTTGTCACTTTGTACGGTAATTCCGCGAAACCGATCGTCGAGCTCACGGGCAATGAAAACGGCCAGAACACGCGGGTTATTGTCATCGACGGCGAAGGCCGCATCATCTGGTTCGACGATACGGGTTACGCGGCCCGCAAGGTGCTGGCGATCGGTGAGCTGATCGCTGGTCAGTAATGCGGCGGCGGCTCGTCGCCACCCCCCGTAGCCGGCATCATGTCACCGATAGCCTGCAGCCGATCCGCCATTGATCGGCACAGGGTCTCCAGCTGCATCAGGCGTGACTGCTGGTCCGTGAGCACGTCGTTGAGTTCCTGCAGCATATGGTCCTGGTGGGCGAGCCGGCTCTCGAGTTCTATAATTCGGTCTTCCATTCGTTTTGATCCTTGTCGGCAACGTCGCCGCAACACACTCTAGCCGTTTTCAACCTACCCTGCCCTTGTGACCCTGATTCGATTTGACAACGTGTCGCTGGACTTCGGCGAACTGAAGATCCTCAACGAGGCCTCGATGAGCATCGAGCCCGGCGAGCGCGTGTGCCTGATCGGTCGTAACGGCGCAGGCAAGTCGACGACGATGAAGCTGATCACCGGGCAGCTCGAACCTGACCGCGGCGACATCATTCGAAAGAGTGACCTCGTCGTCAGCAAGCTTGCCCAGGATCTCCCCGACGCCATCGACATGCCGGTGCGCGAGGTCGTACGCTCCGGCCTGACGCACATTGAAGGCCTGCTCGCCGAGTACCGCGAACGTTCGCAACAGGAGCTCGACAAGCACGGCCTGCGCGAACTCGAGGAACTGCACTCCCGGATCGATGCACGCGACGGCTGGCACCTTGACCAGCGCGTCGAAGCGACCATCAGCGACCTCGATCTACCCGCGGACAAGCAGATGCGCGAACTCTCTGGCGGCTGGCGACGACGTGTCGCACTGGCCCGGGCGCTGGTGCAGAAGCCGGACCTGCTGTTGCTCGATGAACCGACCAACCACCTCGACATCGCCACGATTCGATGGCTGGAAGAGCGCGTCTACAACTGGCAGGGCTCGGTACTGTTCATCACCCATGACCGCGCCTTTCTTCAGAAACTCGCGACCCGCATTCTCGAGATCGACCGCACCAAGCTGACCAGCTGGCCCGGCGACTACCAGAACTTCCTGCGGCGCAAGGAAAAAGCGCTCGAGGACGAAGACGTTGCCAATGCGAAGTTCGACAAGGTGCTGGCCGAGGAAGAGGCCTGGATTCGCCAGGGTATCAAGGCCCGGCGTACACGCAACGAGGGCCGTGTTCGCGCGCTGATGAAGATGCGCGAGGAAGCCGGTCAGCGTATTGGCAAGGGCGACCGGGCACGCATACACATCGAGGAAGCCGACCAGTCGGGCCGCAAAGTCATCCGCGCGAAGAACCTGTCGTATTCCTACGGCGAGCACAAAGTCATCGAGAACTTCTCTCTGCGCGTCATGCGCGGTGATCGTATCGGCCTGATTGGCAACAACGGTGTCGGCAAGACCACCTTGCTCCGACTGCTGCTGGGTGAACTCGAACCGGAGTCTGGTGTTCTGAAACCGGGCACCAACCTGGAGATCGGCTATTTCGACCAGCTTCGTCAGGAGCTCGACCCGGAGAAATCGGTCGCCTACAACGTCGGCGAGGGCCGCACCTATATCAAGCTCAACGGCAAGGACCGCCACATTGTCGGCTACCTGAAAGGCTTCCTGTTCAGCCCGAAGCGATCAGCTACCCCGGTGAAGGCGCTATCGGGCGGCGAAAGGAATCGCGTCATTCTCGCCAAGTTGTTCACGCGACCCGCCAACCTGCTGATCCTTGACGAGCCAACCAACGATCTCGACATAGAGACGCTGGAGGTCCTGGAACAAAAGCTCGTGGAATTCACGGGCACGCTGATCGTCGTGAGCCATGATCGCGAGTTTCTCGACAATGTCGTGACCAGCACGATCGTGTTTGAGTCGGACGGCGGTATTCGTGAATACGTCGGCGGCTACCGCGACTGGCTGCGCCATGGCAAACAGCTCGCGGAAACCGATGACCCGAATGCGACAGCCGCCGCTGCTCAGTCAGCAGCGGCCGGCCGCGGCAAGGCCAAGGCGAAGAAACTCAGCTACAAGGACCAGCGAGAACTGGACTCTCTGCCTGAGGCGATCGAGCAGCTCGAAACACTGATCGAAAGCCTGCAGGCAGACATTGCATCACCGGGTTTTTACGAGCAGGACGCCGACAGCGTGCAGGCGGGTCTCAATGACCTTAAGGAACGCGAGACTGAACTCGAAACGATGATCGACCGCTGGGGTGAGCTGGAAGCGCTCAGCTCGCAGCTGGCGCAGGGCGAATAGGCCGGACCAGGTAGCGCGCCTCGTCACCAAGATCGACATCGTCCGGCATCGGTGCAACCTCAAAACCGGCAGCACGGTAGCAGCAGTAGGCCGGCTCGTTGGCCCGATAAACAAACAACCCCGCCTGGTCTAGCGACAGCGTCGAGCGACTTGCATCAATCAGCGCGTTAACCAGCTGCTGCCCGAGGCCGCAGCCACGCGCCTCGGGTCGCACGACGAGCCGGGCCAGGTTGACGCGACCGTACCGCTCATAAACCTGGCCGAAACCCTGCAAGGTGCCGTGCGATACCAGGCAGAAGCTCGGCAGCTCCTGCCACTTGCAGTCGCGATGAAATGGCACACGATCGAACGGGTAGTCGAAGAACGGTCCGCCCCAATTGCGAATACTCGCCTCGTCGGGAAACCAGGCCATTAACGCGTCGATGTCCGCGGATTCGGCCGCGCGCAGCTGCATTATCGGGTCGGGTAGGCTTTGCGCATATGCTCGACAGACCGTGTGATCAGCGTTTCGAGCACGGCCTCGTCGACGTCGGCCAGCTTGTTGATATACAGGCAGGACTTGCCCGTCTTGTGCTTGCCGAGCTTTTTCATCAGCGCGTCGTATTGCGAGAAACCCGGCATGATGTACAGCGTGATCGCCTGCTTGCGCGGTGAATAGCCGGTGATCATCCAGTCGCCTTCCTGGCCGCTCGCGTATTTGTAGTGGTAGCTGCCGTAACCGATGATGCTGGGCCCCCACATCTTTGCCCGTTTGCCGGTAGCGCGGCGCATCATGGCGGCGATCTTCTTGCAGTCGGCGCGTTTTTGCGGGCTATCGACCGTGGCCAGGAAATCAGCAACGCTGGCCGTGTTCGGTTTGGTCTTGAGTTCAGCCACGACTAGTGGGTCGTCCCGTACAACCGGTCGCCGGCGTCTCCAAGGCCGGGAACGATGTACTTCTTCTCGTTGAGGCGTTCATCGATGGACGCCGTGTAAATCGGGACGTCCTTGTGCTCGGCCTCGACGGCCGCGATGCCTTCCGGGCAGGTCACGATGCAGATAACGACGATATCCGAGGCACCGCTGTCCTTGAGCCTGTCGATCGCCGCATTGGTCGAGCCCCCGGTTGCCAGCATCGGATCAATGATGATGCAGGTACCGGTTTCCACCTGCGGCGGGAAACGCTCGTAGTAGCTCACCGGTTCTGCCGTCTCTTCATCGCGATACAAGCCAACAAAGCCGACGCGCGCTGTGGGCACGAGGGCCAGGATCCCGTCGAGCATGCCAACACCTGCCCTGAGGATGGGCACCACCACGAGGTCGGTATCGATCTTGCGGCAGCTCGCCGTAGCAACCGGCGTCTGCACATCAACCTCTTTCATCGGTATGTTTTTCAGCGCCTCGTAGCAGAGGAACTGGGTGATCTCGGTCGCCAGCTCGCGAAAGCGTTTGTGACCGGTTTCGACATCCCGAATGATGGCAAGCTTGTGCTGAACGCACGGATGGTCGACGAGTACGTGCATGGGAAGCTCCTGTCGGATGCCCGCTACAGTAACAAGTTTAGTTCACAGCCGGAACCTTGGTGCGATCGCGGAAGAACAGGCCGACTGGCTCTCCGTCAATCTCGATATCCTCGTCGCGTTCGAAACCGAGTCGGCTAAGCAACGCGCAGGATGCCGCGTTGTCAGGCGCAACGATGGCCGCTGTACGCGGAAGCGCCAGCTCATCATCACAGTAGTCGAGAACCGCCTGTGCGGCTTCGACGCCGTAGCCCTGGCGGTAGAATTCGGGCAGCAGGGCGACACCCAGGTCGGGTGCGTCAAGACCGGGGCGCCGGAACAGGCCGCAGATACCCACACCGATACCGCTGTCCTTGAGCCCGACCCGAAACGGGCCGTAACCGAATTCCTGCCACGTGGCGATGGGGCCTTTTAGCAGCGCATCGTGAGCATCGGCTTCGCTCCGGATGCCACGATCCCCGACGAAGCGGATGAACTCCGGTGTATTCCAGACCGCGAGCATCAGCGCGGCATCGTCCAGTGAAAAGCCGCGCAGCTCAAGCCGCGGCGTCAGGAGAATAGGGCTGTCCGGTGTCAACCGAGCCTGCGAATGCCGATCGCGTCGCGAATCTCGGCGAGGTAGGGCGTTGACAGCGCCCGGGCCTTCTCAGCGCCCTTCTTAAGTTCTGCTTCGACGATTGACGGGTCAGCTATGAGGCGCTCGTACTCTTCGCGGGCAGGTTTGATGTGATCGTTGATGTATTCAAACAGCAGCTGTTTCATCTCACCCCAGGCAATGCCGTCGGCGTAGCGCTTTTCGATCTCGGCCGTCTCGGCGTCAGTCGCGAACGCTTTGTAGATGTCGTACAGCGTGTTGCCCTCCGTGTCTTTCGGCTCGCCCGGCTCCAGGCTGTTTGTCTTAATCTTCATGATCAGTTTACGCAGCCGTTTTTCCTCCGCGAACAGCGGAATCGTGTTGTTGTAACTCTTGGACATCTTGCGCCCGTCGAGCCCGGCAAGAACCGCGGTGTTGTCACCAATCTCAGCCTCCGGCAGCACGAAGATGTCGCCGTAATGATGGTTGAATCGCTGCGCGATGTCGCGAGCCATTTCGACGTGCTGCTTCTGGTCACGACCCACGGGCACTTTCGTTGACTTGAACATCAGGATATCGGCGGCCATCAGGATCGGATAGCTGTACAGCGCCATCGTGATGCCCTTGTCCGGGTCTTTGCTGCCGGACTCCTCGTTCGCCTGGACTGAGGCTTTGTAGGAGTGTGCGCGATTCATCAGTCCCTTGGCCGTCATACTGGTCAGAATCCAGGTCAGCTCCGGGATCTCGGGAATGTCGGACTGCCGGTAAAACACCGCGTTTTCGGTGTCCAGTCCAAGTGCCATCCACGACGCGGCGATCTCCAGTGTCGACCGGCTGATCTTGTCCGGGTCTTCGTTCTTTGCCAGGGCGTGATAGTCCGCGAGGAAATAGAAGTTTTTCTTCGACGGGTCCTTGCTTGCTGCGATACCGGGTCGGATGGCACCGACGTAGTTGCCAATGTGCGGTGAGCCGGTCGTCGTGATACCGGTCAGGTAGATGTCCTGCGTCATACTTGGGTCAGCCTGTTTCTAGTAGCCGGCGGCGGCGCCGTCTTTCCTGACTTCGGATGCGCCGTAGTACACACCCTGTTCTTTATCGTAGTAAATCGCCTGGTAGCCACCAAAGCTGCCGGCGCTGCGTCCGAACTTGTGACCCATCGCCTCCAGCTTTTTGATCACCTCCGGATCGAAGCCGCTTTCAAGATAGACCGTACCGCCATCGTCCATCGACTCACCCGTAGGCTGCGACGACCCGCCGTGACGAATTCTCGCAGCGTCGCCCGCCTCCTGCAGGTTCATGCCAAAGTCGAGCATGTTGATGATGATCTGGACATGGCCCTGCGGCTGCATCGAGCCACCCATGACGCCAAAACTCATCAGCGGCTCACCGTCTTTCATAACAAAGGCCGGGATGATCGTGTGGAACGGCCGCTTGTTTGGAGCGACAACGTTGGCATGCCCTTCCTGCAGGGCAAAAGACTCGCCCCGGTCCTGCAGCATGAAGCCGAAACCCGGTGCAACCATGCCGGAACCCATGCCTCGATAGTTGCTCTGGATCAGCGACACCATGTTGCCGTCCTTGTCGGCAACGGTGAGGTAGATCGTGTCGCCGTCTTCCAGCACCGCGCCGCCCGGCGGCAAGCTTAATGATGCCTTGTCGTCATCGATCAGCTTGCGGCGTTTGTCCGCGTACGATTTGGAGATCAGTTTTTCGACCGGTACGTCGACAAAATCCATGTCGGCGTAGAACCTTGCACGATCCTCGTAGGCGAGTTTTTTCGCCTCGACCAGCGTGTGGATGTACTCGGCGCTACCGTAACCCATTGCGGCAATGTCGTAGCCTTCCAGAATATTCAGGATCTGCAGCGCAGCGATGCCCTGGCCGTTCGGCGGAATCTCGAAGACGTCCCAGCCGCGATAGTTGGTTGATACCGGCGTTACCCATTCGGACTCGTGTGCCGCCAGGTCGTCGTAGGTCAGCAGGCCGCCCTGCTCTTTCATCAAAGAATCGATCGCCTCGGCAATGGCGCCCTTGTAAAACGCGTCGCGGCCCTCCTCGGCCAGCAGTCGATAGGCTTTGGCAAGGTCCGGATTCCTGAACATCTCGCCCTTGGCGGGTGTGTCCCCATCCGGCATCCAGGTTTCGGCGAAACCCGGGTACTCGGTGTATCGCCGCTTGCTGCGATTGAGGTAGTACGCAATCACTTCCGATACAGGGAATCCGTTTTCGGCGTAAGTGATCGCAGGCTCCAGTACGTCACTCATTGGCAGGCGACCGTATCGCTCGTGCAGTTCGAACCAGCCGTCGACCGCACCCGGCACGCTGACAGGCAGCGGGCCAAACGACGGAATCCGGTCGATCTCGTTGTCGCGGAAGTACTCGAGGGTCATCGATGCCGGTGAACGACCGGACGCATTCAGGCCGGTGAGTTCCTGTTTTTCGGCATCCCAGACGATGGCGAACAGGTCGCCGCCAATGCCACAGCCCGTCGGTTCCATGAGCCCCAGCGCTGCGTTTGCGGCGATCGCTGCATCGACCGCGCTGCCGCCGGCCTTAAGAACGTCCAGTGCAATTTGTGTCGCAAGCGGCTGGCTAGTCGCGGCCATACCGTGAGGTGCAATGACCTCGGAACGGGATGCGAACGGCTTGCCGGTAATGCGGTCGTAGCCCGCCTCGGGTGACGCCATGGCGAGACCTCCTGCAACGAGAAAAGTGACGGAAAAAACGGCGAGTCGGGTGAGGACGTACATAGAGCCACCGGTCTGAAAAGGCGCGAAGCGGGCGCCAATGATGCCCCGACTGTCACGGGAATGAAACTGCAGATGCTCCCCGGTATTATCGCCACATGACAATCGACTACAGCGACCGCAACCCCGGACTTGCGGCTCTTTTCGCCGACCACCTCGCCACGGTAACCGCTCGTTACGATCACGCGCTCGAGCGATCGGACGCCTCACACGCGGTGATCTTCTCGGGAGCACCGCACCGGGTGTTCATGGACGATAACGACTACCCGTTCAAGGCGGCCGCACACTTCGTTTGCTGGGCCCCCCTGAACAACCTGCCGCTGTCGTACATCGTGTATACGCCTGGCAGCACACCGATACTGGTGTTCTACCAGCCAAAGGACTACTGGCATGTTGTCCCCGATGTGCCGAACGGTTACTGGACCGAGAGTTTTGACGTCCGCATCGTTCACGAAGTTGACGCCGTGGAACAGCATCTCCCGACCGACAGGGCCGGCTGCGTACTTGTCGGTGAAGTACTGGATCCTGCGCTGGGTTTCGGTATCGAGCGCGTCAATCCGGACATCCTTGTTCACTCACTGGACTATGCCCGCGGTCGCAAGACGCCTTACGAAATCCAGTGCATGCGGCTTGCGAGCCAGCGTGGCGTTGCCGGTCACCTCGCCGCCCGCGCGGCCTTCGAAAACGGTAAGGCAGAGTTCGACATCCATCGTGCGTACTGCGAGGCGGTGTCGCATACCGATCCGGAGTTGCCCTACTCCAACATCATCGCGCTCAACGACCATGCGGCCGTGCTTCACTACACAGCGCTTGACCGACAGGCGCCTGAATCCATGCGCTCCTTCCTGATCGACGCCGGTGCACAGGTTCACGGCTATGCCAGCGACATCACACGTACCTACGGCAACGGCGATGCGACGTTTAAAGCACTCATCGATCGCATGGAAGTACTTCAGCGAGACATTGCCAGTCGTGTGCGCGCCGGTATCGACTACCGTGACCTGCACGTCGAGACGCACCGGCAGATCGCCGGCGTTCTTACAGAGTCGGAACTGGCGTTCGGCACCGAGGACAGGTTGCTCGAGTCCGGTGTGACCTCGGCATTCTATCCGCACGGTCTCGGCCACCTGCTGGGCACGCAGGTTCACGATGTTGGCGGCCACCTCGCATCCGAGGCCGGCGACCGTATCGAGCCGCCCGATGCGCATCCCTTCCTGCGGCTGACTCGAAAGCTTGAAAGCGACATGGTGCTGACGGTCGAGCCCGGGCTGTACATCATTGACATGTTGCTGGACGAGTTGCGCGGCACCGATGCGGAGACGCTGGTGAACTGGTCCATGGTCGACTCGGTTCGTCCTTTCGGCGGCATCCGCATCGAGGACAATGTTCGTGTCCTCGACGAAGGCAGTGAGAACCTGACGCGGGATGCGTTCTCGCAGGCGGCCTGAACACGCACTCCAATCGAACGCGGCGTGGCCACGACGACCTGCTTTGGTGCAGGCAAGCGCACGTGCCAGCGGGAGTGTCTCGCAACGAAGCCGTAAAATCAGTGACTTAAAAACGGCACGCGTGCTGGTCCAGACTGGTACAGAAAATGCAGCAGCACTGGCACTGGGCAAACCGTACTGAGGACCGCCGATGCCGATCCCGGCATTGCGGTTAAATCACATGAAAAGACAAACGTCACTTCGTGGCCTGCGCACCTTCTGCGAGGCCGCGAAGTACCAGAGTTTCCGTAATGCGGCCGATCGTATGTACGTCACCGCTTCGGCCGTCAGTCACCAGATCAAGAATCTGGAGGATGAGCTCGGCCAGCAGCTGTTCGAGCGTCGCGCACGAGAGATTCGCCTCACCGACGCGGGCCGTTCGCTGTTTGACGACGTGAGTCCGCTGATCGAGCAACTCGACGACGCGGTCGCATCCTATCGTCGCGGCCAGGTTCGACAGAGCCTGAGTATTTCGGTGCAACCGTTTTTTGCCAGCGAGTTGTTTGTACCGAGGCTGCCCGAGTTCACGGACCAGCACCCGGACATCGACATCCGCATCGACACCAGTGATGAGTCCAATGAGAAATTTGCGGGCAGCGCAGACGTTTCGATTCGCATTTTCAGATCGCCGCCGAAGGGCCTGTATTCACACCGCCTGTTTCCGTTGCGCCTCGTGCCGGTAGGCTCGCCGGAGTTCAAGAAGAAACTCAGGGTATCCAGGCAATCCGTCACGAGCCGCTTCCCGCTGATCGTGCACGAAGGTCGGCCAAAGGCGTGGAAGGACTGGGAGAGTCTCTCGGGCATTGCGCTACCGGAAGCGACAAGCAACATTCGCCTCGCATCGATGATTGCCGTTGCGCGAGCCGCCGAGCGTGGCCTTGGCGCCGCGCTGGTACCGATTGCACTCAGCCAAAGCTGGCTGCAGGACGGCAGCCTCGTGCCCTTGTTCAAGGACACGCTGGAAACGCGAGACGCTTACTACTTTGTCTGCAGCCTCGACAGCGCAGAGAAGCCCAGCGTTCGTGTCCTGAAAGACTGGGTATTACAGAACTTCGCCGATAAGGAGTGAATTTTCTTCAACCGCCAACAGACTTTTTTTCGTTTGTTGGCGTTCAGTCAGGCGCCTAGTGTTCGCGCTGTCGAGAGACGCTGTGTCTCCGGCCAACTGAACACAGGAGTAACGATCATGAAGAACACGTTTGCGCCTCGCTGCTTTGCCCTGCTCGCTGCGCTGGGCCTCGCAAACGTCGCTACTGCCGACGTTGCGGGCTACACAATGACTGTCTGGACCGACGCTGCACACGGCAGCAAAGTCGTCTCCGGGCACTACGCAAAGGCGATCGAAAGACTGACACGCTCGCCCAAACGATTTTCGAACGACTACGAAGGCCAGACCAACCTGTGCGTCGCGTACGCGAAAACCGGTGAGCTGGAGAAGGCCGTGGCGTCCTGCGACCAGGCGATTGCCGTAATTGAAGACGGCATGCTCGACATCGCAGACAGCCGCTTCGTACCTCGGTACGCCGAGAAGCAGAAGTCGATTGCGCTTGCCATCGCGCTGAGCAATCGTGGCGTCCTGTACGTGGCTCAGGGTCGCTACGAACAGGCCAGTGATGACTTCCGCAACGCGGCGGACCTGGATACGAAGGTAACGGCCGCGGCCGTAAACCTGGCGCGATTCAAAGCGGACAATGCGATCTCGACGCCGCAGATAGCAGCTCGATGACAACGGGCAGCCCTCGCGCACTCGCGAGGGCTGTTTTTTACGTCTGGCCTTTCTCGACCTTGAGGCGAGCCTTCACCCGCTGCCCTTTGCGTTCCAGCATCGGACGAGCGTAGCGCGCAAGGGCCGGCGCGATATAGGTCAGCATGGTCAGCAGACCGCTCGATGGCGGCATGGACTGTTCACGCACCGAGTTACCACACAGGTCGAGCACGGCCTGTGCGACTTCACGAGCCGTGCTGATCGGCTGCGAAAACGTCAGGTCCGACACCGCGTCGATATCTGACATGATGAAACCGGTATCGATCGGTCCCGGCGACACAACAGCCACCTTGATGTTGCTGCCGCGCAGCTCCTCGCTGATCGCGTACGTGAACGAACGCAGACCCGCCTTGGTCGCCCCGTAAGTAGCACTGCCCGGCACCGGCGTGCGTCCCGCCAGCGAACCGACGTTAACAATGGCCGCTGCGTCGGACTTTTTCAGGTACGGCATGGCCAGCCGTGACAGGACGATCGGCGCCCGCAGGTTGACGTCCACCATGCGAGCCAGGTCGTCAGCGTCAATCGCGTCGAGTGGTCCGCGGGCGTGATAACCGGCGTTGTTGACCAGCACGTCCACACGTCCGTACTCGTACTCGGTCTTTTTGAACAGGTTGACGCACGCCTCGGTGTCGGAGACATCCATGGGATTGATCTCGACTCGCGTCTTGTCGCGCAACTCTTCAGCGATGGCTTCGAGTTTTTTCTTGCCGCGTGCGACAAGCATGAGATTGGCACCGGCGTCCGCAAACAGGCGAGCGGTCTCGGCTCCGACGCCCTCGGAGCCGCCGGTGATGATTACGGCGCGGTCTTTGAAAATCATCGGCGAAGGGTAATGAATACGCCGACGTTAAGGAAGCATGTGGCGGTTCAGATCCCGATGTAGCCGCGGATCTTGCGCAGTAGCGAGGATTCCCAGCCAACCACCTCAAGGTGATCCGGGTCCAGTGGTGCATCCGGGAAGGCCGTGTCCGGCTTGATCACTTCATTGGCCGCCAGGTCTTCAGGACGCAGTTCGAGGTTGTCACGCGCCCTGGCGTCTTCGGTCAGGCCGTCAACGGCCAGGCTCAGGTACGGGAGTACCTCGTCATCGACGATGTCATCCATGTACACCGCGTCCGGGTCGAAGCTGTCCCTGGAAAGGACCACGCATTCGTCAAATTCACTTTTCTTGCTAATGACCGTCTCCCGTCATTTTTACTGCTTGGTCACTTTAGTATTTTGGGCGGACTTGCACCGTGATGCGCTTCACTCTACCGCTATTTTGGTAAGTCCTTATGTAAAACCGGTGTCGGTGAGGTTTCAGGCCCGTTTCCTTTGTAAGTGATTGTTTCGGTGCGACCTCTAAAACAAACATCTTGTCCGGTTTTCACCTAGAATAGGCGGCCCGTCTGTCACCGGAAACGCCCAAATGCCGCGAGTTTCGCTCCTTTTCGCCTGCATGCTCTTTCTCGCGGCCTGCGACGATTCGACCACCGCCGGCTCGGGTCCCCAGGCTCGCACCGTCAAGGTGGTGACACAGCCGGTGAATCTGCAGCCCGTCACTGACGAAATCCAGGCGCTCGGCACCGCGCGTGCCAACGAGTCCATCGAGATCCGTCCGCGCATCGCCAGTTACGTTACCCGCATTGCGTTCGAAGAAGGCCAGGCCGTGGAAGAAGGCCAGCTGCTGGTCGAACTGGAAAACAGCGAAATCGTCGCCGGTCTTGAACTCGCGAAAGCGTCTCTCACCGAAAGCCGCAGCCTCTACGAACGCAGCCAGTCGCTGGCATCCACGCAGGCAATCTCGGCGTCGAATCTCGAGGAGCTGCTCGCACAGGTTAAGGTCGACGAGGCACAGGTCGAAGCTGCAAGAGCGCGCCTGACCAACACCAGGATCTATGCTCCGTTTGCGGGCCGCGTCGGCCTGCGCAACATCAGCCCTGGCAGTTTTGTGAACTCCCAGACGGTCATCACTACGCTCGATGACACAGACATCATCAAGCTCGACTTCTCGGTGCCCGAAACCTTCCTGACCGTGATCGGCGAAGGCATGACCGTCAAGGCGCATAGCATCGTCTACCCCGATGTCGACTTTGACGGCATCGTACAAAGCATCGACACGCGTCTCGATCCGGTCTCGCGTTCGGTACAGGCCCGTGCCGAGATCGGCAATCCCGACGGCCGGCTGAAGCCAGGCATGTTCATGACCGTCGATCTGAGGCGTGATCGCGGCGACCAGCTCGTCGCGCCGGAACAGTCCATCGTGCCGGAAGGTACTGAACAGTTCGTCTATGTCGTCAACGACGGCGTCGTCGAGAGACGCGTAGTTACGCTGGGTCGACGCATCCCCGGCCTCGTGATTATCGAGGAAGGCCTGGCGGCCGGAGAGATCATCATCACCGAGGGAACGGGGCGCGTTCGCGAGGGGTCGGTGGTGGAGGCCATCGACAAAACCACGCTTTCGCAGACCGAAAAGTCGTTGTACTGACATGCTCATTTCTGACGTTTCAGTCCGCCGACCGGTCTTCGCGGCCGTCATCTCGCTGATCCTCGTGATCGTCGGCGGTATCTCCGCATCAAGCATGACGATCCGTGAGTACCCGGATATCCAGCGCCCGGTTGTCTCGGTGGAGACCAACTACCGCGGCGCGTCGGCCGACATCGTCGAGCGCCGGGTCACGCAGCTCATCGAAAACCAGATCGCCGGAATCGCCGGTATCCGCAAGATATCGTCGACCAGTGCCGACGGTCGCTCGGAAGTCAGCATCGAGTTCAGCCGCGACCGCGACATCGACTCGGCAGCCAATGACGTGCGGGAACGCGTTGCGCGAACGCTGGACAACCTGCCGGAAGAAGCTGACCCACCTGAAATCACCAAGGACCAGGCCGGGTCCGGCGCGACGATGTGGATACGCGTGAGCAGCAGTACTCGCTCACTAATGGAAGTGTCCGACTTTGCTGAACGCTACCTTGTCGACGCGCTGTCGATCGTCGACGGCGTGGCGCGCGTGCGCGGCTCAGGACGTCGCAGTCCCGCGATGCGGGTCTGGATCGACCCGGTGAAGCTGGCAGCGCGTGGATTGACGGTCGGCGATATCGAGGACGCCCTTCGGCGCGAGAACGTACAGCTGCCTGCCGGGCGCATTGAGTCCTTCACCCGCGAGTTTACGCTGCGCACCGACACGGGCTTTAGCACCGTGGACGACTTCCGCAGCCTGCCGTTGCGAGAAACGGATGACGGCTACGTCATTCGCCTGGGCGAAGTCGCCGATGTCGAGATCGCACCCGAGAACGTACGCAGCTTCTCGAGGAACGACGGCGTCACCGGCTTTAGTCTCGGCATTGTTCCGCAGGCACAGGCAAACCTGCTGGCCGTTAACAGCGGGGTTCGAAAACGGCTCGAGGAAATCCGGCCGAACCTGCCCGAAGACATCGAGGTCGGCATTAACCTCGACAACTCGATATTCATTCGCGCGTCAATGATCGAGGTGGGCAAGGCCCTGGGCTTTGCCATCGCGCTGGTCCTGATCGTGATCTACGTGTTCATCGGCACACTCAGGGCGACCATCATTCCAGCCCTGACGATTCCCGTGTCGATCATCTCGGCCTTTATCGTCATGGCCGCACTTGGCTTTTCACTCAACACGCTGACGCTGCTTGGCTTCGTGCTCGCGATCGGGCTTGTTGTTGACGACGCCATCGTTGTACTCGAGAACATCGCGCGTCGCATCGAGAAAGGTGAACCCACGCTGCTCGCCGCCACGCTCGGCAGCCGTGAAATCGGCTTTGCCGTCATCGCGACGACGCTGGTACTGATCGCCGTAATCCTGCCCGTGTCGTTTATGCCCGGGAACATCGGTCTCGTGTTCGGCGAATTCGGCATCTCGCTGGCCGCGGCGGTCGCTTTCTCCAGCCTTGTTGCGCTGACCCTCGTGCCAATGCTGACGACCAAGCTGTACGCGGACAATCGCCTGCATCGCAGTCGACTGACCCACGCCATTGATCGCCTGTTCGTGAAGATCTCGACCGCCTATGGCAACTCCCTGCGCAACATGATCGGTCGACCCGTGCTGGTGCTCGGCTCCGCAGCCGCCATTCTCGTCGGCGCACTGTGGATCGGCAGCAACCTGCAGCAGGAATACATGCCGCGTGAAGACCGCGGTTTCGCGATGATGCGAGTCACGGCGCCGGAAGGCTCGAGTCTCGACTACACGCTGGGCTGCCTGCAGCAGGCCGAGCAGATCGCGCTGGAAGATGTACGCAACGGTAACGCCGTGACCGCCCTGGGACGATCGGGCGGCTGGGGCACCAGCGAGGTGAACTCTGCGCGCGTGTTCGTCCCCCTGACGGAATGGTCGAAACGCGACGATTCGGCTGCCGACATCGTTGCGCGCTGGAACAGCCAGCTCCCGAACATCACCGCCTGCCGTTCCTTCGCCGTAGCACCGGGTGCGTGGAGCCTCGGCCAGAGCAGCCGACCGCTGGCGCTGGTGCTCGGCGGCACGTCCTACGAAGAGCTCAAGGCGTGGCGGGACATCGTCCTGCGTGAAGCCGAGCAGCTGGATTCCGTGCGTAACCTGAGTTCGGATTACGAGGAGCGCAAACCGAAGATCGATATCCAGATCGACCGTGACCGTGCGGCCGACCTCGGTGTGTCCCTGTCAAACGTAGGCCGCACGCTGGAGTCGATCCTGGGTTCTCGCGTCGTCACAACGTTCATCGACCGCGGTGAGGAATACCCGGTCCTTTTGCAGGGCAGAGACTCGCAGCGCCGCTCGCCGGGTGACCTTGAGAATATCTACGTCCGCTCTGAGCGGTCCGGGCAGCTGATCCCGCTGTCCAACCTGGTAAGACTGGTCGAGGTGGCGGGGCCGAACGAACTCAAGCGCTTTGACCGACAGCGCTCGATCACAATCAGCGGCAGCCTGGCACCGGGGGCAACGCTTGGCGACGCCCTCGCCGATCTCGAGCAGATCATCCGGGAAGACTTACCCTCCGGTGTAACGATCAACTACGACGGCGAGTCACGCGATTTCCGCAGCACCGGCAACGCGGTGTATCTCACCTTCCTGCTCGCGATGGTGGTGGCCTATCTGGTCCTCGCCGCGCAGTTCGAGAGCTTCCGGCACCCACTGGTCATCATGACGACCGTTCCGCTGGCGGTCAGCGGCGCCATATTCGGGCTCTATGTGTTCGATGCGACGGTGAACATCTACAGCCAGATCGGGGCCGTCATGCTCATCGGCCTCGCCGCCAAGAACGGCGTCCTTATTGTCGAATTCGCCAACCAGTTGCGCGATCGCGGTGAAGAGTTCACTGAGGCGCTGATCCAGGCGGCACAGACCCGCCTGCGCCCGGTCCTGATGACCAGCATGTGTACCGCCTTCGGGGCGATTCCGCTGCTGTTGGCATCCGGCGCGGGCGCCCTGTCTCGCCAGTCCATCGGCGCGGTTGTGTTTTTCGGCGTGACCTTCTCGGTACTGCTGACGCTGCTGGTTGTGCCGGTGGCTTACGCCCTGATCGCGCGCAACACCAAATCGCCCGAGTACGTCTCGTCGATGATCGACAAGCTGATGGCGAGTCGCTCAGCCTGAGACGGTTTCGTAACAGCGCTCACGTAGGCTCGGGGCTTTGTCCGAGCGTTATGCCTATGCGATTACTCGTTCTTGTTACTTTGCTATTCGCAGGCCCGGTCTTCGCTGACAGTGTCCAGCTTGGTCCGCGGCCGTTTTACCTCGTCGATCAGTTGCCCGAGGGCACGTTGAAACAACGTCTCGCAGACTGTGCAGCAAGCGCAGACACCTACAATGTCTCGGACTTTTCGATTGGTCATCGCGGCGCTCCGCTGCAATTCCCTGAGCACACCGAGGAGTCCTATCGTGCCGCAGCCCGGATGGGCGCCGGGCTGCTCGAATGCGACGTGACCTTTACGAAGGACAAGGTGCTGGTCTGTCGCCACTCGCAGTGTGACCTGCATACGACGACCAACATTCTCGAAACGCCGCTTGCGGCAAAGTGCAGTGAGCCGTTTACGCCTGCCCTCTACGAAGACGGACAGCGAACACGGGATGCGTCTGCCCGGTGCTGCACCAGCGACATCACCGTCGACGAATTCCGAACGCTCGAAGGCAAGATGAGCTTCGGCAACCCGGGCGCGACCCGGGTCGAAGACTACGTTCGCGGCAGCGCAGCCTTCCAGACTGAGCTATACGAGACGGGCGGCACACTGCTCACTCACAGGGAGAGTATCGAGCTGTTTCGATCGCTGGACCGCAAAATGATCCCCGAGCTAAAGGAACCGCTTGTCGACATGCCGTTCGACGGGATGAGCCAGACGGACTATGCGCTGGCCATGGTCGACGAGTACCAGGACGCCGGCGTATCGGCGTCGGATGTGTTCGTACAGTCGTTCCATATCGAAGACGTTCGCACCTGGATAGCCGAGCGACCGGAGTTTGGTGCACAGGCGTTATTGCTCGAGGGCCGGGATACATCCGATCTGCAGAAACAGCCGCCGACACAGCGCGACTTCGAAGCACTGAAAGCCGAGGGCATCAACCACCTGGGGCCGCCGATTCCGGTAGCGCTTCAGGCAGGCTCCGACGGTTCCTTTGAAGCGTCGGTCTACGCACGTCGCGCAAAGCGCGCGGGCCTGAAGCTGATCCCCTGGACGACTGAGCGCTCGGGTCGCATTGTTGAAGACGTCAGGGCGGCCGGTGGCGCCTACTACTACGACACCGTCAAAGACAGTCTGAGCGGCGACGGTGACATTCTGCTGGCCATCGACGCGTTGGTCACCAAGGCCGGGGCGGTTGGCCTGTTCTCGGACTGGCCGGCAACGACGACCTTCTACGCCAACTGTGCGAGTCAGCGCTAGCGCCTGACCCACGCGCCCCCCCCGCTACGCATGCAGTTTCACACATCAGGCCCGGTGACACGCCCAACGTTTTTCTTCTGGATGTCCGTGGTGTTACTGGAACTTGTCTTCATCGGATTCGCACCGACCGCCTGACATGAGTGAAGTCCCCAACCACGGAATAGCAGGTATTGCGCGATGAGGCAGACGAACTTGCAGCTCAAGTGCCGTTCTCCAATCATTGGGTACTCGTTGAATGGCTCAGGGTACTAACAGCGTGGACAACAGAAGCTGGGCATTGATCTCCGGCATTTCGCTTTTGTTGATGACGGCAGCGGCCGGGTTCTCGTTCGGTGTCGTTCATACAACGGTGTACGTGCCTGCCAACGCAGAAATCACGGCGCTGTCGCTGCAGCACAATCAGCTGCTCTTCGTAGCCGGTATCGCTGGCTGGATAACGATTGCACTGCTCGACGTCGTCGTCTCCGCGGGCGTGTTCCGGATATATCAGTCAACCAGCGTCGGACTCGCCACCGCGACCGCACTGTTCCGGCTCATCTATACCGCGGTACTGGCTTATGCGATCTTCGAACTGGTCAGCATCGCCACTACGCATGATTGGCAGGCGGGCCTCTCGCGAATTGACCAGTTCCTCGAGACGTGGTCTGCCGGCCTGATCCTGTTCGGCGTGCATCTTGTTTTGCTCGGTGTCGTCGCTGCGCGATCCACGTTCACACCGAGAGCCATAAGCGTACTTCTGGTCGCTGCCGGTGTGTCGTATACGATCGTCGAAGGCGCAAAGACCGTCTTCTCGTTCGACCTGATGCAGTACGCCGCCGCCAATGTCGTTTTCAGCTTGTGCATGATTGCCGGTGAGCTGCTGTTCGCTTTCTGGTTGATCGCCTGGTATCGGCAAGCCCGCCGGACGGCTAACTGACGCATGGAATTCCTGATTGCGATCCTTGTTGGTGCCGGCGCCGCCTACGGTCTCTTCAGACTCTACGCCGGGTACCAGGTGTCCCGGGAGCCCGAAACGCCCGAACGGGCAACGGACCCGACCAGGGATGCCGAGGCCGTCGTCATTGAGTCATTTTCGCTGGTTGCCGGCGATCACATCAACGGTGGCAAGGTTGAACTCAAAGGCGCACGATGGAGTGCCGAGAACCACAGCCCGGGCGTACAGCCTTCGACCGGCGATCGCGTCCGGGTGATAGAACGCAGGCGGCTGACACTGATTGTCGAACCCGTGGAATACCGCGACAATCTTGCATCTCCGACAAACGCAGAACGAGGCACTGATGAACGAACCCATTGAAGGCGGATGCCTGTGCGGCGCTATTCGATATTCGATCGTTGCCGATGCGATCGAAACGGCGTGCTGCCACTGCCAGCAATGCCAGCGGTCTACCGGTTCGCCCGTCGTAAACTGGGTCAACTTTCCGCGCGACGCGTTTCGCTACACTGCGGGCAGTCCCGACGTCTTTGCCTCCTCTGACAAGGCTCGTCGAGAGCACTGCAGCCGCTGCGGCACCCAGTTGGTGTTTCGCAGTCTTGTGAATACCGACACGATTGATGTGACGGTCAATTCGCTGGACAACCCGGAGCAGTTTCCGCCCGACTATCACATCTGGTTCGATGAGCGCGTCAGCTGGTTAAACTACGATGACGGCCTGCCCCGCTACGCGGGGGACGCACCCGACGACTGAAGGAGATTACGCATGGATGAAATCCGTCACCTGGATGCCGAAGAGCTTCTCGCGGGCCTGGATCATATCCGGCAGTCACCACGCGACGACGGCGTTGTGCACATGATCGTGCGCCGCCCGGAGACCGAAGCACGGGAGATCTGTGAATCGGGAACCCTCGACGAATCGGAAGGCCTGGTCGGCGACAACTGGTCATCGAGAGGAAGCTCGAGGATGCCCGACGGTTCAGCGCATCCTGAAATGCAGCTCAACATCATGAACTCGCGTGTCGTCCAGCTGGTGGCTGGATCACGGGATCGGTGGCCGCTGGCCGGGGACCAGATTTATGTCGACATGGACTTAAGCAAGGACAATCTGCCGGCCGGTACTCGCCTGCAGCTGGGTAGCGCAATCATCGAGGTCACCGCAGAGCCGCACGCGGGCTGCAAGAAATTCGTCGCCCGCTTCGGTCTCGAGGCCATGAAGTTCGTCAATTCCGGTCTGGGAAAGGAACTCTGCCTGCGGGGTATCAATGCGAAGGTGATCAAGTCAGGTGATTTTCAGGTTGGCGATAGCGCTCGCCGGCTGGCTCCCGACGAAACCGCAGCGGGCGCTTGAGATACACTAGCAGCCGCAGTCCCCTTCAATAACAACCCGAAACGCTGGAGGCGCCAATGCCCGCACCAATCGTGTTTTTCGATATCGCCGGCCCTGACGACGAAGTGTTGCGGTCGTTCTATTCGTCTGTTTTTGACTGGAAACTGGATGACACCGGTCAGTTCTCGGTTTCAGTCATGAGCCCTATGGACGCCGCTATCCGCAAGGATCCTGCTGAGAAACGCTTTTACCTCGGTGTGCCGGACATCAATGCCTGTATGGCCAACATCGAGGAGGCCGGGGGCTCAGTGGACGTTCCCCGCTTTGAAGTACCCGGCGTGGTCGTTCTTGGCCTGTTCAGGGACCCGGCCGGCAACCCGATGGGGCTGGTCGAGATGAATGGCAACCGGCCAAAGGTACCCTAGCCCGCAACGTGGTGCTCGCAGGCTCGCCAGTCGCCTCACTGAAATATTTCCGGCCGGACCCCGGTCATTCCATTACGAGTGCATTAACACTCGCAAACGGATCAATACTGGAGTCAGGAAATGAAGTGGTTAATTCGAATCGGTACGCACCTGGTCGCGGGCGGCATTGGCTTTGCGCTTGGCATCTACTACCTGCCGATCCTGATTGCACCGGACAGTCCTGAAATCCAGGAAGTGCAGGCTGTCGCGGCGGTGTCCGAGTACACGGCCACCTTCCGCCGCAACCTGGAAGACAGCGATGCGCTGCACTGGGGTGAAGGCGAGGTCTACATTGGCCCGGACAGCATTGCGCTCGAGGGCCGCCTGTCGCCCGGCCCGGATTACCGGCTGTACCTGTCTCCGCAGTTTGTCGAGACGGAAGCCGATTTCGAGGCATTGAAATCGCAGATGGTCGAAGTAGCGCCGGTTCGCACATTTGAGAACTTCATGGTGTCCGTGCCAGCCAATATCGATCCGTCAGCTTACAAGGCGGTAATCATCTGGTGCGAGACCTTCGGCGAATTCATCACCGCCGCAAGCTACCAGTAAATCGATCAGACCGGCGACGCTCGCGCCGCCGGTCTCAACTGCCGAAACTACTTGGGGCCGGGGGCCGCGTACTGCTCGACCCAGTCACGCACCTCCTGGTACCAGTGCAGCGAATTGCTACGCTTCAGGATCCAGTGGTTCTCATCCGGGTAGTAGACCATCCGCGAATCGACGCCGCGCGTCTGCAGGGTACGGAACAGTTCGAAGCCCTGCCCGACCGGAACCCGCAGGTCATTCTGGCCGTGGATAATCAGGCTCGGCGTGTTGAAGTTCGCCGCATAGTAGTGTGGCGAAAATTCCTTGTAGATCTCCGGATTATCCCAGTAGCTTCCGAACCGCTGGTCGTGCACCGCAAAGTCTGCCGACATTTGTGCGTACAGGTCGTAGACGGCAGCGTGGATCACCAGCGCCTGGAACGGATGTTCCTTACCGAGGATGATGCTGGACAGGTAACCGCCGTAGCTACCGCCGGCCGCTACCGCACGGTCACCGTCGATCCAGGGCTTGTCGATCAGCCACTCCGCCGCGGCCATCACATCGGCGTAGGGTCGGGTGATCCAGTCCGGATTGATCGAATCCGAAAAGTCCTGGCCAAAACCGGACGAACCGTGGAAGTTAGGCCAGGCCGTCACATAACCCCATGACGCAAACGTCTGCGCGTTCCAGCGATAGTGGAAGTTGTCGGTGATCGCACCGTGTGGCCCGCCGTGTATCAGCAACATCAGCGGGTATTCCTTCTCCTTGTCAAAGCCCGGCGGATAATGCACCCACATCTGGATGTCCTTGCCATCGGCACCGGTATAGGTCACAGATTCGTAGGTGCCCAGCGCCACCTCTGCGAGCTGCTCTGCATTGAACTGCTCGATGCGCTCAGCAGCGCCGTTCCTCGGGTTAACCCGAACAACCATCGATGGATGCAAGGCGGTCTGGTTGATTGCGACCAGGGTGCCATTGTCGGCGACCACCGGCTGCGTGTAGTCGGTGCTTCCGGTGATTGCCCGCGGATTGCCGCTGCCAACGGGGATCGAGTAGAGGCGACGCGTTCCGGCATCGTCGATCGATGCGTACAGACCCCGCGAGTTTGGCTGCCAGGCCGGGCTCGAAATGGAACGGTCCCAGTCACCGTGCAGCATTTGGGTCGTACCGCGTTCAAGGTTGTGAACCATCAGCTTTTGCTGGTCGCCATAGAAACCCTGGATCCGCTGCTGCTGGTAGATCAGCGTCCTGCCGTTTGGCGAAAACTGCGGAGCCGAATCCGGCGCCGGGTTGTCTGCTGTCAGGTTGACCGGGTCACCTCCGCCAACAGGCAGCAGGTAGATATCGTTGTTCGGATAGACTTCGCCGACCTGGCTGTTCGCAACCAGGGCAATGGTGCCGCCGTCCGGTGAGACATCGTAGTGACCGGTTCCCGCGGTAGACCGGGGAAGCTGCAGGCCGCTGTCGCCCGTCAGCAGTTCAATGTCGCCACCGTCCGCCGGAACGCGATACAGGTGACGCTGCTTTGCTTCGTCAATGTAGTGGTCCCAGTGGGAATACGGCAGAGCGTTCCACACCATGCCGGTTACCTTGTCCTCTTTCTCCGCAGTAACGGTTTCCGCCAGCGCCTCGAGCGACTGCCCCGGCCAAACGTTGGAGATAAAGTAGATGTGCTCGCCCACCCAGCGCAAAGCGCTCGTCCCGGTTGGCATCTCCGTCAGTCGAATTGCTTCGCCCGGCATCGACATCGGCAGGATATAGATCTGCCCGGCTTCGTCGTCATCACGTTTGCTGACGAATGCGAGCGTGTCACCGTCGGGTGAGAATACGGGCGAGGACGCCGTTGCGCCCTCGGACGTCAGCGGTCGAGGATCTGCCTCGCTGTCTGTTGCGAGCAGCCACAGACGGGTCTCACCTTCATCCGACTCCTGGTCGTAGCTCGTTACCGGGACAACAACGTAATCGCCATCGGGTGAGATCACCGGCGAACCAACGCGGTCGAGCTGCCACAGTACGTCCGCAGACAGGCGCTGCTCTTCGGCAACCGCTGGCACAATGAAGGAAATGCCGACAAGCGCGGCGAGAATACGATTTTTCACTTGGGAAACTCCGGCGGGAAATCTGGCGAGCGCAAGGTTAGCAGATACGGTAAGTGCTTGAAGATTCGGTTGTTCCGTCGGATCATCAGGCTGAGCCGCAGCTCTGTTACGCAGGGTTACGAGTCATGTCGAACGAGCAAATGATTGTGCCTCAGCGCGTGAACTGTCAGGCGCGGTTCTCGTCAACAGAACCGATCGGGGCGACGTTGCCGACGTTCACCACGAAACTGCATTCAGAAAGGGATCGGTAGCCAGGACTATGAATACCTTCAACCTTCTCAAAGAGCTGGACCACGTCAACGACTACTGGTCACCACGGGTCGTCGGCGAAGTAAACGACCAGTACATCAAGGTCGCCAAGCTCAAGGGCACGTTTACGTGGCACCAACACGATGATGAGGACGAGTTGTTTTACGTGCTTAAAGGACGGCTGGTCATCGAGTACGAGAATGATCGGGTTGTCCTCGAGGACGGCGACATGCATATCGTTCCCAGGGGCACGATGCACAATCCTGTCGCTGACGAGGAATGCTGGATAGCGCTCATTGAGACGGTGACCACGAAACACACGGGTGCCGTGGTCACCGAGCAGACGAAAACCATCGAGCAGCAGCTGCTCAAGTAACGGGCTTAACCCTCGATCTTGAAACTGATCCTCGTTTTGACGCCCTCAGAGTCAACTGGCTCGCCATCGATAAACCGCGGTGCATAGCGAAAACGCTTTACAGCTTCCAGGGCTGCCTTGTCGAAGTCACTGACACGCTCAATGCTGCGCCCGTTAACCGATCGCCCAACAACCACAGCGTCAGTCACAAACCCGTTTTTGTCTACCGTGAAGTCGAGGTCGACGTAGCCGCTTCTACCTGCCTGCAGCATCGAAGACGGATAGGTCGGCGCCATGCGGAAGAGTGGCCTGTAATCCTGGTCAGGGGAAATCTGGCTATCACGACCAATCTCGATGCAGTGCTCGGTTGCCTTGTCGCTGAGCCCGCGGTTTTCGTAGTTCTTAACCAGCAGTGCTCTTGCGAGTAGTCTGAACGTCTGGAGATTACTGTCCGAACCGCCGAACCCGGTGAGCGCACTCTCCAGGTGCTCCGTTGAGCGCCGGTAGTTACGATCGCTGAATTCCATCTTTCCGAGGAAGAAATCCGCGAGCGCTACATTCTGCAGGTTTGGCTCCGGGAGGGACGAGAAGATCTCCCTCGCGGTCAGCATGTAGTTCTGGGCCGAGTCGGACTGGGACATTTCATAGACGTTTCGTCCGGTCCGAAACGCCAGGTTGGCGTACTCCACACTCTCCTTGCCGTAGTCGGCCGCCACAATTTTCAGTGCTCGCCGGTAGTGCTTCATCTGCTTGGTCGGGGCGAACACTTTCGATTGAGCGTCAGCAAGGTCGACGAGTATCGGCACCAGCCCGGCGCCGTTGTCGCCGTAGGCCACTTCGCCAAGACGCACAGCCTCTTTAAGGACAGGCACCGCCGCGTCCTTTTGCCGATTTTCCATCAGAGCGACGCCGTAATTATGCGTCACCAGCGTCAGTCGTTCATCGCTCTCGGGGAAAACTGCCTTTCCGGAATCGGCAACGCTCTTTGCAGCCGATACGCGTAGCGTCAGGTCGTCAGTCTCCATGGCGGCGACATAGTCCGTCCACGCTTTCTGGAACGCCGCGGCATCACTGCCGCTGGCCAGCGCCGGGGCCAGCGAGAAAAGGGCCGCTATGAGTAGTCCGTGGATTCGCATTACCGTCCTCCTGTTGCTTATACACTCGGCTCACGCCGAATTTTTCTCAGAGTTGGGGTCGTGCAGGTCGAACGGTTTTAACACTAGCATACGAGGTCCCGACGGGGGATATCTCCGTGGGAGAAAGTGACTAGATTCCGCCGGCACCAGCAACCAGGCTACCGACCGATTCGTCCACGGGCAGCAACGAAAAAGGCCCCTGAATTTCAGGGGCCTTCACGTTGAGTGTGGCGACGTGCTCTGTCAGAGCGGACGCCTTGGCGCTAGTTGCGGGCGTCCGCAGTTGCGTCACGCATCGCCTTGAACTCACTGCCTTCCGCCCAGTTCGGCCAATCGGCGCTATTGCCCAGACGCTCCGCCACTGCCTTGATCAACTCGGCGTCGCGCACGATGCCGCTCAGGTCCCAGTCCGGCGACCATTCGTCGCTTTGCTGGTGATAGTCGTTGGCGGCGTAGGCCGCTGCGATCTTCGCAGCACGTTCTGTTCCGCCATCGACCAGGTCGCGACCGGAGCGGAAGCTGACGGCCGGTACGCCAACCTGTGCGAAGGCGAAATGGTCACTGCGGAAGAAGCTGCCCGCGGCCGGGTTCGGGTCGGGTGAATAGCTGCGGTCCATCCTTGCCGCTTCCTCGATCATGACATCGAGCAAGCCGAGTTTCGCGCTGCCTGAGATCGAGAAGTCGCGGGTGGGACCGTGAACGCCGGGTGCATCGGTGTTGATAACGCCGACCGTCGTCTCCAGCGGGTAGACCGGGTTCGCGGCATAGTACTTGGCGCCCAGCAGTCCGCTTTCCTCCGCCCCGACAGCGAGGAAGACGAGGCTGCGGTCAGTTCCTCCATCGTTTACAAATGAGCGACCCATTTCGATCATCAGCGCCAGGCCGGTCGCGTTGTCGATTGCACCGTTGTAAATCGTATCGCCGGTTTCATCCGCTTCGCCAACACCAAGGTGGTCGTGGTGCCCGGTAAACAGGATGTGTTCATCGGGACGCTCGTTGCCCGGCAGGATACCGACGACGTTCTTCGCTGCGATTTGCTCGCTGCGCGACAGCAGGGTCGCGTCGATCGTGGCCCCAAGATCCATTGGCTGGAAATCGCTACGCTGCGCCATGGCTTTGGCGTCTTCGTAGGTAGTGCCGGCCGCCTCGAACAGTCGACTTGCGATATCGACGTGCATCCAGCCCTGGAGTGCCGAATGCGCGGCTGCCGGATCCTCGCGGACGATATCCAGGGTCACGTTGTTGCCGTTGGCGATGACGCCCCAGGGGTAGCTCGCCGGCCTGGTTTCGTGAATCACCAGGATGCCGGCCGCGCCGCGCCGGGCGGCTTCTTCATACTTGTAGGTCCAGCGACCGTAATAGGTCATGGCTTCACCGCCGAAAACACCCTCGCCGCTTTCGAAGTCCGGGTCGTTCACGAGAACAACGATGACCTTGCCCGTGATGTCCATGTCTTTGAAGTCGGACCAGTCACGCTCGGGCGCGTGAGTCCCGTAGCCGGCGAAGATCAGCGGGACATCGTCGAGCCGAACCTCAGACGCACCGTTGACCGGCGAGCGAACCGCAAGATCCTTGTCCTGCACCATGGTGACCGCTTCTCCGCCGATATTGATGGACAGCTGCGGGCCCTCCGTCATGGTTGAGCGATAGAGAATCACGTCCTGGGTCCACTTGCGCGATCCGTCCGCACGCAGGTCACCACCGGGCTGCAGCCCAACACTGGCAAAGGCACCGGACAGGTAGGCGACTGTCTTGTCTTCACCGGGCGTACCGGGCGCACGACCCTCAAACCAGTCATCCGACAAGGTGCGGATATGTTGGTCGAGTCGCTCCGTGGAAAAGTCCTGTGCAGCGACGGGAAACGCAGCAAGTGCCAGGGCACCGGCAGCAACGAGCAAGCGGGTCATAGAGTTCTCCTGTAAAGCAATCGCCGTGACTGCAGGAGTCATCGGCCCTATCGAAAAGCGTCGGTTTAACCTGTTTCACATAGCGCGCTCGGCGCGCAAGAGATGCCTGAATGTCAGGACAGCATTCGCGAGGACGAGTTCACACCGCGCAATGACGTAAGCCGGTTAGTTTACCAAGTCCGGCGGATTGACGGCGGCCATCCGGTATACTGACTCCTCGTTAGACAACGGTCAGCAGCATCAGCTTTTCCCGCCAGCCGGGATCCGGGAACCATGATTCAAACGCTAAGCACAGGTGACTGGGTACGCTGCTACGAACCAGGTATCTGGCAGGTCTACAGAATCTCGAGCTATCTGGCCTGGGACCCGGTATCCCGATCGGAAAAGCGGCGAACCTCGGTGTTCAGCAAGCGTTGTGTAAACGACGCGTTCAAACCGGCATTCCGGACGGATAGCTGTGACGCATCGCTCGTCGAGCCACTGGATGCTGCAACGTCGAACACGCTGACCGACTTCCTGTCGGACAACGTAGAGCTCCACCAGGCGTTTCGGGATTATGAGCCGGAACCGATCAACCTCATCCACAACGCAAGGATCGGTATTCCCGACGGTATGACCGCCGAGGATGTCACCGCGAGACTCGACAACAACCTGGCGCTCCGTCAGTCCGAGATCGGAGACGCCCTGCGTCAAGCCGGATTTAAGCTGAACGTCGTTCCGTACTGGACGGCTCAGTTCATTTCGAGGAACTACGAAATCGTCGACGACCACCTGGTTTTTCGTTTTCTCAGGGTGCTGGATAGATGATCGTGGCCCGGACCGGCGGGTCCTCCCGACGTCGCAGGCACAAAAAAGCCGGGCATTGCCCGGCTTTTTCGCGAGTACCAAAAGGTACTGCTTACTCTTCTACGATCGGCGCTTCGGCACGCTCAGTCAGCATGACAATGGCCATCGGCGCAGCGTCACCCGGACGCGGACCGGTCTTCAGGATGCGCAGGTAGCCTCCCGGGCGCTCCTTGAAACGCGGGCCGAGGTCGGAGAACAGCTTGCCGACAACTTCCTTGTCGCGCAGGCGATCGAACGCCAGGCGGCGGTTCGCCACACTGTCTTCTTTCGCAAGCGTAATCAGCGGCTCGACAACACGGCGCAGTTCCTTCGCCTTCGGCAGGGTCGTCCGAATCGTTTCGTGCTTCAGGATCGACGCTGCCATGTTGCGGAACATAGCCTTGCGGTGTGAGCTGTTACGGCCCAGCTTACGGCCGGATTTTCTGTGACGCATGGGTCTCT
>CAZSIQ010000030.1:0-34636 GCA_964606915.1 uncultured Woeseiaceae bacterium | reverse complement strand
GCCTCTGGTACTTCCCTGGAAAGCGGACATTGAGCTTCCGCTAATTCAGGAAACCTGACGCTACTTGTTCGGAACGTCGGGAATAGTGACGGAGTTACGCAGACGACCGATCTTTGGACAGAATCACTGATCAGTAACTTACATCGCGACAAGTGACGGAGTTAGGCTACGCGGTTCAACGCTAGTCCCCAGGACGTAAATCAGTCACTCTTCGACAGCATATGTACGCATCCACGGAAAAGACAAAGCGCTCAAAGGGCAGGAACAAGACCTTGAAACGAATTTCACTGGCACTCGTTACCGGACTGATGTCGCTGACGGCAGCTGTGGCTGCTCAACTTGATCCGGATCCCGAAAAGCCCGTGCAACACCGCGTGGTACCGGACGTGACAACGCTGGAGGAAGCTACGACCGTTTTCGTCGACACGACCGCCCAGTTGCAGGCCAAAACCAGCCTGGACGCGGAAGAGCTGCACGAAATCCACATGATCACGTACTCACTGGAGAAAGCGCTGGCTTACTTCGTGGAACACTCGGACGGCGCAATGAAAGCGACAGCAGAAGAGATGGCTATCGTTGTTGAAAGGGTGCATCTGGGTTCCGAAAACAATCGCGTTGACGAAACGAAAACGAGTCTTGACGAGTATTTTCAGTTGGCCGAGGCGTTCTCCACAGCCCTGTAAGGCCCTGGCGAGCGCTTCAATTTAATGGGCGGCCGGTCTGCCTGCTGACCCTGAAGCGCCCTGCCTAATTGTGCCGAGGCCGGTATTGTTACCAAATGGTTTTTTTTTCAGGACTGTTAGCTGGGTCCTGTAGTTGGCGCTTGATTTGTCCTAATCTCTCACTTTCGCTTTCTCTCGGGCCTCGCTCCAGGCAATGAACACCGCAACCATGACCCGGCGTACTGCCGTCGTGCTGATCCTCTCGCTCGGCGCGGCGTTGTTCTTCCCGGCGTACAACGCAATCTACAACATTGTTGCGGAGCAGAGCCGTGTGCAGCAGGAAGCCGTGTCACCGGTCTACAAGCTGGTGCAGAACGAACTGCTTCGTCCTCTGCATATCGCCGAAACGTTTGCCAGCACCGTCAATTCCACGGTAAGACTGGACTCGCCCGAATTTGACGAAGCCGCGCTGCTCAGTCACCTGGCCGACATGGAACAGAACCTGGGCCTGACCTTCTTCGTTGCCAGCGAACGAGCCCGCAAGCAGTACTTCTCCGACGGCCGGACGATGGACCTGGTCGAGGGCAAGGTGGCCTGGTATTTCGAGGCGAGCGAGCTCGACAAGGACTTTATGGCGGACCTGGGCCAGGTCGGCAATGTTCACCTGTACTTCGATGTAAAGGTCTACGGCAACGACCGAGAGTTTCTCGGTTACGTGGGTGTCGGCAAGAGCGTCCAGAAATTCATCGATACATTTGAAGAGCACAAGGCGCAGTACGGCTATGACTTCCTGTTCGTCAACGACCGCAACGAGATCATCCTGTCGTCGCTGCCTGAACTGGTCGTAACCGACGCCTACATTCCCACGCTTCAGTCGCTCGAATGGTTTGAGCACGGCGATGATGTGAATCACAGCCACGACAGCGAGATTATCCAGGTAGACGGTGCCGACCAGCTGATCTCCGAATTTGCCATTGAGGAACTGGGTTGGCGCCTGCTGCTGCTGACGCCGCTGGAAGCGCGACAGGCGCAAACCACGCAGTCCTTTATTATGAATTCGGCCATCGCTGTTGGCAGCGTACTGCTGCTGGCGATGATCGTGTCCTACCTGCTGCGCCTGTATCAGCGCAACGTCCAGCAACAGTCAGAAATCGATGTGCTGACCGGCCTGCCCAACCGGACGTATATCCAGCGCTACTATGAAAAGCTGCAGCGCGACGGGGCGAACTTGTGCGCCATCATCATCGACCTCGATCACTTCAAGGCGATCAACGACAACTACGGCCACGACGCCGGTGACCGCGTACTGAAAGCCGCGGCTACGGTCTTCCGCAACGAGCTGCGGGACAATGACACGGTTGGTCGTTGGGGCGGTGAAGAATTCGTCATGCTGCTGCCCGCGACATCGGTCGACACGGGCCTCGCGATCGCGGAGCGCGCGCGCCAGAGTCTCGAAGGCCTCACGATTGAGCTTCGTGACACCGACGTATCGATCACGGCGAGCTTCGGCGTTGCCGCAGGCCCCGCAAAGAATGAGTTACTGGCCGACCTCCTCGCACGCGCCGACAAGGTACTGTACGAGGCGAAGGAACAGGGTCGAAACCAGGTCAAGCTCTACAAAGAGGCGAGCTGACAAGCCCCGTTCAACGCCAGGACGCGGGATCCACTGCGTAAAACTTCTGGAGCTGGTCGTACAGATCGGGCAGCCGGCGCTGCATGTTCCAGCCTTTCTCGAAGAACGATTCGGTTGCCACGGCGAAAAACTCGGCCGGTGACGTCAGCCCGTACTCGTCCATCACCTTGTTCTTGCGCCGTGCAACCCGGTCAGCAAACGCTTCGTACTCGTTACCCAGCACGCTCGCCCACTCCTGGTAGTGGCCGGCGACATGCAGGACGGGCTGGCCGTTGGTGCCGTTGTTTTCTTCGTCCAGCTTGTGGGCGAACTCGTGCAGAACCACGTTGTAGCCGTCACCGGCGTTTGCTGCACCGTGCCTCACACTGCTCCACGCCAGGACAATCGGGCCTCGATGCCAGGATTCGCCGGCTCGCCGGTGACGTTTCTCGGTGAGCACGTCGCCGTCGTGCTCTACATGGTCCGCCTCGTATACCGAGGGGTACACGAGAATCGATTCGAAGCCGGGAAAGTAGGTGACGTCACGATTCAGCAAAAGCAGGCAGGCCGTCCCCGCTATGGTGACGGCGACTTCGGTGTCGACTTGCTGGCCATCGAGTCCGAGAAAGGACTTCTCGTCGAGGAATACATTTATATGGCCGTGAAGCTGTTCACGCAGCTCCTCCGGCAGTTTCGAATACAGTCCCACGTTGCGTTTCAGGATGTCGAGGGCCTCGGGGGCTACCGACTGGCCCAGCAATCGACGGCGGCGCCGACGGACGAACGCGGGCTTCAATAATAGGTAGAGGCCAATAGCGGCGGGTATGCAAAAGATGAGTAGCGATAGTGCGAGCTTGTCCATCGACGAACGAGGCTCCCGGCGTCAGGGAAGCCGCCATGCTAACGGTTCGACGCCCGGCGCGCTGGTCATTGTGGACACCGCCGACCGGACACTCGCATCTCGAAACCGACCAAAAAACATGCCACGCTGTCATCCCAGTCCGCCCGGGAGACCCGCTTGAGTCGTGTCACGATAGCCACGGTCCTTATCGTTTTGATCGTCGTAAGCACGGTCTGGATAGTCACGCGCCCTGATGAGAATGGCGGCGTTGACGTACCGCCTGTCGATGCAGATACACAGGCCGCCCCGGGTCTTGCCGATGCCGTCAACCTGGAAGAGTCCAGTGAACCTCCGGCATTCGATACCGAGCTGGCGGCGACCGGTATCGAGGGCGAGGATATCGAAGAAGCACCCGACACACCGTCCTGTGATCCCAGGCAGATCGAAACGCTGCAGCAGTTCAACCGGGACAACCTGCGTCGCCGCGAAGCGTCGGTCATGTCGGCGGAGGCTGCGGCCGCCTATCGCGACCTGTCCCTGAACGAGCTGGACGCACTCGCCAGGCAGGATGACTCCCTGGCCATGATGATCTACGGCTTGCGGCTCCTGTTTCTGTCCATGGGTCGCAGTCCGGCCCTGGCGGTCGATTTCCTGTACTACCAGGTACCCATCAAGGAGCTCACACCGAACCCCGATTTCGTGCCGGAGAACGCTGGCCAAATCGCGAAAATGGCACGCGAGCGCTTCACGGACGCCGCCATGCTCGGCCGCCACGCTGCGTTTACTTTTATTGGCCTGACCTACACGGCCGAGGGAAAAACGCCTGTCGATCTGGGATGGATTTCTCAAGAGGCCTACGACCAGCTCGATGAAACGCAGAAAGACAGTTTCGAGCCGCGGGTCGCCTGGTCGCAGCTCGCCTACATGATCGATCCGAACGTACTGGCCATTGGCAGCCCGAACCGGACGTATTTTGACGAACGGCGCGAACAGCTTGGCGAGCATGCCGGGTTCCTGGACGAACTGGCGTCCGGGTTTCGCCAACGGCTGGAAGAAGATGGCCGCAGCTTCCCGGGTCTGCCCCCGATCACGTACCCCGATGTTGATGCGGATGTGATTGCGGCCTGCGAAGAGGCCGGTTACTCGCAGTGGCCTGACTAGGTGGATCCAGGGTGAGCGTTCCGGCTACCGCGATACCGGGGCCTGTTGTGCTGACCAGTCCTCGGACGACAATCGGTACAGGGGATATGATTCGCCCCAGCAGGGCACGATGCCCTCGTAGCTGAACCCGGCCTTTGCAAGGACGCGCTTCGACGCCACGTTGTCCGCATGCACGGCAGCAACGACATCATCAAGGCCGGCCGTCTCGAACGCAAAGCGCAGCATGCGCCGACTGATTTCTGTTGCAAGACCGCAGCCCCATGCCGAAGGCGTCAGGAAGTAACCCAGCTCGATGTCCCCTGCCGGCCGGGTGCCGGGCTCAAGTGACGCGTAATCCACATCGGGCTGAGTGGTTGGCAGTGGCAGCAAATAGGTGCTGCCGATCTTGGCACCGCTGTCGCGGTCGGTGACGCACCAGATGCCGATGGTGCCGCTCGCGCCGCGTCTCGTGGTTAACGGCATCTCCCTGCGTAATTCCGCCTCTGTCGCTACGCCGCCGTTGAAGTGGGCGACCTTCGGATCGGTCCAAAGCTTAATCGACAGGTCGATGTCGTCCGGCGTCAGCGGCGACAGGCTCAGTCTGCTGGTGTGCATGTCGAGGTTCACGGGTCTTCGGTCCGGCACGCGATGTAGAAACCATACCCGACGTAGGCTCTGTACTTCTGGTACAGCGCCACTTCGGCCTGTTCCATGTCGGCAATAGCCTGCGCTGCATCCGAGTGATCGTGTTCGTCGAGAAACGCGGGTATTCGTTTTGCCGTGGGTCGGTAGTAGTTATCCATCCAGCAATGCTCGGGGAGCGGGAAGTAGCCCAGGATCCGGTAGCCACTTTTCTCCAGCACTGCGAGTTTCGCGGCAGCCGTATCGACTTCGGGGTATTCCTTGCCCCAGTGAGCGTCGAGTTCGTCCGGACGGCTCCGGGTAAACCACGTCAGCTCCGAGACGGCCAGGACACCGCCGGGCTTCAGGAAGCGCCGCCAGGCCGTAACACCATTCTCGAAACCCATGTTGTAGATCGCACCCTCCGACCAGATCACATCCAGGCTGGCGGCTTCAAACGGCAGTTTGTCCATCGACGCTTCGAGTGTCGTCACGCGACCGGAAAACCCGTGCTGCGATGCACTGGCTTCGAGCTTTGACAAAAAGGCCTGGAACAGGTCGACAGCGATGACCTGCGCATCCAGCTCTTTGGCGAGAACCATCGCGGATGCACCGCTTCCGCAGCCTATGTCCGCGACCTTGAGGCCGTTTTTACTCTTCAAGCCCGCAAGCTCTATGGCCAGGCGTGTTTCGTGCTCCCCGCCCGGGCCTTGTCGGGCGCCGTCGCTGTGGAGGTCGACCAGTAACTCCAGTTCGTCCATTGCTAAGTCCTCGTACCGAGTCCGTCCACGCTCGGCGGTGCTGCCATTTGCGACACAGTCGGTGGTGCCAGTTCGAACGGTCTGCGATTATTAGTGTTTGCAATATTACTCCATGGACGTGCACACCCATGAGCAAGCCTGTGAACAAGCAAAGACGGCAGATTGTCGGTTCCCTGTTGTTCGGATCGGCGCTGGCCGGTCTGTCTGCACCGGTATTCGCGACCGAGCGCCGTATGAAGGTCTACAAGAGCCCCACCTGTGGCTGCTGTGTCGACTGGATCACGCACCTTGAAGAAAACGGCTTCGTCGTTGAAGCGTTTGATGTCGGCAACAGCGAGGCCCGCGAGCGATTGGGCATGCCCGTCCGCTTCGGTTCCTGTCATACCGGCGAAATCGACGGCTACGCGATCGAAGGCCACGTACCGGCACGAGAAATCCATCGTCTGCTGGACGAGAAACCGCAGGCCGTCGGCCTGTCGGTCCCGGCGATGCCGCGTGGCTCCCCCGGCATGGACGGACCTGCGTACGGCAACGTCGTCGATCCCTACGATGTGCTCCTCATTGATGAGGAAGGCGCCGCGACCGTATACCAGTCGTATCGCTAGGCTAAAAGCGTGGCGTTAAGTACCGAAACGGCACTGTTGATACTGTCGATCGTCACCCTTGCGCTGGGTCTCAACGCCGTGCACAAGTCATGGCTGGACCCGAAGCAGAAGTCGATCAGCTACGCGGTCGTCATCCTGTTGCCGATCATCGGCGCCGCGTGGGCGCTGATCATGCTCGACCCCAACCGCCGGCCGACACCGTCACGCCTGGACGAACGCTTCGAGGACGAACTCCGTCGACGGGACGACGATTAGGCGACCCTGCCGTCACCGCGAAGGCGGACAACATTACCTGACTTGCCGTACATGTCGTTGACGCTTGAGCGATTGCGCCGGCTCACGGGTGTTCGCAGCTCGTTGGTCAGCAGCAACTCCACCGACGATTCCTTCCTCACGATGCGCTGCACGTGACGATGTGCGACCCAATGCGATCGGTGCACCAGCATGCCGAGGTCGCCGAGCTGTTCGGCCGCCGTTTTCAGCGCGCCGTGGATCATGCACTTTCCCTTGCTGGTGTGTACATGCAGGTAATGCATGTCCGATGAAATCAGGACTATGTCCGTGCCGAGCGCCTGTGGCAGGCGCGCCCGGATATCGTCCTTGTCCAGCGGCTTGTCGCCACCGCCTGGTGGCGTGTCAGGACTGGACGGCGGTGCGGTGTCCTCCTCCGGCTGGAACAGGAGGGGCAAGTTCACGGCCAGCCAGGAAACAAGGAACACCGGCACCACCTCCAGGAACTCGGCCAGCAGTGCATACAAAAGCCCGCGCGCGGCGAACAGATCGAGCCAGTCATCCGGCTCATCGGCGAGCTCGGGTGGCACCAGGGAATCGAGCAACAAGTAGACCGGGGCCAGCATCGCGGCACCCGCGATCGCCGTGACGATCAGTCCGACGATGAGCGGCCGCCGGGCCAGGACAGGGCGTCGCAGCAGGCTGCTTGCGACAATGATGCTGACGAGCCCCAGGCCGACGTGGGCTGTCCAGAACCCCAGGCGTTCGAATAATGAAAAGCCTGCGGTGGCTTCGGGCTTCATGGCCACAAACAGCAACACCAGGACCAGGCCGACCACCGGAAGCGTCGCCGACAACGAGGCGACGCCGAGAACCGTGTTGGTTGTTCCGTTCTTCATCATCAGAGTCTGCCGTCTGCCCCGTCAGAAACGGTACAGCAAGCTCACCCCGATTTCCGCTTCGTAATCGTCGAGCGCGATCGGACTGTTCGCAATGTCGCTGTTGTAGCGTTCGTATCCCGCCTCCGCCTGCAGTTGCCAGCTGTCGCCGAAGCGCCAGCGGCCCGCCGCCTGGACACCGATCGAACGATAACCACCGCTGATGTCGGTCGCGGCGTAACCGGACGTCGCAGATTGTTCGGTCGTTACGCCAAAGTCGCGATTGATAAAGGTGTCGGACGCAAAGGTCGAGAAAACAAACAGGTCAACGGAACTGCCCGGCGAGCCTGCTCGCACGGTCTTGCCGGCAGCCAGCACGCCAAGCCAGCCGATATCGCTGCCACCGGCCATCAGCCTCGATGCGAACCAGTTGTTCCAGCTGTCGCCGATCGCCCGCCGGACCTCCACCATACCCATCAGTTCATCGTCGGTATCGCCCAGGCCTGACAGCCGGTCTGATTCGGATTCCTCGCGGCCCTCTTCAAAGCGGAGTCCACCCTGCAACAGCCACAAGTCACTGACCCGGGCCCGCCAGCCCAGCTCCTGACCCTCAAGGAACCAGACCTGGTCACCGTTTCTCTTCTGGACGATGAAACCGGGTTCTGCCTCGACGCCGTAATCGTCAGATCCGTCGTACTCGGATTCATACTCAAAACCGGCGCCCAGGACGATTCGCCAGCCATCACCGTCGGTGACATCTGGCACGGAGGCCATCGGAAAGAGCGGAGCTGCCATCGCCGGCAGGCAGATCAGTAGCAAGACCGTCGTTGTCAGTATTCTCATCGGGCTTTCTCCCTGGTCAAAGGTTGCGGTACGGCGACCAAGGTAGGCGTGAGCGAACAGACGATCACGCCGGTTTTCACCGGCGGTCGCGGTATTTCACGAACGGGGGCTGATTGACCGCTTGTGCCGCGCATGCGGCCGGGTCTTCGCGCGCTCTCGCAACCCGTTTCGCTAGCTGGTAGCCTCCGGCGACCCCGTCACCGGAGAGACCTGAATGCGTTCACTGCTTTGTCTTCTGCTCCTGCCCCTGTTTGCGATCGCTGACGACCATCCGTCAGCGTACTGGCCCGGGGCGGACTACGATCCGGCGATCCCGACCGTCAAGGACGTGCTTGGATTCGAGGCCGGTGAACGCATTACGACGCCGTCCGACATCCTGCGCTACGTCGAGGCGCTGCAGGCAGCCGCGCCGGACCGGGTCACTATCACGGAGTACGCGAGGAGCTGGCAGCATCGACCGCTGATCTACGTTGTAATCAGCTCTCCCGAAAACATCGCCAACCTCGACACGATCAAGGCGAATATGCAGCGCCTTGGAAACCCGGCCGAAACCACCCGGGCGGAAGCGGATGCCATCATCGCCGACCAGCCCGCGGTCACCTGGCTGTCCTACGCGGTACACGGCAACGAAATCAGCCCGGCGGACAGCGCGATCGTCACGGCCTATCATTTGCTGGCTGCCCGGAACGACGAGCGCGTGAACCGAATTCTCGAGGACACGGTCGTCGTTATCGACCCACTGCAGAACCCGGACGGCCGGGCTCGCTTCATCCACAACTACGAAGGCGACCTCGGGCTGGAACCGGATCCCGATCGCTTGTCAGCCGAGCACAATGAACGCTGGCCCGGCGGGCGGAGCAATCACTACCTGTTCGACCTGAATCGCGACTGGTTCAAACTGACCCAGCCTGAGACGCAGGGCCGTGTTCGGGAAATTCTCAAGTTCCTGCCGGTGGCCTTCGTGGACTCACACGAAATGGGGTCGGATACGACGTATTACTTCTCACCAGAGGCCATCCCCTACAACCCGCACATCGCCACGGACCAACGCGCCAACCTGGAGTTGTTCGGTCGCACCAACGCCCACTGGTTCGACCGCTTCGGCATCGACTATTTCACGCGGGAGATTTTCGATGCCTTTTACCCGGGCTACGGCGCCAGCTGGCCCACCTACTTCGGCAGTATCGCCATGACCTACGAGCAGGCATCGGCACGCGGCCTCGTTGTCCGGCAGTACGATGGCAACCTGATGCACTACAGCGAGACGGTGAGAAACAACGTCATTACCTCACTGGCTACGGCTGAGACCGTGCAGGTTAATCGCAGGAAGCTGCTCGAGGACTTTTACGGCTATCGCCTGAGCGCCATCGAAGAAGGCCAGAGTGGAGACATTCGGACCTACATGGTACCGACCCAGTCCGACCAGGACGGTGCCGACAAGCTGGCGGGACTGATGACGATGCACGGCGTCGAGGTGCGTCGCGCAACCGAGGCGTTTCGCGCGTGCAGGGAAGACTACTCGGCAGGCAGTTACATCATCGACCTTGCACAGCCGACCAAGCGCCTGATTCGCACGCTGCTCGACCAGGATGTGCCGATTGATGGCGAGTTCATGGAAGAGCAGGAGCGCCGTCGTGCCAAGGACCTGTACGCGGAAATCTACGACGTCACGGCCTGGTCGTTGCCGCTGATGATGAATGTCGACATCGACACCTGCGAAAGCGCTGTATCGGTGAACAGTGAACCGGTAAGCGAGCGCCTGGTGACGCCGGGCGGCCTGAGCGGCGACGATGCTGCGGTCAGCTACCTGGTTCCGTGGGGCGAGGCGAGCGCGGTGCGCCTGGCGGTGGCAGCCCTGCGCGATGACATCGCCATCAAGAGCACAGACAAGGCTTTTACCCATCTCGGTAATCGTTATCCGGCCGGCACCGTGATTATCGACGCGGCTGACAACCGCGACGACCTGGCAGCGTGGCTTTCGGCGACGGCAAAGGAAACGGGTGCCGAGGTGATCGCGGTATCGGATACCTGGGTGACGGACGGACCGAATTTCGGCAGTAACAACGTTGTTCGCCTGTCATCGCTCAAGGTCGCCATGGCCTGGGACCAGCCGACATCGTCGCTGAGCGCCGGCAACACGCGGTTCGTGATCGAGCAACAGTTCGGGCTTCCGGTCACGCCGATTCGCCTGCAACAACTGAAGTCGGCCAACCTGCAGCGCTATCACGTTCTGCTGCTACCGCAGACCTCGTCCGGCAGTTACGCGACGGCGCTGGGAGAGGGCGGCATCGCCAATATCGCCGACTGGGTACGCGACGGCGGTGTGGTTGTGGCACTGGGCAATGCGACCCGCTTTGTCGCGCACCCCGACATCGACTGGCTGCCGGTTCGACGCGAGGAAGCGGCGATCGTCACTGAAGACGACGAAGAGAAACCGGCGCCGGCGGCCGAGGAGGAAGACGGAAAGTCCACGGTGGCCGGCAGTGTCATCGACAGCCTCGATGCATACCGCGCGGCCCTCATGCCGGAGGAGGCCAGCCCGGATCGTGTCCCGGGTGTGCTCGTCCGCGCAAACACCGATCCGGATCACTGGCTGGCAGCGGGTGTCGCGCCGGAACTGCATGTGCTGGTTCGCGGCAGCGATATCTACACGCCGGCAAGACTGGGCAAGGGCACCAACGTTGTCAGCTTCGCAGACGCCGACTCTCTGCTCGCCAGCGGCTACTTGTGGGAGGAGAATCTTGCCCAGCTCGCGTACAAGCCCTTCGTTGTTCACGCCGGCATGGGCCGTGGCGAGGTGATCGCGTTCACGCAGGACCCGACGGTGCGCGCCTATCTCGACGGCCTGAACGTGATTCTCATGAACGCGATCCTGCGTGCTGCAGCGCATGCGCGTCCCGTTCGCTGAGCGAGGCGTAACCTGAGGTCATGCGAGAACCGGGACGCGGTCGGTTGCGGTCCGGGTGATTCGTGACGGATACTGGGCAGGAGTTAATGGCAGGGCGTTGATATGAGCAAAGCAAAGTTGATACCCGTTGTCCTTTGCGGGCTGATGACATCGGCATGCGCTGCACCCGACCCTGTTGCTTTCGCGAAAGGCACGGCTGACTTCCTGATTATCGCTGCATCGCAGGATGAGTACGTTGAGGCCTGCGAGATTCGCGGCTCGTCGAGTCTTGAGTGCCAAGTGGAATACGGCGACACGCGTGCCGGCCACCAGGCTTACTACCGGGCGCAGCAAAAAGAGCAAAGAGAGCGGGCCGTTGACGGACTGAGCGGCGAACTCGCCGACTATCTGGAGAGCGTCGAGCAGGGTTCCGACCCCGAGTGAGTCGCCGGCCGGCTTGTTACTGGCCTCTATCCACCCCCTAGCACGAAATCGACAGCCGGCTTGTTACTGGCCTCTATCCACCCCCCAGCGCGAAATCGACAGCCGCCTTCGCATGAATATGCGTCGTGTCATAGAGCGTCATGCTCGTGTCCGCCGGCTTTACCAGAAGGCCAATCTCGGTACAGCCTTCGATGACGGCTTCGGCCCCGCGTTCGCGAAGCCCCTCGATGACGTCGAGGAATGCGTCGCGTGATGTGTCCCGTATGTCACCGAGACAGAGTTCGTTGTAGATCACGTCGTTCACGGTCCGGCGACCCTCGTCGTCGGGCGTGAACACCGTCAGGCCCTGCGCCTCCAGTCGCTCCCGGTAGAAGTCTTTTTCCATCGTAAAGCGCGTACCGAGCAACCCGACACAGGACACCCCGTCCGACCGGATCTGTTGTGCCGTCGCGTCCGCGAGATGCAGCAGCGGTATATCGATGGCCTCGGCGATAGCGGGCGCGACCAGGTGCATGGTGTTTGTGCAGATCAGCAGACAGTCGGCGCCCGCCGCTTCAATCTGTTTTGCGGAGTGGGCCAGCACGTCAGCGGCTGCCGCCCAGTCGTCATTGGCCTGCATGACCTCGATCTCGTGAAAGTCGACGCTGAGCATCGCGATCTTTGCTGAGTGCAGGCCGCCGAGGCGAGCGCGGACCTCCTCGTTAATCAGCCGGTAATACAGCGCTGTACTCTCCCAGCTCATGCCGCCCAAAAGGCCGATTGTCTTCATTGACCTTGTTCGCTCCGTGGTATCAGATGTGACAGGGTTTAGAGAGCATACGGCATGCCGAGCGATCACATCGACCACATCCGGATTCCGTCAACCGACGACTACCCGCTGGCCGCTTCCGTGTATGGCGATCGGGACGAGCAGCTGGTCATTATCAACAGCGCAACGGCGGTGCCTCGGCGCTTCTATCGCTATTATGCCGCGGCACTGGCGGACGCGGGATTTCGCGTCATCACGTTCGACTACCGGGGCATTGGCGAGTCGAAGCCAGCCTCTTTACGCGGTTTCAAGGTTCGCAGCCGCGATTGGGTGTTCGGCGATATGGCCGGCGTACTGCGCTTTGCCCGCAAGGCCTACAAACCGCGGAAGCTGTTGCTGGTCGGCCACAGCATTGGCGGGCAACTGGCCGGACTGCTCGAGGATGCTGACGCGATCGACGGCATGCTGACGATGTCTGCGCAAAGCGGGCACTGGCGCTACCAGGGTGGGGAGCAGAAATGGGCCGTCTGGTTTCACGTCCATGTGACCCTGCCGCTGACGGCACACCTGTTCGGCTACGTGCCCTGGAGCCGCATGGGCTCGGCGGAGGATCTGCCCAAAGGCGTGGCACTCGACTGGTCCCGCTGGTGCCGCGATCGCAAATACGTGCTCGGCGACACCAGTTTGCCGCTGGAGCGTTACGGCGCCTTCACGGCGCCGGTGCTTGCCTACAGTATCGATGACGACAAGTGGGGCACGCGCCGAGCCGTGGACGAGATGATGCAGGCTTATCCGTATCTCGAAAGGCGTCACATCGTACCGGCCGAGCATGGCATCGATCAGCTCGGGCACTTTGGCTATTTTCGAAAAGACTCGTCGCACCTGTGGCAGGACGGCATCGACTGGCTGAAGGCAAGATAGCGCGTCCGGCCCAAGGCAGCTTGCCTATAATGCGAGGCTGGAACACAGCCCCGGGGCTCTGAGATGACGACATTCAAGGTTAACGGCGAGGCGGTCACCGTCGATGCGCCGGGCGATATGCCCTTGCTGTGGGTTCTGCGCGACGAGCTGAATATGACCGGCACCAAGTACGGTTGCGGTATCGCCCAGTGCGGTGCCTGCACGGTCATGTTCAACGGCACAGCGATGCGCTCCTGCCAGCTACGCGTGCAGATGCTCGAGGGCGCCGACATTGAGACCATCGAAGGACTCGGTGACCCGGAGACGCCGCACCCCGTGCAGGCGGCCTGGATCGAACACCAGGTTGCGCAGTGCGGCTACTGTCAGTCGGGGCAGATCATGCAGGCGGCCTCGCTGCTGGCCAACAACCCCGACCCCAGCGATGACGAGATCGACAGCGCGATGAGCGGCAACCTGTGTCGCTGCGGTACCTACCCGCGCATTCGTGCGGCGGTGCGAACAGCGGCTGAGAAGCTCCGGGAGCAGGACACATGAGCCGCGTCAAAAAGATCGCGCGCCGGACTTTCCTGATCGGCTCCGCCGCGATCGTTGGCGGCGTGGCCTTCGGCGTCTATACGACGCGCCAGCCGCACGACAATCCGTTACTGAAGGGTCTCGGTGACGGCGAGGCGAGCTTTAATCCATGGGTCAAGATCAGTAGCGAGACGATCACGCTGATTGCGCCGCACACCGACATCGGCCAGGGCGCACGGTCGCTCCAGGCTGCGCTGATTGCCGAGGAACTGGACCTCGATTTCGGCCAGTTCGAGGTCGAGACAGGACCGCCGGCGCCGGCTTACTTCAACGCCGTCGCAGCGGAAGACGGCGCGCCGTTTCGTCAACGTGACGACGGCTTTGTTGCCAACACCGGGCGCGGCGTCATCGGCACGGTGGCGAAAGTGATGGGGCTGCAGATTACCGGCGGCTCGTCCACGGTGCCGGACTCCTATGAAAAGCTGAGAATGGCGGGCGCCGTCGCACGCGAGACCCTGAAGGTCGCTGCGTCACGCGTTCACAACGTGCCGCTTGATCAGTTACGCACCCAGGGCGGTGCCGTTTACCTGCCGGACGGCACGGCGGTGCCGTACACAACACTCGCCGAAGCCGCTGCAGAAATCGAAACCGTAGAGGACGTCAGCCTGCGCAGCCCGTCGCAATGGCGATTACTTGGCAAGGACATGATGCGCAGCGATATTCCCGCCAAGTCGACGGGGACGCTTGAATTCGGTATCGATCTGCGCCTCGACGGCATGGTGAACGCGACGGTACGGTTCAATCCCCGCCAGGGTGGCGTACTGAACGGATACAACGCCGACGCGGCTCGTACATTGCCCGGTGTTCAGCAGGTTCTCGATGTCACGAACGGTGTCGCTGTCATCGCCGACAACACCTGGAACGCATTCAAGGCCGCGAATGCCATCGAGTTTGACTGGGGTGCGGCGCCGTATCCTGAAGACTCGGCCGGCCACTGGGCAGCCGTCGAGGCGTCGTTTGCCAAGGAGTATCTCGATCGTGAATGGCGCCACGACGGTGACGTCGATGAGGCACTGGCCGCCGGGCCGGTAACCGGCCAGTTTGAATACCGCGCGCCTTACCTTGCACACCAGCCGCTTGAGCCACTCAGCGCACTGATACTGGTAACGGATGAGCGCGCCGATATCTGGGTCGCGCACCAGTTCCCGCGCCAGGCCCAGCAGATCGTCGCCGACATTGTCGGCCTCAAGCGCGACGCGGTGCACCTGCACAACCAGTATGCGGGCGGCAGTTTCGGCCATCGCCTGGAGTTTGAGAACGTCCGCTACGCCGCCGCGATCGGGGCTCAGTTAAGGGGCACGCCGGTAAAACTGACATTCTCACGCGAGGAAGACTTCGCCCATGACTTCCTGCGCCAGATCGGCATAAGCCGCGTTTCCGGCGTGGTTGCAGATAAGCGCATCGAGGCGATGGACATCGAGGTAGCCACGCCGTCCGCGCTCGCCTCACAGATGGGTCGTGCCGGCCTGCCGATGGCGGGGCCTGATGCGCAAATTCCGGCGGGCATCTGGGACACACCGTATGCGATTCCAAACTTCCGGGTTCGAGCCTATCGTGTGCCCGAGCTCGCTCCTACGAGCTCATGGCGCGCGGTGGGCGCATCCACCGGCGGCTTTTTCCTCGAAACGGCGATGGATGACCTGATTCACGCAGCGGGCGGAGATCCACTGGAAGAACGGCTACGGCTGTGTGACGACCCGATCGCCTGCGCTGTTCTCGAAGCCGTTGGCGAGATGTCAGGCTGGGGTTCCGCAACAGCAGAAGGCGTCGGCCGCGGGATCGCGCTGGTCTATTCCTTCGGCGTCTACGTTGCCGAAGTTGTCGAAGTCAGTAGCGGACCGCGCGGTCTTTCCATCGACAAGGCCTGGGTAGCCGCTGACGTCGGGCGTGTGCTCGATCCGGTTGCGTTCGACAACCAGGTGAAAGGCGGCGTCATCTGGGGGCTCGGTCATGCGATGAACTGCGAGGTCACCTTCAAAGACGGGCGTGCTGAGCAGAGCAATTACCACCAGTACACCGGTATGCGATTACACCAGTGCCCGGACATCGAGGTGCGCGCCCTGGGCAACGAGACGAAGGTCCGCGGCATCGGTGAACCCACGGTGCCGCCAGCCGCCGCCGCACTGTCCAACGCGATCTTCGACGCGACGGGCGAACGCCTGCGCGAGATGCCGTTCTCGAAGTTCGTTCGCTTCGCCTGAAACTAGCTGACCAGGCGTAAACGAAGCAGCAGGCCTGCCGCTGCGGCGAGACAGGCAAGTGCCACATAATCGGCGACGACAACACGCATCAGCTGATCGTTTATGACGTGTACCGGCTGCGCCAGCCAGAGAAACGATACGACGCTGATGAACCCCGCAATAATGGCGACGAGCTGCGCGGCCGGCGTGAAGGCGGCGTAGACCAGGTAGCCGCCGAGCAGCGCAAACAACACGGCGCGATGGCGCATCAGCACTTCCAGGTTGGGTTCGCTGACCGAGATACCGTAGAGCGCCGAGAGTCGCTCGGGTCCCAGTACGCCGGTGACCGGCAGGAGGTGAATGATCCCGACAATAAGCAGGAGTATGGAGATAGCTGTTTTCATGGTCAGTGGGTCAGTGCGGCGAAGCGGGCGTGCAGGGCGTCGCGCGTAAAGTCATCGGCCGGAAACATCAGTTCGATCTTCAGGTCGGCCAGTGCAATATCCTCGGTCGAGCCAAAGCTCGATATCGTCGTGAACAGGGACAGCGTTACACCGTCGGTGACGTAGCGCGCCGAGATGATGGCCGGCGGGTCATCGCTGTCCACGGGCTCGTCAGCTAGCGATTCCAGCAACCTGTCTGCTGCCGCATCGAGCACTTCGTCGCCGCCGTAGAAGGCGCTCTCGGTTCGCAGCCGCGTTACGAGGTGCGAGGCGATTTCGTCACGGTTCTCCAGCACGGACATAAACGGCCCGTTATCCACAAACGCGTCAAGCAGACTGTCACCAACGCTCAGTCCGAGGCTGCCAAGCAGCGCCTGGGATACCGTGTTCATTCGCACCAGGCGCCAGTGCCGATCAAACGCGATAGCGGGATAGGGGCAATGCCGTTCCAGTGTCCAGTCCATGGCTTCACGCACAAAGCGAAGCTCATCGTCTTCCAGGTTTCTTGCGGCGTACGCCTGGGCGAAGCCGGCCGCGGTCAGAAGGGCGTTCCGACTGCCGCGAGGCACATTCAGTGTCTCGGACAGCTGGATGATCATCGTCTTGCTGGGTTTGGCGCGACCGCTTTCCAGGAAGGAAATATGCCGGGCCGACACGTTGGCCGAGAGCCCCAGCTCCATCTGGCTCATGCGTCTCTCGCCGCGCCAGTGCTTCAGTAGTGTCCCAAAGGACTCGGCCATCACTTTCTCCCTTTCGTCGATGTCATTGCATTCTAGAGCCTTAGGTAAGGAACGCACTTACCTCGGAGGTAATTGCTGCCCTTACCTGTCGCCGCCAGCATGAAGCCTGAACTGAAAGGAGAATCTCATGCAACAACGAATACTCTGGCTGAAGACGGGTTCAGTCATCACGCTGGTCACCGGCCTGATCATCGCGGCGGCGGCCGTCCCTGCACTCAACGCTCCGACGCTGTGGCTGTTTGACCTGGTGGTCTTCCCGCTCGACGGCGCGCAGTCGCTCCAGGGCACCGAGCAGCGCCTGCTTTGCGCGATAACCGGCGGCCTGATGGGCGGGCTGGGCGTACTGATGTGGCTGGTGACCACCGAAGTCTTTGCCACACATCCGGCCCTCGGCCGGTCGCTGATCCTGAAGAGCATCGGTACCTGGTTCATTATTGACAGCAGCATGTCGATCGCCGCCGGCGCGCCGCTCAACGTGATCGGCAATGTGGGCTTCCTGCTGGTCTTCACGCTGCCGGTCCTGAGCTCGTCGCTCGTGCGTGAACAAGCTGCCTGAAGCCTGCTACTCTCATGCGCGTCAACTTCCGGAAGACGCGCATGAGACTCCTAATCTGCTTCCTCGTGGCGTTAGCGCCCGTGGCAAACGCCCAGGACACTCACGATGAACTGGTGCAACTGTTCCGCGACTGGCGCTCGTTCGAGTCGCCGCCCACATTGAATGGCGCACCGGACTACTCGGCCGAACGATTCGAGGCGCGCGACGCCGGCTACCAGGTACTTCGAAACCGTCTCGATGCGATGGACATCAGTGAGTGGCCGATTGATGAGCAGGTGGACTGGCACCTGGTGCGAGCCGAAATGAACGGCTACGACTTCAATCGCCGCGTGCTTAAGCCCTGGCAACGTGACCCGGCGTTCTACAACACGATCTGGACGTATCGCAGCGATGTGCCGGCTCACGAAGGGCCCACGCATCACGCGGTCGTGGAAATCTGGCAGTACGAATTTCCGCTGACACCGGAAGCCGATGCAAAACTGGCCGAAGAGCTCTCGATCATCCCGCACCTGTTTGCCCAGGCAAAACAAAACCTGACCGGTAATGCACGAGACTTGTGGGTGACGGGCATCCGGGACGTCAGCTCCGATATCCGCGACCTTGACGACATCTCGGCGAAGCTGGACGACAGCGCGAGCGACACGCTCGTCGAAGCGATCGCCGATGCACGGGTCGCGGCGGTCGAGCTGGTGGCCTGGCTGGAGAATGAGGCGCCGACAAAGAACGGACCGTCGGGCATCGGCAAGGACAACTACACCTGGTACCTGCAAAACGTGCATCTCGTGCCGATGACCTGGGAGGACGAAGTGCGCTTGCTACAGCGCGAGCTGGATCGCGCCTGGTCTTCACTGAAGCTGGAAGAGCAGCGCAATCGCGGGCTGCCGGAACTGCAGCCGGTGACCAATGCCGAGGAATACGAGGCGCGCGGGCGCGAAGCTGTCGAGCGCATCATGGCCTTCGTCGAAGACCGCAACATACTGACTGTCGCTGACTACATGAAGCCGGCACTCCTGGAGCGTCTCGGCACCTACGTGCCGGAGGAGACGCGCAATTTCTTCTGGATTACCGCGCACCTCGATCCGGCACCGCTGTATACACACTTCTACCACTGGTGGGAGCTGGCCCGCATGGACACGGAACCGCATCCCAGCCCGGTTCGGCAGGGAGCACTGCTGTACAACATCTTCGACAGCCGCAGTGAAGGCGTGGCCACCGGCGTCGAAGAGATGTTCATGCACGCCGGGCTGTATGACGACAGTCCGCGGTCCCGCGAGATCGTCTGGATCCTGTTGGCGCAGCGAGCCGCACGTGGCCTCGGTTCGCTGTACGCACACGCCAACGAGATGACCATGGAAGAGGCCGGCGGCGTTCACATGGAGTGGACGCCCCGAGGCTGGATGAAGACCGAAAAGGAGTTGCTGATCTTCGAGCAGCACCTGTACCTGCGGCAGCCCGGCTACGGTACGAGCTACGTAACCGGCAAGTATCTCGTTGAGCGCACGCTGGCTGATTTCGCCAAGCTCAAGGAAGACGCCGGCCTGCCGTTCGAGCTCGCCGAATTTTTCGATGAGCTGAATCGCATCGACAGCATCCCGATCTCACTGGCCCGCTGGGAGCTGACCGGTCTCGACGACGAGATCCGCAAACTGACCCGACGCTAGTCGGGTTTCTGCGGCAACACCGCGCCGACTTCCTTGCGATCCTGCAGGAACGGGATCAGCGCCAGCGGCAGCAGCATGACGGCCGCATCGAGGAACAAGACCCGCGCGTAGTCGAAATTCTCGGCGACCTGGCCCTGCCAGTAGTTGGTGTAGCTGATCGCGATATTCGACATGGCCATAAACGCCGTGAACATCGTCGCGCCGACAGCGGGGTTGGCGACGCCCATGAAGATAGCGGCATGCAGGCCAAAGGCGACGCCGTAGACAAAGCCGTGAGCCCCGATGGCGCCGGCGAGCATCGAGAAGCTGATGCCCTCCAGCCCGTTGGCCTGTATCGCGAAGGCCAGTGTGAGCGTTGGCAGCGTCGTCGCAATATAGGCGATGAAGAGAACCCGCTTGATGCCAAAGCGATCGCCGAGGATTCCACCGATGACGCAGCCCGTGGCCGCCAGGATGGTGTTTAACGCCGTCACCTTGGAGATGTCGGCCTCTTCGAGACCGTAGTCGACCTGGATCGTTGACAGTGTTGCATACGCCAGTGCAATGGCGCCGACCGGCAAAAGGGCAAACAGGAACGCGATTTTGGGACCCGGACCGGAGCCGAAGAAGCCAATGCGCAGTTCCAGGAAGAAGCCGCGAATCGTCTCCCAGAGACTGTGTTCACTCGCAGCACGGCCAGTGTCCGGGTCGCGAATGAACAGGTAGATAAACGACAGGTTCACTGCGAGGAACAGGCACATGACCACGACGGTCGCCTCGAAGCCGATAAGACCGAACAGCGCGATCGCACCAGCGCCACCGAGCGCGATGCCCATGTACTGGCCGCCGAACATGAAGCCGTTGCCTCGCGAGCGTTCATCCGGCTGTAGTGTGCTGACTGCGAGCGAATCGATCGCAACATCCTGCGTGGCGGCGAACAGGTTGTGTATGACGATAAACGCCAGCAACCACTGGAAGTTCTGGCTGACGTCGAGCAACAGGACAGCCGCCAGCGTCACCAGCATCATGCTGGTGCAGAACGCGATCCAGGCCTTGCGGCCGCCGATGGCATTGAAGCGGAACAGGTCAACCAGCGGTGCCCAGACCCACTTGAACGACCACGGGATAAACAACGCGGCAACGAACAGGCCGATATTATCGAGACTCACGCCCTCCGATCGCATGTAGGCGACCATCGCCGCGCTGGTAAAGCCGTAGGGAATGCCTTCCGAGATGTACATGACGGCGAAAGACGTAAATCGCCCGTTCCTGCTGGCCAGCAGGTCTTTGATCAGCATCGTGATTGTTCTTGTTATTTTGCGGCGACCCGGCCAGTCTAGCACGATGAAAATGCTCGCCACCTTCGGCCTCGCTCTGCTTGCAACAGTCTCGCTCGCCGACGAGCCGTACATCCTCGTACTAGGTGTCGCACAGGATGCGGGCTATCCCCAGGCGGCCTGTTTCCGGCCTCACTGCATGCCGGGCTGGAAGGACCGCGACAAACGCATCACGGCGAGCTCGATCGCTGTTGTTGGAAACGATGCCAGTTACCTGTTTGATGCCACGCCGCATTTCCCCGACCAGCTCTATCGGCTGACCACACGGGCACCGGATGCGCCGCTCGACGGTATTTTCCTGACCCACGCTCACATGGGCCACTACACGGGGCTGATGCATCTCGGTCGCGAAGCGATGGGCGCGAAGTCGATGCCGGTGTTTGCCATGCCGCGGATGCACCAGTTCCTGGAGAACAACGGACCGTGGAGCCAGCTCGTCGAACTGCAGAACATCACCCTGCGCCCGCTCAAGGATGAGCAGACAGTCGAGCTCGGTTCGATTCGCGTTACGCCGTTCACGGTGCCGCATCGCGACGAGTTTTCCGAAACGGTGGGCTACCGTATCGAGGGGCCCAACAAGTCGGCCGTGTTTATTCCCGACATCGATAAGTGGGAGAAGTGGTCAACGAGCATCGTCGATGTGATTCGTAACGTCGATTACGCGTTGCTCGATGCAACCTTCTTTGCCGACGGTGAATTACCCAACCGGGCGATGAGCGAGGTGCCGCACCCGTTCGTTGTCGAGTCCATGGGGCTGTTCGACGCCCTGCCAGACGACGAGAAGCGGCGAGTGGTCTTCATTCATATGAACCACACCAACCCGATGCTCGATCCCGAGAGCGAGGCGACACAGGCGGTGACCAAGGCCGGCTACCGGATCGCCCGAGAGGGCATGAAACTGCCGTTGTAACGCCCCAAATCGGTGCAGAAAAGTGAGAACTGCTTCACGATTCGGTGTCGTCATCGGCCGTTTATCGCCCTGTGTTCATACTTGTTAAACAACAAAGTGTTACCTATACGAATTGCTTGACTAAACACGGCTCGAAAACCGCTCAAATGCTTCGCCCGGCACTTATCCTCCTGACCTCCCTCGCCCTGTCCGCATGCAGTGTGCTGCGGGCGCCGGTGTCCATGGTCGAGGACCGACTGCAGCGCAACGACGACGTGTTCAATCGTCACGGCATTCAGCTGGATCGCATCGCGATCGGTGACAGCCGACAGACGGTGCACGAGCTCTGGGGCACGCCGCGAAACACGCAACCGAGCTACCGTGATTTCGACGTCTACCTGGGCATCCGCAACAGCCAGGGCGACTGGCGGGTTCTGCCGGGTGATTACAACGAGCTCAAGCGAACGACGCCGCTGATCGTCCAGGTCAGCTACGTCGATGACTTCGTTAACGCCATATTCCTGTTTGGCCAGGACGCGTACGGCAACAGTCGAGCCTGGTGCGACGACACGAGACACTGTGCAGAGCTGTTTCCTTATCACCTGGCTGGCGATGAGGCTTTACCAGTCAATCCGCTGGTCGTGACCGTGCGCGAACCCGGCTTCACCCCGGTGACGGTACCCGCGAATAACCAATGTGAGCTGGTCGTTTTTGCAGGCGCCGGCGACAAGGGCTGGGACCGCCGTCTGAATTTCCTCGAGCTCGTCGTCGCCGACCAGCAAAAGGGGTTCCTGTCAGCGGGCACCTACCACGTCTCTCATCACCTGGCGGGTCGCCTGTCGCTGAACGTCTGGCCGAACTTCGACTACTCAGGCAGCGTTGAGCGCGAGGCCAGGGACAGCTGGCAGAACGAACTCGATATCGATTGCGAGGCAGGCCATCGTCACTTTGTCGAAGTCACGCCGGAGCAGGGTGGCCTGTTCACACTGGACCCTGGCCTGCAGCTGTGGATTCGCGACGAGGCGTCGGCGATGTCTGCCCTCGCCGTCAAGCGCGCGATTGTGACGTCGACCCCGCAGGCACAGGCAGCAGCACCGCTGCTGCAAGGCACAGCACACCTGCGACGATAAGCGTCGACGAGAGCCCGGCGACGTCGGCAATTACACCAATCGCCAGACCGCCAAACGCGGTGCCGCCGAAGGCGATCATCCCCCAGATACTGCTGACCCGGCCGCGCACGTCGTCATCGACGTTGCTCTGGATCAGGATCTGCGAGCCAACGCCGGCCAGCGACAGTGCGACGCCGAGAAGCGCCACCGACAGCACGGAGACGTAGAAGTTGGTGCTATAGCCGAACAGGATGATCAACAGGGCGGCCGCAATAATGGCTGCCTTCAATGCGCGCATCCCTAACCAGCGCGTGCCGCGTGCCAGCGCCAGTCCGGTGAATACGGCACCCGCCCCGACAGCCGACGTCATGATGGCGAGGCCGCCACTGCCGCGTTGCAGGATGCCGTCGGCGACCGCGGGCATCATCTCAAGCACCCCGCGACCAAAGATCGTATTGATCGTGATCGCGAGCATGATTGCTCGCAGCAGCGTGTGCTCGCGGATGTAGTTGATGCCTTCCATGACCTGCGACCAGATGTCGGTCGGCCCGGTACCGCGTTCTTTTCGCGGCTTGATGCTGATGATCCAGACCGCGATGACGATAGCGGCATAGGACACGCCGTTAACGATGAATGCCAGCGCCACGCCGAAGTTCACGATGATGAACCCGGAAATTGCGGGTCCGACAACCCGTGAGATGTTGAAGGCAATGGAATTACTGGCAATGGCGCTCGCCAGTTCTTCGCGCTCGACAATGCCGGGCACCAGCGCCATGCGAACCGGGGTATGTGCACCTTCGAGCATCCCCTGCACCAGCGATACCGCCGCCAGGGCCTCGATGCCCAGGTTGCCGGTCACGGTCAGAAGCGTCAGCACCGCCATGTTCAGCGCGCTGCCTGAATTCACGAGCATGGAAAGCTTGCGCCGCTCGAAGCGGTCGGCGATGACGCCGAACAACGGTCCGAAAAACATGGCCGGCGCAAACTGCGAAAACGCGATGATGCCAACCCAGGATTCGGATTCGGTCAGCTGCCACGCATACCAGGCGAGCGCCACGCGAAACACCCACAGGCCGTGCAGCGATACAACGGCGCCGGCGAAGTAGATGCGGAAGTTTCGGTTACGTAGCGCCGAGCGCTGGGTCATCACACGCGTCCCGGAAGGGGGCGTGCAGTATACGCGAGCGCTCAGGTTCCGGTGTTGCTATCCAGTGGTGGCGTCCGTTTCGGCGGTGGCCACCCGAAAGACCTTCCGACGACTGAGCTCCTGGTAGAGGCTTGCTATTCGGAAACTCGTTTCAGCTCTCTATATCGATGTCCGGGTACAGGGGCGGCAATCCGGCGTATTCCCGGTTCTCGTTGAGGCGCTGTTTCATCTTGGTTTCAATGGCCATGACGCGCGGATCGTCTCGCAGCGGGTCGATCATTGGCGACAACACGTCCAGCAGGTAGATACTCGCCATGCCTTCGTCAACGGCGGCATCGAGTCGCTCCACCATCAGGTCCAGCTCCCCGTCCAGCGCGTGGAACATCGCCTCGCTAAACGTCAGGCCGAAGTTGTCCAGCTCCTGGGCCCGCAGGTCGGCGTACCGTTGGTTCATGATTTCCCGAACGACCAGGTAGTTCTCCGGATCGTCGAGCTGCTGGTAGGAAATGGCCAGGGGCGCAAGGTCGCCGATGCCAAAGAAGTTGCCGGGATTCTCGGCAGCGTAGGCGGCAACACTGGGCCAGCGTTCGTCAACGTAGTCCACCAGGTCTTGGTAACGACGGTCCCCGAACAGTAAAGAAACGTAGGGTGCGTGAAAACCGCCACGCGACTGGGCCTGTGCGATCTCATACGCCTCGTCCCTGCGGCCGAGCTGGGCAAGTGCAAACGACTGGATCAGGCCCTCGACCGCCGCGACTTCCTCGAACATTCCCACCTGGAACATCGACGACAGATAAGTGTTGCGCTGCACGCCGCTTGTCAGTTCCGCATCGCGCATGGACGCAACCGCCTTGCCGGCATTACCGGATAAGAGATCCCTGAACGCCGTCGCCTGGCTGATCTCCGGGCTGTCCGGATCGAACGCCGACTGGCGACGAATCCACTCGTCGGCTTCTTCGTCAAGACCGAAGGCGGCCATTAGGAGCAGGCCGTTGGTGAAGGCCGGACGATACAGCGGGTCGCGTCGGGCGATGTCTCGAACTACGTCGAGGCTATCCTTGAAGTTGCCCTTTCGCTGCAGCGCACTGTTCAGCCAGTTGAGCGCGTCGATGTTGTTCGGGTTCTGCTCGAGCGCGGCTTCCAGTGCATCGATGGCTTCATCGACACGAGAAAGGTCGCGGAGCAACAGCAAGCCGTTTGCGGCGAGACCGTCCGAGAGTGTCGGATCGCGCTGCAGGGCTTCGTCGACGAAACGCTGGGCGATACGCGTTGACTCCTCGTGGTTCAAATCCCCGTATTGCTGGCTCGACAACATCGCCGAGGCAATGCCGCGTTGCGCGTAGGCAGGCGCGTAATCCGGGTCGAGCTTTATCGCTTCATCGAGTTCGTCGATCGCCAGATTGATAGCGTCAATCCGCCGTGAGTAGATACGTTGCTTAGCCCGCAGATAGAGCTCATACGTTGCGGGGTCGGTGCGCTGCTTGGTGGCAAGTTCGACGGATTCGTCCAGCAACGACGCGGTGAGCTGCCCGAGTATCTCGCGGGAGATTTCATCCTGAAGCTCGAACACGCTTTCCAGCTGCCGGTCATAGGTCTCCGACCAGAGGTTGAAGCCGTCACTGGCCTTGATGAGCTGTGCGGTAATTCGCACCGTGTTGCCATCGCGGCGCACGGAACCTTCCAGGACGTGCTCGACCCCGAGGGTGTCTGCAATCACCTGCAGGTTTTCATTCTTGTCCTTGAATGCAAAGGATGAGGTACGCCCCGCGACCCGCAGGCCCTCAACCGACGCGAGTACATTAAGGATCTCTTCGGTAATGCCATCGGCGAAGAAGTCTTCGTCGCTACTCATGTTGACGAACGGCAACACGGCGACGGACGGATCGGCTGTGACCACCGTTTCGGGTTCAACTTCGCTGGTGATGCGTTGCCGGTCAACAACCAGGAAGATCACGGCGACAACCAGAGCGGCGATGATCAGGACATTGAGTTTCTTGCCGGTGCTCTGCGTGATCGATTCGCTGCGGTCAACTTCGTCCTGGCGCTTGATGCCCTCCGGCGTCAGCTCGAAGGCCCAGGCGAACAGCAGGGTCGGGATGAGCCCGATGGCGAGGGCGGCGAGGATCGTCTTGCCCAGCCAGCCGGGCAGCTCGAGAATTTCGCCGACAACATCGATGATCTGCAGCAGGACCCACGAACCCACAAAGTACGCGGTGCCGACGCGAATCACGTTACGACGATTCAGTTCCTCGAGCAGTTTGGACAATCGATTGCTTCCTGCAATGAACGCAGGCGCCACGATACCAGAAGAGGCGTGGAAATCACTCCCGCAAAACGGGCTGCCCGGGGCGTTGCACCCCGGGCAGCGACGTGTTTATCGGCGGCGGCGTTTCAGGCTCACGTCAACGGAGCAGGCCTGACTCGACGTGTTGCCGGCGGCGTCCGTTGCGTTCACCGTCCAGCTAATGCGGTTCTTCAGTCCGCCCGGACGTCGAATCGTCAGCGTGTCACCGTCTGCGCTCACACGGCAGAACGAGAACGGCCAGGTGAAGCGTCGGAACACGCGCTTGCAACGAATGTCGGTGATCTCGACAGCCGGGTTAGCGTCCTGTCGGTCGCTGACATCGGCCTGGAACTGGATGCCCCGGTTCCAGGGGCGAATCCGGCTATCATCCGGCGTGCCGCAGGAGGCGATCTCCGGCGCGATGGTGTCGTCGAGGTCGATGCCAACCAGCGCCGGGTCGTGATCCGCGATGCGGAACGGCAGTGCCGGATTCGCCAGGTCCTCGGCGTACTCGAAGGCGTCTGACTCATCGGCGTTGATATGCCACTCGCCAAAGCCAGTCACATCGGTCGACAGGTCGGGGCTCGTCAGGATGTAGTCCAGCGTGCCGGACGCACCGCCGAAGATAAAGCCGTAGGTAAATGGCTCGCGTTTTCCGAGGTCTTCAAAGCCGGCCATCTCAAGCGTCGTGATCGGTGTCTCGAACGCATAGGCGTTCAGGTCACCAAGGATGGCGACGTCAGGATCGTCACTGCCGGTCGGTGCCGTATCGAGCCAGGCCAGCAGGGCCTCTGACGCTTCGGTGCGAATCGCGTTCCACGCACCGGCACCATCACCCTGGTCCTGGTCGGCACCGCTGGCACCGCTCGGGCTCTTGGACTTAAAGTGGTTAACCGTGACCGTGAACTGCTCGCCGGTTGCGAGCTCTTCGAAGGTGGCCGCGATCGGCGTGCGATTGGTGCGGAAATCGTTGAACAGCGGTCGCGTAAACAGGCCAAGCTCGGTCACCACTGTGTCGTTGAGAACCGCGAGCTCCGTGCCGGGCGCCTGGGCGACGGTGTTCGCACAGTAGATCAGGCCGACGGCGATCAGGTCTTCTGTTTCATCCGCCTCGGTTTTCGCGAGGTAGTCGTAGTTCATACCACAGCGCGTTGTATTGGCTGCGTTCAAGGCCGCCGTCAGCTCGGCGATGGAGCTCGATGCGCCTTCACTGGAATCGTTCTCCAGTTCGATCAGGCCGTAGACGTCCGCATCGAGACCCGACAACGCTGCAACCAGCTTGTCGATCTGGATGGAGAGTTCCTCGTCGGTCTCTGCGCCACGCTGGTCGAGCGTGTTGAAGAAGTTCTCCACGTTGAAACTGACAACCTTGAGACGACCACCCACTTCCGGCGGTGCCGCCGGACGCGGGTTGTTGTTGTCGATATCGACCGCTGTGGTCGGTCGCAGTCGGTACTGTCCGAAGCCGAAACCGAGGTTGCCGGTGAGGCCTGTAATGGTGTCGCCGACTCGAACCACGTTGTCGTCCGACAGGCCCGGCGCCGGGTACGGCGGGAGACCGCTGATTGACCCGTCCGCGTCGTCGTCGAGAATCAGGCGATTGCGTACCTGGTTGTCGAGGAACGCCTGGTTGGCGGTCACATCCGGGACGTTCAGCTGGCTGAACTGGAACTGCCGGCCCTCGGCGCTGAGCAGAAGCTCGCCAAAGGGGTCGAGGTTTCTCAGCTCAGTGACCGTCATGGTTTGCGTGATCTGAATAAGCATTCCTTCAACCGCCTCGAGGTCGTCGAGGCTCGAGACCGGGAAGCTGACCAGTACTGGTGTCGGTACCGCACCCGTGCCCGTCACTGTCACTGACGATGCCGTCACCTGCGTCTGGCCAAAGCGCTCGCCGGCTGTGCCATCAACCGTGACTATGTCGCCGACGCTGACATCGGCACCGCTGATGTTGCCGGTGAAGACGAAAACACCGTCGGATGTGGCCGGGTTACCGTCACCGTCGTCCTGCAGGAAGAAGCCGGGCAGTGCCGGGAAGTCGCCGGTGACGATGCCGCTGACGCGGATTGGTCCGCTGCCAATGGTGGTCGCCGGTCCGTCGCCCTGGATCTGGGGCACGGTAACGACGCTCGGTCCGGTCGGCGGTTCTTCGCCGCCGGAAGAGTCCGGCAGACAGTCCGCAACGTTGCTCAGGGTCACCTGTCCGGTGTTGACCGCTCCAAAGGTGCTCTCGCCTGGCGGGTTCCACAGGAACGTGCTGCCTTCGCAAGCAAACACCTGTAGCGAGAAATTGTCGGGCGTGCTGCTGTTCTCGCTTCTGCCAATATCTTCGCTGGTCAGTCCGTTCGCAGGCCCGTTAGAGGCGGTGATGACTCCCTCGTAACTCAGGAACTGGACAACCCCACCATTCGGATCAACGAGTGCAAGGCCATCAGGCGCACCGTTCTGGATACCGCTGACCGGGAACGAGATGAAGTCGAAGCCGTCCCCCTGGTTGCCTGCCACACCTGACAACGCAACCGTGTTGTAGGTTCCACCGCCGTTGCCGTTGTAGAGGACGACAGACCAGCCGCCCAGGTCGACGCCTTCTTCGGCCGCAATCTCGAAGCCCTCATTAACGTCGGTGCTGGCGTTGTCGTAGTGAAGCTCATTGATAAATGCGAGCCCGGCATCACCACCTGTCGGCGGTTCTTCGCCGCCGCCAAGGTCCAGGCTAATGCAGTCCGCGGAGGCGCGAGCGGCAAGACCGGCGTTCACACTACCGAAGGAATTTGTTGCGGCAATCACCCAGTTCGAACCGTCAGCGTCGCATCCGGAAACTTCCAGCGATGCACCAACCGGCGTGCCACCATTTTCTTCAACACCGATATCGATGCTGTCGACACCGTCGGCCGGGCCTGTTGATCCGTTGAAAACGCCTTCGTAACTGATGAACTGAACCAGCTGGCCGTCATTGACCAGGGCGATACCATCCGGTGCGCCATTCTGGATGCCGTTCGACGGCAGCGGAACGACGGCAGTGCCGAAACCGCCATCCTGGTCCGCCAGGGTTCCCGAAAGGGATTCCGAACGATAAATCGTACCGTTGCTGCCGTTGTAGAAGATCAGCTCCCAGCTGCTGAGATCGATACCCGCCGTGCCGGTCACCTCGACGGCTTCGCCCGAATCCGCACCGGTGTTGTCGTAGTGCAGCTCACTGATGAACGCTACGTCCGGTGTAGCCGCGACGAATTCCTGGCCGACGTTGGCCAGCCCCGGCGATTCTGCCGCGGGCATCTGCCAAGTGAAGTCTTCATAGCCTGACCCCGACCCGATTAGCTGGAGTGACTCACCAACCGCTGTGCTGCTGGTTTCCGAAACACCTATGTCCTGGCTTGTCAGGCCCGCGGCGGGCCCGTTCGCCGCCGTGAAGCTCCCTTCATAGCTGAGGAACTGCACAACGTTGTTGGAGCCATCGACAAGGGCGATACCGTCCGGTCCGCCGTTCTGGATGCCGTTGCTCGGATAGTTGATGACGCTGAAACCCTGGCCGCTGCCGTCATCCACCAGAGTTGGCACGGGTATAGCGCTTCCATACGGTTCCCGGGTAGAACTGGAGCCGTTGTATAGCACCACTGTCCAACCAGAGATGTCCGCATCAACAGGCCCCGTAATCTCGATGAACTCGCCGGTATCGGTTCCGGTGTTGTCGTAATGGATCTCGTTGATAAAGACAGTGGTCTGCGCATTGGCAGCAGAAACGAACAGGACAGACAGCGCCAGCCACAGGGGCTGCGCTTTCGAGAGCGTCGGGAACATAGAACGACCTTTGTTGTTATTGGTTCGGATCGAGACCAGAGATTACGACAAGTCCGCTGACAACGGGATGACTTTGGCGTTATTTTTCTGTTGCAGGATTATGTTTAATCTACTCTCATCGAAAAAATGTCTCGTCTGACCGCTCAAAACAGTCGACAGCAGCCTGTATAAGCTTATGCTTGGCTGACTACGCCGATTTCGAGCAACCTGGAGCAAGAATGATACGAGCCCTGGTCGTCGCGCTGTGCCTGGTGGCCTCCGCCGCCGCGTTTGCGCAGCAGTCGTTCACAATCGCTGTGATCAAGGACAGCGAGGACTCTCGCCTGGAGTGGCAGCGCACGGCGCTGATCCAGGAACTGCTGGCGCTCACGTCCAGCGAGTTCGATGTCGAGATCAAGCGATTCGTCGCGGACTGGAGCCGTGCGTCGATCGAGGAGGTTGCCGAGGCGGCCTACGCCGATCCGGATGTCGACCTGGTGCTGGTGACGGGCTTCATCGCCAACCAGGTGCTTGCACGCCGCACGGAGTTTCCGAAGCCGACGTTCCTGCCAATCGTCATCGACACCGGCCTGTTCGTGACGCCGCCCGTGGATGGCCGGTCCGGTATACCCAACCTGAATTACCTGGCCACCTACGCAGACTTCTCGACCGATCTCGAAGAGCTGGGCCGCATGGTGCGCTACACGAACGTCACGCTGCTGATCGACCAGGAACTGTCGCAGTCCATCCCGGTCCTCCGCCAGCGAGCGTTTGCGGCTGCTGAAGAGCGCGGTATCAACCTTTTCGAAGTGCCACACGACGGCACGGATCACAGGCTGCTCGATCGCCTGCCGCCTGAAACCGAAGCCCTGTTTGTGGCCGGCCTCGCGCGCATGCCGGAAGCGGCCTTCGACGAGTTGATTCAGGAGATCAACCGGCAGGGATTCCCGAGCTACAGTTTTGCCGGCGTCACGGATGTTGAACGCGGCCTGTTGATGACCAACTCGGAACCCCGCGACATCGACCGGCAGGCGCGTCTGAACGCCCTGAACATGCAGGCGGTCATGCTCGGCGAGCGCGCTGAGGACCAGCCAATCGACTCACAGGTCAAGGATCGCCTGACCATCAATATGGCCACGGCGCGCCAGATTGGTATTTCGCCGAGCTTCGAGATCCTCGGCGACGCGACGCTTCTGAATCCGGAAGTCAGGATTACCGGTGACGAGCTGGGCCTCGTCGATATCGCGATTATGGCGATCGCCGAAAACCAGGAGCTTTTGGCCGAGAGCTACGGCGTGAACGCCGGTTTTGAGGAAATCGCACGTGCACGGGCAAACCTGCTGCCGTTTCTCAGTGCCACCGTCAGCAACACGACGCGCAAGGACTCGCCCGCGGTGCAGTCGGGCTTCTTCCCTGAGCGGACCAATGACGCGGCGCTCGGTATCAGCCAGGTGATCTATGCCGACTCCGCATCCGCCAACCTGACGATCCAGAAAGAAATCCAGCGGACCCGTGAAGCGGGTCTGCGCCAGTTCCGGCTCGATGTCATTCAGGCGGCGACGTCTGCTTACTACCAGGTGCTCAATGCACGTTCGCAGCTGAAGGTGCAGGAAGACAACCTCAACATCACCCGGGAAAACCTCGAGCTCGCCGAGGACCGTGTGCGTCTTGGAACGTCAACCGCGTCCGATGTGTTTCGCTGGCAGGCCGAGGTTGCACAGGGACGCATCGCAGTTGCCAACTCGGCGGCCGCACTGGCGTCCTCCTGGGACACGCTCAACCGGCTGCTGCATCGCCCGCCCGGATCACGCCTGCCGCTGCGAGAAGCGTCGTTCAACGAACCCTTCGTGATGACCCGCGGCGAGTTCGATGAGCTGATTCGAAACCAGGCGGATTACCAGACGTTTTCTGGCTTCTACATTCGTCGCGCCGTACAGCAGTCGCCGGAGCTTGAAAGCCTGGACGCACAGATCGCCGCCAAGCGGCGTGAAATTAAATCCACGCGCCGTGCGTTCTGGCTGCCCGATTTCACCGTGGGCGCGCAGCTGACTGAAAACCTGAACCAGTCCGGTTCCGGTGTGACGACCGGTGAAGGCTTGTCCGACTGGAACGTCGGCGTGCAGGCGACGCTGCCGCTGTTTGCCGGTGGCCAGCGTAAGGCGGAGTCGTCACGAGCCGAATTCGAACTCAAGCGGCTGGTCGCGCTGCGTATCGCGACTGAAGAGCGTGTTGAGGAGAACATCCGCATCCAGCTGCACCAGGCGCAGGCGAAGTACGTGACCATCGACCTCGCCAAGGAAGCCGCTGAGGCGTCGCGCAAGAACTTTGACCTGATCAGCGACGCGTATGCACGTGGCACGGTCAACGTCATTCAGCTGCTCGACGCGCAGGAGGCAAGCCTGAACTCGGCAGCCGCAGCGACCGACTCGCTGTACGACTTCCTGATCACCATCATGGCGCTGCAGCGCGCTGTCGGTGGCTACGACTACATGCTGTCGCCGTCCGAGCGCGAATCGCTGCGTAACCAGTTCAAATCCACCTTATCGGAAGCCCTACCATGAAACTCAGAATCCTGATCGTCACCGCTGTTGGCCTGGCCGTTGGCGCCTGCGGCGAGCAATCCCAGGAGTTCGAGGAACGTCTCCGACCGGTACGCGTTATCTCCGTCAGCGACGACAACGTGTTTCGCGGACGGACGTTTTCCGGCACGTCGAAGTCGAGCCTTGAGTCACGCCTGAGCTTCAAGGTGGCTGGCACCATCATCGACCTGCCGGTGCAGATCGGCCAGCGACTGGCGGGCGGCGACACCATCGCCGAGATGGATGCGGCCAGCTATGTGCTGCAACAACAGCAGGCGCAGGCGGCGCTGATCGAGGCGCAGGCCAACAACCGTCGCGCCAGTGCCAACTACGATCGCACCAAGGGCCTGTACGCAAATGACAATGCCTCGCTGAATGACCTCGAGGCCGCCAGGGCACAGGCCGAGTCCGCAGAAGCAGTTGTTGAGTCGGCCAACAAGGCACTCGAGATTGCCAAGCTCAACGTCTCTTACACGACGCTGTCGTCGGAAACGGAATGCTCCATCAACTCGCTCGCCGTCGAGATCAATGAAAACGTCTCGGCCGGTCAGACCGTGGCCGTCGTGAGCTGCGGTGATGCCTACGAAGTCACGATGAACCTGCCGGAAAGCCTGATCGGCAGCGTCGACCAGTGGACGCCGGTCACGATCGACTTCGGCGCAATTCCCGATGCGACGTTCCAGGGCGAAGTGTCCGAGGTGGCCGTTGCTGCCGCCGGTGCGGCGGCGTTCCCGGTTGTCATCCGCGTTCTCGGCGGCCACCCGTCGCTGCGGTCCGGCCTGGCGGCCGATGTGACGTTCCAGTTCGACACCAACGACGGGCCCGACGGCACGGTCGTCTTGCCGGTCAACACCGTCATCAACGACCCGAACGGCACGTTTGTCTTCGTCGCCGAGCCTGACGGCGACACCGGCGAGGCGGTTATCGAACGGCGGGCGGTCACGCTGGGTGAACTGACGCAGGACGGTATCGAAGTGCAGGAGGGCCTGGTCTCGGGAGACCGCGTCGTCACCGCCGGCATTACGGTGCTGCGTGAAGGCCAGCGCGTCCTGCTGCCGCGCTCATGAACCTGACTTCAACGGCGATTGATCTCAATCGCGTCACGCTGACCGTTGTCACGCTGGTCATCCTGGCCGGCATCTTCGCCTACCAGGGGCTGCCGAAGGCCCAGGACCCCGGCTTTATCGTGCGCGCCGCCGTGATCACGACCCAGTTCCCCGGCGCGAGCCCGGAACGCGTCGAGCTGCTGGTCACGGACAAGATCGAGAAAAAGATCCAGGAGATGCCGGAGATCGACAACATCATCTCCGAGTCGCGGACAGGGATCTCCATCATCACCGCGAACTTCAAGGAGTCGTATAAAGAGATGCGCCCCATCTTCGACGACCTGCGTCGAAAGGTGGACACGGTCGTCAACGACCTGCCGCAGGGCACGCGTATTCCGGAAGTGAACGATGAGTTCGGTGACGTGTTCGGCAGTGTCTATACGCTGTCCGGTGACGGCTATTCCTATGCCGAGTTAAAAACCGTTGCCGACGAGTTTCGCGATGAACTGCTGAAAGAACCGGACATCGCCAAGGTGACGATTCACGGCGCACAGGAAGAAGTGGTGTTCGTCGAGTACAGCAATGCCCGCCTCGCGGAGCTTGGGCTGTCGCCACAGCAGCTGTCCGCGTCGCTGGCGAGCGTGAATATCCTGTCATCGGGCGGCAACATCCTGAGCGGTCGCGAACGCATCACGCTGGAGCCGACGGGCAACTTCGAGTCGGTCGAAGACCTGCAGCGCACGGTGATCCAGTTACCGGGCGGCGCGCTGGTGTATCTCGAGGACATCGTCGACGTTTACCGCGGCTACAAGGACCCGGCACGGGACGTTGCGCGGACCAACGGCGAACCAACGCTGGCGGTTGCCGTGTCGATGCGCGAGGGCGGTGACATCCTCAAGCTGGGTGAGCGCCTCGATTACCTGATTCCGGAACTGGAGTCCCGCTACCCCTGGGGCGTCAGCGTCGAGAAAGTGTGGTTCCAGGCGTCGCTGGTTGAAGACGTTGTCGATTCCTTCAGTTCCAGCCTGATGCAGGCCATACTCATCGTGGCGCTGGTGATGATTGCTTTTCTCGGCGTACGCCCGGGACTGGTTGTCGGCTCTCTGTTCTCGACTACGTTTCTCCAGTCCTTCTTGCTGATGCAG
>CAZSIQ010000029.1:19524-34669 GCA_964606915.1 uncultured Woeseiaceae bacterium | reverse complement strand
CACACGCAATAAACGGCAACGCACCTGCGTAAGTCAGCAGTGTGTACAGTCGGTTGTCCTGCATGGCTGATATCCTACGTGCTATGGGTGGCAAACGCAGTATCTTCTTCGATCTCGACGGCACGCTGACGGATCCCTACGACGGCATTCGAAGTTGCATCGAATACGCGTTGAATGAACTTGGACAATCCTGGGCGGCAGATGAAGATTTTCGCTGGTGCATTGGTCCGCCGTTGTTACAGAGCTTTGAGCGACTTGCCGGACCGGCGCTGGCGGATGACGCTCTGCGGCTGTACAGGGAGCGCTTCTCGGCCACCGGCTGGCGTGAGAATGAACCCTACGAGGGAATTCATGAAATGCTCGACGGCCTGGTACAGGCCGGGCACACCATGTTGGTAGCGACGAGCAAGCCGACCGTCTACGCCGAAAAGATTCTCGAGCACTTCGACCTTGCCCGATATTTCAGCGGCCTGTATGGGCCGGATCTCGACGGCAGGCTGGCAGACAAGCGCGACCTGCTTGCGCATATCCTGGAACAGGAAGGCGACCTCATTGACCCGGTCATGATCGGTGACCGCAAACACGACATGATCGGCGCGCGCCACAACGGCGTGGCGACGATCGGCGTGTTGTACGGCTACGGCTCGAAAGATGAACTGCTGGCAGCGGGCGCCGACAGACTCGTCGAGTTACCGGCCGGACTGCCAGCTGCAGTACGCTGAACCCGCTTAGTGCCGCGGCGTCTTTCGCGGCATGTACAGGTCAGTCAGCGTGCCTTCGAACGCCTCGGCCGTGAAACCGATGGTCTCGGACAACGTCGGGTGAGGATGAATGGTGAGGCCAACATCTTCAGCATCCGCCCCCATTTCCACAGCCAGGCCAATTTCCGCAATCAGGTCGCCCGCCGATGTGCCGACAATGGCGCCACCGAGAACACGGCCTGACTTCGGATCGAACAACATCTTGGTGAAACCTTCGTTGCGTCCGTTCGCCAGTGAACGACCGCTGGCCACCCACGGAAACTGCGCTTTCTCAAACTCGATGCCTTTCGCTTTCGCCTCGATCTCCGTCAGGCCTACCCAGGCAACCTCCGGATCGGTGTAGGCAACCGACGGTATCGTCCGGGCATCGAAGAAACTCTTCATGCCGTTGGCAGCTTCGGCCGCAACCTTGGCTTCGTGCGTTGCCTTGTGCGCCAGCATTGGCCCGCCGGCGAGATCGCCGATGGCAAAGATGTTCGGAACGTTGGTCCGCATTTGCTTGTCGACAGCAATGATGCCGCGCTCATCCACGTTCACCCCGGCCTTGTCGGCATCAAGCTTGTCACCGTTCGCCCGGCGACCGATGGCAACCAGTACCTTGTCGTAGATTTCCGACTCGGGCGCGCCGTCGCCTTCGAAAAACACTTCGATTCCGGGAACGGTCGCCTTCATGCCCGTTACCTTGGTCGACGTCATGATGGAGGCGTATCGATCCTTGACGATCTTCAGGAACGGCTTGACGAGATCCGGATCGGTGCCCGGCATCAATTGGTCGGTCAGCTCAACGACGGTGACTGCCGTACCCAGCGCTGCGTAGACACAGGCCATCTCGAGACCAATGATGCCGCCACCGACCACCAGCATGCGCTTGGGCAGCGGGTCGATTTGCAGTGCCCCGGTCGACGTCACGATGCGAGGGTCGTCCGGAAGGCCCGGGAGCATGAAGGGCTCGGAACCGGCTGCAATAATGCAGTGTTCAAACGCGACCGTCTCACCGTTGTCCAGCTCGAGATGATTCGGCGAGCCGAATTTTGCTGATGCCGTCAGCACACGTACCTTGCGTCGCTTGGCCAGCATCTCGATACCGCCGGTCAGACGCCCGACGACGCTGTCCTTCCACGCATTCAGCTTGCCCGCGTCAATCGACGGCGTACCGAAACTGACGCCGTGATCGGACATGGCCGCTGCATCGTCGATAACCTTGGCGGTATGCAGCAACGCCTTCGACGGAATACAGCCGACGTTCAGGCAAACGCCCCCCAGCGACGGGAAACGCTCAATCATGATGACATCCATGCCCAGGTCAGCCGCTCTGAACGCCGCTGTGTAACCTCCCGGACCGGAGCCGATCACGACCACCTTCGCGGTATGTGTCGCGTCCGTCGCCAACGGCGCGGCAGCCACCGGGGCCGCGGCAGGCGCTGCCGGGGGTGATTCCGCTGGTGCCGACTCTGCCGCAGGCGCCGCCGTATCACTCGCGGCCTCAACCATCGCAACAACGTCGCCGGCATTCAGCGTATCGCCAACCTTCACGGTAACGCTGGTAATCGTGCCCGCATGGGATGCCGGAACATCCATGGCTGCCTTGTCCGTCTCGAGCGTCACCAGGCCGTCTTCGACTTCGACGGTGTCGCCGGGAGAAACCAGTACTTCGATGACTTCGACGTCTGCGAAATCGCCGAGGTCGGGGACGGTCAGTTTGATCTCAGCCACTACGGAATCGCCTGCAGCAGTTCATCGACATCGGCCAGTTTGCTGGCGAGATAGGTCGTAAAGCGTGCGGCCAGCGCACCATCGATGACGCGATGGTCGTAGGACAGGCCGTACGGCAACATCAGGCGCGGTTCGAACTTCTCGCCGTCCCACACCGGCTTCATGGCCGACCGCGAAACACCAAGGATCGCAACTTCGGGCGCATTGACGATCGGTGTGAACGCGGTGCCGCCAATGCCACCGAGACTCGAGATCGTGAACGACGCGCCCTGCAGCTGCGGCGCTTTGAGTTTGCCCTCGCGAGCCAGCGCTGAGAGTTCACCCAGTTCCTTGGCCAGCTCGTAGACGTCCTTTTTGTCCGCATCGCGAATAACCGGGACAACCAGCCCCTGGTCGGTGTCCGCTGCGAAACCCATGTGGATGTATTTCTTGTACACCAGGTGCTGACCGTCCTCAGCCAGCGACGAATTCACCTTCGGAAATTCCTGCAGCGCGCTGACACAGGCTTTCATGATGAAGGCCAGCGGCGTGAGCGGTATGCCGCGTTCCTTCGCCGGTCCTTTCAACTGCTGTCGTCGAGCCTCGAGGTCGGAGATGTCGGCCTCGTCGTGCTGCGTCACGTGCGGAATATTGATCCAGCTGGCCTGCAGGCGCGGGCCGGAGATTTTCTGGATACGCGTCAGCGGCTGGACATCGATCTCGCCGAACTTGGCGAAATCCACCGTCGGTGTCTTCGGCAAACCACCGCCACTGCCCGGCAGCGCGGCACCACCGGTCAGGACGGATTTAACCCACGCCTTGACGTCGTCGTGCAGGATACGACCTTTGGTGCCTTTCCCTTTAACCTGCCCGAGGTCAACACCCAGCTCCCGCGCCAGTTTGCGAACGGACGGGCTGGCGTGGGCCCGCGCGAAACCGGCCTCGTCGATCTTTGCCGGGCCCTTGGGCGCTGCTGGTGCTGCCGTCTTTGGCGGCTCGGTCGGTTCCGGCAACTCGGCCGGTTTCGGCGCCTCGGACGGTATTGCTGCAGCGGGCGCTGCTTCGGCCGCTTTTGCTGCCGATGTCGCAGCGCTGGCTTCGATCACAACCACGGCGGACCCGGCAGAAACCGAATCGCCGACGTTGACGAGTACCTCGGTCACCGTTCCGGCAGCCGATGCCGGCACGTCCATGGCCGCCTTGTCCGTTTCCAGCGTGACGAGTCCGTCTTCGACATTCACAGAATCACCCGGCGCCACGAGGACCTCGATGACCTCGACGTCGGCAAAGTCACCGAGGTCGGGAACCACCAGCGTCATCGGGCCAGCCGATGCTTCGACCGCTTCAACGGCGGGTGCAGCGTCCGGCTCCGGCTCGGTGGTACCCGCCGCGGCCTCGGCGGCCAGCTTCGCCGGCGGTGCGATTACGACGGTGTCACCGCCGCTGATTTCCAGGGTGCCAATGATGTCACCGCTGTTAACGACGCCCCCGGTATCCACGGTCAGCGATACGATCGTGCCGTCTTCGGGTGCAGGCACGTCCATTGCGGCCTTGTCCGTTTCGACCGTGATCAGGCCGTCTTCCTTGGCGACACTGTCACCGGGTTTGACGAGCAACTCGATGATCTCGACGTCGGAGAAGTCGCCCAGGTCAGGGACGACAATATCTATGGTATTCGCCACGCTTACCTCCGACTACAGGTTGACCGGGTTGGGACGGTCGGGATCGATACCGTATTTCTCGATCGCCTGTCCTACCGTCTTCTGGTCAAGGACGCCGTCATCCGCCAGCGCCTTGAGCGCGGTGATCGCGATGTAGCGACGGTCCACCTCGAAATGCCTGCGCAAGGCCTCACGGGCATCGCTTCGGCCATAGCCATCGGTGCCAAGCGTCACGTAGGTACCCGGAATCCATCGCTGCACCTGGTCCGGCACGATCTTCATGTAGTCGGTCGCCGCAATGTACGGCCCCGGACGATCAGCGAGACAGTTCTCGAGATAGCTCTTCCTCGGCTCGGCTTCCGGATGCAGCTGATTCCAGCGCTCCACGTCCAGCGCGTCGCGCCGCAGCTCGTTGAAGCTGGTTACCGACCAGATGTCCGTGACAATGCCGAAGTCGTTGTACAGCAACTCGCCGGCGGCGATCACTTCACGCAGGATCGTGCCTGAGCCCATCAGCTGCGCACGAATCTTGCCGACGCCACCGACGTTCAGCAGGTACATGCCCTTCAGAATGCCGTCCTCAACGCCTGCCGGCATGGGCGGATGCACGTAGTTCTCGTTCATCGCCGTGATGTAGTAGAAGACGTTTTCCTGGTCTTCGACCATGCGGCGCAACCCGTCCTGGATGATGACCGCCATTTCGTAGGCATATGTCGGGTCGTAGCTGATGCAGTTCGGCACGGTCGACGACATGACCAGGCTGTGTCCGTCCTGGTGCTGCAGACCCTCACCCGCCAGCGTTGTCCGCCCGGCGGTACCGCCGATCAGGAAGCCACGCGACTGCTGGTCACCGCCCGCCCAGATAAAGTCGCCGATGCGCTGGAATCCGAACATCGAGTAGTAGATGTAGAACGGCACCATCTGTGTATTGTGGTTCGCGTACGCCGAGCCCGCAGCCGCCCATGAGCAGTAGGCGCCCGCCTCGTTGATGCCTTCTTCGAGAATCTGTCCGCTCTTGTCTTCGCGGTAATACATCAGCTCGCCGGCATCTTCCGGCTCGTACAGCTGGCCCTTGGACGCGTAGATACCCACCTGGCGGAACATGCCTTCCATACCGAAGGTACGTGCCTCGTCCGGCACAATCGGCACGATGTGCTTGCCAATCTGCTTGTCGCGGGTCAGCGCCGTCAGGATGCGGACAAAAGACATCGTCGTTGATGCCTCGCGTTCGCCGGTGCCGTCGAGCTGGGTTTTGAACACCTCCAGCGCAGGCGCCTTAATCGACGCAGCGGTCCGTCGACGCTGCGGCAGGAAGCCACCCAGTGACTGACGCCGTTCGAACAGGTACTCAAGCTCGGCGCTGTCCGCGTCCGGCTTGTAAAACGGCACGTCCTCGATGTCCTTGTCGGCAATCGGGATGTTGAATCGATCGCGGAATTCCTTGAGCGCCTCAACGTCCATTTTCTTCTGCTGGTGCGCCGTGTTCTGGCCTTCTCCAGCAGCACCCATGCCGTAACCCTTGACCGTCTTCGCCAGGATGACGGTCGGCTGGCCCTTGTGCTTGGTCGCCGCATCGTAGGCCGCATACACCTTCTGCGGGTCGTGGCCGCCTCGATTGAGGCGCCAGACTTCCTCGTCCGACATGTTCGCAACCATCGCTGCGGTCTCCGGGTGTTTGCCGAAGAACTTCTCGCGGACGTACGCGCCACTGCGCGCTTTGAATACCTGGTACTCGCCGTCAACAGTCTCGTCCATCAGGGCACGGAGTTTGCCGGCCGTGTCCTGTGCGAGCAGCGGATCCCAGCGGGAACCCCAGACGACCTTGATGACATTCCAGCCGGCGCCGAGGAAAGCGGCTTCCAGTTCCTGGATGATCTTGCCGTTGCCGCGGACCGGCCCGTCAAGCCGTTGCAGGTTGCAGTTGATGACGAAGTTCAGGTTATCGAGACCTTCGCGGACCGGCATGGTGATGGCGCCGAGCGATTCCGGCTCGTCCATTTCGCCGTCGCCGAGAAAGGCCCAGACCTGGCGGTCGGACGGTGCGACCATGCCGCGATGCTCCATGTAGCGCATGAAGCGCGCCTGGTAGATCGCCATCATCGGGCCAAGGCCCATGGACACGGTCGGGAACTGCCAGAAGTCCGGCATCAGCCACGGATGCGGGTAGGACGACAGGCCACCGCCGCCGACTTCCTGGCGGAACCGGGACAGGTCGCCCTCATCCATGCGGCCCTCGAGGAATGCTCGGGCGTAGATGCCCGGCGACGAGTGACCCTGGAAGTAGATCATGTCGCCACCGTGCTCTTCGGTCGGTCCTCGCCAGAAATGGTTGAAGCCCATTTCGTAGAGCGTTGCTGACGACGCGTAGCTCGAAATATGGCCGCCGTACTCTGTGCTTACCTTGTTGGCACGCACGACCATCGCCATGGCGTTCCAGCGCAGGATGGCTTCGATGCGACGTTCGAGTGAACGGTCGCCCGGATACTCCGGCTGGCGGCCCGGCGAGATCGTATTCAGGTACGCCGTATTCGGACTGTACGGCAGGTAGGCCCCGCTGCGACGAGCGAAGTCGATCATGCGGTTTAGAAGAAAGTGTGCCCGTTCCGGACCTTGAGTCGTCAGAACGGAGTCAATCGACTCCAGCCACTCAGTGGTCTCGAGCGGATCAATATCATCGTATGGATTGAACTTGGTCATTGCCCCATCCAGTTGCTATCCCCAGTTTCCTTGGCAAGGACGGACTCACGACAGCGTGGCGTGAATTAACGATGTCGTCCTGCTAGGATCAGCGCTCTGTCCAGATCGCCAGAGCGTGGCCGCATGTTCCGCGTTTGCAGGGCGACGGTCAAGCCATCCCGGGATATTTCATAGTAATGCATGAGCTTCTTCCTGACGCGAAAGAACTTCGCGTTAATCAACAGCTTGGGCGCATTTCCGCCGACGACACCGACAAGCTGGATCAGTTACTTCTGATACTTCCGGAGTCACCGAAACCCGGCCATTTCCGGCAACTGCCGGACGGCAGTCGACTGGCCGCGGCTCACAAGCGTTCGAAGCCCGGCAAGCCGGTCGTCACACGGCTCGACAATCCCAAACAGACGCTGGTCGTCATCGGCTTCCTGAAGCCGGGCGCCGAAGCGCACGAACGTCTCTCGTTTGCCCGCCGACTGGCGTCTGCCGTTATCGGCGACAAGCCGGGACAGCTGGGCATTGCCGCAATTGGCTTCACCAAGGCGCAGCAGGCAAGCGTCTCGCTGGACACCCTGGCCGCAGCACTGGCGGCCGGCTTCTGCCTTCCGGCATTCAAGAAAGACGCGCCCGAGGCACCGTTTCGCGGCATCCGCCTGCTCGGTCTGCGTGACAAGCTCGACACAGGCCGTGTGCGTGCCGAAGCGCGCGGCAACAATCTCGCTCGCTGGCTGACCGCACTGCCGCCGAACAAACTGGACGCTCGCAGCTACGCGGCGATCGCTCGCGATCTCGCGCGCAGCAATGCGTGGCAGTACAAGCGCTATTCGACGGCGCAACTGGAGAAACTCGGCGCCGGCGCCTTCCTCGCTGTCGCCCAGGGCAATGCCGACAACAGCGCAAGCATCGTCCGCCTGCGCTACCGACCGAAAACACGATCAGCCCGCGCGGATATCGCGCTGGTTGGCAAGGGCATTATCTTCGACACCGGCGGCACCAACCTGAAGCCGTTCCAGTCGATGCTGGACATGCACGGCGACATGCAGGGCAGCGCCGTTGCGCTGGGAACCCTGCTGGCCATCAGCAGTATGAAGCTGCCGATTGCCGTGGATTGCTGGCTGGCCATCACCGAGAACCGCACCGGTCCCACCGCGTACAAGTCGCAGGATGTCATCACCGCGGCAAACGGCAAGACGATCCAGACCATCCACACCGACGCCGAAGGGCGCATGGCCCTGGCGGATACGCTGGTTCTTGCCAGCCGTGAGAAGCCGGCCATGATCGTCGATTACGCCACGCTGACCGGCACGTGCATCAGCGCAATTACCACGCGCTACTCCGGCGTGTTTACCAACCGTGAAGAGTGGCACACGAAGCTTAAGCGCATCGGCATGGACAGCGGCGAACGTGTCTGGCCATTCCCGATCGGCAAGGAATTCCTCGAGGAACTCGACAGCCCGGTTGCAGACCTGATGCAGTGCTCCCCCAAAGGGGCTGGCGACCACATTATGGCTGGCAGCTTCCTGAACGAGTTCATCGAGAACGATGTCGCGTGGCTGCACATGGATCTTTCGGCCAGCAACCACAAGGGCGGTCTTGGCCATGTACCCACGGAGGTCACAGGCTTCGGCGTGCGCTACACGATCAACCTGTTACTGGACGCGAAGATGCACGAGGTTGCGCGTGGCTAACCCCGTGCTGATGGCGGACCGGTTCCGCGGCTTCCTGCCGATCGTGGTTGACGTTGAAACAGGTGGATTTAACGCGCAGACGGACGCCCTGCTGGAAATCGCAGCGGTGTTTGTCGACTTTCGCGACGACGGACAGCTTGTGCGTGGCGATACGCTGCGCTACCACGTGAAGCCCTTCGAGGGCGCCAACATGGAGCCCGCTTCGCTGGCCGTCAACGGCATCGATCCGGATCACCCACTTCGACCGGCCATTGACGAGCGCGACGCGCTGCAACGCGTTTTCCGGGAAGTGCGACGCGAGATCCGTGACAACAAGTGCACTCGTGCCGTCCTGGTCGGCCACAACTCGTCGTTCGATCTCGGCTTCCTGAACAAGGCGGTCGAACGGTCGCAGATCAAGCGAAACCCGTTCCACCCGTTCAGCAGTTTTGATACCGCGACGCTGTGTGGCGTCGCGTTTGGACAGACGGTGTTGTCCCGCGCGGCGAAAGCCGCAGGGTTTGCCTGGTCGGAGGAGTCAGCGCACTCGGCCGCTTACGACGCCGAGATGACCGCGGACATCTTCTGCGAGATCGTTAACCGCTTTCGCCCGATTTTCGACCGGCTGTAGCCTGTCGGATCAGGCGCAGGTCCCCTACTCGGCCGTGTCGGCCTCTTCGATGACCTTGTGCAGCTCGCCGGAGTGGTACATCTCGATAACGATATCGCTGCCGCCGATCAGTTCGCCATTGACGTAGAGCTGCGGAAAGGTCGGCCAGTTCGAGTAGACCTTCAGGCCCTCGCGAATTTCCGGGTCTTCAAAGATGTTGACGTAGGAAAACGGCTTACCCACGGCGTTCAGCGCCGCGACGGCCTGGCCTGAAAACCCGCACTGCGGAAAGTCCGGCGTGCCCTTCATGTAAAGGATGATCGGATTGGTGTTCAGCTGTTCTTCAATTCTGTCGTTTACTTCCACGTCAACGTCCCTTTTTTCCAGACTTGTCTTCCTCATCGGAGCTCTGCTGCGGCGGCGGTACATCGCCACCCAGTAGGACTGCGGCGCAGCCCGACAACATTAGCAACAACAGCATGGTGGCGATTAGTCGCATTTCCAGTCCTTAATCCGGCTGCCAGTCTTTCAGTTCATCGATTACGGCCCACTGCTCGGTCTTGCTCATCAGCGCCCAGTTCGTGATCTGGTCCATTGAGCGCCCGCAACCCAGGCAGCGATCGTCATCATCAAGCGTGCATATCATGACACAGGGCGACAGCGGCCAGGTATCCCGGTCGTTTGATGTTTGTTCCACGCGTGTCAGGCCGGTTCCGTCCGGCGAACTGGAAGTCATTGGAATTCAGTACCTTGAGAGATGCAGGGTCAGCGGGCGCAAAGCCATGAAAGTGGTCAAAAAAGTGCCATGCCCGCGATACGGGGCCTATAATACCCACCGCGCAGGCGCGCTCAAATACCAAGAACAAAATACGCGGGGTACACCCTATGAATCCTCTCAAGAGCATCGGCGGCACGATCGGCGCCGGTTTTGCACTCGCCCTCATTATCGCTTTCGTCACCGGCGACATGACCATGCCCGGGTCGAGCATCAAAGGCGCGATTGTCATCTGGGCACACGTCCTGGCAGGCATTACGTGGATCGGCCTGCTGTACTACTTCAATTTCGTGCAGGTGCCGGCACTCGGTGACGCCGCCAGCGACGAAGGCGGGCCGGGCGGCGCAGGCATCACCAAGTATGTGGCGCCGCGTGCGCTCTGGTGGTTCCGCTGGGGCGCCGTTGCGACCTGGCTGACCGGTGCGACCTACCTGCTGGGAATCGGACAGCTGCACGACGCGTTCACGCTCGGTCTCATGAGCGCCGGCGGCAACCCGTACGCCATGACGATCGGCATCGGTGCATGGCTAGGCACCATCATGCTGTTCAATGTCTGGGTCCTGATCTGGCCGAACCAGAAAAAAGTCCTCGGCCTGGTTGAAGCCACGGACGAGGAAAAGGCCAAGGCCAAGAACACCGCCTTCCTGGCCTCACGCACGAACACGCTGCTGTCGATCCCGATGCTGATGAGCATGACCGGCGCGCATCACGGCTTCATATTCTAGATCCCACTGTGAAAGGGCCCGGCCGTCGCCGGGCCCACTCCTCATGATTCCCGACGATCTTCGCCAGACCGTTCACGACAATGCACGCGCCGCACTTGCCGAAGACATCGGCGACGGTGACCTGACAGCCGACCTGATCGACGCTGACGCGGTCAACGGTGCCACCGTCGTCGCTCGCGAGGCCTGCATCCTCGCGGGCCAGCACTGGTTCGACGAGGTGTTTCGCCAACTGGACGAGACCATCATCATTGACTGGTACGTCGCCGATGGTGAAAACGCCGAGCCCGATGACATCATCTGCAAACTGGTCGGGCCAACACGCGCCATCGTCAGCGGTGAACGGAGCGCGCTCAACTTCCTGCAAACCCTGTCAGCAACGGCAACGCAGACGCGCCGCTACGTTGATGCGATCGCCGGCACCTCGGCACGCATCCTGGACACGCGCAAGACCCTGCCCGGCCTGCGCCTTGCCCAAAAACACGCGGTGCTCTGTGGCGGGGGCCACAACCACCGTATCGGCCTGTTCGACGCGATTCTGATCAAGGAAAACCACGTCAGCAGTGCCGGCAGCATCGCCGCTGCACTCGAGCGCGCACAGTCGGCGCATCCGGATGTGTTGATTGAGATCGAGGTCGAGAGCATCGACGAACTGAACCAGGCGCTGGACGCCGGCGCGGGGCGCATCTTGCTGGACAACTTCTCCGTCGAAGACGTTCAGCGTGCTGTCGACATCAATGCCAACTACGGCATCGTCAGTGCCGAGCTCGAAGTGTCCGGCAACGTGACGCTCGAGACGATCCGCTCTTTTGCAGAAACCGGCGTCGACTATATTTCGGTGGGTGCGTTAACCAAGCACGTACAGGCCATCGACCTGTCGATGCTTCTGCGCATCAGCTGACGAGGTCAGGCGACCGCGCGAGTGACCGGCTTCGGTTCCGATACACCGTAACCCTGGGCGTAGTCCACGCCCATACCACGAAGCATCGTGATGATCTCTTCATTCTCGGCAAACTCGGCGATGGTCTTCTTGCCGGTCAGGTGACCAATCTCGTTAATAGACCGAACCATCTCGCGGTCAATCGGGTCGTGCAGCATCTCCTTGACGAACATGCCGTCGATCTTCAGGAAGTCGACCGGGAAGTGTTTCAGGTAGCCGAAGGACGACATGCCGGTACCAAAGTCATCAAGCGCGAACATACAACCCAATTCCTTCAGCGCATTGATGAATCGATTAACCTGCGCGAAGCTCGCGACGGCGGCAGTCTCGGTAATTTCAAAACAGATCTTGGTGGCGTCGAGCCCGCTCATCTGGAACTGGTCGATGACGAACGGCAGGAACTTCTCGTCGCCGATGCTCTGGCCGGACAGGTTGATCGAGCACATGGTCAGGCGTGAACGTTCGTCGGCCTCGGAGACCAGCCACTGGAACGCCGTGCGTATCACCCAGCGATCGATATTGGGTGTAATGCCGTAGCGCTCAGCCGCCTCGATAAACAGCCCCGGCGAGATCATGCCGCCGTTTTCATCGCGCATGCGCAGCAGGATTTCGTAGTGCGCGCCTTCGTCATGATCCGACAGCGGCTTGATCGACTGCCTGAAAAGTTCGAAGCGGTTGTCTTCAAGCGCGTTGTTGATGCGCGCCGCCCACTGCAGCTCGCGACGACGCTTCATCAGGTCGATATCGTTTTCCTGGAAGCTGTGCACGCGGTTCCGGCCGGCCTCCTTGGCTGCGGCGCAGGCACTGTCCGCGGCGCTCAGCAGTGCCGCCACGTCCTCGTTCTCAGCCGTGATCGGCACGACACCGATACTCACGCCGAGGCGGAACGAACGCTCGTCCCAGACAAACTTGAATTCGCTGATCGCCTTGCGCAGTTCCTCGGCGGTTTGCATGGCCTGGTCCAGCGCACAGCTCTCCAGCAACACACCGAATTCGTCACCGCCCAGGCGTGCAATGGTATCGCGCCAGCGTATCTTGGATTTCAGCAAGGCGCCAAGCTGGTGCAGCAGTGCGTCGCCGGCATTATGGCTGCAGGAATCGTTGACGATTTTGAACTGGTCAAGATCGAGGTACAGCAGCGCATAGCTCGTTTCCCGGGCGCGAGCACTCTTTAGCGCACGCTCGAGGCGGTTTTCGAATTCCCGGCGGTTGACCAGGCCCGTAAGGCTGTCATGACTGGCGTGATAACTGAGTCGCTTGTTCAGCTCTCGAGCTTCGGAGACGTCGTGGAAGACAAGCACGCCCCCGGTGACCACACCTTTACCGTCCCGGATCGGCGATGCGGTGCTCTCAATGTACAACTCGTTGCCGTCACGCCGGATCAGCAACGTGGGTCGGACTGACTTGATAGCGCGATCGCGCTTTATCGCGACGTCCAGCGGGTTTTCCAGCGGCTCGCAGGTCTCCTCGTGAAATCCACGGAAAATCTCCTCGAGCGCGCGGCCGCTGGCGTCGTCGACTTTCCAGCCCGTCAGCTCCTCGGCCACCGGGTTTACGTACTCGACGATGCCGTCCGCATCCGTCGTGATGACGCCATCACCGATGGACTGCAGCGTAATCTGTGCGCTCTCCTTCTCGCGAAACAGCGCCTCTTCGTAGAGCTTGCGCTCGGTGATATCGACTTCGACGCCGAGCAGCCGCAACAGTCGACCGTTTTTGTCGAGCACTCCTTTTGCACGGCTGCTCATCCAGCGCCATTCGCCGTTGCGGTGACGCATGCGATGGGTCGACTCAAATACCGTGGCCTTTCCTTCGAGATGCTGGCGCATGCGCGACTGCACCCGCGACATATCGTCGGGATGCACAAGGTTGTACCAGTCCAGGTTTACATCCTCGTCGTCGATGTCATACCCGAGCATGACCTTCCAGCGCGGCGAGAGCACAATGCGCTTGGTCAGGCCGTCAAAGTCCCAGATCCCGTCGTTTGCGGTGATTGCGACCAGTTCATTCCGCTCATGAAGGTCCTCAAGCACACTGCGGTCGCGGCAGAGTTTCAGGCCGGATGCGAGCGAGGCGCCCAGCAGTTTGACCAGCAGGTGAAAGTGCGCGTCCCAGCTTTCGACCGGGTGTTCATTGGCGAGCGCGAGAAAACCGGCGACGCTGTCCTGGACCTCGATTCCGACCACCAGCAGCGAACCGAAATGCAACTCAGCCAGCCGCGCTCCTTCATCACGGGCGGCGTCGGGCAGTTGCCTCGTGTCGTCTATCTCGATAACGCGAAGGTGGCCAAGTCGACCGGACAGCCACGGCCAGTCGGATAATGCGTCTCCGCCAATAACGTCCGCACTGCACTGCGCAAAGCCGGTCCTCGCCGAATACACAGTCTCGATCGTCGCCCCATCGTCGCTCAGGAGCGCGAGAAACGCGGCATCGCAACCCGCAGCTTCCGGTAAATCGGACACATTGCGCCGCAACTGGTCATCGAACTGCTCGATGGACAGGTTTTGCAGGTTTACAGCAATCTGGGTTTGCAGGGCGTCGACGGTGCCTCGAGTGCGTTCTCCTGCGAGAGGTCGTCGCTGCCGGATTCCGGTCGTGGAGGAACTGTCAGGTGGCTGGCTCATTCACCACCGCTGGTCGGTCGACATGTATTCAGGAGACCCCTTGGCAAGTCCTTATTTTCTCATGAATTCACAGCATTACAAGGTAATGCTGTGCGGATTCGCTTGCCCCGCTACCGGTCCATCCTCATACTTCGCCCGCTATGACTGACAGCACCCTGCAATTGCGCCAGACGCTAGGCAAGTTCGCGACCGGGATTACCGTCGTCACCTGCTGTGCCGCCGACGGGCGCGCCTGCGGTATCACGGCAAACAGCTTCAGCTCCGTATCCCTGGAGCCGCCGCTCGTATTATGGAATATCGCCAAGTCGTCGAATTCGCTGCAGGCGTACCTGGATGCCAGTCATTTCGCGATCCATATCCTCGACGACCAGCAGGAATCCGTTTCCCGCCATTTCGCGAAGACGGATCACAAATCGTTCGACAGCATTGAGTACCGCATCTCGGATGACCAGGTGCCCATTTTGCAGGACGGCCTGGCACGACTCGATTGCCGAACCGAGCGTGTCATCGACGCCGGTGATCACTACATCATCATCGGCGAAGTCATCAGCCACCAGGCGCGCGATGGCGCCCCGTTGATGTACTTCAACGGGAAATACGCCCGGTTCTAGAGACCTTGCGGCGGGGATGGCGCCGCGAAGGAACGGGGTTTGTTAGACTACCGGAACTAAAGGGGGCTCCGGTTGGCCACTGTCAGATCACACAGCGACGTTGTTGCGGCCGTGCGCAAGGCGGTCTGGCTGGCTGGCGTCGATGACGAAACCGTCGAGCAGATCGCCGCACAGGCAAGAATCCGGCGGTTCCCGGTCGACAGTTACGTGTTCGCGATCGGCGATCCCTGTGAAGACATCTACGGCGTCCTGTCCGGTCGCGTCCGCATCAAACTGACCAGCGAAGCCGGCCAGGAATTCGCCATTATCGACCAGACCGAAAATGCCTGGTTCGGTGAATTCGCCATTCCCGGCGACAGCACCCGCAATCTCGATGCACAGGTTATCGAGG
>CAZSIQ010000029.1:0-19424 GCA_964606915.1 uncultured Woeseiaceae bacterium | reverse complement strand
GAATTCGCCATTCCCGGCGACAGCACCCGCAATCTCGATGCACAGGTTATCGAGGAGGCCGAGATCGTCGTTGTCCCGGCGGGCGCGATTCGCGAAGCGGCATCAAAAAACCCGAACATCTACCAGCAGATGATCGGCAAGCTGATCAACGACAGTCGCGGCATCTACCAGCTACTGTCGTGGCTCGCCTTTTACCCGCTGCGTTCAAGGCTCGCCAGGCGCCTCGTTATGCTGGCCAATGACCACGGTCAGCAGAATAACGACGGCATCGTCATTGAACTGAAGATGAGCCAGAGTGACTTCGCCCTGCTCAGTCTCGGTTCGCGCCAGCGGGTCAACATGATTCTCAGCGAGTGGCGAGAACGCGGCATCGTCGACAAGCGTTCTGCCCGCTATGTAATTCTCGACATCGAAGCCCTGAAGCGGGAAGTCGACGTCGAGGACGACGACTAATCCCCGAGCAGCTTTCTCAGCCCCAGCACCCGGTCATACCCGGTCGGCAGCAACCGGGCAATCTTGTCGATCAATCGCGCATCCGGCCCGATCAACAGGCGCTTTCGGTTCTTTTCCACACCGCGGGCGATCTGTGACGCGGCTTGTTGTGGCGTGGTCATCGCCCGCGTCTCGAACAGGCTAGCCAGTTTGTCGTGCATCGCACCGTCGACGCCCTCACTGATTCGGGCGCGTCGGGCAATCGGTGTCAGCACACCGCCCGGATGGACGCAGGTCACGCCAACATTCGACTCCTCGAGTTCCATCCGCAGCGCCTCGGTATAGCCCCTGACCGCAAACTTGCTGGCGTTGTACGCCGACTGGAGCGGCACCGCGACGAGGCCAAACAGGCTGGACAGATTCACGATGTGTGCGTCTGACTCGCGTCGCAGCATGGGCAGAAAAGCCGAGCAACTGTTTACAACGCCCCAGAAGTTGATCTGCATCAACCACTCGAAATCCTCAACCGAGGTGTCCTCGGCGCTGCCGATATGGGACACGCCGGCGTTGTTGACCAGCACGCTGGCACGTCCGTGCTCCGCTTCAACCGCCGCCGCAAACGACGCAATCGCAGTGCGGTCACCGACGTCGACCTCGTGCAGGCTGCAATCAACGCCATACGATGCAACGGCCTCGCGCACATCTGCCAGGCCATCGGCATCGATATCCGCAAGAGCGAGCGCTGCACCGCGCTCGGCGAACTCCGTGGCAAGGCTTGCGCCAATGCCGGAGGCGGCCCCGGTGATGACGGCAACCCCGCCCTTGATTACCGTCATGCTTGTCCTGCCGTGTGCGCGTGGATCCAGTCCACCAGTGTCGGTACAAGGGATTCCGGCAGGTCGTGGCCCATGCCCGAAACGATCTTCAACTCTGCGCCGGGAATCGCGCGGGCCGTTTCCTGGCCGCCGCGGACGCTCAACATGGCATCCGCGTCACCATGAATCACCAGCGACGGTACCGTTACCGATGCCAGCGCTTGCTGCCGATTCGTGTCCGCGAAGATTGCGCTGGCCTGGCGCAACGCACCGTCGGTCGACATGCCATGCGCCAGCAGCCGTCGAATAAATCCGTGTCGCTCTGCTTCCGTCATCGGGTAAGCCGGACTCGACAGCAATTGCCAGAGCGTGTCGTGATAATCGAACCTGGCCGTATCACTGCCGAGACGGGCACCGCGTGCCATGTGCAACGACACCTTGCGAGACGGGAACAGCGAACCGCGCCGGCCGGTGGATGAACTCAGCGACACGAGGCTCGACACACGATCGCCGTGCTGTATGGCCAGACGCTGGCCGATCATGCCGCCCATCGAGACACCAACGATGTGCGCCGACGGGATGTCGAGTATGTCGAGCAGGCCGACCGCGTCGGACGCCATGTCAGACAGCGTGTAGGGTGGCGAAACCGGCAATCCCAGCATGCGGCGCAACACCGGGAGGACGGCACCGGGCACGCCCAGGTGATCGAGCTTGGTGGATTGCCCGGCATCGCGATTGTCGAACACGACAACCTGGTAGCCGCGGTCCGCCAGCGCCGTCAGCATCGATTCGGGCCACGCCGCGGAAGACATGCTCAGGCCCTGGATCATCAGGATGCTCGGCGCGCCCTGACTGCCGATACAGCGGTAGGCCAGCTCGACGTCGTTAACGGCGGCGCGCTGCATCAGTCGTCGACGCTTGCCGTGCTGCGCCTGAAATCGCTGATATCCGGCAGGCTAAGCTGACGCCGGAATCGTCGTGCGCTGCCGGGATACAGTGTCGTGATCCGGTCACTGTCGGTCAGGTACCAGGAGTCACACCCACTGGCCCACACTGTGCCCTTAAGCTCCTGCTGCAAACGATCGTTGTAGTCGTTCTGCACGGATTGCCGAACGTCGAGAAGTTCGCCGGGCCCGGTTTCGGCAATCAGCTTTGCCACGTAGCTCGTGATCTGCTCGAGCATGAAGATGACGGACGTGGTTCCGACACCGGTATTCGGTCCGGACATCATCCAGTAGTTCGGCATCCCGGCGACACAACAGCCGTTATAGCCGACCTCGCCGTCCGCCCAGAGATCGGCAAGCCGCTGCCCGTCCCTGCCTTGAACGTCGATTGACGCAAAATGGCCGGAGATGTCGAAGCCGGTTGCGTAAATGATGACGTCGCACTCGTGCAGCACGCCGTCGTTCGTCCGGATGCCTGCTTCCTCGATTCCAGCGATCGAATCCGTCACAAGCGTGACGTGCTCGCGGTTCATCACCTCGTACAGGTCATCAGAAATGAGGATACGTTTGCAGCCCAGTTCGTAGTCCGGCGTCAGCGCTTTGTGGCTGTCTTGATTGTCGACGGAGCGGCGCATGTTCCAGTTCACTCGCATGGCGAGGAATCGACGCAGCCAGCGTTGTTTCACCAGCGGGTAGATAAACGTATCAAGCCGCGTGAATATCCACCATCGATACAGTCTCGCCAGCCACGGCAGTCGCCGGAACAGTCGCCGCGTGGATTGCGAATAATCGCCGTCGTGTCTCGGCGCGATGTAGTTCGGCGTTCGCTGGAACACAGATAGCGTCCGGACCCGGTCAGCGATGGCGGGAATCACCTGGATGGCGCTGGCCGCGCTGCCGATGATCGCCACGCGCCGCTTGCTTAGACTGACGGTCTCGTCCCAGAGCGCCGTGTGCAGTTGCTCGCCGGCAAACAGCTCCCTGCCGGGGATGTCCGGCCAGCGCGGCTTGTGCAAGCCACCACCGGCGTTGACGACATGACGCGCACGCACGGGGGCCTGTCCACGAAAGTGCACGGTCCAGACCGCGTGCGCTTCGTCGAGCTCAAGCTTCACTACCTCCCGGCCGTGCTCCACAAACGGCCGGACACCGTACTTGTCGAAGCAGTGTTCGATGTAGCGGAGAATCTCCGGCTGCGGGGAGTAAACCCGCGACCAGTCCGGGTTCGGTTCAAAGGAAAAACAGTAGAAGTGCGACGGAACATCGCAGGCGGCACCAGGATAGCGGTTCTCATACCAGGTACCACCAACGCCCTTCGATTTCTCAAAAAGTCGAAACCGGTCGATACCGGCATCCAGCAGCCGGATGGCCATGCACAAGCCGCCGAGACCTGCGCCTATGATTGCGACGTCCAGCACATCGTCCCGATGGGCGTCAGTTGTCATGTCGTTTTCCCACCCTGCAATGGTAGGCATTCCTTCGGTGCGGCGCAGTCTCCGGGCAGACAAGAAAAAACGGCACGCCCGAGGACGTGCCGTTTCCGTTATGCCCTGGCGCGCTGAACTTAGTCGAAGTTCTTGCGCAGTGTTACGCCCCAGGTGCGCGGCTCCCAGGGGTAAGCGTTGAGCTTGCCGTCCTGGATAGGCACATCAAAGACGGTTTCGTAGAAGCGCTCATCCGTTGCATTACGGACCCAGACCGCAACCTGGGCGTTCCAGGCATCAAAGTCCATACCTGCACGCAGGTTCAGGAACGTGAAGGACTCACGCAGCTTCAGCGGTTCGTTGTTGCCGTCAGTCATTGTCTCGCCGATGTACTGCAACTCGCCACGCACGAACATGTTCGTGTCAGATGTCAATTGCATGTCTTTTTCGACGCCGAGGAAACCGGAGTGTTCCGGGTTAGACGGTACGCGGTCGCCACTGCGGTCACAGACCGGGCTGTTCGGATCGGTCTGGCCCGGGTCCGGTGTGCCAAACAGGATCGGCGTTGCCACCCAGCAGGTGCCATTCGGGAAGTCTTCAAAGTCCGCGATATTCCAGGCGTAGGAGAACTGGACTTCGACGGTATCCGTCGGCAACCACAGCGTTTCAATTTCAACGCCGTACGTGTCGGCATTACCTGCGTTCTGCAGGTTAAAGCCGGTGCCGGAGAAGGCGTTGGTCTGCAGGTCTTCAACCTGCGTGTTGTGGTAGGCCGCATTCACACGGAGATTCTGGTCCGGGAAATCCGCTTTGATGCCAATCTCGAAAGATTCAGCTGTCTCGGCCTGGAAGATCTGCGAGAAGAACGGATCGATACGGTCCGTGTTGGTGCCGCCGGACTTGAAACCCGTTCCGAAGGACACGTAGTACAGAACGTCGTCGTTCGGCGTGTACGACAGCTTGACGGTACCGGTGACCTGGTCATCCTCGAGACGATCGAAGCGATTCGGCTGCGGCGCCAGCGGTGCCAGCGTGTAGAAACCCCAACCCGGCTGGTACAGCGGGCCAAAGGTACCCAGAATCCCCGGCACGTTTGCCGGGTTCGTCGGGTCAAGTGCGCCCGGAAGGTTCGGGTCAACCTGCCAGATACCAATACCGGTCAGTGTGCCGACAATGGCGCCGAGGTCCGGCGGCGGGCCCAGCGGGCTGTTGTTGAAGTTTGCGAACAGGTCCTTGGTCTCATCCGTGTAACGAACACCGGCCGTCAACATCCACTGGTCGCTGAAAGCGTAGTCCATCTGTGCAAAGACGGCATAACTCTCATGTTCCTGGCGCATGTCGTCACTGGCGAATGCTCCAGCCGGGAACGAATCTGCAACCAGGGGCGCGAGCCCTCCGGTTGCGGCGCTGAATGCATTGACACCGCCAATCAGAGCGGCGAGATCCGGCGAGTTGTTCAGCAGAGCTGACGTCTGAGTGCCCGCCGTCAAGGTCGAAACGTTGGTCAGGTCCTGCTGGAAGTAGTAGGCACCGACCACGTAGTTGCTTGAATCGCCGAAGCTGCCAGAGAGACGAAACTCCTGCGAGAAGGACTCCAGCTCTGCGCGATTGTCGTCCGTCAGGATGTCGGCAGCGCTGAAGTCCGCGTCGATAACGTCCGTCGTGTCGAACGTACGAGTGGCGGTGATCGATGTGAAGGTCGAGTTAGCAAGGTCGTAGTTGATTTCCAGCGACAGACCGTCGTCGTCGTTCGTCGAACGCGGCAGCTGGTTAACGATCTGCACGTTATCGTCGAATCGATCGGCCGTGATTACCGGAACGCCGAATACGAAAGCCAGCAGCGAATCGGTCGCAGGATTACCTTCGAAGTCCGTGAAGTTGTTAAAGCGGGTCAGCGTCGCACAGCAGACTTCTTCGATCTCCGCGAAATCGTAAATCAGGCGAGCATCCAGCTTGTCGTTCGGTGTCCAGAGGAACTGAATCCTCCCGCCCTGGCGATCACGGTCATTGACGACATCGTTGCCGAAACCGAGGGATTCAACGTAACCATCGCGCTGGCCGGAGAATGCCGTAACGCGGGCCGCGAGCACATCGTCGACCAGCGACAGGTTTGCTGCGCCACTGATGTTAAAGAGCCCGAGATCACCGTACGTGACGTCAATAAAGGCGTTCTGATCGTGACTCGGCGCGACAGTTCGAATGTTCAGAGCACCCGATGGCGTGTTCTTGCCAAACAGCGTGCCCTGCGGGCCACGCAGAACCTCGACCGCCTCGACGTCAATCAGATTGTTGATGATCGCGTTCTGGCGCGAACGGTATACGCCGTCAATGTAGATACCGACCGAAGACTCCAGGCCGAAGTTTTGCGACGACGTACCGATACCGCGAATCGAGAAGCTCGACGTCGTTGACGTCTGGCTCTGGCTAGACGTCAGCGTCGGGACAATCGTCGCGAGGTCGCGCATGTCCTTGATCGCGGACTCCTGCAACATGGCACCCGTGTAGGCCGTGACAGCAATAGGCACGTCCTGCAGGTTCTGCTCGCGCTTCTGCGCGGTAACAACGATTTCTTCAAGAAGGAAGTCATCCTGCGCAATAGCGCCGGACCATGGTGCGACAACAGCAGCTACAAGCGCTGCGCCCAAGCCGCGTCGGAAGCTCAGTTTCATAGTCCCCCCCTACGGGTACTGTTCCAGAGGTGATCCAGTCTCACTAGCGGTTACGCAACACCCCTGTTTGCGATTCCCGTTACGTGAAAAAGCGCTGGGCTGACATGAAGATACAGCCCAAGCTTAATGCGGAGTTTAGCAGCTAATACCGGTGGCGCGTATCATTTTTGACACACTTATGTCGAGTCGGGCGGACCCCGTTCAGGGGAGTCTTTCGAGCAGCTCCAGGGCCTGCGGCCTGAAGTACGGCAGGCTGATCGCCAGCGTGTTGCGAAATGCAGCAGCTTCCGCGTGCTCCCGTGCTGACGCGTAGTCTCCCATGCCCTCGCAGGCAAGGGCGGAGAAGTAGCGCACGACCGGCTCCATCTGGTTGCCCGACGCGAGTTTTTCGACGGCCAGTTCATAGTCCTCGGCCAGCAAGGCAGAGTAACCCTCGAGCTCGAGAATTCGACGGTGTTCGAACGCATTGCCGCCACGAGCCTCAACGCGATACTGGTCCAGGTAGCTGGCCGCGGCGTCTGCACGGCCCGACTGCAGTGCCGCCAGCGTCGCCTTGAACAGGAACTGGCGCCCGGCCTGCGACTTCGCGGACCGGCTGATCGGCGATTCACGACGGATTTCCAGAGCCGCCTTGTACTGCCCGAGCGCAGCATCCGTGTTGCCCGCAACCAACAGGATATCGCCTGCCAGTTCGCGCGCAGTGGCCAGCACCGGCAGGTTGTCCTGCTCGATAGCCAGGTTGGCGAGCCGATCCAGCGCACCCAGCGCGGCGCTTTGATTCCGGTTGTGCAGGTGCGCACCTGATAGCCTGATTAGCGCCATCTGCCTTTCCGGCATGTTCCTGGCTTTCAGGTACAGGTTCTCCGCCGCCGCGATTGCGTTCTCATGCTCGCCCTTGAGCGAGTAGTTGATGATCAGACCCACGTGCGACGGCGGGAAATCCGGTGTGATGGCCAAAGCCCGTCGGTAGTTTTCGATCGATGCGTCGTAGTCACCCGCTTCCATCAGCAGTTCGGCATAGCTGTCGAACGGGTTCGGCTCATCGGGCACCAGCTCGATGTAGCGACGAAAGGCCTGTTTTGCCGCGTCGAAGTCGCCGCCGCCACGTTGGGCGTAGCCGAGCATGTTCCACGCCGGCGCGAAGTCCTGGTTGATCTCGATGGCCTGGAGGAAGTGCCTGGCGGCCTCGTCGAACTGCTGCTGCGCGATATGAAAGTTGCCGAGGCGCACATGCACACGCTCGTCGTGGCGATACAGCACCTCGAGTTTCTTGAGCTTCTGGTACTGCGTGTCGATATCGTTCTGTGCCGCCGCCAGGAAAGAACGGATGATGATCTGCTCGCCCGGACTCGCTGCCTGCATCGAAGACTCGGCCTTGCCCAGGCTTTCGTAAAAACGCTCGGCGGACTCGGTAACGGTGGCGCGCATCAGGTGCGCCAGGGCGAAATCGGGGTCGAGTTCGATGGCCCGGTCAAACAACGTCGCTGCGTCGGCATAGTGCAGCGCTTCGTATCGCTCACGACCTTCAAGGAAGGCCGCGCGTGCCTCGTCGGACGATGTCGTCACGGGCACCTTGTCGCTCGGGTGGCTATCCGGCAGCGCGGGCGGTGCCTGCTCGCTACAGGCCGCAAGCGCAAGCATGCAGGGAAGCAGGATTCGGGCGTAAAGCGACATCTTCAGTTCAGGCTACAGGTACTCAGCACAATATGACCGTACAGCGCGGAATTCGTTTCAGTTAGACCAATGCTGCGATGGTATCGCGCATGCGGTCGCGGGTCTTTTCGTCGGGCAACTGCCCCAGTCCCGCACGCAGGTTATCCACTGCGTGTTTCGGATTCTCGGTTTCCGTCAGCACGCAGGTCACAGCCGGATGCGAAAGAATGAACTTCAGCGAGAATTGCGCCCAGGATTCACAGTCGAATTCGGCCGTCCATTCCGGCAGCGGCTTGCCGCTGACGAGCTGGAAAAACTGACCGTTAATGAAGGGCCGGTTGACCAGCACCGCGACGCCCTGCTCCGCGGCTACCGGTAATACCCGCTGTTCGGCTTCCGGCTCGAGCAGCGAATAATTGACCTGCAGAAAGTCGACGGTACCGGTCTGCATGAGGCGAATCATCGAATCGTAGTATTCGCTGGTGTGCCTGGCAGTCCCGATGTGCGCCACCAGGCCGTCATCCTTCATACCGCGAAGGACATCCCAGTGGTCTGTAACCTGGTCGGTGAAACACAGTCCGACGTCCAGCGACTCCCGGCGAAAGGCCGCCGCCAGTGATTCGGCTTCGCGCCGCGCTGACGCGGCATCCGAAATATCAAAATAGGTGCCGGGAAAGGCGTCCTTGAATCCCATGCCCGACACGGCCTCGGCGACGACGAAGCGACTGGGACCCATGCAGTCAACGTAGCGCCCGCCAAACGATTGCAGGCGCTCCAGCACCGCCCGACTGGCCGGCAGATCAGCGCGTCGGAACGCATTCGAGTTACCGAGCCCGATCACCGGCAATTGCTCATCCGACCCCGGAATCGGTCGACGGGCAATTCGCTCGTCGGCGAACGACGGCAACGCAGTGCTGGCCGCTGCCGCCGCGCCTCCAAGCAGAACGCTACGCCGTGTCAGCGACACGGCGTCAGCTCGACTCGCCGCCCAGCTGGTCCCACAGGTAGCTGTAAATCAGCGCCTCGTTGTAGGCCGCCTGTTTGTTGTCGGACGCACCGCCGTGACCACCAACCGTGTTTTCGTAGTAGTACAGGTCGTGACCCATCTCACGCATACGAGCCACCGTTTTGCGAGCATGTGCGGGGTGGACACGATCGTCGCGCGTCGATGTCGTGAAGAAGGCCTTCGGGTAATCCGCGTCAGCGTCCAGGTTGTGGTACGGCGAGTACGCCTTGATGAACTCCCAGTCATCCGTGTCCGGGTTACCGTATTCGGCCATCCAGGACGCGCCCGCCAGCAGTTTGTTGTAGCGCTTCATGTCCAGCAGCGGCACCTGGACGACGATACCGTTGTACAGGTCCGGACGCTGCGTCAGCATCACACCGGTCAGCAGGCCGCCGTTCGAACCACCACGAATACCGAGGTGCTGCGGGCTGGAAATGCCCCGCTCGATGACGTCTTCCGCGACGGCGATAAAGTCGTCATAGACGTTCTGGCGCTTTTCCTTGAGACCCGCCTGGTGCCACGACGGTCCGTACTCGCCGCCACCGCGAATATTGGCAAGCACGTAAGCGCCGCCACGCTCCAGCCAGCTGTGGCCGACCGTTGCACTGTAGAACGGTGTGCGGCTGACCTGGAAACCACCGTAACCGCCGATCAGCGTCGGTGTGCTGCCGTCCGCTTCAAAGCCCTTCGGCGTCACCAGGAAGTAAGGGACCTTCGTACCGTCCTTGCTGGTTGCGAAAAACTGCTCAACGTTCATGCCCTCGGCGTCGAAGAAGGACGGCAGGTTTTTCAGCGGCGTGATGGTCTCACCACCGTCATCCGATACATACAGCGTATCCGGACGCAGGAAGCCCTCGTAGTAGAAGAAGAACAGGTTGGAATTGTCATCAGCCGAACCAAAGGTGATGTTGCCGAAAGGCTCGACGTCGACCGCTTCGGTGATCCACTCGCCGTCAACGAACGACAGTCGACTAACTTTGCTGACAACGTCTTCCATCGTGTTCAGCATCAGGTAGTCGCGAGTGGTCGCGACACCGCCGCGCTTCAAAGCGGTGCTTTCAGTCGGCTCGAACAGCACATCGAAATCGCGCTCGCCCTGCATGAAACTGTCGAAATCAATAGCCACCAGCGACCCCTGCGAAAGGGTCGCGTCCGCCGGCGTCCAGTCGGAGCGCAGCTCGACCATCATCTGCCCCTGGAATACGCCATAGATCGTCGCGTCCTCGGGAACATCGATACGAACAAATTCGCCGGTTTCCGTCATCAGGAACTGCTGGCGTGTAAAGAACGTTGGCACGCGATACGCGAAGTCGTACGCCGTGTCGCCGTCCCAGGCGCGGGAGACACCGGCCGCGACGTCGGTCTGCTCACCGGCGAAGATCTCTTCGGCTTCCTCCACCGGCACGCCGCGCTTCCACAGGCGTGAGGTCCGGGCGTAGCCGGAATCCGTCAGCGAGCCTTCGCCGAAATCACTGCCGACGAACAGCGTGTCTTCGTCAATCCACGACAAACCGGATTTTGCTTCCGGGAGGAAGAAGCCATTCTCGACGAACTCGCCCGCCTCGGCGTCGAACTCGCGAACGACCGTCGCGTCAGCGCCACCACGTGACAGGTTGATCAGGCAACGGGTGTAGGCGGGACGCAGGCAGTTCGAGCCCTTCCAGACCCAGTCCTCGTCCTCGGCTTCCGCCAGCGCGTCAATATCGAGCACGATCTCCCAGTCGTCCTTGTTGGCCACGTAGTCTTCGATCGACATGCGTCGCCAGACGCCGCGAATGTTGTTCGCATCGCGCCAGAAGTTGTAGACGTGTTTGTCGCGGATGCCGGGCCCCGGGATACGGTCCTCGGAATCGTAGATTTCCAGGTTTCGGGCACGGAACGGCTCAAACGTCGACAGCGACTCGAGGTAGCCCAGCGACTCCTCGTTTTGCTCCTCAACCCAGGCCAGGGCCTCTTCGCCCTCGACATCCTCCAGCCAGATGTACGGGTCGTCATCGCTCATCGCAGCGTCACTGCTGGTCTCGGCACTGTCATCAGCCGGTTTGCCGCAGGCGGCGAGCGTCAGGGACATCAGAAAGAGAAGGAATGCGCGCATCGGTCGGGGCCTCGTAAGCGTAAAGGGCGGCAGAGGATAGCATCTGTTCTTCATGGATTGGCATCCTCAAAGGCGAGCGGACCGCAAATTCAGTCTATATAATGCCGCCCGCCGGAGAGGGCCGGTACCGGGTGGTCAAGCCGTACGCTGAAAGGGATCCCATGTCTGACGCCAAGATTATTTACACGATAACGGACGAAGCGCCTGCGCTCGCAACCTACTCGTTGCTGCCGATTATCAAAGCATTCACAAGCACCGCGGGCATCACCGTGGAAACCCGCGACATTTCGCTCGCCGGCCGTATCCTCGCGAATTTTCCGGATTTTCTGGACGATGCGCAGAAGACCAGCGACGCGCTGTCCGAACTTGGCGAGCTCGCGAAAACGCCGGACGCCAATATTATCAAGTTGCCCAATATCAGCGCGTCCGTCCCGCAGCTGAAGGCCGCTATCGCCGAACTGCAGTCGCAGGGCTTTGCGCTGCCGGATTTCCCGGACGAGCCCGACTCCGCTGAGGAAAAGGACATCCGCGCGCGCTACGCTAAGGTTTTAGGCAGTGCCGTAAACCCGGTACTGCGTGAGGGCAACTCCGATCGTCGCGTTGCGGCAGCCGTAAAACAGTTCGCCAGGAACAACCCGCACTCCATGGGCGCCTGGTCGACGGAATCCACGTCGCACGTTGCGCACATGTCCGACGGCGACTTCTACGGCAGCGAACAGTCGGTCATCGTCGACGATGCCGGTGATCTCGTCATCGAGTTTGTCGGAGATGACGGTGAGGTTACGGTGCTGCGCGAATCGGTCCCCGTGCAGAAGGACGAAGTGATCGACTGCAGTGTCATGAATACGTCCGCTCTGCGTGAGTTTCTCGCGGCGGAAATCGATGACGCGAAAGACAAGGGCCTGCTGTTCTCGCTGCACCTGAAAGCGACCATGATGAAGGTCTCGGACCCGATCATGTTCGGCCACGCCGTCGCCGTGTTCTACAAGGACGCGTTCGAGAAGCACGCGGACCTGTTCGACGAGCTCGGCGTGAACCCGAACAACGGGGTCGGCGACGCCTACGCCAAGATTCAGACCTTGCCGGATGAGCAGGCGGCAGCCGTTCGCGCGGATCTCGACGCGACGTTCGAGACTCGTCCGGGTATGGCGATGGTCGACTCTGACCGCGGCATCACCAACCTGCATGTGCCCAGCGACGTGATCATCGACGCCTCGATGCCGGCCGCGCTGCGCTCGTCAGGCAAGATGTGGGGACCTGACGGACAATTGCACGACACCAAGTACGTCATTCCTGACCGCAATTACGCCGGCATCTACCAGCAGGTGTTCGAGGACTGCAGGAAACACGGTGCCTTCGATGTCACCACGATGGGCAACGTCTGCAACGTCGGGCTGATGGCTCAGAAAGCCGAGGAGTACGGCTCGCACGACAAGACCTTCGAACTGTCGGCGGCCGGTCGCGTCGTCGTCCGCGATACCGCAGGACGCGAACTGATGGTGCAGGAGGTACGCGCCGGCGACATCTTCCGGATGTGCCAGACGAAGGACCTGCCGATTCGCGACTGGGTCAAGCTTGCGGTTAACCGTGCGCGCCAGACGGGCTCAGCAGCCATCTTCTGGCTCGATGAAGCTCGCGCTCACGACCGCAACCTGATCGGCCTGGTGAACGCCTACCTCGAAGATCACGATACTGACGGCCTGGATATTCGAATCCTCGCCCCGGTTGCGGCCATGGACGCCACACTGGAGCGCGTCCGCGCCGGTGAGGACACGATTTCGGTCACGGGTAACGTACTTCGTGACTACCTGACTGACCTGTTCCCGATCCTGGAACTGGGGACCAGCGCAAAGATGCTGTCCATCGTCCCCCTGCTGGCGGGCGGCGGCCTGTATGAGACCGGTGCTGGCGGTTCGGCACCGAAGCACGTGCAGCAGTTCAATCGCGAGAATCACCTGCGATGGGATTCACTGGGTGAATTCCTCGCGCTGTCAGTGTCGATCGACGACCTCGCCGACAAGACGGACAACGCGCGCGCACGCATCCTGGCCGAGGCGCTGGACGAGGCGAACGGACAATACCTCGACAACAACAAGGCGCCCTCGCGCAAGGCCGGCGAGCTGGACAATCGCGGGAGTCACTTCTATCTCGCGCTCTACTGGGCAGAGGCGCTCGCGTCGCAAAGTGACGATGCTGCGCTGGCACAAAGTTTTGCGCCGGTGGCCAGTGCTTTGCGCGACGGCGAAGCCACGATCGTCGACGAACTGAACGCCGTCCAGGGAGACGCCATCGACATTGGCGGTTACTATCAGCCGAACAACGAGCTGGCGTCCGATGCCATGCGCCCGAGCAAGACGCTTAACGCGATTATCGGCACGATCGGGCAATAGCGCCGGTTCGGGCGTCGATCACATGATCCGGTTCAGGCGCCTGCAATGGACTCGCTGACACAGCTGGTTTTCGGCGCCAGCGTTGCCGGCGCCTGCGCGCCGGCAGGACACCGTCGGCGTGCCCTCGCCGTCGGTGCGGCCCTGGGCACGCTTCCCGATCTCGATGTCCTCATCGACTACGGCGACGCAGTCAGCAACTTCACCTATCACCGCGGCTTCAGCCATTCGCTGCTGGTGCTCACGCCATTTGCCGTGGCGCTCTGGGCATTGCTGCGACGATTCTGGGAGCCGGTTCGATCATCGCCCCGGCACTGGTTCTTCGCGATACTGCTGGCGCTGGTAACGCATCCACTGCTGGATGCCCACACGGCCTATGGCACACAGATCTGGTGGCCGTTGCAGCCGTCGCCGGCAAGCTGGTCTACGTTGTTTATCATTGATCCGGCTTACACCCTGCCCTTGTTGTTTGCCGTGATCGTCGCAGCCGTTGCCGGCAGCAAGCCGTTCGGCGGCAGGGCCCTGCTTGTCGGTCTGACCCTGAGCGCGGCGTACGTGTCGTGGACATGGACCGCGAAGCTGTCGTTCGAATACGAGATCCGCGCGCAGCTGGAACGCGATGGCGTCGAATACAGCGCCGTGTTTACGACGCCGAGTCCGTTCAACACACTGCTCTGGCGTGGTGTTGTATTGACCGAGTCCGGATACCTCGAAGGCTACTACTCGTTCGTCGCCGACGATCGCGTGCACTTCATCGATGTGAACTTCGACCGCCAGCTGCTTGCGGACAGCTCCTCGCTCGCGTCGGTCCAGCGTCTGCGCTGGTTCGCCCGCGATTTCGTCAGTGCCTCAATACAGGGCGACGAACTCGTCATGTCAGATCTTCGAATGGGCCAGTACCCGACTTACGTCTTCAGTCACGTTGTCGCGACAGCGTCCAATCCGCACTGGGAACCGGTGCCGACTCGCTTGCTGCCCGTCGATTTCGAGGCGCGCCAGCTGGGCGGCGTCTGGGACGCTATCTGGAACGGTAACGCGGCGATAACGGACAGCGACGACTAGGCGACGACGGGCCCCACAGGGCCCGCCGCGCAAACCGACTTACTCTCCCGGCTGCAGATGCAGCTCGAAGAAATTCAGCATCTTGTTGATGGCATGCTGACCGGTGCCCGGTATCCGGATCAGGGAGTGCTTGCTGCCCGGGTAGGTCATCGAATCAAAGTCCTTCTGCTGTTTCTGCAGCTCGGCGAACAGCTTCGTGCTGTTGGTGAACAGCACGTTGTCATCCGCCATGCCATGAATGACCAGCAGGGGGTCTTCGAGATTTTCGACGTAAGGAAACACACTACTCGCGTCGTAACCTTCCGCGTTGTTTTGCGGCGTACCCATAAAGCGTTCCGTGTAGTGCGTGTCGTACAGCGCCCAGTCTGTGACTGGCGCGCCAGACACAGCGGCTGCGTAAACACCGGGATCCTGCATCACGGCGTGCAGCGCCATGTAGCCGCCGTAGCTCCAGCCGTAGACGCCGACCCGGTCGCCGTCGACGTAGTCGAGCCCCTTGAGGAACTCGGTGCCCACGAGCTGGTCGCGGATTTCCGCGCCCCCCATGCGGCGATAGATCGGCGCATCAAACTCGACGCCGCGGAAACTCGTACCGCGATTGTCGAGCGTAAAGACGATGTAGCCCCGGTTCGCCATGATGTGTTCGAGCGTGCCGCCCCAGCGCTTGGTAACACGCTGGCCTGACGGACCGCCGTAAGGGTAGGAAATCGCCGGGTAGATCTTGTCCGGATCAAAATCGGCGGGTTTCGACAGCTTGTAATGCAGCACCTGGCCGTCTTCCGCTTTGAGCGTGCCGTATTCAACCTGTGGCATTTCGTCGCGGTACGGCCCAAAAGGATGCGAGTCATCGAGTCGATTCTCTTCGATGAAGCCCATGCGCGAGCCGTCAGAATCGTGAATCGCGACCTGCGGCGGCGTCGTCGGTGACTGGTAGGTGTCGAGATAGAAACTGCCGTCCTTCGCGAAGACGACCTGGTGCCAGCCGGCAGCCTCGCTGATTCGTTCCGGCTTTGACTCGGCGTCGGCATCCAGCGATACGCGATACAGGTGCCGTTCCAGCGGGCTCTTCTCGGTGGCCATAAAGTACACCTGCCCTGCCTGTTCGTCGACGTACTTGATGGCCCGTTTGTAGCGGTTGCCGGTGACTTCCCAATCGCCACCGGTGAGCTGGCGAATCAATTTGCCGTCGGTTGAATACAGGTACAGGTGTTTGAAGCCGCTCCGCTCCGAGGTCCACAGGAACGCGTCCTGCTTTTTCAGGAAGGTCAGGTCGTTATAGAGGCTAAGCCAGGTTTCCGCGGTCTCGGTGAACAGGGTTCTGGCCTTGCCGTTCTCGACATCGATCTTGAGAAAGTCCAGTGCCTTCTGGTCGCGAGACTGCCGCTGCACCGCGACGTATTCAGACCCCGGGAACCAGTTGACGCGTGCGAGATAGATATCCTTCTCGACGCCCAGGTCCAGCCACGTTGTGTCTCCGGTATCCAGGCGAACGACACCGAGATCGACTTCCGCGTTCGGCGTGCCCGCCGACGGGTAGCGCTGCAGGAAGACGTTGAAGCCCTCGGCGAAAACCTCGAAACGTTCTTCAAGCGTTACCGGCGATTCGTCGACGCGCGCATACGCGATCGACGCACTGTCCGGCGACCACCAGTAACCCGTCAGGCGGTCCATCTCCTCCTGCGCAACAAACTCGGCCATGCCGTTCTTGATCGTGCCGCCGCCGTCGGTCGTCAGCTGGCGCTCTTCGTTGCTGTCGAGATCCACGATGTACAGATTCTGCTCCCGTATGAACGACACGTAGCGCCCGTTGGGTGACAACTTTGGATCGGTTTCGGTTTCGTCTGTCTCGGTTACACGTGTGCTCTTGCGTTGTTCCAGGTCATAGACGTACAGGTCACCGGCGACCGGGAACAGCAGCAGTTTGCCGTCGGACGAGAAGTCGTAGCTGACAATGCCCTTGGCGCCGGAAATACGCAGACGCTCACGACGCGCCAGTTCCTCGTCGGACAACTGCTCCGGGCCGCTTGACAGTTCTTCTGAATCCACAAGCAGGCGCATCTGCTGATCGTCGAGATTGAACTCCCACAGATTCTGGCGCTGCACGTCGGTGTCGCTGGCACGAATAAACGTCACGCGGGTCGAGTCCGGTGAAATGCGCAACGACCGCGGTGACGGGCCAGTCAGTGACGGTGCTTCGTACAGTCGCTGTACGGTTAACTCGTCAGCTGTGGCGGTACCAAGAGAGAGAACGGCCGAAGCCGCAAGAACTGTCAATCGCATCAGAACGTCCTGTATATCCGGATTGGTTAGGTTAGCTGGATGTCATGCGCTCGAGAACGGCGCGTTCCTGTTCGGGTGACGGCCAACGACGCGGGTTCGCGCGACGTTCAGCCGATTCGTTACTCCACCACTCGTGGATGCTTCGAACCGTGTCGGCCAGTGGCCGGAAACCCAGGCCCGCGGCTTCGGCGTACGAGGAGTCAATCGTCCGCATGATCGGCGGGTTCGGGAACATCGGCGTCGGGTACTCAAGGTCAGCAAGCAATTCGCTGGACGGCCAGTGCAGCTTCGAGCCTGCCGAAAAGCAGGCCTTGATGCCGTGCATGACCTCTTCGCGCGTTACCGGTGCCTCGGGGGCCACTGCGTTGAAAATACCCGGCGTGTCATTCTCTGCCAGCGTAATGATCCAGTGGCAAAGGTCGAATACGTCGATCCACTGTGACTCAACCTTCGGCCCTGACGGGCAGACGATGTCGCCGCCGCGACTGATGCGGTCCACCCAGTAGGTGAAGCGATCTGTCGTATCGCCGGGACCGATGATGTAGGTCGGCCTGACGCAGGTGAGCTTGTCGCCCAGCAGGTCCTGGGCAATGCGGTCGCACTCGGCTTTAAGCGGCCCGTAGGTTTGGCCGTTGACCTCTTCGGTCGCGGGTTCCGGTGCCTCGCGCATCCGGCTGTTGATCGTGATGACGTCGCTGGTATCGAAATCGTAGACGGCGACGGTCGATATGTAGATATAGCGTTTGCAGCGGTCCTTCAACAGTTCGATCGAGTCTCGCACGTGACGCGGAACATAGCCCGAATTATCGACGATGACGTCCCATTCGCGATCGCCCTCCAGCGACGCCAGCCCGGCATCGATGTTGCGGTCTCGGTTTCCAACGATCTCTTCGACCCGTCCGCCGTACATACCGGCGCGACGACCGCGATTGAACATGGTCACGGTGTGTCCACGATCCAGCGCGTAGTTGATCTGTTTCGGACCGATGAAGCCCGTTCCGCCAAGAAACAGGATGTCCAGCGGCTTGTCCGCCTGCCTGAGCATGGAGTCTGCGCCTGCCGTACTGGCGGCGAGCAGTGCCGCACCGCCGCCCAGGAATTCCCGTCTGTTTGGCATGTCGCCCCCCTAATTCGTTGTTATCTCGGGAAAGAGTCGGAGTTTCGTCAATGAAGCGTCAGGTCGCCGCCGAAACACCGGGCGACACTGTAACGCATCACGATCCCTCATGCCCGACGCGAGAACAAGACCATGAACAGAACAGCAACTGCCATTACAGCCCTTGCCATAGCCCTGCTGGGGACGGGCTGCGCCACCGTGCCGACGTCGGCGGACATTCCCGACATTCCACCCGGAACACGGGTCCAGCTCAGCGTTGTCATCCCTGAGTGGCAATCACCGAATACGCTGACGAATACTGAGGGCGTGATGTTACTGGGTGCCGGTGGCGCAGCGGCCGGCGCCGTGTCCGGTGCAGCCGTCGGAATTGGCGCCAGCGTGATCTGCGGACCAGCGGCGTTTTTCTGTGCCGCCGTGACCGTTCCCGCGGGCATGCTCACCGGCGGCATTGTCGGTCTTGGCGTGGGTGCATCAGAAGGCGCCTCGAAGGGACTGCCAAAAGACGACGCCAAAGCGCTGGAATCGGCGGCTGAAGCGGCACAGCTCACGCACACCCATCCGGCGTTACTGGCATCGACGTTCAAACACTATGCAGACAACTTCTGGATCACGACGACAGACAACACCGACGTCAAAATTACGCTGGCAGTCGCGCCGCTTCGAATCAAGCAGGAAAAGCGAGGCCTGGTTCGATTCGAAACTGCGGTAAGCGCGCTGGTGGACTACGGTGATGGCAAGAAACCCAGGACCTATACGTTTCCACGCATGACGTCGTTGCGGTCCGTCAACAGCCTGCTTGACGACGACGGAGCACTGACTGACCGGTCCGTTGGCGAGATGTACGAACACGGCATCCGCCACGTCGTCGCCGGCCTGTCGGACACATTGACGACGTACGAGCCCCGGGGCGAAGCGGCGATCGATGCGCCTCCACAATGAGCGCGTTCACCGTCTAACGCGAGCGCGTCTCGACGTACCTGGACGTTTCGCCGAGGATCAGCTCGCGCTTCGACAGGATGAGTTCCTGCAGGAATTCCCGGCAGACGCGAACCCTTGCCGTCGACCGGAGATCAACGTGATTCAGCGACCAGACGCCCCAGTCTGACGGCGTTAACTCGAGATCGAGTCGACGAACCGCCGGGTTTTCGTCAGCGACAAAACACGCCAGCCGGGCGATTCCCAATCCTGCCTCCACGGCCGCGAGCATGGTGCTCACGTTATCGGTCCGAAGGACAACGTCAGCCTCGGGGAAATATTCGGACGCCCAGTCCGGCGTCTCGCTGCCGGGGAACAGGATCAGCGATGGCGTCTCCCTGTGCGTTTGCCAGTACGCCGGATGTGCATAGATCCCGTGCCGGAGCGGCAGCAGTTTTCGCCCGACGAGATAGTCCGGCGGCCTGTCCGTCAGGCGAATCGCGAGATCAGCGTCACGAGCGGAGAGATCCACCAGTTCACGCGTTGTTTTCAGTTCAACGTCAATGCCCGGGTAGGTCTGGAGAAACTCACGACACCCTGGAACAACAATGATGTTCGCGACATC
>CAZSIQ010000028.1:0-41109 GCA_964606915.1 uncultured Woeseiaceae bacterium | reverse complement strand
TCAGGATGATGCCCATCTGCTGGCCCTTGACCGGGTTGTCCGACAGCACGGAGTAGTCGAGGAAATTTCCGCCGAGCAACATGCCGAAGATGCCAACGGTCGTGTACAGAATGGCACCACCGGCCATCATGCCGAGCAGGACTTTCTGCGGCACCACGTTCAGGGCGTGCTTTTCACCCTCGAGCAGCGCGTACAGGATCAGGCCAGCGGCGATGATCGCGCCGGCCTGGAAGCCGCCGCCGGGCCCGTACTCCCCGTGAAACTGCACGTAGAGCCCGAAGAGAATAATGAAGGGGATCAGCAGCTGGCCGATCACGCGCGGAATCAGGTAGTGGCGAAGGCCTTCGTTCGTCTTGGTTTCTTCTTCCAGCGTGCAGCGAACGCGGCCGTGTCCGAGCAGGAACAGGACGCCGATACCCGCCGTAAAAACGACGAACACCTCGCCGAGCGTATCGTAGCCACGGTAGCTGCCGAGCACGGCGGTTACGACGTTCGGGATATCGACGTATTCCGGTGTCTTCTCGAGATACCAGGGCCCCACGTGTGTCTGCACCGGCGAATTGGGGTCGCCGAAACGTGGCTCGCCCAGTGTCGCGTAGAAGATGACGAGCCCGGCGACAATCGTGACCGCCATCGCAAGGCCGAACTTGGTCTTGGGGGCTTTCTCGCGGTCTACCGTCAGCGCCAGCGCGCTCAGGAACAGTACCGTCGAGATGCCGGCGCCGACGGCCGCCTCGGTCAGTGCGACGTCTGCTGCATCGAGCAGGAAGAAGTTCACGGCGATCAACAGGCTCGCGATGCCCATCAGCATTACCGCCACGAACAGGTTCTGTGCGCGGACGACGCCCACCGCTGTAATAACCAGCAGCGTCAGCAGGAAAATGCCAAACAGTTCTGTCACTTGGATTCCTCCGCATCGGGGCCGTGCCTGTCGCCCAGCGGCCTTGTGCCGGCCAGCAGTGCGGCGCTGGCCAGTGCGTTCGACGAGGTCGGGCTGGTCAGCACGAGAAACAGCAGGATGGCGGCGAGCTTGACGGTGACCAGTGACAAGCCGCCCTGCAGCATCAGGCCGACAAGCACGAGAATCGCGCCCAGGCTGTCGGTCACACTGGCTGCGTGCATGCGTGTGTACAGGTCCGGCATGCGCAGTGCGCCTATGCCGCCGACGAGTACGGCGAGGCCGCCAATCGTCATCAGGACCCAGGAGGCGATATCGATAGCCATGCTCATGCTTCAGCCTCCGATTTCTCTGCTTTGTCACGTTCGACGCGTTTGCGGAAGAATTCCAGCACGGCCAGTACGCCGATGAAGTTGATCAGTGCGTAGACGAGTGCCAGGTCAATGAAGTCCTCGCGCCCACCCATGAACGACGCAACGGCCAGCAGCAGCACTGTCTTGGTGCCGAACATGTTCACGGCAAGGACGCGGTCGTAGACACTCGGGCCGAGCAGTGCCCGGGTCAGCGCCAGCGCCATCGTAACGATGGTCGCGATAAAGACAACGTAATACATGGGTCTAGCCTCTCAGCGCCTTGACGCGGCGATGCATGGCGCCTTCCAGCAGGCCCTGTTCACCGTTCTCGGTGAGCGCGTGGACCAGCAGACGGTTCTTGTAGATATCGAGGGTTAGCGTCCCCGGCGTCAGCGTGATGCAGTTGCCGTAGGTTGCCTGGTCCAGCGGTTCGAGGTCCGAGACGTCCAGTTCGACGGTTCTCGGCTGGATCCGAAGGGTGGGCCGCAGGACCTCCTTCGTGACATCGAGGCTCGACATGACGACTTCCTTGGCCAGCCAGACCCAGTAGCCAAGAATCCTGTAGTCGTAGCGGAAGCCGAACGTCTCGTGATTGAAGTAGCCGGTGCGCTTGGTCAGCCACAGTGTCAGCAGGACAGAAAACGCGCCGAGGCTCAGCAGCAGCGTCTTGAAAAAGCCTGACCAGACCAGCCAGGTGACGACCAGCATGGCACCCAGCAGGACGACACGGAGCACAGGTTTGCCACCGACTTCGCTGCTCATCAGCTCGTGCTCCTCGCGAATCCCGTTGTGTTCATGCCAGCGTTGGCCATGTTGTCTCTCCAAAGTGATGGGGCTTTCCACCCCGCTCAAGCCGGCTGTTCAAGCGCCGGCGTCGACTTTAATTGTGCAGAAATCGCCCCGGCGCGCGGTCTGCGTCAGCCGCGGCGATGCAATGCTGTCTGTTTGTCGATGTATTTGTGTTGTCGCCTGCCGTTTTTTCTTACGACTCGGCGTCACGGCCTCGTCGAGCTGCGTTGTGGTCCGCATCGCGTCGTGCTCTGTGGCGCCGACGTGGTCGGCGAGCTGCGCAGCAACGCTCAGGGGAGCGTGGAAATATACACCAGCCTGTGCCCGTTATTGACCAGAATTGCGCTGTTGAGGGCATTTTCGCGCCCGAAAGCGCCCTTTGAACCCGTGCCAGCGTCCCGGTGAGAGTGCGGTGCTTCTCGGTCGGCAACCGGCGGTTGCTATATCAGGGGTTTGTCGCCGGCCTTCTGCCGATGGGAGAGATCCGCCCGACAAGAGGCCGGGCGGTTAGAGGCCGGTTGGTCCGGGCTATTCGATAGGTGACAGCAGCTCCTGTGCGGTGACCAGCTGGCGAACGCCGTGCGAGGTGTCTTCTTCAAACACGTTGCCGTTTTCTGCCCAGCGGTGCAGTGAATTGATATCGACTTTCGCGCACATCGGGCGAACATTCCAGGTGACCTTTGCCGGTGAGCAGGTGCTCTGGTCATACGACGGTCCGGTCGTGGAGCCGCGGAACAGAACCGGATCGCCGGTGTTGTCCGGAATCATCTTCGCCTGGTGGAAGCCGTCGACCGTATTGCCGTCATAGGCCATGGTGGTGAAATCCAGCGCGCTGTCATCGTTCACCACGAGGAATACCTGGGCCTCGACGCGCAGCAGCGGGTTGTCGCAACTTTCGGGTACGCAGGCGCCAAGTCCGGGCCCGGGCGTGGCGGGGCAGGACGTGTGCACCCAATGGACTTCTATCGTGTCACCCGGCTTCACGCCCTGGTAGGCGCCTTCGGCGGGCGCCAGCTCGGCCTCCGTCAGTTCAGCGGTTGCGTTACACGCATAGCCGCCGTCATCGGTGTCGCTGACGAACACGCTGAAATCCGGGCCTTTGTGCTCCGCGTTGGTGTGCGTGTGGATATTGCACAGGTTCATCTCGCTGGCTGGCGGTGCCAGCGCGAAGTTATCGGAGTTCAGTCCGAGTGCGCTTGTAATGTCGCGCGGTGTCTGCGGACCCATGTCTACACAGAGCGATGGCTCGGCGGCGGCCTCGACAGCCATGGATTCCGCTGCCATCGGAGCCTCTTCAGTGGTTGTTTCCGTCTCTGTGGAACATGCCGTTAATGCGGCGCCGGCAGATACGAACACAAGCAGTCGTTTTTTCATTGCGATCTCCTGTACGTGGTGGTAACCAGCATGGCCTGATCGGGAGATCCGTGCCCGCTTCCGGTACTCGTCGACCCCTTTGCGCGGTGGCAGCGGGACTTCCACCGAGTGTACCTTGGAACTCAGCGCGCCGGTCGCAGTATCGTACGAGCCCGAGTCGGCATCCAGACTGAGCTTCATTGTCGCTACAATAGCTGCATGGATCTGACGTCCAGTGATTCGGAAAACGGCATGAACCTCGACCAGTGGATCGCGTCTGCACGATTCCTCCAGTTTCGCGGCCGCAGAATCGCCTACTGGACGGCTGGCTCCGGGCGGCCTCTGCTGCTGGTGCACGGCTACCCGACGGCCTCGTGGGACTGGCACCGCATCTGGCCCACGCTGTCCCGGAACCGTCGCCTTATCGCCTGTGACATGCTGGGCTTCGGGCTGTCGGACAAACCGGCAATCAAGTACTCGATTCGCGACCAGGCAGATATCCAGCAGGCGTTGATTGTCGGACAAACCGGCAATCAAGTACTCGATTCGCGACCAGGCAGATATCCAGCAGGCGTTGCTCGCAGAAACGGGAATCGACGAAGTCGACGCCCTGGTGCACGACTACGGCGTCTCGGTTGGTCAGGAACTGCTGGCACGTCAGAAGGAAGGCAGCGGTACCGCGCAGATCGGCCGCATGGCTTTCCTGAACGGCGGTTTGTTTGCCGAACAGCACCGCCCCGTCGCGCTGCAAAAACTTGGCATCAGTCCGATCGGCTTTGTGTTGGGCTGGATCATCAATCGCCAGCGATTCGGCCAGAGCTTCTCCGGCGTTTTCGGCGCGGATACGCAGCCGACTGACGAGGAACTCGATGAACACTGGCGCCTGATCACGCACAAGAACGGGCACCGTGTGACGCATAGGGTCCTGCGCTATATCCCCGAGCGCACACAGAACCGTGAGCGGTGGGTGGCTGCGCTACAGGATGCCGGTGTCCCGATCCAGCTGATCAACGGTGGCGCCGATCCGGTATCCGGCAGGCATCTCTACGACTATTTCCGCGAGCTCGTCCCCGACGCCGACGCGGTCTGCTTCGATGACGTTGGTCATTACCCCCAGCTCGAAGCGCCTGAGCGGGTGCTGGCGGAGCTCGGGCCGTTTTTCGCACAGAGAGGCGTTTAGCCCGACGTGGTTCGGGGGTACCATATTCGCCATGAGCACAACCCATATCTGGCTGCGCGCGGAAACCAAGCCAAACGAAGAGCGAACACCGCTGACGCCTGATGGCGCCAGGGCGCTGCTCAACAAGGGTTTCCGGGTCACGGTTGAAATCGATCGCGACCGCATATTCCCGATCGACGAATACCAGGCGACAGGCTGTGAGGTCGTTGAGGGTGGCGCATGGATCGACGCACCCAGCGACGCATTCATTCTTGGGCTGAAGGAACTGGCCGAGGAAGACTTCGAGCTGGAGCACCGCCACATTCACTTTGCGCATGTGTTCAAGGGCCAGTCAGGCGCCAGCGAAATGATTGGGCGGTTCATCGCCGGCGGAGGCAGCCTATATGACCTCGAGTACCTCGTCCTTGAGAACGGTCGGCGTATTGCCGCGTTTGGCTACTGGGCCGGTTACTGCGGCGCAGCGCTTGGCGTGCTCGCGCATGCGAACAAGGCCGCCGGCGCAGCACGGCCGCTGACGGCGCTGGAGTCGTTCTCGTCGAAGGATGCACTCCTCGAGCGGGTCCGTGTTGCCATGGCGAAGACAGACGCGAAGCCTACGGTCATGGTGATCGGCGCCAGGGGCCGAAGCGGTACCGGTGCCGTCGAGTTCGCCAGGTCGCTGGGACTCGAGACGGTCGAGTGGGATATGGACGAAACACGGAAGGGCGGTCCCTTTGCGGAGATCAATGACGCCGACGTGTTCGTCAACTGTGTTTTCGTCGCCAGCGACCTGCCGCCGTTTGTCACCATCGAATCGCTGTCGAGACCCGGTCGTCGCCTCTCGGTCATCTCGGATGTGAGCTGTGATCCTTATGGTGACTACAACCCGCTGCCCATCTACGATCGAATTACGACCTTCGACTACCCGTCGATTTCCATCAAGGCCGGTGATTCACCGCTCGACCTGATCGCCATTGATCACCTGCCATCGCTGTTACCCAAAGAGAGCAGCGAAGACTACGGCGGGCAGCTCCTGCCCTTCCTGGCGACGCTCGATAAACCGGAAGAGGGCGTCTGGGGCCGCGCGCACGCAATCTTCATGGAAAAGACCGAGCGACTTCGAAACACCTAGGCCGTTCGCGCCGTCATCGGCGACCACCGTTGCAGGTCGCGGCGGCGAAACAGTTTCAGAAAGAACCAGTAGCGAAAACATACGGCCGATATCAGGCCGACATCAGGTTCTGAACGCCCCTTGTTTGCGACAAAGGAGTTGCTCACAAACAAGGGGATTTCATGATGAACTGTAAAACTGTCCTGGCGCTGCTGCTTTGCAGCGTACTCACAACAACAACGGCATTTGCCGAGGCCCATCGCACGTTCAAGCGGCCGGCCGATCTCGTTGTCATCACGCAAAACCAGTACCTGGGCGCCGACCTCGCGCCGGTGGTCGCTGCGCCTGACGGGCTTAGCTTTAACTTGGAAGTCATCAATGCGCTCACGACGATTGCAAACAACAACCTGCCGGAACGAGCCTCGGCTCTGGCGCAAACCATCAAGCAGCGTCGACCGCATTTCGTCGCCCTGCAGGAAGTGTTTGCCTTCGATTGCATCGACCCGATCGGCGCGGGGCGCTGTGCGCTGTTTGACGGAGCGTTCAATGATCACCTGACGGCAACGACAACCGCTCTTGCGGAGCAGGGCGCGGATTACAACGTGGCTGCCGTGGTGCAGAACCTGACGCTGCCGCCATCCGCGCTCGGCCTGCCCGGCATCCCGGTCTTTCTCGACCCGAGTGCCCCGCCGATCTTTGTCTCGGTCATCGACCGAGACGTGATTCTCGCGCGCAGCGATATCGAAACCACGATCGTTGACTTCGGTTGCGTACGCGTATCGATCGACGGCTGCAATTTCGAGACGGTTGCTGAGGCGACATTGCCTGGCCCGGGCGACACACCGGTGCCCGTTCGCATCGAGCGTGGTTTCGTCGCCGTTGATGCCACGATCAACGGCGCCAGCTATCGCTTCGTCAATACCCATCTCGAAGTGCAAAATCCGTCTCCCGATCCGCTCGCACCGTTTCTGCAGGCAGCCCAGATGTCTGAGCTCTGGCAGGCAATCCTGATGAATCAACAGCCGGGCCAGCGCCTGGTGGTGGCCGGCGATATCAACTCCTCGCCGGATGACGCAGCGTTCCCGATCCCGGGTGGTGTGACAGTGCAGCCGCCTTACGCACAGCTGGCGAACGGCACGGACCTGTTCGGCAATCCACTGCCGTATGCGATGACGGATGCCTGGTCGCTGCTGCGGTTTCCGCGCAAGGGTTACACCTGCTGTCAGCTGGCCGATCTGTCGAATGCGCGGTCGTTGCATGACGAGCGTATTGACGTGATCTTTACGTTCCCGGCGCCTCGCCGTGCGTTTGCAAACGTGCTCGACTCACGTGTCTGGGACAAGACCCGCTCCGGTCTCTGGCCCTCGGATCATGGCTCCGTGATTGCCCGGATGAAGTACTAACGGTTTCCTGAGGACACAAGACGACGAAAGGCCCCGCAACGGGGCCTTTTTTTGACCGACGCTGAAAATCTGCCCGGCGTCGCGTGGGCTATTTGCCTGTTTTCCCTCGTTTTTTGCTAGAGTGAACTCGGCGTTCAGGGTAACGGAGCGCTGATGTACGAAGAAGAACAATTAAAAGATGGGTTTACCATCGGGGAATGGCAGGTTGTGCCGGCCCGTTCCTGTGTCGTACGAAACGGTGAGACCACCCAGCTACCGAAGAAAGAACTCCAGCTGTTGATGCTGTTGTCCCGATATGCGGGCGACATTGTCAGCAATGACGAGCTGGTCGAGAAGATCTGGGATAACCGGGCCATCGGTGACGGCCCCGTCACACGCTGCGTAACCTCATTGCGACGCATACTCGGCGATACCGAGCGACCCTACCAGTACGTTGGCAACCAGCCTCGGCAGGGCTATCGAATGGTGGCGACCGTCGAGCCCGCTCAGCCGGCGAGCGGTATCCCGACACCGCAGGAATACCCACCCGCAGAGACGGCATCCCGGCCTCGCGTGTTGGGCTGGCTTGCCGCTGCCGCGGTATTGGTCGCTGCCGTACTGCTTGTTCGGGAGCTTGTCGACTCACCGCCAGCGGCCGTGGATACACTGGCGGATTCGGTCGGCGTGATGCCCTTTGAAAACCTGAGTGGCAGCGAGCAAGACCAGTATCTCGTCAACGGCTTCCGGCAGGAGCTGCTGCACAGCCTCGCTGCGCTCGAGAATCTCAAGGTCGTAAACATCCGCTCGGGTGGCTTGCAGGACCTGTCCCGGCAGAACGCCGTTGAACAACTCCTGCAGGGCTCTGTACTCAGGGATGGCGGGCGCCTTGTTTTTCGTGTCACGTTAACGCGCGTCGAGGACGGGATGGTGCTTGTCACGGCAAGCCGTGAGGGCGAGATCGCCGAGCACTTTCAATTGCAGCAAGCCGTCGCCGGCGACCTGAGTTCGAATCTGCGCCCAGACCAGGTTGCCGAACTGGTGACGTCGAGAACGCCGAGCAGTTTTGCGGCCTACGACGAATACATGCAGGGCCTCTACAAGTTCCAGATTCGGGGACCCGAAGGCGTGCTCGAGGCGGCAATCGGTCATTTCGAAAAAACCGTCGAGCTGGACCCGGACTTCGGCCCGGCTTACCTTATGCTGGCGAACGCACACACGCTGATGCCAACGTATTCCGATACGTCGTTGCAGGACGCAGAGACCCAGGCACTCGGTGCGGTAGAGCGGGGAATCCAGGTCGATCCCGGGCTGGAAAGCGCCATGGCCTCCGTCAGGGGTTACTTCCACCACATGCGAAAGGAGTGGTTGCAGTCTGAAGCGCAGTATCGACTCGCAACGGAAGCCGCTGCCGTGGATGCAACGGCCTTTCTGTGGTTTTCGCGCATGCTGGCAAGCGTGGGTCGCCTCGAGGATTCTCTCGACGCGGCACTGCAGGGGTATCGACTCGACCCGACCTCGGCGACGATCAACAGCCGCGTAGCGATCGCCTATACCTGGCTGGGCGACCAGCAGAACGCAGCGGAGTTCTATCAGCGCTCGGCGTCGCTGGGTGCGGCGACCAATACGCATGCGCTGGCGTATTCGCTGTTTCTGTTCCAGGCCAATCGCATCGCCGAAGCCGAGGTGCTGACCCGGCAATCCGGTACCGGCGACAGATGGATCACGCCTGTATTCAGCGCGTTGGCCGATCCGCAACTTGTGCCCGATGCGCTTACGGCCGTGTCTGAGTCGGTCAGCGCGGGTGAACTGCCGCCCAATGCCGAGCTCGTGATTCGAGCCCTGCTTGGCGACATCGACGGCGCCATGAGTGTCGTACAGAAGCTCCGGGATTACGGTGAGCCGTTCGAAATGGATCTGATGTTTATCCCCATGATGAGGGAGCTCAGGGCACACCCGGCCTTCGAGCCCTTGATGACCGATCTCAATCTCCGGGGCTATTGGCAGGCAAACGGATGTCGCTGGTCGGGCCGCTCGTTCCGTTGCGAATAAGCTGTCAAAAATCACGACGGGTCCGGACCCGATGATTTCATCCCAGCGAATTGACCAACCTGAGCGCGGCGCGCAGCGACGACTCCCGTAAGCCTGCCGACGAACCCAGCGGCGCCATGGCGTCGACGTTCGAATAGATACCCGCAATCCCGGTGGCGACATCGGTAATTTCGTCCGCGGTGCAGTCAGGGCAGGCGATCGACAGCTCGGACGCGATATCGGCAATGAACTGCCCAAACCACGCCCGCATCCTGGCGGCGAGTTCCGGCCTGTTGTGCGATGCGGCCATTAGCGCGATGGCGGCGCGTGCGGTGCTTACGTTCGAGAAGCGCGCCTCGAACAGGATCTCCAGCATCGCCGGCACACGGTCTTCTAAGGGCAAGGCCTGAATCAGCGCATCCATCTCAGCCTTGCCCCGGTCGAGAAATCGCTCGATATACGCGTCGAGAAGATCCTCCTTGTTGCCAACGTTGTGACGTATCAGGGCGCGGGCCAGGCCGGCTTCGCTGGCGAGCTGTTCCAGCGTCGTCCCTTCCACGCCGAGCCGGACGATACAGCGTTCGTAGGCATCGAGAATCATTTCCCGACGTTCCGCTTTCTTACTGGGCCTGGGCATAGCAACGCTGTTTTATTATCAATATTGACAAATTATCATGCCGGACTTAAATTATCAAAACTGATAATTTATAAGACTGTTCCCATGGATACCTTGTTCGACACACTGTCAGGACCGTCGCTTTATGCACTGGAACGCGCCATTGACGAGTGGTTTTTCGTCATCGCTATGGTTTTTCTCGGCTTCGAGCTGCTGCGATATGCCATCAAGCGACGCCTGACGCTGAACCTGCTCGGCGACACGTTCGCCAACTTCGCCACATCGGCCATGTTCATCGGCATCACGTATTTCCTGCTGGCGGCGTTTTACCTGTCGGCCTATCTGACCGTTTCTCAATTCGCGCTGTTCGACATCGGCATCCACCCGGTGTCAATTCTCGCCTGCGTTGTACTGGCAGACTTCGCTTACTACTGGGAACACCGATTCCTGCACCGCGTGGGTGTCGCCTGGGCTACTCACACGGTTCACCACTCGTCACCGCATTTCAATGTATCGGTCGCGTACCGATTCGGCCCGATGGATGGCGTGTGGCCGCTCGCCTTTCACCTGCCGTTGGTCTTGATCGGTTTCGACCCGTACGTCGTGTTCTTCGCCGAGGTCATCGTGCAGCTCTACCAAACGTTGCTGCACACTGAAGTCGTACGCAAACTACCGCGCCCGATCGAGGCCGTGATGAACACGCCGTCCCATCACCGCGTTCATCACGGATCCAATCCCGAGTACATCGACAAGAACTACGGCGGCATTTTCATAATCTGGGACAAGCTGTTCGGCACTTTCGCTGAAGAAAAAACCCGCGTGGTCTACGGCATCACCGAGCCGATCGACAGCGTCAACCCGCTTATAGTCTTTGCACATGGGTTTACGCGACTGGCGAGACAGCTACGGAAGGCGCCGGGTTTCACCGCAAAACTGGCTGTCCTGGTCCGTCCGCCGGCATAGCAAAGAGCCCCAGTCGACGGCGATGGAATTGCAGGGTCGGGCAAAGCACGCGAGAATCACCCGACAATCCGGATCGCGAGTGAACAACAATGACAGAACACTCGGATGACGACCCGTTCGCTACGGGTGCGGGACTCGATGTCCTGCGAGACGTCGGTGACGCGGATCTGAGGGGACAGCGTCTCGGCGACTATCGCATCGACAGCCTTGTCGCTGAAGGCGGGATGAGCCGTGTCTACCGTGCGCGTCGTTCAGACGGCACCTTCGAACGTGATGTCGCGATCAAGGTATCCACACTCAGCAGCGCCAGTGACTCGCTAAAAGCGCGCTTCGAACAGGAACAACAGGTCCTCGCGTCGCTGAACCACCCCAATATTTCGCAGCTCTTCGACGCGCGAGTCAGCACCGACGGCCGACCGTATATCGTCATGGAGTTCATCGACGGTACCAACGTGGTTGACTACTGCGCGTCCCGAAAGCTGCCGGGGCGCGATCGGATCCTGCTGCTAATCGATGTCGTCAACGCCGTTGCGTACGCACACGCACGGCTGGTCATTCATCGCGACATCAAGCCGTCAAACGTCATGGTGGGCGCCGACGGCCGGGTCAAGCTCCTCGACTTCGGCATTGCCAAGCTGCTTGAAACTGAGCAGGCGCTGACGCAGGCCACGCCGATGACGCCCAAATACGCAAGCCCCGAACAACTTCTCGGCCAGCCGATCACGGTCGCCTCTGACATCGCCCAGCTGGGATTGCTGGCATTTGAGGTGCTGACCGGTGATGCGCTCAATGAATCGGAAACCATGGCTGACGCGATTCGAAGGGCCGCAGATGGCAAGCCGCTGACGATGCCGGCAAGCACGAAGGAGCAACTGCCGCGTGACCTGCTGCAGGTCATCGAACAGTGCCTGCGTGCTGATCCCGAGGAACGCTACCGCGATGCCAGCAGCCTGGCGCGTGATCTGCGTGCCTATATCGACGGCTACCCGGTTTCTGCTGTGGGACAAAGCGCCGGTTATCGGTTCCGCAAGTGGGTCGCGCGCAACGCTGCAACCAGCGCAACCGCAGCGCTTGCTGCGACGGCCATCGTTGGTGGCACCACGTGGTACACGCTGCAGCTCGACGACGCGCGCAAGGCGGCCGAGGTGCAGGCCGAGATCGCTCGTGACGAGGCCGACAAATCCCGGGAGATATCCGATTTCCTCGTTGAACTGATGGGCGCCCCCATTCCCGCCAAAGCCAGGGGTGAGGATGTCCTGGTCATCGATGTATTGAACCAGGGTGTTGACAAGCTCAGGAACGAACTTGGCCAACAGCCGGCATTAAAGGGTGAGCTGATGGCGACACTCGGCGAGGTCTACAACGAGCTCGATGAGTTTGAAACGGCTAACGACCTGCTGGGGGAAGCGGTCAACGTCCATCGCGTTATGCCCGATGGTGATCCGCTGTTGCTGGCTCGTTCCATATTTGCGCACAGCAAGTATTTCCAGGCCCAGGGTATGCGCGAGGAGGCCATCAAGATGCAGCACGAGGCCATTGCCCTGATCGGCGACCTGGACACGCGCGATGCGTCAGAACTCAACGCGTCACTGCTGAATTCGCAGGGCATCAACTACAGCTCGCTGAACCAGTGGCAGGCCTCCGAAGAGACCTACCTCGAAGCGATCCGTGTGCACGAAGAGCTCTTCGGCAAGGATCACCTTGAGACCTCGGTGCCAAAAGCAAACTACGGATTGATGCTGGCCAAGATCGCGCGGTTCGATGAGGCTATCCCGCTTCTGGAGACGACCTACCAGATGGCGATGGATGAGCTCGGTCCATACCACCCCTGGATCGCGCCACGTGCGCTTAATCTCGGCAGCGCGTACCGGCGAATCGGACGCGATGAGGACGCTGAACGCTTGTACCGTATCGCGCTGGACCAGGATCGAAAGCTGTACGGCGATGATCACCACAACGTTGCGTCCAGCCTGGTCAGCCTCGCCCGCTTCATCCGCGGCAAGGGCCGGCGCGACGAGAGCATCGCCATGGCCGAGGAAGCCCTGAAAATCGAAAAGGCCAGCCTGGGCGAAGACCACGTTTACACCGCAGAGACCAGCACCGTACTGGCCAACTGGTACATCACGGCGCGCAGGCTGGACGAGGCGGATGAATTGTTGAAGGCCGCCGAGCCGATATTGGTCGAACAGCTCGGCGATCACCTGTTCACCGGCAACCTGGTCCTCGCGAAATCCCGCCACGCCTACCATAGCGGGGATATCGAGGCCCACATCGCGTTGTCCCATGAGGCGATTGGCGTGTACGAACGGGCCTTCGACGGCAAGTCGGAACGGCTGCTGCAGCCATGGATATGGATCGGTAATGCCTACAATGAGCTGGGTGATACGACCCGGGCTGCAGATGCCTACGGCACCGGCATTGAATCCGCGAGGCAGGTTAACCAGGAGGACGCCGGACTGTACGAACGACACGCAGAATTGCTGGACGCTGACGGTCGCCCGCAAGAGGCGGCCAAGGCGCGCGCGCGAGCGGCCGAATTGCGCGGCGATTCGCCGGCGAGCTGAGACGGGCAGTGGCTGGAGAAATAACGCAGCTGCTGGCGGCTCACAGGGACGGTGACGGCACAGCACTGGACCAGCTGACCGAAACCTTGTATCCCGAGCTCAAGCGCCTGGCCGCGAGCCGCTCTCGCAACAGCGCGGAAATGGGCGCGACGACACTGGTCGGGGAGACTTTTATTCGCCTGTTGTCCGGCGGTGCGTTGACGCCGGAGGACCGCGGCCAGTTCTTTGCGTTGGCGGCGACCATAATGCGGCGGGTGGTTGTCGACGAAATCCGCCACGTGCTTGCGAACAAGCGTGCCCACACCGACACGACCTTTACGGATTCGGTTCTCGGCGACGACGCACATGAGAAAGCGGAGTTCCTGTTGCAGGTGGACCAGGTGTTGGGCCAGCTGGAGGCGGTCGACGAGCGACTGGCGCGGGTTTTTGAGTGTCGTTACTTTGCCGGTCTCACGACCGATGAAACTGCAGAAGCAACGGGCGTTTCATCAAGGACTGTTGAACGACTCTGGTCCGAGTCCCGCAAACGCGTCGCTTCGATGATCGATGAGAGCCAGCCGTAGCTGCGCGGCAGCGACGCACCCAGGTTTTCCTGCAGACCATCGTCCAGCTTCTGCTCAATGCTCTTGCGTCGCGCACTCATCAGAAAACGTGCTCAATCGAAACCGTGACGCGGTTCCGTCCGGCGAACTGGCCGAAAAGGCCCAAGCGAGTTCCACTGAAGCGGTCGAGCCTGGTTCGAACCGTCGTGCTGTCGCCAACGCTGTAGCGCAGCCCAAGCGTTGTCATTCGGTCGTCGTCTTCGAGTGACTGGTATGCGCGTGCTTCGAACAACAGGTTGTCGTAGAAGAAGCTCCTGCGCAGCGCGAGGGTGACAAGGCGATCCCTGTCCGGCCGAACAAGGTCGGCGGGTGCGGCACTGACGCGATCATCGACGAGCTGCAGGTTAACGAATACCTGTCCGGGTGCATCAATGTCCACGCCGACGGCAATGCGTCGCTGGTCGCGTTGGATCGTTTCAAGCCCGTTAACGCCGAGCGTGTTAAAGCGTCGATCTGGCTGCAGACTGGCCTCGGTCCTGAAGGCGACCGGTCCAAGCGCGCTCTCAAGACTGAACCCCAACACCGTGCGGCGTTCGTAGAAGCGCTCGACGACGGGCTCTGTACCCCGTTGCCCAAGTCGGCCAAGGGGTTCCGGGTCCGTGCCGGAGTAGGCGAGCAATGAGACATCGCTTGCGCCGATGCTGCGTGATAAGCGGACACCAAAACCGGCATCGGACAGGCTGTGGCCGGGTGAGTCGGTGACCACAGGCAGCGCGGGAAGATCCGGGTCTGATCCAAAACGAAAACGTGGCGCACGTAGTTCGAACCAGGCGCCGGCATCGGGAATGACGTGGCCGCTGCCGTCGAGGTTCAGCAGCCACTCGCTTCGCCAGCGTCCCAGTGTAAGGTCCGCATAAGCGCCCCACAACGCGATGCGCGACTCGTCGAAATCATCCAGGATGAACTCGCGGAACGATTGCGGGTGAGTGACATCCAGGATCTTGATGCCGTCCAGGCGACCCCAGTTCACCCGCTGTTTGCCGAGCCGGAGCAGCACGGTCTCCGAGCGGTAGGTCAGCGACAATTCAGCAACGTCGACAGCGCCCGAATCGCCCAGCAGCAGGGGACGACTACCTGGGGCAAAACTGTCCCGGTTCATGTCGCCGGGTTCCAGCTGATTGTCAGGATCCAGCCAGACGCGAGTTTCGAAATTCATTGTCCAGCGGTCATTGAGCGGTATGTCGGCCCTGGGTTCCAGCTTGAACACCGTCTGCATCGTGTCGTTGGTGTCCATGCCGTAGCCCCAGCTGACGGTCAGCGGCACCGTCCAGGGCGTCGCGCTGGCAACGCCGCTGGTCATGAGCAGGCTGATTATCAGGGACCAGCGCATCACAGTGCCTCCAGTTCGCGCGGCAGTTCGCGGGTCAGCAGTTTCTGGTCAAACAGCGACGCTGACAGCGTCGTGCTGAAGTCGATGTCCCGGTAGCGAAAGCGGGTTTCGTGACCGGTCTGGTGGTTGCTGGCAATGATGTCGGTGGCGGTCAGGATGCCGTCGATCTCGGTAACGCCGACGACCGTGATCTGCTTCAGTGGTCGCGATTTCAGATCGGTAAAGCGTATTTCGACGGGCATCCAGGTGTGGGCGTCGATGAGCGCTTCAAACGAGGAGTAGCCCAGCTCTTTCGCCAGCGATTGGTCGACCGGTGTACCGACAATGCGATAGCGACCATGACAGGGCTGGGGTGATGCCGCGAAGGCAAAACGGAAATCGTCGACATCGAATTTCAGCTCTGACTTGACGTCCTCGTAGCTGAAGTCCGTACCGAGGAACTGTGCGCCGCGATCCGATGACGGGATGCGGCGGACCTTCTGCGTTGCCGGCAGGTAAAGCCAGCGCGCGTCGGAACGAGATTGTTCGGTGTAGTCATGACTCAGGAAACTCATGTTCCTGACCGATTTTGGCGCGAGGTAGGTAATACGGCTCCGGCGCGCTTCGTCATCTTCCACCCTGAGGACCAGCGCCGTCCGTTGACGTTCGCGGCCTCGCTGGTTGGTGAGAGTGATGTCGATAACCCGACGCACCGACTCACCATCGTTCCTGGCTTCTACCTGTCGGGCGACATCCAGCGCTGTCAGCTCCGCGTGTGACACCGAAGGATTGACGAAGAGTCCGAGTAGCAAAAGTGACGCTGCTGCAGCCGGCTGGGCCGGGCTTCGCTGGCGTCGCTCACGAAGCGATATGAGGACCGGCACGAAGAGCACCGCCGCGGCATAGCTTGCCAATGTGGCCACGGCGATTAGCCCGCCGAATCGCTGCAGTGTCGGCAAGTCGCTCAGGAGCAGCACGGCGAAGCCAACGCCCAGCGCTGCCGAGTTGAACCCGCAAGCCCGGGCGGTCGCCGGCAGTGCGCGGCGCGTGGCGACGAAGGTGCTGCTGCCGTGCTGGCGGATCTCGGCCTGCAGCTTTTCGACGAGGTGAATCGCGAAATCGACGCCAACCCCGAGCGCGATAGCCGCAAACATCGATGTCGCCGGCTCGAGATAGATGCCGAGCGCGCCCATGACGGCGTAGAGGCAAAGGACGGCAAAGCTCACCGGAACCACGGACACGATCCCAAGCCAGAGCGAGCGGAAGCAAACGGCGGCCGCAATGAATACTAAAAAGAGCGACAGTCCGACGCCGGCGAAATGAGACGATTTCAGGCTTTCCATCCAGTGATAGCCCACGTTGACGTTGCCGCTCAGCGTAGCTTTCAGCTCGTCGCCAAAGGCGCCGTCGACGTAGCTCTGCAGCGCTATTACTGTCTCGCGGCTGTCGCTGAAGTAGGGCGTATCGAGCACCCCACGAACGAGTGCGTGCTGGTAGTCGTAGTCGATCTCGTCCTCGAGATCGGACGGGTCACCGGCGGATTCGTAAACCATCAGGTACTGCGCAACGCCACCGGCTTCGCCCGGCAGGTCGCGGCCCGCCGTTGCAGTCGTTGGGTCGATGGCCTCGTGAAGGCGGTCAAGATAATCGACGATGGAGACCGTCTTCTGTACGTGCGGCAAGCGGTCAAAGTGTGCCTGCAGGTCGGCAATGCGCTGCATGGCATCAGCCGAGAGCAAGCCTTCCGGTTCGCGTGACTCGATCATGACATCGAGAAACGCAGACCCGGCGAACCGTTCGTTGATCAGTCCATCGGCGATTCGTATCGGTTCATCCAGCGCGAAGTTCTCCACCTGTGAACGATCGATGCGAAGCTCCGAGGCGTAGGTGGCCGCGACAGCGACAGCGAGTGCGAGCATGGCGAGGACGGTGCCGCGGTTAGTAATCCCTGACATCGCAAGGTGGGTGGTCCATCCGTACGACAAATCCTGGTGACGCGCAAACGCGGGACTGGGAGACGGACGTAGCAGTGCCAGCAACGCGGGCAGCGTCGTCATGGACAGCAGCCACGCGAACAGAACGCCCACGGCGGCGAAAACGGCAAACCAGGTGATGGGCGGCATGATCGACACGGAGGCGATGCCAATGAACCCGGCGATGGTGGTTACGGTCGTCAGCGTGATCGGGCGAGCCATGTCGTGCATGGCAACCAGGATGGAATCGTCGACGTTCTTGCCCGCCGCCCGGTGTCGATAGTAGGCAGACAGGATGTGGATCGAATCGGCGACCGCGATGGCGACCACGATGACTGGCAGGGCATTCGTTATCGCGTAGTAGGGGATATCAAGCCAGGCCATGAGCCCCAGCGACCCGGCTGCCGATCCGGCGACAACCAAGAGCGGGCCGGGCACGGCCGACAGACGACGAAACGCCATGAAGATAAAGCTCAGCACAACGAGGAACACCATCGGCTGCAGCTTGCGTGCGTCTATGTCGATGTAGTGGCTGAGATAACCACTGACGGCGGCCGGTCCCGCGACATGAATGACGATGTCGTCACTGGCGTAGGTGTCTGCCAGCTCGCGGATGGCGAGATACGTCTGGTCGGCGAGCTGAATGTCGTTGATCTCCGCGAGAATGGCGGCCGCCGACGCGTCGGCACTGACCAGCGTGTCGATATGCGGCGGCATGGCGCGCCAGTTCTTCAGTGAGCTTTCAAAGTCGGAAGCGCCCGGCTCGTTCGCATCGAAGTAGGGTTCGACGTGGACAATGCCGGACGCCCCGAAAATCGCCGATTCGTTGACAAGGCTGGTGATTCCGTCCGGACGAATGTTCGGCAGGTCGGCGATGCGCTCGGAAAGCTCCGCCATGACGGTTGCGACTGCGGGGTCGAACACCGTTTCCCCATCGCGTCTTTCGATGGCGATGGCGACGGGGTCGTGGAGGTCGAAGATGGCCTCAACCCGTTCATCGGCAACCAGCGCCGGGTGTCCGCTCGGCATGAACGCCTCGATAGAGGTGTCTTTCACGAGTCGCCCGAGGCCAGCACCGGCAAGCGCAAGTCCCAGCAGCGAGACGATAACCACCCGCCAGGGCCGGGCGACAACAGCGCGGAAGAATCGGTCGAGGATTCGGTTACTCATAGTGATACCTCCTCAACGGAGTTGACCGGGGCGCCCGAGCGGTTGCCTACGCGGTACATCTCGTTTTCGAGCCGCATCCAGTCTTCGACGTAGTTCGGGATCGCCGGCGACGTGGCACCGGGAAACGTGGCCTCAGAAACCGTCTTCGTTGAGACCCAGATGCCGTCTTTACGCAGAGCGGCGCGGGTGATGCCGACCGCCACACAGCGTTCCCGGTCGTCGACGAAGCTGTGCTCGAGGAAGAACCAGCGCTGGTCCCAGCCAATCAGGCGGGTATGCACGTTGTAGCCCTGGAGGATTCGAAGCGAGTGGCGAAATCGCACGAAGCCGCCGCCCAGCAGCGGTGCCCAGCGATGCTTGCGAATTGCCATCGCGATCCCCGTACGTGACATCCACTCTGTGCGAGCGACGTCCATGATCTGCAGATACCGGCCGTTGTTCATATGGCCGAACGCATCGAGATCGTGCGGCAGGACCCGGAAGCGGCTCTCCACCGACTCCGAAAAGTGGCGGCGCTCCGTGAACAGGCTGCCGAGCAGCACGCGGATAAGCCGAAAGTAGAGGTTCATGCACCGTTCTCCCTGACATAAACGGCCCTTTTTCCAGGGGCCTCATTGTCAAGATCGGAAGAACGGTCGGAAGTCCGCCAAAAAAGCCGGCGAACTCAGGGAGTTTTTATGCAGGTAGTGTCTCGGACAGCTACTGGACGACGAGCTCCAGTGTCTTGCGCAGCTCCGTCGACCAATACGGTGCCAGCTCTCTGGACTTCTCGCTGTGGCTCAGGCCATCCGGGAAATCGAGCTTCGCAAGGTCGTACAGGTTGAAGCGGATATTTCGCGTCTCGTCGATGACCAGGACTCCGGGCGTGCTCCAGACGTCATTCAGCTTCGCAACGCTGTCGCCGTTGCGCAGCAGCGTGAAGTCGTAGCCGTTCTTCTCCATGTAGGCAACGGCATCGCCGTTGTCGTCACGGAAATGCACGGCGAGTACACGGACCTTGTCGCCGTAGTCGTCCTGGATTTCCTGCAGGTGCGGCATCAGGGCCTTGCAGTACGGACACCAGGTCGCCCAGAACAACACGATCACGGGCTGTTGTGCCGCTGTTTCGCCCAGCTTCAGGACTTCGTTGTCGGTCGTGAACAATTGCCAGTCCGGCGCTACGGGGGCGTCGTCGGCGACGGCAAGGTTGAAGGCCAGAAGGCTGGCCAGCATCAGTAACATTACACGTTTCATAGATCTAATGACCTTGCCGACCGGCTATTTATTACTGGTGAAGCGCCGAAAAACCAGGCCCGGCACAGGGAGAGCGACCGGGCCCGGCTGCGTCTTAACCGATGTGCCGGTTAATGACGTCTTCGAGCTTCGACTTCGGCTGCGCGCCGACGACGGTTTCCTTGACCTCGGCATCCTTGACGAGCATCAGCGTCGGCAGGCTGCGGATCCCGAATGCCTGGGCGGCGCGCGGGTTTTCATCCACGTTCACCTTGGCGATCGTCACCTGGCCGTTCAGTTCCAGGGCCAGCTCGTCGAGCGTCGGGCCGAGGATGCGGCACGGGCCGCACCAGGCTGCCCAGAAATCCACCAGCACCGGGCGGTCTGATTCGAGCACGAGTTGCTCGAAGGTGGCGTCAGATACGTTAACGGGTTTCAGCTGCGCGTTCATGCGACCTCCTCATTGGTCTTGTCGACCGGCGCCCATGCGTTCTTCGAGAACGCTGCATCGACTGGCGTATCGGCGACGTGGTTGACGTAGTTGCTGATCGTCTTGAGGCTCGTCGCGAGAATCACCTCGAGCACATTCGCCTGCGTGAAGCCCGCCGCATAGAACTCGGCGACGTCGTCTTCGCTGGCCCAGCCGCGTTTTTCGGTGATCAGGGTTGCGAAGCGACGCAGTGCTTCGAGGCGCGCGTCTGCGATCGGCTGGTCGTTACGAATCGCATCGACAACGTCACGCGGGACCTTCTGCAGGTCAGAGATCGTCGTGTGAGCGGCGAGGCAGTAATGGCATTCGTTGAAGCGGCTGACGGCAAGCAGGATGACCTGCTGTTCGGTCGTCGACAGTGTCGAGCCTTCCAGGATCTTGCCGAGCGTCAGGTAGCCCTTAAGCGTTGCCGGCGATTCGGCCATCGTGCCCAGCAGGTTCGGTGTGAAGCCGTACGCCTTGTTGACGCCGGCCAGCAGTTCACCGGAACCTTCCGGCGCGTTGTCCTTGTTGTAGATAACAAAATTGTTCACGGGTATCTCCCTAGCGTTGTGGTTGCGGCACTTGCCGCGAAGCGTAGGGAGAATTCTGTGGCCGACCGGCGATACGAACTATGGCCGAGGGAACCCGTTTTTGTTATCGATCGTCCAGATCAGTAGCGCTTGCTAACCGCACAATCCGGCTGGCCGGCGCTTTCCGATATGCACCAGCGAATCTCGGGATACGACTCGTGATGCGCCGCCACCCTGCAGTAGCCTTCGATCGTGGCTTTGCCGTGCCAGACATGACCCGGGCGCTTCTCGAGGTGGAAGATCTCCACCTCTACAATGCCCTTGTATCCATCGCCTCCGGTGTAGTTCTCACGGCAGAAGTCATTCAGTCGATTTCTTGCCAGCGTGTTTCGGAAGTCGTGATCTGCGCGCTCGCGAGATGACGAGGGCCAGGCTTTCCTGTCAAGAGAGAGGTCACCCACCCAGATGAACTTCGTATCCCGTCGCGGTTTCGGCGTTTCAGTGCGCGGCGCGACGCTGGTATTGCCCCCGGCGCTCGTACGGCCACCGGACGAGGTGCTGTCTGACGAGCTCTGCGCTGTTGTTGTGGAACCGACGCGTCCGTCGCCGCCGTTTTCGAGGTCGCGCATCTGCGCCGCGGTAGGGCTGGTTGTGTTTACGGTGATACTGATGCCGTTACCTGCCGCGTTGTTGCTGCCGGCCGTGGACGCTTCTGCGGCCCCGCCGGACTGCGTTGCCTCGTCCGCCGTCTTACCCGCCTGCGCGATACGCGGGTCCACCGACGCCGTCGTCGACGTTGAGGAGGCAGTGGCTGTTGGCGCTGTACTGGCTTGCTGGCTGGCAGCGACGCGCTGGCGTTCCCGTTCCCGTTCCCGAGCCTGCTGTTGCTGGAAGTCGATAGCCTCCTGCGCGACGGTGGTCTTCACGGTTCCGTCCTCGTTCCAGAGCAGGGACGAGTCGGCACCGTCAGCGACGGCCTGCGCGTTGGCGATCATGCCGCCCAGGTCAAATTCCGGCACCAGCGGTTTGTTGTAGCTCGCCGTATTGCTTGAGGAACCAGACCTGTTGCCGCCACCGTTGTAGCCTGCCGCAGCTGCGCTTAGCCCGGTATAGCCCTTCTCCGCCATGCTGCGGCAGTAGGCCCGTGAGTTGGATGTCAGTGAATTGGTCATCGCGAGACCAGCAAGGCACCTGGATACTTCTTCACTGATACGCTTCTCGCGACGTTCCGCGTACACGCGCATCATGCCTTCCCAGGCGCGATCGAAATCGCGCTCGAGTTTCCGGTAGCGTTCTTCCTGTGCCTTCAGGTAGCGCTGCTGGCGATCCACCTCTTTGCGCGTTGTTTCGAAGGTCGCGATTTTCCGCTCTTCGAAATTGCCCATGGCGAACAGTTCCGGCAAGCGGGTCTGGGCCACCTCAAGCGCGGCCGCACGTTTCGAGTAATCAAACGTATCGACCGTGTTGAGAATGCAGCTGACGTGCTTCTCGTATTCGCGGACGTTGTACTTTGCATTGTCCTCGAACCAGCCGGAATGCGAACCGCGTGCACGGGGGTTCGGCGGGTTGCGCAGCTCGAGATCGCCACATCGTTTGTATGCGGCAGCCCGCAGCGAACCGGCCTTCAGCTCTGCCACGTAGTCGTCGTAGGCCTTGCGTTCGTCCCGGTACATCTCGGCGAGCTGTGCTTTACGTGCGGCTTCTGCTTTGCGTTTCTCTTCTGCCAGGCGTTCTGCCTCGAAGAAGTTGTTGGCGGCGGCCAAGGCGTCATCGCCGCTGTACAGTTTGGTCGATGCACTCAGTGAACTGCTGCGCATCCACTGGTAGTGGCTGACATAGTCCATCGGCCAGTAGCGTTCGTGCGTGAAGCTCCCACTGGCTTCGTACTGCGCCTTTAAATCCAGCTTGGGGTAGATCGGCAGCTTTGAGTTGGCCAGGAAGCGACTTGTGCAGCTGGCACAGAACTGCCAGTCGGAGTAACGCAGTTCACCTGCCTGCACACCCGCCATGTCCGGCAGTTTCACCGTGTAGTCGACCTTCGCGCGAACCACCCTGCTGTTCTGGGGGTTGTAAGGGGTTACCGGCAGGGGAATGTTCAGGTAGCGGCCAAAGTCGACGCCCGCCCTGTAGTCGAAGTTCAGCGGGCGGATGCCGACACGCACGACGGGCAGTTCGCCTGCCAGCTTGTACTCGTAGAGTACGTCCATGGCGCGTCCGTAGAGCTGGCCCTTCTTCCAGTGCTTTTTCTGTTTCTTGGCGCGCTTGCGAAACGCGATTTCGTAATTTCGGGTGTAGGCCTGTGCCTGCGGAATAAACGGGTAAGTATTCGGCGGCATGGTTCCCGCAGCGGACCCGAGGTCGGCCAGCTGATAAAAACGTTGCACGTAGAGCCGGCCGCTGCTGGCTAGCAACTCCTGCTCGTACTCAAATTTCGCGTCCGGGTGCGAATCCGACTTGTACGGTCCGTAACCGTAATTCGGCGCCAGCTCAACCTCGTAAAAGCGGCAGTGCGCGTTCTTGCACTTGGCGTCTGCCTCAGCCGGGCACAGGATCAGGGCAGCGAGGCCCGCGAGCATCAGGAGTCGAAGCATGGTTGTTCTTCCTTGTTCTTGGCCGCGGGGCGGCTTGTCCATGCGCAACACCGTAATGGCTGGGTCGACGCATGTCCGTGACCAAGTGCTCAAATACTCGGGACGTTTTTTGAGAGTCGCAGCTGCAGCCCGCGACCGGACGAGATCGTTCTCAGGCGCGGATCAGGTCCTTCAGCGCGGCGGCCGGTCGGCTGTCCGGGAAAACGTCTGACTCGATAAAGCCCTGGCCAATCTGCAGATGCTCAGCCAGCACAGCTTTGAACAGGCTGCGCAGGTCGATGGTCGGCTGCAGGTCGCGGTCCTCGAACAGGCTTCGCCCAGACAGGCCGGGCCAGTCGGCAATGACTCGACCGCCGTTTACCGCTCCACCGGCAAGGATGGCGGCAGCACCTGTGCCGTGGTCGGTGCCACGAGTTCCGTTGACGCGAACGGTGCGACCGAATTCGGTGACAACGGCGACGACGGTTTTGTCCCAGGCCGTACCCAGTTCGTCCTTCAGCTTGCCGAGTCCGGCATCGAGGCCGCCAAGACGATTGGCAAGCTGGCCTTCCGCAGCGCCCTGGTTGGCGTGCGTGTCCCAGCCGCCGGCTTCGACAACCGCGATGCGCGGGCCGTTCTCGGCGGTAAGGAATCGTGCGGCCGAGGTCATCGTCGCGGCGAACTGCTGGTTCTGCCGCGTACGGCCTCCCGCCATGTCACCGGCTATTTCCTGCGAGTCCATCGCCTGTGCCAGCCGGGTCGCGAAAAACTCGTCGTCGCTGTACAGGTCCTGCAGGCGGGCGAGGGTGTTATCGGATACATCCGGCATCCTCGAGGGCGCCCAGCTGGTCACTGACTGTGCGCCGCGGAGGACCAGCGGTGTGTTTTGCGACAGGGCAATAGCGGTCTCATGCCCGATGCTGCTGCCTAACGAGGCGAGTGCACGGTTAAGCCAGCCGTCGCGGACGCCGACGACTGAGTTTGTCCCTTTTTCCAGCAGGTCCTGGCCGTCGAAGTGTGAGCGTTCACGATAGGGGCTCGCGACCGCGTGGACGAAACTCGCCTGTTCATTGCGGAACATCGCGTGAAGGTTGGGCATGGCCGGGTGCAGGCCGAACAAGTCGTCGACCGGGAGCACGCCGCCCGGCCTGCCCGGTCCGGCGAGTGCAAGCTCACCGCGGAGCTTCGCGTAATGGGGGTCTCCAACGGGTGGCAACAGCGCAAGACCGTCCAGCGCGCCGCGCAGGATGACGAGAACAAAGCGCCGATCATCCGCGGTGGCTGCGTAAGCGGGCAGCCAGCTCACAGCACTGGCTGCGCCGATGCCCTTCAGCAGTTGTCGTCTGTCCATGGCCTTATCTCCGCTGGAATTCGGGGCTGGCTAGCAGCAACGTGGTGCCCTGCATGACGCTCTCGGCGCGCCTTACGGATTGCCGGGTCCGAGCCGACATCGAGCTGCCGAGCGCGGCTTCACCGACCTCGACCGGGTCGATTCGACTGCCGGCGTAGTTTGCGACGGCCGATGACCATTCAATTCGCTTGTACAGGGCATCCGGTCCTCCCCACGCCTCCGCCGTGTCCGGCCATCCCTCGGGCGAGCCGGGCCGGTAGGCTGTTTGTCCCATCGCATCCAGCGCGCCGGCAACGAATCGACCGTCCGTCGGTACATGGTCGAAAGCACGAAACGCCGAAATCACGAAGTCGTGCGGGGATTTGTATTTTGTCACCAGCGTGTCGAACGCTTCATCGGACTCGACCAGTGCCCGATAGACGGGCAACAGTTCAGCGTCATTCTCGCGATACACACTGGCCAGCCGGTCGACGAGCCGCGCCGATGGCTGGTCTGCAACGAAGTGACGAGCCAGCTTGGTCGCGATAAACGTTGCGGTCGCTGGATGGCGTGCGAGATCGTGCAGGACGGCTTCGCCCTGCCGGAGGCCTTTCTGCGAATAGCGTTTACCGAGTACGCGTTGCGCGCCCGGTTCGTGGATGTTTTCGCGGAATTCGAAGTGTCCGGGCTCACCGTCGGCGAAGCGGCCCTGCGGGTTTGCGCCACCAATCGACCAGCCGGTAATCACTCTGGCGAAGGAGGTCACGTCCTCCTGTGTGTACCCGCCGTCGACACCGAGTGTGTGCAGCTCGAGAATTTCGCGCGCCAGGTTCTCGTTCAGGCCGAGCGCCCTGTCTGGCCGGAAGCGTTTTGCCCGTTTACCCAATGTTGACCCGGGACCGATTGAACGCTGGTTGTCGAGATACAGGATCATGGCCGGGTGCTGGACGGCAGCTTTCAACAGGTCCGCGAAGTTACCGCGAATATTCGGCCGGATGGCTTCGTTTTCGTACAGGCCGGCAATCGCCGGGATGGGCTGCTTGTCCGCGGAGACGGCGAAGTGATTCGACCAGAAGTGCACGAGCCGCTCGGCAAACGGACGGTCGGTGGCCGCTGCGTTGCGATAACGCGCGGTGACCTGGTCGACGTAGTACTGGCGAATCCGGCGTGTGTAGGTCTTGACGACATCATCGTCGCCGTCGCGCGCTTCTCGGCGCCGCATACGCAGTTCGTTGACGCTAACGATGACGTCGCTGCTCGCCGGCAGACCGCGCAACGTGTTGGCACCGCGTAGCTGGTCAATCAGCCAGTCGCGTGAGTCGTTGCCGATTCGGTCGAGATCGCCCGGGCGGGCGCCCAGGCCGAAGCGGTTGGCGGCAATGATGGCGTGTTTGGTCAAGGTTTCAATCCCTGCGCGTCGTTCCTGATTAAACGCGGTGTTCAGGTATTGGTTGACCTTGGGCCGCGTATATATGACACGCGACGGCGGGATCAGTCTGAGGATTCGGCTCCTGCCAGCGTGGCGTCGAGCATCTCAACCAGCTCATCGCGCGTGTAGCTGTGCGGACCCCACTGGTTCAGCTGCACCAGTTCATTAATCTTCGTGCCGATGGTCCAGCCCTGCTCTTCAGCATTCGGAACGACCATGTAGCGGCGCAGCGGCTTGTCATCGAACAACGCGTGCACGAAGGCCTCGGAGACTTCGTCCGGCTCCTTGTAGGACAATTCGCGTTCCGCCGTGTCCTTGTAGGCCTGTTCCATCTCGGCCGTGATCTCGTTGCCGGCTGCGCGTGCTTTCTCGAACTCGCGGGCCATGCTGCTGCGGCGGATGTTGGACTTGTAGTTGCCCGGCTCGACAACAGCGACCCAGACGCCGTGAGGTTCCATTTCCGCACCCAGGCTGTCCGTGAACGCTTCAATCCAGTGTTTGCTGCCTGCATATGCGCTGAAACCGGGGAAGGCGGCCAGCGTGCCGGCGATCGAGCCCGTGGTGACAATGCGGCCTTTGGACTCCATCACCAGGGGCGCAAGTGTTTTGGTCACCCGGTAGACGCCTTCGACGTTGACGTCGTAGACAAACGACTGGTCCTCGATTGGCGTATCGACAACCTCGCCGCCGCCACCGACACCGGCATTGTTTACAAGCCCCCAGAGACCGGTGCCTTTTTCGCGGATCATGTCAGCGACGGCGTCGATCTCGTCCTGCTTGGTGACATCCAGTTTGACGGCCGTGATGTTCTCGATAGCGTTCAACGCATCAAGGTCTTTCTGCTTTCGTGCACCGGCGTAGACGTGATACCCGTTGCTGGCCAGTGTCTCGGCCAGGTTGCGACCGATGCCGGTACTGGCACCGGTGACTAGGATGGACTTCTCGTCGCCGTGATCGTGAGCGTTTACCGGGGCCGATGAGACGACAAGGCCAATGAGGATGAGCAGGAAGGTCAGGTGCTTTTTCATGGTTTCTCCCCCGGGGTGTCTGGTGTTTACGCTGGCTGGTCGTTAATCCTCTTCGATCTCGTCCAGCTGCTTGCGAATCTGCCCCAGGCGCATCTGCATGTCGTTCTCCAGCGCCTGGAGCTCCTTGCGAACCGATTTCACGGTGCAGGTCTTCTTTTTCTTGAAGCTCAGGAGGTTCTCGAGTTCACCGCGAATCTCTTTCAGCACCGGTGAGGTTGCCAGCACGGTACCGGCGATCTTGTCCGGTTCCTTGGTCTGCTGGATGCGCGGAAACTCGAAGCTTTTGCTGGTCGGCAACAGTGAACCCTTCTCGCGCTTGTACGTGATGCGTAGCGTGTCGATGCGATGCATGCTGTTGATCGCATAAGCGTCGATCTGGTCGAAGTTCTTGATGCCCATTTCTGCCAGGCGAGGGTATTCGCTCACAGTGCCTCTCCGGTTGCTAACCGAAAAAGACTATACCCCATGCAGGTGGCCTTTGTTTACGGTTGATTGGACCCGAGTGCCTCGATGATCTCCACCTGCTGCCCCGGTGAAAGCCGCTCCGCGCCCCGTATAACCACGCGGTCGCCGGCTTCGATGCCGCTGCTGACCCCGACCCAGAGGTCGACCGTGGAATTGATGTCGATGGTGATCTGTTCCGCCGTGTTGTTGTCGCCCAGCTTGTAGACATAGGAACGACCACCACGCTGCACCAGCGCGTCACGCGGGACGGCAACCGTTGATACGGGGGGGCTTGACGGAAGCAGGACCTGGACCGGCGTGCCAACGAGCCACTCGCTGTCCTCGAGGCCAAGTCGGACTTCGACCATGCGGGACACGTCATCCCCCACGGGCACGACGGTTCGAATCGTGTGCTCGCGAACAACCTCGCCACTGCGAACCGGTACGGACATACCCGGCGAGATATGTGACGCCAGCGCGATCGGGGCCGGCAGTGCGACTTCGATGCGGTGCGTATCGACGAGGCGCAAAACGTCTTCGCCGACGCTGACGTATTCGCCGAGCGAGGCGAGTCGCTGGGTCACATGGCCGGCGAACGCGGCGCGGATATCGGTCCGCTCAAGATTGGTCTTCGCGCGTTCCCGTGCGGCCTGCGCTTCGTTGAGTGCATGCATCGCCTGGTCACGTTGCGCCACTGCCTCGTCCAGCAGTGTCTGCGAGATGCTGTTGTTCTCTGCCAGTTCCAGGCTGCGTTCGAGTTGCCGCTGGCGGTAGGCGTAGTCGGATTCCAGTCGGGCAAGATTCGCCTCGGCGCGCGTCAGCTCGATGCGAATCAGCGACCGGTCGATACGCGCGATCACGTCGCCCTGTTCGACCGCGTCACCGACATCGGCCAGCCAGGTCAATGCACCTTCCACCTCGCTGGCGATGCGCGAGTCGTTGAGACTGACGACGGTGCCCGGTACCTCAACGGTGGGTGACATCTCCCTGAGTACAGCGGTCGCAACTTCGACGCGTGCGGGGGGAAAGCCGCCTTGCTGGGCCGTGGCGTCAGTGATCGGTACCAACAGCAGGCATACGAGTACCAACAGACAATGTCGGGTGTTTCTCATCAGGCGTTCTCCGCGAGAGCCGCGTCCGGCGTGGCAACCGTGGCTTTTCGCGATGAGGTGAGCTGCAACAGGCTGGGCAGCAGCAACAAGGTGAACAGGGTGGATACCGACATGCCGCCAACAATAGCCGCCGCCATACCCCGATAGATTTCACTGCCGGCGCCGGGCACCACCAGCAGCGGCAGCATGCCGAACAGGCTGGTGAGCGTGCTCATGAAGATCGGTCTCAGGCGGTAGCGCAGGGCCTGCTGCACTGCCGCGCTGCGGTCCATTCCACGCGACTCCGCGGCGCGCGTCTGGGCGACCAGCAGGATCGCATTGTTGACGACCAGGCCGAGCAGGATAATGAAGCCGATCATGCCGAGCAGGTCCAGTGGCTGGAAACTGACGGCGTTTACCAGCGTGATGGCAAGAACACCGCCGACGGCTGCCAGCGGAATGGAAATAACGACCAGCAGCGCGTCTTTGAGGGAACGGAACAGGCCGGCCATGATCAGCACCAGCAGCGCGATGGCCATCAGGAAATTGAGACCCAGCGTACCTATGGCGCGTTCGAGATCCTGCACGCTGCCTGCGTAAACGATGGTGCCGTCATCCGGCAGCATCGGGTCGATGACCGGTTCGACCTCGGTCTTCAGCACATCGACGAGGGCCTCCAGTGACATGCCCTCCGGCGGGTTTATGGCAACGCTGTAGACGCGCGCCCGGTTGATGCGCTGAATCTGCATGGGCGAGGGTTCGATACTCAGCGATGCCAGTTCGCCCAGCGGCACGATGCCGCCCAGCGGCGTTGTTACCGGCAGTGACGCCATGGCTTCCGGATTGTCGAATCGCGTGGTCTTCAGGTAAATGTCGACTCGCTCACGGCCGGTGAAGTACTCGCCCAGCCACGCGCCCTGGCCGAGCTGCAGGATGATCTGCATCAGGTCCTGGCGTGTCCAGCCGACCTCGGCGAGTCGCGTGTCATTCGGCGAAAAGCGAAGCTCGTTCGCCTCGGCAAAAGGATCCGGCTGCGGTTGCGCCGACGCGCCCGGGAGAATCTGCGGTACCGTCTGCATGACCTGGGCAACGGCACCCTTGAGGGCATCGACATCGGTGGATCCCAGGCGCATTTCGACGCTGTTCGAGCTGTCAAAACCACCAAACAGGCTGCGACGCAGCGTGAAGCTGAACATGTCCGGTATGCCGGCGAGAATGTCGTTCTGTACCGTCTGCTGGAATGCCTCGAGATCGTCGCTGTCGGCCGGATTGATGGCGAGCCAGCCGCCGGCGCCGCCCGGGAAGGTCCACAGGAAGTAGTCGTGAACGAAGGGTTCTTTTTCGCCGTCGAGGTGCGGCTGCAGTCGCTGGATCAGCAGCTGCGCAATTTCCCGGTCTGCGGTCTCGATGTTGGTGCCCGGCGGGAAGAACAGGAAGCTGTCGACGGTGTCCCGCTTTACAGGCGGGAGGTAGTTGCTCTCCGGCCAGAGCACGACCGTCAGCAGCACCGAGCTCGCCATCAGTCCTGCGATCCAGCCAACCCGCTTGGGCTGTGTGTTCGTCAGACCGATAATGCGATCCGCCAGTGCGTCCCAGCGCGAATTCTCCTGGATTTCGATGTCTTTCCTGCCCATCCAGTAGCGCGACGCCGTGGGCAGGATCGTGATGGCAACCAACAGTGAAACGGTGACGCCGATGGCGATGGTCAGGGCGAGGTCGGCGAACATCTGCCCCTCGACATCTTTCAGGAACATGATCGGGATAAAGATCGCGACCGTGGTTGCCGTGGAGGCGAGCAGGGCGCCCCAGACCTGGGTTGTGCCTTCGTCACTGGCGTGTTCAGCGGAGTCGCCGCGTTCGCGCAGGCGCACGATGTTCTCGAGAACGACGATGGCCGCATCGAGCACCATGCCGGTCGCAAACGCCAGCCCGGCCAGTGAGATCACGTTCAGTGATCGACCGGCCAATGACAGCACGACGAAGGTGGCGAGCAAAGACACCGGTATCGACAGCGCGATGATCATCGTCGCACGCCAGCGCCTCAGGAATAGCCACAGGATTCCGATCGCGAGGATTACGCCGGCGATCAGGTTGCCGGCCAGCAGGTTGATCGACCGTGTGATGTAGACCGAGGGGTCGAAGCTGTATGCGGCTTTCATGCCACGGTCTTTGAAGACCGTTTCGTTCAGCTCGTCGACCTTGGCTTTCACGCCGTCCAGCGCCTCGAGCACGTTGGCGTCGTTAGTTTTGGACAGGTTCATGCGCGCCGCTACTCGGCCGTTGTGGTAGACGAAGCCGGCGCGTTCCGGCGGGCCAAAATAGACCTCGGCGATGTCCCCAAGGCGGATCGGCAGACCGTTTCGCCACTCGAGAATCAGGCTCTCGAGGTCATCGACGTCATAGCGCCCCTCGACGCGGAGCGTGTACGTTCGACGACCCACATCAACGTTTCCGGATGAGATGTTCGCCGAGCGACCGATGCGCGCCGATGCGCGGGCGATATCGATGCCGAGTTCGGCGGCCCGATAGGGGTCGATAACGATCTGCAGCTGGTCACTGGCGGTGCCGCTGGCATCCCACATACCGACCTGCGCTACGCCATACAGGCTGCCCAGTTCGGGCTGTATGACTTCGCGCAGGTAGCGCTTGTTTCGTATCAGCTCTACTTCGGAGCCTTCCACCTGCTCGACGAAGTAGTCGATGAGCTGGTCATTCGCATCACCCCATTCGCCCAGCGATACGTTGGGCCGCGTCGCGTTGCCGGGCAGCGGGCGCAGGCGGTTGATGCGACTGATGATCTCGATCAGTGTGCGCGTCATGTCGGTTTCGAGCGCAAACTCGAGCTGGATCCAGACGAGGTTTGGCATGCTCCAGGCACGCAGCTCGGTCATGTTGGGCGTACCCTGCAGGACCTCCTCGATCGGCACCGCGATTTCTGATTCGATTTCGCGTGGCGACGCGCCCGGCCACGCGGCACTGACCGTGACGACCGGTTTCTCGATCGGCGGCAGCAGCTGCGCCGGAATGCGAACGATGGATATGAGCCCCAGCGTAATAACGATCGCGGCCACAATAGCCACGGCCGCCGGATTCGCGAGGCTCGCGCGAGTGAGTTTCATGGTATCCCCAGGTCTTTCCGGGCCCTGCTCCCAATTCAGGGCCTGAAAACTCTACGACCGCTTTCAGCGACATAGGTTGCCTAGTTTAAAGGCTTTTTGTCGCTGCCTGCTGTCGTGAGCGTGCCATCGGGACGGATTTCACTGGAGAGGCGGCTGGAATGTCACCTGGTGTTCGGGCAACGAGGTCAGGCGGCGAGACCCGCGAAGAGCCGGGTGCTGAGCCCTTCAACGGACTCGAGGACCGCGTTGGCGGTGCCGAAGTGCTGGTCCTGGGTGAACTGTCCCGGTGTCGCGATGGTGTAAATGCCGGCGGCGCGCGCGGATGCGACCGATGCCTCGCTGTCTTCGATAGCAATAGCTTCACCGGCGCCGATGCCCAATCTGCTCAAGGCGGTGAGGTAGACGTCCGGTGACGGCTTGCCGTTCAGGACATCGTCTCGTGTAACGATCGTTGCGAATCGATCCATCGGCAACGCGCCCTGCGCGCCGTCCGCAATAGCGTCAAGGTTGGAGCGGCAGGTGGACGTGACCAGGGCAACGGCTACGTCGGTCAGCAGGGCGGAATCGATAAGCTCCGCAACGCCCGGACGAAGGGTGACACCCTGCCGAACCTCGGCACAGGCCAGCTCAGTCTTGCGGGCGTGAATGGTTTCCACCTGCACCTGGCTCAGTCGATCGCCTTCCGCGGCGCTCAGGCGTTGAAGACGCTCACGACCGCCGGCCTTCTTAAGCAGCTTCCTGTAGGTGACGTGGTCCCACTGCCACTCCACGTCAGCCTCGGCCAGTGCCTGGTTGTACGCGCGACGCTGGATGTCCGATGTTTCGGCAACGACTCCGATGGAGCCGATCAAGAGCGCTTTGATGGTCATGGTTTTGCCTCCGAATGCAAACAGCATAGGCAGGCCAACACCGAGAAGGAACGGGCGGTAACGGACTGTTTCGAATTGATGTATTTCGAAACACATTGCTTGTCACGTAGACTGCCCGCTGCTCAAGCGACCGGAGACGTTAATGCGCGTTGTTTTCCTTTGCCTGCTGGCCGGTATGTTCGGAATGGCGGCCGCCGACGACAGCCACTTCGCCAACACCGATGTGTTCAACCTGGAGCTCGCGGCCGACCCGCAGATATCGCCGGATGGTTCGAAGGTCGTCTACGTTCGTCGATCGATGGACATCATGACCGACCGGGCGGTGGGCAATCTCTGGATCGTCGACAGTGACGGCGACAGCCATCGGCCGTTGCTTTCGGGGCGAACCAGCTACGGTAGCCCGCGCTGGTCGCCGGACGGTGACCGCCTCGCCTACGTGAGCAGTGACGACAACGGCAAGTCGCAGATCCACGTTCGCTGGATGGACACCGGGCAGACCGCAGTCCTGAGCAACGTTCAGCAGTCGCCGCAGTCGATGAGCTGGTCGCCGGATGGCGAACACATCGCCTTTGTCATGTTCGTCAAGGACAAGAACACACCCCTGGCCGCGCCGCCTGCGAAGCCCGAGGGCGCCGAATGGGCACCCGGCGCAAAAGTGATTGAAACCTTGCCGTATCGCTCCGACGGCCGCGGTTACCTTGAGACCGGTTACAACCACGTATTCCTGCTGCCTGCCGACGGCGGTTCGCCGCGGCAACTCACGGACGGTGACTACAATCACTCCGGTCCCCTTGCCTGGTCGCCGGGCGGAGACCAGCTCGTGTTTTCCGCAAGTCGCATTGAAGACGCAGAGCACGATCCGCTCGAGTCTGAAATCTGGGCGCTGGACGTATCAAGCGGAAAGATGGCGCAACTGACGGATCGAGACGGTCCCGATCGCGCACCCGCGATGTCCGCGGACGGAAAATCCATCGCCTACCTGGGCTTCGACGACAGGTCGATGAGCTGGGAGCAAAACGATGTCTACGTCATGGACCGAAACAGCGGCGCGACACGCAAATTAACCGGCGATTTCGACCGCAGCATCAGTGCCGTGCGCTGGGACGGTTCATCGTCACGCCTTCTCGTGCAATACGAGGATCGTGGGCGCACGCACATCGGCAGTCTCGGCATGAACGGCCGTATCGAATCGCTAACGGCGCAGGTCGGTGGCGTCTCCATCGGTCGCCCGTACAACAGTGGCTCCTTCTCGGTTGCCGACAACGGTAGTTATGCATACACAGAGGGTGCCGCTGATCGACCAGCGGACGTCGCGGTTGGTAAACGCAACCGTGAGCTCGTCAAGCTGACTGACCTCAACGGGGACCTGTTTGGTCACAAGACACTGGGGCAGGTTGAGGAAATCAGCTGGCCGTCGGCCAGCGGCGATTACGAAATTCCCGGCTGGCTGGTGACGCCGCCGGATTTCGATCCGGACAAGAAATACCCGTTCATCCTCGAGATACACGGCGGCCCGCACACAGCCTACGGTCCGCACTTCTCGGCGGAGGTTCAGCTGTTCGCGTCAGCGGGCTACGTCGTGCTGTACGCAAACCCGCGCGGCTCAACGAGCTACGGACGCGAGTTTGCGCTGGAGATCCATCACAACTATCCGTCTGAAGACTATGACGACCTGATGGCCGGCGTTGATGCCGTGCTCGAGCGTGGCTATGTCGATGAGGATGCCCTGTACGTCACCGGCGGTTCCGGCGGCGGCGTACTGACCGCGTGGATTGTCGGCAAGACGGATCGCTTCCGTGCGGCTGTGGTCGCAAAGCCGGTCATCAACTGGGCGAGCTTTGCGCTGACAGCCGATGCGTCGCACTTTTTCGCGCGTTGCTGGTTTCCGTCAATGCCGTGGGAAGACCCGATGGCGTACTGGGAGCGTTCGCCATTGTCACTCGTGGGCAACGGCCCGACGCCGACGGCGCTGCTGACCGGTGAGGAGGACTTCCGCACGCCGATGCCGGAGTCCGAGCAGTACTACCAGGCGCTGAAGCTGCGCAAGGTTGATACCGCGCTGATCCGGATTCCCGAGGCGTCGCACGGCATCGCGCGTCGGCCGTCACACCTGATCGCAAAGGTCGACAACATCCTCGCGTGGTTTGCGCGCTACCCGGCGCCGGAGTAACTCGCGCTAGTTAAAGCGGACGAGTCGTCCCGGCCGGGCAGCGGTCACCGTGTCACGGTCGACGACCGTTTGTCCGCGCACCAGCGTCTTCATGAATCCCCGGGCCTCCTGCATGAGGCGCTGCCCGCCGGCGGGCAGGTCCTGGATCATGCCGGGCGCCTCCAGGGCGAGAGCATCGTAGTCGATGATGTTGATGTCGGCACGCTGGCCGACCTGGATGCGGCCGCGGTCCGACAGCCCCAGGTAGTCGGCCGGATCGGCCGTCAGCATCTGCACGGCGCGGGCGAGATCGATACGTCCCCGCTCGCGGTCGCGCGTCCAGTGAGCGAGAAAGTACGCCGGGAAGCTGGCATCGCAGATCGTGCCGACGTGGGCACCGCCGTCGGACAGCCCCAGCATGGCGTTCGGGTGCACCAACATCTCGTGTACATCGTCGTAATTGAAGTTCACGTAGTTGTAGATCGGGAAATAGATCAGCTGCCGGCCGTCGAGCTCGAGGCAGACATCGTAGAGCTTGTCCATGATCGGTACGCCGTCGCGCTTCGCCTCGGCACCCAGCGACTGCTCGGCACCCTGCTCGTAGTCCGGTTCGGCACCCAGTCGAAACAGTTTGAACGCGACATTTTCGATGTCGCCGATGATGCGGTCGACGATCGGCGGCACCGAAGACCCCGGGCCTGATAGCTGCATCGGCGGGTCCGCAAGACAGCGCTGCTTGAACTCGGGATCGCGCATGATCGCAACCCGCTCCTCGAGCGACTTGTCGCGGATGGCCAGGTAGGCGGGTTGTGCGAGCACCGGGTGGAAGGTGCACTGCAGCCCGTTGAAGACACCAATCGCCCTCGGCGCAACCTGCACGCGGAAGTCCACGCCGTCAGCGTTCAGTCGCTCCGTTTCCTCCAGGATGCGGCGCCACTGGTTTGGGGCGAGATCGCGCTGCATCAGTGACATCGAGCAGGGACGTCCGCCGCCGGCGCGCGCAAAGGTCTCCATGGCACGAAACTCATGCTCGAAATGGTCGCCGTCGCGCTCCAGGTTGAAGTCGCTGACTGCCTGCAACACGCCGCGGCTACGCCCTTTCAGTGCGGAAGCGATGCCGGCCAGTTCATCCAGCGAGGCCTCGCTCGACGGTGTCCAGTCACCGTCTGATGTGCGGTGCACATCCGAGCGACCGGTCGAGAACCCGGCAGCGCCGGCGTCCATCGCTTCGGCAACGAGGTCACGCATCTGCCGGATGTCGTCTGCGGTGGCCACTTCATCGCAGCCGGCGCGCTCGCCCATGACGTACATGCGCAGCGGATCGTGCACGGCCATGACACCAAAGTCGATCGTGTGCGGCAGGCTGTCGATGGCGTTCATGTACTCCGGGAAGGATTCCCAGCCCCAGCTGATGCCCTCGTGCAGCGCAGTGCCCGGTATGTCTTCGACACCTTCCATCAGGCGCACCAGTGCATCCTCGTCGCCACGATGCACGGGCGCGAAGCCGACACCGCAGTTGCCGAAGATGGCGGTGGTAACACCGAAGTTCACTGACGGTCGCAGTTCCTCGTCCCAGCTGACCTGGCCGTCGTAGTGGGTGTGCAGGTCGATGAAGCCCGGCGTGACGACGGCGCCGTCGGCATCGATTGTGTTCCGGCCGGAAAGTCCCTTGCCGATCTCCGCGATCCTGCCGTCCGCAATGCCGATGTCGGCGGTGAAAGACTCTGATCCGGATCCGTCGTACACGGTCCCGCCTTTGATGACGATGTCGAGTGTCACTTAGGTCGCCCCCCTGCGATCGAGCGTTCTCAAGAGTATTACGATACTGGCGCCCGCAACGAGGTGCCACAGCCCCCACGTCGCGGCGATGGCAGCGGCGCCGCCCAGGCCTTTCAGCTGGCCGATCAGGATCACGATAGCGAGCCCCGAGTTCTGGATGCCAACCTCGATCGTCAGCGAACGTCGTGTCGGCGGATCGGCGCGTACAGCCAGCGCCGTGGAGAAGCCCAGCAGGAACGCGGTCGTGTTGTGCAAGATGGCTATACCGAACAGCAGGGTGATGGCCGGCATCAGGATCGGAATGAACTGGAACGCGCCGTAGATGATCACGCCGACGAGGACGAGCGTGCCCATCGGCGCCGTCAGGGCTTTCAGCCGGTTTGCAACATCCGGGGCGCGAGCGGCCACAATCATGCCTGCGGCGAGCGGCACGCCGAGCAGGATCATGGTCTGCGCCAGGAAGACGATCGGATTGACGTCGATCGTCTGCAGCAGCTCCGCGGTCGGTCCGTACAGGTTTGACCAGAACAGGATCGACACGGGCGTCATGACGGCAGCGACGACACTTGACGTCGCTGTCAGGGCGACGGAGTAGGCGACGTTGCCGCGTGCGAGATAGCTCAGAAGGTTGGACGTTGTGCCACCCGGGCAGCAGGCGACGACGATCATGCCGAGCGCTATCGACGGGACAGGCGAGAGAATGTGCAGCAAGCCAAGCGTGAGCAGAGGCAGCCCAATCAGCTGCGCGAGCACACCGCCGAAGTAGACCTTCGGACTGGTGCGCACGATGCTGAAATCACTGACGCGCAGCCCCAGCGCGATGCTGAACATGATGATCACCAGCGAAATCGCCAGGAAGGCCTGGCCGGCGGGATCGAGCTGAATCTGCAGCGCGTCTAGCGCAGCGGCGTCGACGCTCATACCCGGCGACTGTCGGTGACTCGCATAGTGGTTTCAGCCTCGGTCAGCATCCCGGCAATGTAGCACGGCGACCACCCGATACGGCTACTCGATGACCAGCGCCCCGGGGTTGTCCGAAGAGCGTTCCCACCGGACCGAGCGGATCGGCGCCGCCGGCTGCAGGTTCCACAAAGTGGCCGTCAGCTGGTCGACATCGTTGGGCAAGCGAACTGTGTGATCCAGCACACCCGCAATTACGGGCGTTCTCAGCAGGCATCGTTCGTAATCGGTCTCATCCGAGGTGGCAATACTCCTGCAAACCGTCAGGTAGGTACGTGGTGCGACATCACCCTCACTGGTGACAAGCACCCTCAGGTCCTTTGAGGTGGCGAAGTCGAAGCCGTCCGGAACGGTGATGCCCGCCGCGCCCTGAGCCGGCGTGTCGGCTACCGGCGGTGCCGGAATAACCGTGGTTTCCGGAGCTTCCTGTCCGCCACCACCGCCGCCGCAGGCGGCGATTCCGCAGGCTATCAGTGAAAGAGTCAGTGATTTTTTTGTCATGTTGTTTCAGTCCTGTGCATTAAAGACGCGGTCCGCCTGGGCGTTCTCCGGCAGGTACCAGGTCCCGTCAGATTCGCCGGCGCTGGTCACAAAGGGTTCGAACCCGGGGTACGCGTTGGTGATGTCGATGTATTCAAGCGGATAGTCCCATTCGTACCCGAGCTCCAGCGCCCAGGGCATTCCGTTGGCATTGCGAAACCAGTTGCCGTTCGCTGCATCGGACGCGTCGTCGCCGAGCCCGAGGTAAGCGGATTCGAAGCGAGCGGTCGGGCCACGTCCCGGCAGGTGGACCTCAAGACCACGCCCCGGCGGTTCTGCGAACAGGTAACCGTGTTCGAAGCCAGGTGTTGCAAACAGGAACGGGTCGTATGGCGCTTCGGGGAAGCTGTTGGCCGGTGAGCCGCCGAAGAAAGCGACGCGCAGCTTGAAGCGCATTTCAACCGGTGCCTCACATCCCGATTCCGTGCGGTGATAGTTGCAACCCTCGCCGGGTGACACGTACCGCCAGACATCGTCGGTGACGATAAAGATCGCTTCGCCCTGCGTGCTTTCCAGCGGGGAAGCCGTCTGGCGTCGGTCGTTAATCCAGTATTCCACGGCGGAACCGCTTACCGTCGCGGCGTCGATGCCCTGCAGTCGAATTGCAAAGCCGTTGTGATATTCGCCGCCGACGGCGGCGATCTCGCCTTCGATCTCAATGCCGAGCATTACGTCAGCCCGACTGAGCTCGCGGGTTCGCAGGCGGACGACCAGGTCGTTCATGTCGTAGTCGCCTGCCAGGGGCCAGTTGTCTTCGTAGGCGACGGTGGCCCAGGCGCCCGCGCCGGGGTAAACCGTTTCGGAAACACCGGCCGCGGTAACGGAAACTTGGTAGTCCTCGACTTCGCCGTCGCTGACACCACCGGTCGGACCCACGTCGGCGGTACTCGACACCCGGAAGCGCGCCCAGGTGGAACCGTTCCGGGCCCACACAGGTACCGGTATCGTCAGGTAGCTCAGACCACCGTTCACAAATTCCTGGTGCAGCACCTGCTCGTCTTCGTCGAAGCGACCGTCATGGTTCCAGTCGATCCAGGCGTTCAGGTAGGCAGGTTCTGAAACCGAAGCGGAGACGATCGCGTTCTCGCCGAGCTCGAGGCCGGTGATGAACTGGATGCCATCATCGTCATCACTGTTGTCTGCGGAATCGTCTGACAGCGGATGCAGGAAGGCATCGCTTTCGCCGTCGACGACACGACCGAGGAAGACCGAGCTGTTTTCGAGGTCGTGACGAGCCCCGTTTTCTGAAAGCGTCGTACCGTAGGAGTCGGGAGCGTCACCGAAATCGATCGTGAGTGCGTCTTCATCGACGATCGGTGCCATCGCGCAACGTGCTCCATCGTTGTTACTTGACGATGGTCCGTAGGCGTAGAAGCGAGCGATCGGCTCGTCGACAGTCAGGTCGATCTGGAAAACGTAGCCGTCCTGATTGCGACTGATATAGAGGTAACCATCAACGTCGAAGTAAGCCGCACCGAAGGTACCCTCCTCACCGACATTGCTGATGACCTGGTAGGCACCGCTTTGCGCATCTATTTCGTAAAGCACGCCGCGCCGGTCGACGGCATAGGCAAGGGTGTTGTGCGGGTGAAAGGCGATGTCGTAAATCGCCAGGTTCAGGCTGCCACCGTCGATGACCCGTTCGGCCTGCAGGCCTCCCGATGCGTCGAGAGCGATGCTGTACAGGCCGTAGCTCGAACCAGGACGATAAAAATAATAGACGTTGCGATCGACAGCGACGTCACCCACGTAAAAACTGGATGTCGGCAGGTTCGCAACCTGCAGGGGTTCGACCTGGAAGTCGGAGTTGATCCGGACCAGCGTGCCGTACTCGTAGGACCATGCGTACAGGTAGTCGTCGTGGAAGTTGAAACCGATTGCATTCAGCTTGCTTGACGTGCCCATGTCGGAGGACAGCTCGCGGTAGTAGCCTGTGGCGAGATTCACGCCGTAGAGCTTTGCGACCGTGTCCTGTACGAGGAATGCTTTCGAAGGGCAGGACTGGAACGGATCCGCGTGCACGAAGCCGCTCATTCCGAGGCCGATAAGAAGGACGGCCAGCCCCGTAACGGCTCGCGACGCGAGATGGGTGGTTTGTCCCTTGCTTGGGATGGATGTGGGCATGGTTTCGCTCCCTGCGAGTCTGGCTGGCCATTCCTGGTCAGTTATCAGTTTGTTCAATTTGGACGCCAGCTTACGCGAGAGACCCCGCCGGAAACGTGACGGGTCTCTCAGTAACGGATCAAAAGTGATAAATACTGCAATCAATAGCGGCTCGAACGGCCGCTGCCTTCGTCTACAGCACGATCGTGCCGGTCGGCGAGAATTCCACGTGGGTAAGGCCAGGATGGGTGGCTTCAAGCTCGGCCAACAGAGATGCCCGGTCTTCGTCTTCCGCGGGCACGCTGTGCTGGGCGCGGCTCTGCAGTAACCGGGTGACCTTGAACATCAATTCATGCATTGCCTGGCCCGGCCAGGGTTTCAGGATGTAGCGAAACAAACCGATTTCATTGACGGTTACCAGCATGGCTTCAACATCGGTATAGCCGCTGAGCATAACTCGCACAGCCTCGGGCTGGATCTCAGCGGCTTTGCGCAGAACCTGCACGCCACTGAGTCGCGGCATACGGTAATCACTGATCACGAGATCAAAGGGCCTCGAATCCAGCCACCACAGGGCCTTTTCCGGTTGGTCCACTGCCACTATGTTGGCGTCGTAGGCGCGCAGTTCACGCTGCACTGCATTGAGGATTCGCTGTTCGTCGTCTACCAGCAAGATGTCCATATCCTGGCTCCCTGTTATCTATTGATGAATGGGCAGATGAACCGAGAAGCGGGTGCCCGATCCGGGTTCACTGTCCACCTCGATCCGACCGCCGTGTTCCTTGACGATGGCGTACGAGACACTGAGGCCCAGCCCGGTGCCTTCGCCGACCGCCTTGGTCGTATAAAACGGATTGAAGATGTGTTTGAGATGTTCGTCCGGGATCCCGCAACCGTTGTCGCTGACGCTAACGACCACTTCGTTCCCGTCGACAAAGCTCGAGACGTCGACCCTGCCGTCTTCCTCGCACGCGTGGGCTGCGTTAACGATGAGATTGAGAAACACCTGGTTGATCTGCCCGCTGTATCCGTAGACGGCCGGCACATCGTCGAGCCTTGTTGTGAGCTCGCATCGATAGCGTGTCTCGTGCTCAGCGATTTTGAGCGCCGAAAGGACGCACTCGGAGACTTCGAACGGCTGTCGATCCGGTGAGTCCGAGCGAGAGGAGTTTCGCAGGTTGGACACGATTTCTGCGACCCTGTTGAGGCCTCCC
>CAZSIQ010000027.1:1237-41242 GCA_964606915.1 uncultured Woeseiaceae bacterium | reverse complement strand
GAGGAGAGCTAGCCCGCCTTTGCCGTAAAGCATCAGGCGTTTTCGGTTAGTCATCATTAATCCCCTTAAAGATTGCTATTGAAGCGCTTCTTTTGAGACGCCGACGAAGTGTTTCTCGCCACCGCCTCCCCTGCTTACCTTTTTATATGTAATTCAGGGTCGCAGGCCCCAAACAGGTTCCTGAGTGGCGTAAATATGGCCGGATTCCCGGGTCAATTCAAACACTTGTTGCGAAAAGAGGATTTTTAGAATCAGTCTTTGCGGAGTGATTTACACAAGATATTGTTTTTAATAGAAATTTAGCAATAATCATGCTGTGGCTAATTCACAACAGGCATAAGAAAGTCAGTTTCGACCGGAACTTTGCTCGTGAAATGCCGCAGGTTTCTCCGCGACAGGTTTACAGGTCGTTTGTCAAGTCAGTGAGACGCCAAAGTCGGCACGACCGGCTTGTCTCGGCAACGCGATTGGTTATGCTCGTCGGGCGCGACAACAGGACACACCCGCCTTGACCAACTATTCAATCCTTCTTCATGGCGGCGCCGGTGCAAAAGCCGGTTTCGACTACAGCGAAACGGAACAGCACCTGTCGGTCCTCGCCGCTCAGGCTGAACGCCAGGTGCAGGGCGGCCGCAGCGCACTCGATGTCGTCGAAAGCGCGGTGAACGCGATGGAGGCCAGTGGCCTGTATGTTGCTGGACGCGGCTCGGCAGAAAACGACGCAGGCTATGTCGAACTCGACGCCGCCATCATGGATGGCACGGACAGCCGCGCAGGATCCGTAGCCTGCCTGACCGGTGCCGTGTACCCCGTGTCAGTCGCTCGCGGCGTTATGGAAAAAACGCGCCACGTGATGCTGGCGGGCAACGGGGCCGACCACTTTGCGCGCGAGTACGGCTACGAGGTCGTGGAGTCTCCAGGTGATTACTACCGACTTCCCGTCGGTGTCTCGCGAGAAGACACGCAGACTCCCGATCACGGAACGGTAGGCGCCGTTGCACTGGACTCACACGGTCGCCTTGCCGCCGCTACGTCGACGGGCGGCACATTCGCCAAGCGCGAGGGGCGTGTGGGTGATTCACCGCTGATCGGCATTGGTACCTGGGCAGACGAGCACCTGGCGATCTCGTGCACGGGAACCGGCGAGCAGATCATTCGCGCCGGTGGCGCCATGGCGATCGCAGCCGCCGTACGGCATGGCGCACGGCTCAAAGACGCGGTGGATATCATGCTGGCCCGGGTTGCCGAACTGGGCGGTGACGGCGGCGTCATTGCGGTCTCCGCGTCGGGCGAACAGTACGCAGCGTTCAACTCCGACGGGATGAAGCGAGCGTCGGTTGCAGACGGCGAAGCGATAACTTCAACTACGTTCTAGTCGATCACTTGATGCTCGCAACACGCTTCACCTCGTCGACCAGACGCATGGTGTCGATGGCGTCCTGCCCGCCGGTTAATGGCTCAGCATCGCCTCGCAGAACAGCCAGCGTGTGTTGGAGTTGGTAGTAGTAGGTCGACTCACCTTCGAAGATCCAGGGCTTCGAAGCACCGGTGACTGTCAGTCGATTTCCGACCTGCGGTGCCAGCGGATTGTCTGCCTGCATCTCGCCCTTGCTACCAAGCAACCGGATACCGGCATCCAGTATGTCCGGCAGTGCCGTGTCCATCGACGTTGAGAAGGTCGCCTCGAGGCCGTTTCGAAACACCAGTACGCCGTTGGTCGTGACATCAACTCCCGTATCGTTGGTCACGCTGTGGGCGCGCGACACAGTCGGGTTTCCTGAGAAGAGTGTTCGCAGCCAGTGGAGCGGATAAACACCGAGGTCCATCAGCGCGCCACCGCCAAGCTCCGGCCGAAACCTGAGTTCGGTGGGCGTGTACGCGATCGGCACGTTGAAATGCGCGTGCGCCTCGACGATGTCGCCGAGCTCACCTGATTCGACAATCTCGAGAACACGTTCAAAGAAAGGATGAAATCGATAGTGAAACGCCTCGATCAGGTGGTTCCCGGTGTCGCTCGCGGCCACCACCATTGCCTCCGCCTCAGCCGAGTTCATCGCAAACGGTTTCTCACACAGCACGGACTTGCCCGCCTTCAATGCGAGGATCGTCCACGACTTGTGACCGGCCGGAGGCAGTCCGTTGTACACGAGGTCGATCTCGGGTGATTCGATCAGCGATGCATAGTCATCGTAGACCCGGCGGATGCCGTGTTGCTCGGCGAACACCTTGGCCCTCGCAGGATCCCTGGCGGCCACCGCGTGAACAACGGCGTCATCGAATACTCTGGCCGGTTCAATGATCGCTCCGACCGAGATGCGCGAGGCGCCGAGCAAGCCTATACGAACCGTGTTCCCGCCCATGCGCCCTCCGAGGTGGTGTAATCAGAAACGGCTGAAGTCGGTGATCGGTTCCGGGCAACCGGAGTAGTCGACGCAAAACTGACGATCATGAAAATCGACGTAAAGACTGGCCCAATCCTCCCCAAGTTGTCGATGAATGCGAATCTCAGTATCACCGCAGGGCTGGCTTTCGAAGGAACCGCCAAACGCGGGATGCGTATTGCGAAAGCGGATCAGGGACAAAAGCGTTCGCACAACCGGACGAGCGAGGTTGCTGCGAATCGAATCTTCAGAAAAATACGCTCGGTTTATATCTCGCCCGTTCGTCCGCTCCTCGAATAACGCCACGTCGTTCGCTCCCGCCATCAGACCGACATAGTAGACCTGCGGAACACCGCGTGCGAAAAACTGCACAAGACGCGCGAGTAAATAGTCGTCGTCGTTGCAACCCAGCGCGGAGTAGTAGGTGCTATTGACCTGATAGAGATCCAGGTTCCGCACCCCGGCGGCGGACGCACGCTTGCTCTGGCCGTTGGTGTTGCGGTGGATAGTCTCAACCATAGAGTCTATGTGTACAGGCGCAAGCAGCCCCTGACTTTCCGCGTCCTGCGCATCGGGACCGACGTCCATGACACCGATTCCATCGTGCGTGTCCAGGACACTGATGACGTTATCGGGGCAGATGTCGAACCAGTGCTTCAACGCGGTACTGTCTGACGTAAACAGGGAGTGAAGCAACAGGGGCGGCAGCGCGAAATCGTATACCCAGTCGACGTGCTTTGCGGTTCGGATCTGACGCGCATAGTGCGTGTGAGTTTCAGCAAGAACCTGCATACCCAAGGTACGACACCAATCTGCAAGCTCCGCCATAAACTCATAGGTCTCCGACGTCATGAAACAGCTGGTACCACGTGTCTTGACGGCGTAGCCGACAGCGTCAAGCCTCACCAAGGTGACGCCCGCGTCTGCAAGTTTATTGAGGATCTCTCTCAGATAGTCGCGCGTCGATTCTTGCCGAACATCGACGTCGATCTGTTTGTTGGTAAACGTGGTCCAAAACCGTCGGTCAGTAGCGTCCGCCATTGTGTAGGTGGAAAACACGGGCGTCGGCCTGGGCCGATACACGCGACCGAGGTCCTCGTCCGTCACGCCACCATCGAACGCCGTCTCCAGATCGAGAAACATCGACGCGAATTCCGATTGCTCTCCGGCTTGCAGATAGTCTTTGAACTGCGGTGAGTCGGCGGACATGTGATTAACAATCAGGTCAGCGGCAATGTCGACCTGTTCGCCCAATCGGGATACCGACGCCCAGTCACCGAGCGACGGGTCAACACGCCTGTGATCGATGGGGTCGAAACCGGCATCGGCTCCGTTGATTGGCCAGAAAAACGGCAGCACGTGAACGGTGCCGAACAAGCCTTCCAGCTCGTGGGTCAATAAGCGCGTCAGATCGTCGAATCGCCCGTTGCCGAAACGATCGACATACGTGATCAGCTGCACTTTGTTCTTCATGATCTCTCAGGTAACAGTATCGCCTTGAAGAGACCTTCTTTGGCAGCCGCGAAATCAGCGAAAGCGTCTTGTACGTTCTCGAGCGGATACGGTGTAACCAACGGCTCAGTGACAAGCAGCCCCTGTTGCATCAGCTCAAGCCCATCTCGCATGGCGGCGAGCTTTTCGTCCATGCGCCGGACATGGCCGTTTAAGACGTCGATGGCTTTGTAATTCCACAGCTTCATATTGACCGAACGAACACCTTCGCCTGACTCGTGATAGCCCACGAGATTCAGGCTGCCGTGTTGGGTAACCAGATTCGTGGCCAGATCGACGGCCGACTGCGCGCCGGCTGCCTCGAGGACACAGTCATACAAGCCCGTTTCCGGGTCGTACGATGGCAAGTCTGTCGGACTGATGGCGCGATCTGCTCCCAGATCCATAGCCGTGCGACGGCGACCTTCGTGGAGATCAATTGCAACTATCTCCGCTGCGCCGCGGATCTTCAGCAACTGCAGGCAAATCAGCCCCATGAATCCGCACCCGATAACCGCCGTTGCGCGTCCTCTTACATCGGAGAATCGGTTGACGGCATGGACACAACACGCTATTGGTTCGCCGAGCGCCAGCATGGGATCAAGCCCGTCCGGAACCTTCAGCAGTTCTTCGACGCGGCACGTAAAGTAGTCGGCGTATCCACCGTCCAGGGAGGTCACGACATCGCCGACCATGAAGCCTGTTGTGCCGTCACCGAGCGCCGCAACCACCCCGCTTCCTTCATGCCCGAGCAGCGTTTTGTCATTTGCCAGTAACGCGCGATCCCGGTACTGCTGGAGATCCCCACCGCAGACGCCGCAACTCAGGGTTTTAACCAGCACCTCGCCGGGCCCAGGGCTCGGGATCTCGGTGTCTGCAAGCGTAAATCCTTCGGCTGTGAGTATTGCTGTTCGCATGATTCGCTTCCGTCCTGGCCACCGCACGCTGCGATGGGGGACCGGCAGCGTACGGTGGCACGAGGCCCTGAACGGGCCTAGAACTCGTACTTGATTGATGCGCTAATGGAGCGACCGTTGAGCACCTCAGCGCCATACAGGCTCTGGCCCTGGAAATTCACGATCCCGCCTTCACCGAAACTCGCGACGTATTCGTCGGAGAGATTGTTGCCATTCACGCTGACCGAGAAATTATCGTTCAGATAAACCGTCGCGAATGCATGAATCAGCATGTACGCGTCCTGTTCGATGGTCTCGCTGTCGCCGATGAAGAAATCACCACTACCGACGAGCGTGATGCCGCCCGTGAAACTGTCATTCGTGTAGGTTGGTGAAATCGTGTAGATGTAATCGGCCTGGCGATTCGGGCGGTTACCGACGTTTTGCGGGGCGGTATCGCTGGACACGATCTCGGCGTCCGTCCACGTGAAGTTGGCGTTAATATCGAAATCGCCAATGTGGTACACCGCCTCGAGTTCAAGACCAGTGGCCTCATACTCCTGGACAAAAACATTCCCTGTCGTAACTTCGGACTGTGTTTCTTCGGTCTCCGCGCGGAAGAACGTGGCAAACAGGTCGAAGTCAGCGGCGTTCAGCTTGTACCCGAGCTCGAACTGCATAACGTCATCGACGCCATCGCTCAGGCCGGCATTGGCTGCGAGCACACGATCAGCACCACCGTCGAACAGTCGGTCAGCGACGACCACGCCGCCTTCACTGATGCGGGCGAACACCGCCTGATTGTCACCGAAGGCATAGTTCGCGCCCAGTGAGAACGATGTGTAACTGGGATCGTAGTTGTGCACGGTGCCGTTGTTGAGATCGGAAATCGCGCAATCATCGAGCGGGTCGGTCGTGTCACCATCGCCGTTGGTGTCGCAGGGCGTCGCAACGCCTGCGAAACCCGCAGCGCTGCCTGCAGCGACGCCACGAACTTCGACTTCATCCTGGCGAACGCTCGCATTGATACTGAGATCGTCAAGTATGAAATTTACATCAACATACGGTGCCAGTGTCTTGTAGTTCAGGTCGACAAGACGAGACAAAAGGCCTCGGGCGAAGGTGCCGTTTGGATCGGAATACTGTATGCCCGTATCGCCGTCGGTAATGACCAGTGGCACCGCGTTGTCACCGTTGAATTCGGTGATGTAGCGATCCCAGTTCGGCCAGTTCTGAACGATATCCTGCGACGAGTAGTAGAGACCCGCGGTTATCGTGGTTGTGTCGCTGGCTTCGTAGCTTACGCGCAGGTCATTGACCACGAAGTCCAGAGCATCGTTCAGGAAGTCCAGTTCGAGGTATTGAAGCGCGAGACCGCTGTACACGTCGCCGGCGTTTGGTCCGGCACCGAGCGTGACAACCGGGTTGGCGCAGTTGCAGATTGCCGCGCCGAGGTCTATTGCGTTACCGAGATCACCCGCTCCGAACGGCAGGGCCGAAATCTGGCCACCTGAAATGCGTGAGTTACGGAAGCGGTTGGCGATTGTGAAGCCGCCGTCGATATCGAATTCACCTTCGATTCCGAAGGAATCGACGTTGACCGTGATCTGGTCAGCCGGGCGGCGCGTTCCCGGACTGCCGTCCGCGTTGATGACGTTCTTGCTGGTGCGGTAAATCGTGCCAGCTGACTCGCTGCTGCCGTCCCAACCGCCGAACGGCGAGAAACCACCACCATCGTTCGCGACCGATACGAAGTTGTGATAAGTCGCCAGATTCTCGTCGATCTTCTTGTAGTGAAAACGGATGTAGCCGTTGTCCAGTTCGCGGGTGATGTTGCCTCGAATCTGACCGCCGGTGTTCGCATCGTAGCCAACTTCCCGCACACCCTCGCCTTCGCGCCAGTAACCACCGACGTGGTAGTACATATCGTCGGTCAGCGCACCGCCATAGTTGAAGTCGAACCGCAGCTCATCGAAATCCAGGCCAAAACCCAGGCCGATCGCGCCGCCTTCTTCCTCGCCGGTTCTTGAAATATGGTTGATTATGCCGCCCGGCGCGCTGCTGGTGAGCGTTGATGCGCTGCCGCCACGGATAGCCTCGATCCGCGAGAGCGTGAAGTCGCCGCGAACGTAGTTGGGTACGTTGCCCACGATGATGTCGCCGTACTGCAAGACCGGCAGGCCGTCTTCCTGTAGCTGAACATATTTGTATCCACCGGTAGCCAGCGGAATGCCGCGAACCGCGATGCTGCCGTTGCCCTCGCCGGTGGCAGGCTCCGAACGCAACCCCGGCAGACTGCGATAGATTTCGCCGAGCGACCGCGCAGAGTACTTATTGGCTTCGCTGTAATCGAGCGACGATACCGAGACGCTGGTTTCCAGCTTCACGGTGCCTCTCGCAACGCCGGTGACCACGACCTCTTCGAGAATGGATTCATTGCCATCATCGTCCTGCGCCATCGACGCACCACTGACGGCCAAGAGCGCCAGCGCAAAACCGCGCAGAGCTGTTTGAGCTTTCATGTGTTTCCCCTCCTGTTGCAGGCAGGGCAACGCCGCCCTGACCCCCCGTTTGTGCAGAGAAATTCTTGCATTGGACGCAACGATTGTCAAAAACGCTCTTAAACCACTGTTTTTATTAACGCAACCGATTGCTTTTTTGTTGCGAAACGACTAGGCTCCGTCGGTATAAACTCCAAAAAGCGTGCGCAGGAGGGGGGTCTCATGACGCAGTTCCAACTGCACCAGATCGATGTCGTCATCGTCGTGGTGTATTTCGTTTTTATGGTGGGCATCGGGTTGTACTTCGCAGGCCGAAACGAAAACGCCACGGACTATTTCCTGGCGGGCCGCCGCATGATCTGGCCGCTGGTCGGCTTCTCACTGTTTGCCTCGCAGATTTCCAGCACCACGCTGGTAGGTCTCTCCGGAGACGCCTACGCAACCGGCATCTCGGTATACAACTACGAGTGGATGTCAGCGGTATTGATGGCGTTCTTCGCGGTGTTTCTGTTGCCGCTCTACCTCAAATCGCAGGTGTACACGATGCCGGAGTACCTGTCGTTGCGTTTTGACGGCCGGGCCCGCACCTATTTTGCGGTGTTGACCCTGTTCCTCAACATCGTGCTGGACACCGCGGGAAGCCTGTTTGCCGGCGCGCTCATCATGAAGCTGATATTCCCGGATATACCGATATGGCAGACCATCGCGGTACTGGCGGTTGTCGCCGGTGTCTACACCATCATTGGTGGACTGTCTGCGGTCATGATTACCGACGTCATCCAGGCCGTCCTTTTGATTATCGGTTCAACGATCATTGCAATCATGGCGATCAGCGAAGCCGGCGGCTGGTCTAACATCGTCGCCACCGTCAACCCGGAGCAGCTCAGCCTGATACGACCTATGGATGACCCAGGAATGCCGTGGCTCGGGCTGGTGCTGGGGGTGCCGTTGCTCGGATTCTACTTCTGGTGCACCAACCAGTTCATGATGCAACGCGTCCTTGGCGCGAAGAATGTCGATCATGGTCGCTGGGGCGCCCTGCTGGCCGGCTTTCTCAAGATCCCGGTTCTGTTCCTGATGGTTATACCCGGTACCGCCGCCATCATCCTGTATCCGGAACTGGAACGCCCGGACCTGGTCTTTCCGACGCTGATGTTCGACCTGCTGCCCGTCGGCGTGCTGGGGCTGGTACTGGCCGGCTTTCTCGCCGCACTGATGTCGCAGATCGACTCCACGTTGAACTCGGCATCGACACTGGTGACCATGGACTTCATCCGCCGCCGACATCCGGAGTTGTCGAGCGAAAAACTGCTTAAGGTCGGCCGCTATGTGACCTTCGTGTTCATGTTGTTCGCGGTACTGTGGGCGCCGCAGATCGAGAATTTCGGATCCTTGTTTAAATATCTGCAAGCCGTACTTGCATACGCGGTGCCGCCCGTCGTCTGCCTGTTCCTGTTCGGCACGTTCTGGTCACGCGCGAACAAGGAAGGCGGGTTCGCCACGATCATCACCGGTGTCGTGTCCGCAGTCCTGCTGTTCATCGCCAATGAAATTGTCGGCTGGACCGACATTCACTTCCTGCTGGTCGCCCCCATCGTATTCGCCGTCTGCTGCATAGCGATGATCGTCGGCAGCCTTAAGTCACCGCCACCAGACCCCGCCGCCGTCTCCCAGTATATGTGGACACCAGACACGTATCGCCGCGAGACAATCGAATTGGAAGGCACACCGCTGTATGCCAACTACAGATTCCTGGCCCTGTTGATAGTGCTCATATCAGCAGCACACGTGATCTGGCTGTGGTGAACGCTAGCGACGTGCACCGCAGGATTTTCTGACAATAAGTTCGGTCGGCGTCAGGGATGAGTCGACCGACTCTCCAGCTGCAAGTCGCAAGACTTTGTCGACCAGCACCTTTCCGCTACGCGCGATGTTCTGACTGACCGTCGTCAGAGCGGGACTGAAGAAACTGGCCAGCGTAATGTCGTCGTAGCCGACGACGGGAATGTCATTCGGGACGGAATAGCCGTGGTCGTGCAGCGCCGCGATGGTGCTCATGGCGATAACGTCACTGGTTCCGAACACAGCATCGAAGTTACAGCCATCTTCGATGATGCGGCTAATCTCAGCGTAGGCGGACAGTCGATCGTAGGACATCGGGAAAATCAATGATGGATCGTAATCCACTCCCGCTCGATCCAGCTCAGTTACATACCCCTGACGGCGCAGCTCTGGCTCTGCCATACGCGTATCGCCGAAAAAGGCGATGCGGCGACACCCGAGATTCAGCAAATGCCTAACCGCCGCACGCGCTCCGGCGATATTGTCGCTGCCCACCGTTACGTATTTCTGATCCGGGAACTGGGCGCCCCACACCACCAGGGGGTGGCGGCTTTCGGCAATCCGGTTTAACTCGTCATGGAAGCGCATCTGGCCGATTACGACGACGCCGTCATCGCCGCGCGTATCGAACGACTGCTTAATCGAATCCGGTGACGACAAGGCTATCTTGGTCAGAAGCATGTTGTAGTCGCGATCGCTCAGCGTATCTGCGATTGAAGCCAACAGGTCCATGACGAACGGGTCAGTAAAGTGCGGTATTCCCGCATCGCCGACAGGTACCACAACTTTGATGGTTCGAGTCTGGCGGTGACGGAAATCGCGCGCCGCCACGTTGAGTCGATAGTCGTGTTGGCTGGCGATATCTCGAATACGGGCTTTGGTCGACTCCGACACTTGGTCACTGTTCGCCAATGCCCGAGAGACCGTGGATTTCGACACGCCCGCGAGTTTCGCGATATCGGACATCTTCATATCAGCCAGCTTGCCTCGGGGTTTGCGTGCCACTATAGAAGTCCCGCCGTCGAATGAAACTCCTCGACTTCGGCCAGTGTAGGCAGGGAGGGAAACGCACCGGGTCGCGTCACAGCCAGCGCGCCACAGCCAGCGGCGAATTTCGCACTGTCCACAACCCGATCCACGTCAGCCGACCAGACGGCAAAGGACTCTGCCTGCGACATGGCATGCAGCAGTCCTCCAACGAACGCATCACCCGCCGCGGTAGTGTCCACGGCTTTGACAGCCGGAGGAGTAAATTGCTGTGTGTTGCCACGAGTCTGAACCGTTATTGGGTTGCCGCCATCCGTAATGACCACCACCGACGCGTTCTCACCGAGCCACGCCCTGACAGTGGATTCGCTCCGGGAACCCGGGAACAGCTCGTTCAGTTCTTCCAGACTGGTCTTGATCACGTCGCTGCGGACCGCAAAATCGTCAATCACAGCTGCAGCCTCTGCGGGTTCAGGCCACAGGCCTCGCCGGTAGTTGATGTCGAAGCTGACGACCCCCTGCGAGATGAACACCGACGTAGCCTCACGCATCGATGGAACCGTCAGCGTATTCGAACTGAAGTGTCGAATGTCGCCGAGCTGCCCCATCGGGATCGCCGTGGCCGGAACGTCAAGATGGGCCGCATTCTCGCCGTAGAAGGAGAATGCGCGCTCGCCGTGCTCGTCGATACTGACGATGGCCAAGGCGGTGGGAGCGTTGGTCTCATGCATGTGGGTGGTTTCGACCCCGAAGCGCCGCAACTCTCTGAGCAGGAATCGACCGAATCGGTCCCGGCTGATGCCGCCAATGAACTTTGGGCTTCCACCCAACTTTGCGACGGCAACAGCGACGTTCGCGGGGGCACCGCCGGCAACCGGGTAATAGCAATCGTCGGCTCCCGGGTCGCCTAGATGAATTCGACCGGCCAGCATATCGACTAGCACTTCACCAAAACACGTAATCACGCTGCATCCTCTGTTCGCCGTATTATACGCAACCGGTTGTGATGAATCAGTCCTGCAAGTCCCGCTCCTGCATAATTGGCCTTACGAAGCACATTCATCGTCAGCAAGGAAAGACAATGCGGGGCTATTCATACCCGAAGTGGGTTGATCGCTCTGCGGGCGCACAACGGCGAGATTTACCAGATGGCGAAGATCGCCGAGACGGTGAATTTCCGTCACAAAAAAACGCATAATCTCGGAAGTCACGCGAGCATCGATCCAACCGCAATCGTGCCGGTGTGTCCGGTGCGTGATTTCAATGAACCTCATGGGCACTGATGGGGTCCTAAATGGCACTGTATTAAGTTGTAACTCGGCAAGCCTGCGAGCGGCGCATCGACGATAATGCGCATCCGAAACTCCGCGCCCAGCGAATACAAGAACATGATCCATACGAACCAGCTCTGCCGGCGCTTCCACGTTGGCGACACCTGGGTGCACGCCCTGGACCACGTGGACCTGACCATCGAGGAAGGCGACTTCGTGGCCGTCATGGGACCGTCGGGGTCCGGCAAATCGACGTTGATGAACATTCTCGGCTGCCTCGATACACCGGACGAAGGCAGTTACAGCTTCCTTGGCGAAGAAGTAGGCTCGCTGGACGACGGCGAGCTGTCGCGCACGCGAAACGAAAAGATGGGTTTTGTGTTCCAGAGTTTCCACCTGCTGCCGCGAATGACCGCGCTGGACAACGTGCTGCTGCCGCTGCGCTACTCGGACACCGACCCCGTGCTTGCACGCGACCGCGGCGTCGCGCTGCTCGAACGTCTCGGGCTTGGCGATCGCATGGATCACCGGCCGAACCAGTTGTCGGGCGGACAACGCCAGCGTGTCGCCATCGCACGCTCACTGATCAACGAGCCTCCGCTGCTGCTGGCCGATGAGCCGACCGGCGCCCTCGACAGCAAGACGTCCGAGGAGATCATGGAATTGTTCACTGAATTAAACCGCACCGGGCAGACCATCTTGCTGGTCACCCACGAAGACGAGATTGCCGCCTACGCCAAGCGACTGATCCGCATGCGCGACGGGAAGATTGAACATGATGCGACTCACTAGTTTCTTGCTTTTACTGCCGGGCCTTGCAACGGCAGCACCCTTGCTGACCGGTGTCGTCGAGGACAGCAGCGCACAGACCGTTGAAATGCCAAGACTGCCCGGAGGCTGGCAACGTCGTATCGACTGGATGGTGCCGGAAGGCACACCCGTCGAAGTCGGCGAGGTGATTGTTCGCCTGGACCCGGGCGACCTGATCACGCGCGAGGAACAGACCCGCACCGACCTGGAGAAGGTGCAACTGACAGCCGATCGACGTGTCGATGAAGTGCGTTTGCAGGTGATGGACTCAGAGCGCGCGGTCGCGCAGGCGGAATCTGCGCTGCGACTGGCCGAGCTCGATGCGGTGATACCCGCAGCTACGATTCCGAGACTCGACTACGAGCGCTACCAGCTTACGCTGGCGACGGCGAAGAAAACTCTGATCCGCTCCGAGGCCGAGCTGCTCAACCGTCGCGCTGAGCTTGACGACATCGTCAAGGAAACCGCACTTGAGGTGAGGCAGGCAGAATCCAATTACGAACGCATTCGACTCGCGCTTGAAGCAACCGAGATCAGGGCCACCAAGGCCGGCTTCCTGATTTACGGCGAGAATCCGTTTACCGGTACCAAGGTCTTCCCGGGCGAAACACTGTATTCGGGATTCGAGATCGCCAAAGTCGCCAGCCGCGAGGATCTCAAGGTTCGTTTCTGGGTGCACGAAGCGGACATCCTGGAAGTCGCCATGGGACAGAGTATCCAGGTCGCTGCTGACGCACAGGGGTCGGTGCCGTTCCTGACCGAACTGACATGGACATCCAGCCAGGCGGTCGAGCGGCAGGACTGGAGCGACAGCGGTTACTTTGAAGCGCTCGCGCAGCCGATGGAAGCACTGCCGGCGAACATCATGCCGGGCATGAGCGTCATGGGCATCGTAACGCCGGCGGAGACGGACCAATGAAGCGACTCGTTGTCCTGTTTGCGCTCCTCGCCGGTCCGGCATTCGCAGAGCAATGGCTCGAAGTCCAGCCTGCCTCTCGCCCCATCACCGTGTCAGCCAGTGGCATCGTCCAGTCGGCCGACTCCCTGCGTTTCGGACCGCCCCCAACCCGCAGCTGGCGTCTGACCATCACCGGCATTGCGCGTGAAGGATCAACCGTCAAGGAAGGCGACATCCTGGCCCAGTTTGACTCCAGCTCGAAGGACGACGAGGTGCGGCAAAAGCGCGCCAGCCTGAATTCAAAGCGGACCGAACTGGAGTCCCTGCTCGAGACGCAGGCACGGGAGATCGAGGAAGAAAAGGTGCGGCTGGCAGACGCTGAAAGCCGTGCAGACAAGGCGCAGCGAAAAGCCGACGTGGATGCGTCGGTTTATGCCGGCCTCGAGTACCAAAAGCTGGTCGAGGAGCGCCGCATCGCAACGGATCTGTATGAGCGTGAAAAGCAGCGTACCGACCTGAATCGCAGCGTACGCGAGGCCAAGGTCGCCGAACTCGAAGCCGATATCCGCCGACTGGAAGCCGAGTTCGCGGGTGCCGAGCGAGATCTTGCCGCATTCACTATTCGTGCGCCGCGAGAGGGCCTGGTCATTATCGGCACCGACCAGGCCGGACAGAAGCTCGGCGTTAACGACCAGACAAACCCTGGCATCACCGTGGTCGAACTCGCGAACCCGAACAATCTCGTGGTCAAGGCCGAGGTCGCAGAATTTGCGGCGACCAAGATCGCCGTCGGCCAGACGGCAAGCATGGTTATCGACGCCGCTGGCGGCACGCCGATCGAGGGCGAGGTTGTCGAGGTTGGCAGCATCGTTCGCCGCCAGTCCCAGTTTTCACAGGCGATGGTCCGTGACGTATCGGTCACGCTGCCGGAGGACCAGATCGCCAACCTGCGTCCCGGTATGACCGTCAAACTCACCATCGAAGTAGACCGCCGTAACGCGGCACTCGCAGTGCCGGAGAACGCCATCCAGTACCGCGACGGCAAACCGGGCGTCACAGTGCGTGGCGACGGTTGGCGTGACATTACGCTCGGCCGTGAAAGTGCCGGGCTCTTTATTGTTGACGCCGGGCTCGAGGCCGGCGAGAGGATTTCCGTGCAATGAGAAATTTGACCCTTCTTGCAGCGTGTTGCGCCCTTGCGGCCTGCGGTGCGGAATCATCCTCCGGACCAAGCCTGATCGCCGAACGAACAACCACCGAACTTGTTGTACCCGCCAAGGGTGAGTTGATTGCTTCCGAGAGCCTGCCCATCTCGGTACCCGGCGGCATTCGCATGGCGTTCAACATTGCCTGGATTGCGCCAGAGTTTTCCGACATCCGAAAAGGAGACGTCATCGCACGTTTCGATGACGTTGAGATCCTGCTGCAGCAGGCCACCACCGAGCTGGCTGTCGCCAAATCGGACTTCAAACTGGCGGGCGTCGAACGTGGCGAAGACATCGAGAAAACGCGCATCAATCACGAGTCCATTCGTGTTGAGGGCGAACGCGATATCTCGGAGTCCTTTGCGACGGTCGACGAACGACTGATGAGCCGCAATGAAATGATCGATGCGCTCTCCGATCTCGACTACCTCGACGTCGAAGCGGCGTATCTCTCCTGGCAGGAGCAGACGTTTGACCAGCGAACCACGGCGGAACGCAACCTGATCCTCGCGGAACGCGAGGGTGAAGCTTCCAAGCTTGAGAAACAGGAAACGGCCCTGTCGATGATGGAGTTGCGCAGCCCCGCAGACGGCACGCTGGTGTACGCGCGAACGGGCTGGGGCCAGAAAATCAGCAAGGGCGGCACCGTGTTCGCCGGACGGCCGGTCGCGTTTTTGCCGATCCGCGGGAAGGTAAAAGCCAAGCTGTACGTGCCTGAACTGGACGCGGTGGGCATCGAGATTGGCCAGACGGTCCGCGTCCGTCTTGACTCCGCCGCTCAACGCGAGTTCAGCGCCAGGGTGGAAACGATATCGCCGGTCGCGAGCCCGAAAAACAAAACCGATCCGCAAAAGTTCTTTGTTGTTGAAGCGGCCATCGACGACGTGGATGCTGACCTGATGCGCGTTGGCAGCCGCCTGCGTGCGGAGATTGTCACCGGTGCGCTGGACGACAGTATCGTCGTCCCGGCTCAGTCGGTCTACGGCGATGCAGACAACGCGCACGTGTTCGTCATGAGCAGCGGTCGTCCGGAAAAACGCCTGGTGACCACCGGTCGCCGCAGCCCGGACCTTGTCGAGTTGACTGACGGCATCGAAAGCGGCGAGCGCATCAGCCTTGTAGCGCCCACGGAAGCCGGCTGATGGATCCACGTGTTCATCACGTCCTGATCGATGTACGCCAGGCACTTGGCCAGCTTGCGCATCACAGGTTGCGCACGGCTCTCACCCTGCTGGGCATGGTGTTTGGCGTTGGCGCCGTGATTGCCATGCTTGCCGTCAGCGAAGGCGGCAAGAAACAGGCACTGGAACTGATCGAAGGAATGGGCCTTCGCAACCTGATCGTCGAGTCACGAGAACTCGACAACCAGACCCTGAAGCAGATACGACGTTACTCGGCGGGCGTCAGCGTGCGTGACGCCGAAGCGATATCGAACACCCTGCCGTTTGTCGACGGCTGGGCGGGCAGCCGATGCTTCCGGACGTGGTCACTATTCAGCCGCGAAGGTGCCAGCCGCGCCGACGTTTGCGCCGTTAGCCCCGAGTACTTCGAACTGTCGAGCCTGGAACCCAGCCGAGGCGGAGTATTTACCGAAAATGACGACCGCTCGTTTGCGCAGGTTGCCGTACTTGGCAATACAGCGGCCCAGGAGCTGTTCCCGAACGGCGATGCCATTGGCAAGTTCATCAAGGTCAATCATCTCTGGCTGGAGGTGGTCGGCGTCCTGCGGGACCGGCAGCTGCCGAACAGCGAGTTCCAGGGGCGCCAGGTCGGCGGCGAAGGCAGTCGAGTATATCTGCCGCTGCAGGCCGGGCTGATCCGGCTGAAGATGGAAGAGCTGTCGGCCGAGCTCGATACGATCAAGGTGCGCATCGATGATTCCGTGTCGCCCGCAGCCGCGGCGCAGGCTATCGACCACCTCGTCAACAGCCGGCACAGCGAGCAAAACGATTACCAGCTGGTTGTCCCAGCCCGCCTGCTGGCGCAACACCAGCAGACACAGCGCATCTTCACCATTGTCATGTCGGCCGTCGCCGGCATCTCGCTACTGGTTGGCGGCATCGGCATCATGAACATCATGCTGGCCTCCGTGATGGAACGAAAATCAGAGATCGGTCTGTTACGTGCCATCGGCGCCCGGGAAGTGGACATCGTCCGCCAGTTTCTTGTTGAAGCGTCGGTAATCGCCTTGATCGGCGCGAGTATCGGCGTGTTGCTGGGCGTGATCCTCGCGTACGTGATCGCCGCCTTTGCCGGCTGGGCCGTCGCGTGGTCTCTGCTCGTGATTTTCATCGCCGTCGTTGTCTGCGTCGGCATCGCCGTTGGCTTCGGTGTGTACCCTGCAATGTCCGCAGCGCGCCTGGATCCTGTAACCGCCCTGCAGTCCGACTAGGACGAAGCCCTGGTGAGACCATGAACAGCCCCGCCGATGGCGGGGCCGTACGCACCTATTCGCGGGGGGAAGCCGTGAGCCGGGCGCGATTTGGTCTACACTGCTTAGATGCACCCAATCGACGATTGGTTGCATCTTCGAGTCTATGAATATCGAGGCGCTAGATGTCCGGACCGAGCTCGGTCGCTACTCGACGAATCTCATCGAGCAGGGCTTCGGCCGCTGGCGGGATACTGCCCTGCGCCCGCCGAATAATGCCGATAGGTCGACTGTCGTTGAGAATCGGCAGATCCACGGTGGTCAGCAGGTCGAGCTTTTGCTCGTAGTAGATCTGGTGAGCCGACAGTACGGTGACCATGTCGGTTTCTTCGAGAATACCGCGGGTAATCAGCAGGGAGCCTGTCTGCACCGCGTAGTGCGGCGGTTCATAGCCGTTTGCCGCCAGTGCATCCTCGAACATGTGCCGGGTCGGTGATTCCTTGTGCTGCAGCACGAACTCATACTTTGACAGGTCTTTCCAGGTCGGCGATTCAAGCTGGGTCACCGGGTGGCCACTGCGCACGACGATGCAGGGCCGGTTGTAGATCAGTGATTCGCGCGTCAGGCTGCTGTCCGGCTCATCGCGATCCAGCGCGGATACCAGGAAATCAATATCACCGCAGCGCAGCGCAGACGCGAGCTCGGCATACGGCGCCTCCATCGTGACAACATCGATGTCGGGATAGGCCTCGCGCAGCCGAATGATCGCTTTCGGCAGCAGGTAGGTGCGCGAGAACGGCAAGCTGCCAAAGGTCACGCGACCCGCCTTGATGCCCTGCATGGCGTTAATCTCGTCACAGGCATGCCGCAGGTGCATACGCGCTAGCTTCACTTCCTTGACCAGTGTCTTCGCAAACGAGGTCGGCACCGTTGCATTAGGCAGTCGTTCGAACAGGGGCTGGCGAAGCATGTCTTCCAGCTTGCGAATGTTAACCAGGATCGCGGCGACCGTGATGCCGAGCTCATCGGCTGCAGCTTGTGTGTCCTGGTGCTCCGCGACGGCGAGAAATGCGTCCAGCCAGCGATCAGAGACGTCCATTTCAAAGAAGCGGCTGATGCTCGGCGATGCCTGCATCGTGTTGGGTGCCACGGAACCCCGCGCACGCTGGAAGGAATCGGCTGCCAGCAGGGCGCCCTTCTCAAGGGCCTTGCCAAATCCCGTCAGCGTGATGCCCTTGGCTGAGCGATCGAACAGCTCAACACCGACGTCGCGCTCAAGGTCGTGCAGCGACTTCGTGACCGACGTCTGAGAGCGGTTTATGGCCGCGGCAGCGCCGGTGACGCTGGAGTGCTTGGCTGCGGCGAGCAGCAAGCGGGCGTGTTTCAGTGATATTCCGTGCATAAGCCCCCGGGCGGTACTTTCCTGTATTCGCCCCGCAAAAACCAGTGCCTCGCCGGGTGCAATACAAAAAGAAACAATGTTGAAACCCGGGCCCGCGAACCCGATCATAAGCTCTTGGACAACAAAAGAAGAGCCCGGAATGATCAAGCGTTTGTTAGACCAGGTACGCGACGCGCTCGCCGCGGAAGCGACCGAAGATAACCGCGAGCCGGCAATCCGCCTTGCCACGGCAGTCCTGCTCGCCGATGTCGCACAGGCTGACGACGTGTTCGACGAAACTGAATTCGATCACATGCTGAGATTGATGGAGGCGCACTTTCAGCTGGATCCGGAAGACGCCGCAGAGCTCGTCAACCAGGCGACCGAGGAGGCCGAGGGCCTGGTGTCCCTGCATGCGTTCACCGACGTTCTGCACCAGAACCTGAGCGAGGACGAGAAGGCCAGTATCGTCCGGCTCCTCTGGAACGTCGCCTACGCCGACGGCAATCTCGACAAGTACGAAGACTCGCTGGTGCTGAAAATCAGCGACCTGCTGCATGTCAGCCGTGGACGCGTCATGAGCCTGAAACACGACGCCGACCCGAACACCTGATCGGCGGAAAAGGGACCGTTAACCCTTGCCGCGCGTCCGGGTCCGGCCCTGGCGCGCGTTCTTTTCGATGAACTTGATGATCATCCCGGCGACATCCTTGCCGGTAGCGTTCTCGATACCCTGAAGCCCGGGGCTGGAATTCACTTCCATGACCACCGGGCCACGATTCGACCGCAGCAGGTCAACGCCGGCGACGTTGAGTCCCATGACCTTTGCCGAACGCACGGCGGTCCGACGCTCTTCCGGTGAAATCTTGACCAGCGATGCCGTGCCGCCGCGGTGCAGGTTAGAGCGGAACTCTCCTTCCTTGCCCTGCCGTTTCATCGCCGCAACAACTTTTTCGCCAATGACGAAACAACGAATATCGGCACCGTCCGCCTCCTTGATGAACTCCTGGACCATGAAGTTAGCCTTGAGCCCACGGAATGCTTCAATAACGCTCGACGCCGCCTTTCGGGTCTCCGCCAGCACCACGCCGACACCCTGGGTGCCCTCCAGCAGCTTGATGACAACCGGTGCGCCGCCGACGAGGTTAAGCAGGTCATCCGTGTCATCCGGTGAATTCGCGAATCCGGTCACTGGCAGGCCAAGACCCTTCCTGGATAGCAACTGCGAGGCGCGCAGCTTGTCGCGCGAACGGTTGATGGCGACAGACTCATTGATCGAGTACACCCCCATCACCTCGAACTGTCGAACGACGGCCGTGCCGTAAAAAGAGACCGAGGCCCCGATGCGCGGAATAATGGCATCGAACTGCCCGAGCGCTTCGCCCTTGTAGTGGATCTCCGGGGAAGCGCTGACGATGTTCATGTAGCAGCGCCGATGATCGATGATTCGAACGTCGTGGCCGAGTTGCTCGGCCGCCTCACGCAGACGGCGTGTCGAGTACAGCTGGGGATTCGTTGAGAGTATGGCTATGCGCATGGTCGTATCCGTCAGGAGTGCGTCTGGGTAAACGCTTCCACCTTGTCCTCCGCGCGGGAAACGCTTTGGAACGCAGCGAGGTTAAACAGTGCGTCGCCCTCGTGGGCGACCGGCAGGTTATTGCGTCCGATAATGATGCCGTCAAACGGAGCCGTGACGAACTCCGCTTCGTCACCGAGCGGGTCTGCGATCGTGGCCAGCCGCTGGCCTTCCTTCACGCGAGCGCCAAGTTCGACGCGAGGCGTGATAATTCCACTGGCTGACGCACGAACCCAGCTCGTGAAATCGGCGATCAGCGGATCGATATCCCGGGTCTTTCGCGCCTTCGGAAGCATACCGATGTAGCGCATGACCTTGATGATGCCAACGACACCCGCCTTGATGCTGATCTCGTCGAAGCGCAGGGCCTCCCCGGCTTCATACACCAGCATCGGTAAGCCGCGGTCCGCTGCACAGTCACGCAGGGACCCGTCTCGAATATTGGAGTTCACGACCACCGGTGTTCCGAATGCACGCGCCAGGTTGCGAGTCTCCGTGTTTTCGAGGAACGCGCGGATCTGCGGCAGGTTGGAACGGTTCACCGCGCCAGTGTGCAGGTCGATACCGATATCCGCTTTGGACAGAATCTCGGTCACAAAGGTGTGCGCCGTGCGAGAGGCAATCGACCCCTTGGCGCTGCCTGGAAATGAGCGATTCAGGTCTCGTCGGTCTGGCAGATAGCGTGACAGGTCGAGGAAGCCGTGCACATTGACGATCGGGACGGCGATCAGCGTGCCCTTCATTGATGTCAGCGCCTTGCGCTTCAGCAGGCGCTTGATGATCTCAACGCCATTCAATTCGTCACCGTGAATCGCCGCGCATACCACCATCGTTGGACCGGCCGACTTTCCGTTTACGACGTGCACCGGCATCGACAGGGACGTGCCGGTATAAAGATCGGCGACCGGCAAGTCGATCGATGCCCGGGTCCCTGCCGGGACCTGGGTTTCGCCGATGGTTAGCGCAGGCTTACGAGGCACGAGACCGCCTCCGACCGCTGGCAACGTAGGACCGGGACGGGTCGACGGTCGCGACACCGCGCATGGCGGTGCGCCCGATCAACATCCGAAACTTCATGTCGTCTCGGGACGCCAGGGTAATTTCGGTGGTCCACTCGTTGTCACCGATTCGAACGGGCGTGCGAATAACCCATCGTCGCGTCTGGTGCCCGCCTGAGCTTTTGACGTCTCGCTCATCGATAACATCCGCCTCGCAGCGGACGACTGTTTCACTGTCGTTCTGATTGGGGTGAATATCGAAAATAACGCGGTGACGGCCGTCAACATCAACGGTCTCGACATTGAATGCATGCAGGGACGAGGTCCGCGCACCGGTGTCGATTTTTGCCTTGATGTGCCGCAGGCCCAGCTCGGGCAGTTCCACCCATTCCCGCCAGCCGAACACGGCTTTGGGCTTTTTGTTCTTCGCCATACCGGCATCGTAACCAATTCGCCGGAGGCTGCGTATACCGCGAGCGCGAAAACCGGGTATCTGGTTTACGATGCATCGACAAGATTCGACACGTTCCGGCCGATGGAGCTGATTCGACTTTCGACAGGGTTGTGTTCGACGCCGGGAGAGCGCAAGGATGCCCTGCACTTTGACATTCGGGCCAGGCAGGAGGACGCATGAAACTACGTATCCGCGGCAACACCATTCGACTTCGGCTGTCGCAGGGCGAAGTTGAGCAGGTCGGACGGGGCGACGCCGTCAGTGAGACCACGCAGCTTGCTGGCGGTGTGACCTTCACCTACAGCCTGCGCGCCTCCGACGAGAGGTCACTGCGCGCGTCGATGTCGGGAACACACCTGGTAATCGAAGCACCGGCAACCGCGCTGGCCACGTGGGCGTCCGATGACCGTGTTGCGCTCGACTGCGCAGCAGCCGAACAATCGTCAGCCATTCTCATTGAAAAGGACTTCGCCTGCCTGACGCCGCGCGAAGGCGGTGATGACGATGACACGTTTCCGCACCCGAAGGCCGGCACGGACCGCTGCTAGGTCGACGCTGTGAGCAGGCGCACGCGCGTGTGCTTGAAGGACGGTGTCTTGCTGCGCGGGTCGACCTCGGTACCGGTCAGGCAATTGGCCTCCGGGTAGTAGGCCATGGCATTGCCTTTCGGCAGGTCATGGACGAAGACCTTCACGTCCCGCATGCGGCCGTGCTCAGACTCCAGGGAAATCCGCTCGCCGGGCCTTATGCCCAGGTCCTCAATGTCAGACTCGTTCAGCATCACGCACCAGCGCGTGTCCGTCTTGCGGTAGCTGTCTTTTTCTTCGTAGATGATTGAGTTGAACTGGCCCTCGCTGCGAACCGTCGTCAGTCGGACGTTGTGCGCTTCGTCGGCCGGCATCTCCGGCAGCGCGCGGACCTGGAACAGTGCCCGACCCGTCGCCGTCCTGAATTCGGGTGTGTGCATGAGGCGCTGGCCGATATGAAACTCACGGCGAGCGACGTCGATGTCAGCGAGTTGTTCCATGCCGGGCACAATGGCTGCGATAGCCTCGCGCAAGCGTCGATGCTGCTTGAACGACTGGAAATCGATCGGTGAGTCCGGCATCAGCCGCGTCGCGATATCGGCAAGTATCACGACTTCGGGCCGTACGTTGGCATGGCGGACAATCTGGCCGTCACTGAGTCGAACGAAATTGAACATCGACTCCTGGGTGGTCGGCTCCCATTCTTCGTCGCGGGCAGACACCGGCAAAACCAGCACATCACCTGCGATTCCGCGCACGTGCGACTGGTTCAGCGTTGTCGTCAGGCAGACGCGAAAGCCGATGCGATCCAGCGCCTCGGTCGCCCAGCGCGAGTTCGGATTGGCGGCAAACAGGTTGCCGCCCATCAACACGGCGGCATCGACATTGCCGGCGTGTGCTGCCTGCATTGCCGCCATCGTGTCCCAGCCGGCCTCAGCCGGCAGCGTGACGCCAAAATGCGCCTGCAGCTTCGAAAATACCTCTTCCGACAGTACCGGCTTTACGCCGATTGTGCCTATGCCCTGCACATTGGAATGGCCTCGCAGCGGCAGCAGACCACGGCCGGGCTTGCCGATCATGCCTCTCAGCAGCGCAAGGTTGGCGATGTACTCGATGTTCTCTGAGCCGTGGCGGTGATGGGTCATACCCATTCCCCAGGCAAACACGGCATTGTCCGATCGGGCATACAGGTCAGCCACGTCACTGATCTCAGAACGCGAGATGCCGGTGCGCTGCTCGATGAGCCGCCAGTCGGTCCTGCCGATATCCTCAAGGAATGCGTCGAAACCATCGACGTGCGCCTCGATAAACGCACTGTCGTGGCGCCCCGCTTCGACAATGGCCTTGGCGATGCCCTTGAACAGGGCGATGTCCTCACCGACATTCGGCTGCAGGTACGCACTGGCGATCTCACTGCCACCGAGTAACAGCGAGCGCGGACTCTTGGGAACCGCAAACTTCACCAGGCCGGCCTCACGAGCGGGGTTGATCATGACCACGTGTCCGCCGCGTTCCCGCACAGCTTTCAGCTTGTGAATAAAGCGCGGGTGGTTGGACGCCGGGTTGGCACCGATGACAAAGATCAGGTCGCAACGGTCAAGGTCGGCGAGCTCGACGGTAGCCGTGCCGGTTCCGATGGTTGAGCCGAGTGCAACACTGGTTGCCTGGTGACAATAGTAGGAACAGTTGTTGACGTTGTTGGTGCCCCAGGCACGGGCCAGCAGCTGGAAGAGGAAACCTGCCTCGTTTGACGAACGGCCGGAGGAGTAGAAAAAGCTTCGTCCCGGTTCCGTTTTGCCCAGGCGGGACGCGGCGATGTCCATGGCCTCATCCCAGTCGACGGGCCGGTACCTGTCTTCCCCGGCCGGCTTGAGTATCGGATTGGCGAGTCGCCCGATGTGCTCAAGTTCGTGAGCCGTCAGCTCACGCAGGTCATCCAGCGCATGATCGAAGACCTCGACGGGGATAGCCGGCTGGATGTCGGTCGACTGGGCCTGGACGCTCTTGTTGCATACGGACGGGAATTCGCCCTGTTCGTTGGTCATCCCGCCCATCTGGCCGCCCATGCCGTAGGCGCAGGCTTTGCAGGCGTTTTTCGAGGACAGGGCCTTGGCGGATCGCTTGATACCGATTCGCTGCAGCGTCTGCAGGGTGTACAGGACTTTTTTTACACCGCCGCCAACGGTCTTCGAATCCATAGTCGCTCCCCGGGTAGAGCGAAAATGCTAGCACAGTCGATCTGCCTTACCGGGTTTCTGATCCCGGTTCCTCGCAGGCAAAAAAAAACCGCCGGCACCTTTCGATGCCGGCGGTTGCTTCCTGCCGTCTTACTCAGAGAAGTTGTAACCAACCTCAATGCCGAACGTGCGGGGGGGACCGTAGTTCGAGAACGTCCACAGAACGCCGACAGCCTGCGCTGCCGTCTGGTAACGATCATCCGTCAGGTTCTTGCCGAAGAGCGCCGCGTAGTACGTGTCATCAGCACTCCTCCAGCTGACGCTCGCGTTAACGATCGAGCGCTGCTCAAGAACAGTATCGAATTCTGAACCGAGATCGTCGTTGTAGTAGTAGACGTTGTCGTCTTCGTAGTTGAAGTTCAGGTTGTACGCCATGTTCGCACCGGAGGACAGCTCCTGCTGGTACAGCAGGTCAATGCCGCCCGTGATTTCCGGCGCGCGAACCACGTCGCGACCCGAGAAATCCTCGAGATCGCCGTCGAGGTTACGATCGAGCAGGAACTCGTTGTAGCTGGCATCCAGCGTACCCAGGTTTGCGCGAAGCGACAGGTTGTCGGTGATCTGCGCCCAGAACTCGAGTTCCAGACCGGTTGCTTCGACTTCAGCCGCGTTAAACGTGCGTGTTTCCTGCAGGGCCGTGTTCGGCACGGATACAACCGTCGAACGCTGGAAGTCTTCGTAAGTCACCGTGAACAGCGTGGCATTCAGGCGGCCTCGGCCGTCCCACAGGTCCGACTTCACGCCGATTTCGAAGCTGTCAGCGAATTCCGGATCGTAGGACTGCAGCGGGAAGTTGGCAAAGCCACCTGAACCCGCCTGGTCGTTATAGCCGCCGGACTTGAAGCCGCGTGCGTAGGTCGCGTAGCCAAACACGTCATCATTGAACTGGTACGAACCGGTCAGGCGGTAGGTCGGCTCCTGCCAGTCGCTGATTTCGCTGTCGACCGTACCAACGGGCGATGAGAAGTTCTGGCCGGCGAGCGGCTCGTCAAAGCCACCCGGGAACAGCACGGCGGTCGGAATACCTTCGCGCGCGATGTAGTCCTTCTCTTCATCCGTATAACGGATACCGGCGCCGATCGTGAACTGGTCATTGACGTCGTAGGTAACGTCGACAAACGGTGCCAGGGCCGTTGCGTTCTGACGGTTGCAGATGAGCAGCGGATTGGCGTTATCGAGAACACCGGGAACCGCCGAACCAAAGAACTCCGTCAGGCCGAGCTGCTGCAGTACGCAGAAGTCTACGTCGTTGGTCTGGTAGAACAGGCCGGCAACGTAGTTCAGCCCGCCGTCGTTTTCTGACGCGATACGAACTTCCGCCTGGAAGGTCTTGCGGTCGTCGTCACGCGACGCGGAGAAGAAGCTCTCATACGACGTACCCAGATATTCGTTGCGCAGACGGGACTGCTGCTCACGATTACCAAGCACTGCGTAAATCGTGTGGTTCTCAAGCGCGTACTCGAGGTTCAGGTAGGCACCGAGAACGTCGACCCTCTGGCCCTCGCCAAGTCCCACGACCGAGCTGTCGTGAATGCCCGCCTGGTCGAGCGGGTCACCGCTGCTGACACCCGGGAAGCCGAACAGGGTTGCGAGCTGGCCTGCAGCATCCGGCGTGGTGTTCACCACCGGCACGGCTGAACTGCGGTCGCGGATCAGCTCAAGCTGACCATAGACGGTGAGCTGGTCATTCGGCGCCCAGAGGAGTTTCGCACGGGACGAGAACACTTCCTTGCCGCCCACGTTGTCGCCGTCGCCCGCCACTTCCGAACCGTCTGCCTGCCCGGCATCGCCGATTCCGGCACCGAAGGCATCGATCGGGTTATCGACCTTGCCGTTCTTGTAGTAGCCGTCGGAGGTCTGGTTGAGCGCCGCGAAACGAACCGCCAGCGTGTCAGTCAGCGGGATGTTCGCCGCGAGGGTGATCTTGGCATCGTTGTAGGAGCCGTACTGTATCCGGCTATCGAACGTCGTCTCGTCGAGACTCGGACGCTTGGTGCGGACCACGATGGCGCCGGAGGTCGTGTTCTTGCCGAACAGCGTGCCCTGCGGACCACGCAATACTTCGACGGATTCAATATCGAAGGGCTCGAGGAGCTGGGTCTGAACATGCGGTACGACAAAGTCATCGAGGATTACGCCAACCTTCGGGTCGAAGTAAACGATGATGTCGGTCTCTGCTGCGCCGCGCATGGCGAATGACGCTGCGTTGAATCCGGTCACGGTCGCTGCCGAAAAACCGGGAACATACGTGGCGATCTCACCGATGTCCTGTGCAAACAGGCGATCAAACTCTTCGGGGCTGACTGAGGAGACAGCGACCGGCGTCGTCTGCAGATCAGTCTCGGCACGTCGAGTGGCCGTTACGGTGATTTCCTCAAGCTGCTGTGCACCCGCGATACCGGGTAAAGCCAGAGCCAACGTCGATGTCGCGATCGCGACGGTACCGGCGAATCCGGTAAATCGATCGAAGTGTCGCATGAGCAGTGTCCCCCTCTTTCATGCGTTGTTAGACCCGGCCGATGCTCCGGGATGCATTAAAAAAAGTCAAGCTTGCCTGTTTTTTTGTTACAAATACCCCGCTACCTGTTTGAAAGCGCCCAGGCAGCGAGGTTCCGTGGGTCGAAATTATTCGGGCGCGAACGCCAGTAAAACGTTGCCCGGCATGTGGAAATAAATGCCGTAACCGGAGGTCATGTAGACCATGCCGTCACGGATAACCGGCCCGCTGGAGCCGCCTACGCTGCCGCCGAGACCGGGATTTTCACCCAGGGCCTCGTACTCCCGTTGCGTGTTGTAGCTCCAGATAACCTCCCCGGTGTCGGGATCGTAGGCACGCAGGCGTCCGTCCATTGCACCGGCGAAGACAGCAGCGCTGGTGACGGTTGCCGGTGCTGAAATGCCCGGGTCACAGTCGTTCAGGTCGCCGCAAAGGTTTTCATGTGGCGTGTTCCAGAGGATCTCGCCATTCCGTGCATCGAGAGCGAACATGCCCGGACGTGCCGGCAACTCGTGTTCCTGGCCGTCGTCGAAATCGGAGATCGGCACGTAGACAACGCCATTCATTGCCGCCATGCCGAAGTGAATACCCGCCTGGATACCGCCGCGACCGAGCCGGTTGCGCCAGATCACCTCACCGGTCTCCGGATCGATGCCAAACGCTTCGCCGGACTTCTGACCCGCAACGACGCGCGGACCGTCGTCGGTCTGCACGATCATCGTACCGGCGCCGAAATCGAAGTCGGGGCCGTCCTCTTTCGGACAGTTGTATCGGGCGTCGGGCATCATGCAGGCCACATTCCAGGCATCGTTTTCGGTCGCCTGGAACACCCACTGTTTCTCGCCGGTTGCAAGATCGAGCGCCATGACGGCGTCACTGTTGCCATCGGGCGGGCTCGAGTAGTTGGTCCCCGTACCGAAGTAGACCCGGCCGTTTTCAATATCGACGCTCGGACTGTTCCAGACCGGTGCGCCAGACGGTGCGAGTACAGCCGTTCCCTTCTCGGTCTCGGCCACCTTGGCCGGCGGTTCGTCGATGGAGTAGGTCTTCCACAACACGCTGCCGTCGTCGGTATCGAGCGCCATGACCGCCCCGCGGAACGAGCAACACGGATAGGACGGATCAGCCGCCGACGTGACCTCGAGAGACGACACCGGCACGATCAGGCGATCACCGGCCAGCGTTGGCGAACCGGTCATCGTCGCGTTCGGGTGGTCATCCGTCTTCATGGACCAGATCAGTTCGCCAGTCAGCGCGTCGACGGCGTAGGCTCGTGCCAGCAGGTCACCGAAGTAGAGTCGGGGTTGTGCCGATTCGTCACCCGCCTCCCAGGACGAGACAACAATAGCGGTGCGTACCTCAGCCGTTGCGCGGAAGGTCCAGCGAATGCAGCCCGTCTTCTGGTTCAGCGCATAAACGGTACCGTCCTGGCTGCCGATGAACAGCGAGCCACCGGCAATGCCGGCTTCCGAGCGGGCACGCAGTGCGTTCGGGAATGCAAAAGCCCACTGCAGCTTCAGGTTTTCAATGTCGTTCCTGTCCAGGCCCGCCGCCTCGTCGCTGACGAAGCGATTGCTGTCGAGTGTCACGCCCCAGCCGGTAGAGGCCGGCGGCCGGGCGAAGTCGAATTCTGCGTCAGGCCCCTCGCACATCGCCGGCAGCGACGGAGCTACGTAGTCCGCCAGGCTGACGCCGGCCAGGTACTCGGCAACGGCGACCTTCTGATCGTCGTCAAGCGCGGATGCCTGCGCCTGCATGATGCCGTCGACCATCGAGGCATGGATCGCATCCGGCGCCATCATCTGCAGGAACATCTTGTGCGGCGCCTTGGCAACACCGCCTTCGTGGCACTGTGCGCAGTAGTCCTGGTAGACCTCGGCACCCGACACCGTGACAACGGGATCTTCGACCTGTTCCGCGGCCGGAGCTTCGGGCTCCTTCGTACATGCCGCAAGCAGCACCGACAGTGCCGCGATTCCAATAAGCCTGTGCATACTTACCCCCCGATAGTCTGCATCCGTTCTGCGAAAGTCTTCAAAAAACGAGCGCCGTCGGCGCCGTCGATAACCCGGTGATCGGCCGACAGGGTCACCTTCACGCGGCCTTCCGCCACAGCGCCCACCGCGAGGATCGCAGCCTGCGGCGGATTGATGATCGCGGTAAACGACTCAATACCCAGGGCGCCGAGATTGGACACCGTGAAGCCGCCCGGCTCCAGGTCCCTGGCGTCGAGCTGGTTGTTGCGTGCCTTTTCCGCAGCCTTGGATATCTCGGGACCCAGCGCGTCCATGGCCAGCATGTCGACACTGCGAATCAGCGGCGCACTCAGGCCCTGTTCCGTGTCTACAGCCATGTTGATGTGAACACCCGACTGCGGAATGACCTGCTCGTCGACAACGTGGCAGTTAACGTTCGGGTGCACTTCCAGGGCATCCGCAACGGCCTTCATGATCACGGCATTCAGCGAATGGCCTTCAGCTTTCAAAGCCAGTGCGTGCACCGCATCGATCGAACGGGTCAGGTAGTAATGCGGAATCTCCTGCTTCGCGGCCACGAGGCGCCGCGCAATGGTCTTGCGTCGGCTCGTGAACGGAATGCCCGCAGACTCCGCGGACTCCGCTGTACTGCCCTGTGCGGCGGCAGCCGCCTCAACATCCTCGGCAGATATACGGCCGTTGCGGCCTGAGCCCCTGACCGTCGACAGGTCGACACCCAGTTTTTTCGCGAGACGTTTGGCAACGGGACTTGCGCGCACCGGACCGTCCGGTGCCGCCTCAACGTCGGCCGGTGGTGACGCTTCCTCGCTGACCACGTCGGCGTTGTCCTCGTCATCACCATCCATACCGAAACTCGCATCCGCCGGCACGAAATCGCGAACAAAGGCGTCAATCTCGTCATCGCTGGCATCAGCCGTTGCCAGCACACCGAGCAACTCGCCAACTTTCAACGTCTCGCCTTCCTCGACGAGCGTTCGAACGACAGTGCCGTCCATCGGTGCCTCGAGCGTGTTGACGATCTTGTCCGTCTCGATATCGATGAGTTCCTGGCCCTTGGTAACGGCGGTGCCGCTGGTCACCTGCCAGCCGGTGATCGTGCCTTCCTGCATCTCGATGCCCCACTTGGGCACCGTTAACGGATAGAGTTTGTCAGCCATTCACAGCCTCCTGGATCGCTTTCGCGATGTCACCCGGCCCCGGCATGTAGGCGCGCTCGAGTTCGCGCGCGAACGGCACCGGTGCATGCGGTGCCGTCACGAGCTTGATCGGGGCACGCAGGCTGCCGAAGGCTTCGCTGGCAACAATACCGGCAATATCCGATGCCACACTGCAGCGTGGCGGCGACTCGTCGACGATGACGAGACGACCGGTGTGCTCGAGGCTCTCGAAAATTGTCTCGGTGTCCAGCGGCGACAGCGTGCGCGGATCTATGAGATCACAGGTAATGCCGGCCTCTTTGAGTCCGTCTATCGCCTTCTCCGCAAACACCACCATGCGCCCGATCGCGACGACCGTGCAGTCGTCACCCTCGCGCGGCATTGCAGCCTCACCAAACTCGACGAGGTGTTCACCGTCCGGCACCTCGCCTTTGCGGTTGTACAGCGCCTTGTGTTCGAAGAAGACGACCGGATCGTCATCGCGAATGGCCGTCTTCAACAAGCCCTTGGCGTCAGCCGCGTTCGACGGTACCGCGATTTTCAGACCGGGTACGCCAGTCAGGATCGGGTAGATGGTCTGGGAATGCTGTGCGCCCATGTTCATGCCGGCGCCCATGGCCGTGCGGATCACGAGCGGGCACTTGGTCTTGCCACCAAACATGTAGCGGAACTTGGCCGCCTGGTTGTAGATCTGGTCCATGCAGACGCCGACAAAGTCCGCGAACATGATCTCGGAGATCGGTCGCAGGCCAGCCAGCGCGGCGCCAGCGCCGGCACCGATGATCGCGGACTCGGAAATCGGCGTATCAATGACGCGGTTCTCGCCAAACTCAAAAATCAGCCCTTTGCTGACACCGAAGATCCCACCGGAAGCATCACGCTCGCCGGAGGTGCCGCCGGCACCACCCGAGACGTCCTCGCCGAGAATGATGACGCGTTCGTCGCGACGCATCTCTTCGAACATGGCGTCGTTGAGCGCCTGCCGGAATGTCGTAACTGCCATGGCAAATGCTCCTAGTAACTAATGTAGACGTCGGTCGTCAGTTCGCTGATATCGGGCGGCGGTGACGCCTGTGCCTGCTCGACCGCGGTATCGATCAGCGCCAGCACCTCGGCGTCGACGGCATCGAGGTCCGCGTCAGACAGGCGACCGTCAGCCGTAACGTTCGCGCGGAATATCTTCAGGCAGTCGCGGTTCTCGCGGTGCTGCTCCACCTCGTCCTTGGCGCGGTAGTTTTGCGGGTCGCCTTCGAAGTGACCAAAGAAGCGTGTCGTTGTGCACTCCAGCGCATACGGGCCTTTGCCGCCGCGGGCGTGCTCAAGGGCGCGCGCCATCGCGTCGAACACGGCGAAGAAGTCGTCGCCGTTGACCTTTTCAGCCGGCATGCCGAATCCTTCGCAACGACTGGCGATGTCTTTGCTGCCCACGGCGTAATCAACACCGGTGTGTTCGCTGTAGCCGTTGTCCTCGAAAACAAAGATGGCCGGCAATTTCAGGACCACCGCCATGTTCATCGCCTCGAAAACGGTGCCCTGGTTGCAGCTACCGTCGCCACCAAAGGCAACACTGACTTTGCCCTCACCGGCATTGCGACTGGCGATTGCGGCGCCGACAGCCAGCGGCGGTCCACCGCCGACGATCGCATTGGCACCGAGCATGCCTTTGTCGAAATCAGCGATGTGCATGGAACCGCCCTTGCCCTTGCACAGGCCGTCGGCTCGGCCGTAGATCTCTTTCATCATGCCGATCACGTCGCAGCCCTTGGCAATGCAGTGGCCGTGACCGCGGTGGGTCGACACGATGGTGTCGTCGTCGGCCAGGTGGTCACAGACGCCCACGGCGACCGCCTCCTGGCCCGAGTACAAGTGCGTGAAGCCGGCAATCTGGCCCTGCTGGATTTCGAGATGCAGGCGCTCCTCGAACTCGCGAATGGTCTTCATGCGGCGGTAAGCGCCAAGCAGCGCGTCTTTATCCAGCTTAGTCATAGTGCGCCCTCGGGTTTGTCGCCCGGACCGTAAATGTAGTCATCAATGGTCTTGTGGAAATGGCGGATGCGCAGCTCCTGGTTGCCGAGCCACAGGCCACGGAATCCCTTTGAATTCATACCCGCCTGTACGCCGGGCAGGTTGGCCGCATCCTGGTCGAGGACGAGGCCGATGCTGCGATCGCCGTGCTTGAACTGCTTGTGCTCCGGACGCTCGGGCCACTCCTCGCCGTCGGGAACGAGCTCGAAGGTCCAGATGTCGAAGTACATCTTGTTGGGGTCTGTCGCGTGCGGACGTTGACGGAACAGCCAGTAATCGTCGGCGTGCACGTTCATCGTGTTGTTCGGGAAGATCATGTAGTGGTAGTCGTCGGTCAGCTGCTCGTCGTTGAGACGCGAGTAGTCACGACCCTGCTCTGCGCCGTGCTCTCGCTTGTATCGCTGAACATCTTCACGAATCTCGCTGACACGGCCATCGTAGTCCGCCGGGTCCATGCCCGCCTGCTTCATGACCAGCTTGATGCCCTCGGGGATTGCTGGCGGCACACGAACACGCGGGCTCAGGGTTGCGAACTTTATCAGGTAACGGTTGTGCTTGTCGTAGCAGTCAATCTGCAGGTTCAGGTCGTCGAGGTGCCACAGCAGCTGCGGATGAATGCCCTGCACGTGGTAAGACTCGTTGAACGCATCAACCGACGCCTTCCAGTTACAGTCCCATTCAACGGTGACATCACGCGTCATTGCCATCTTCGGCAGGTTGTACGGGTCCAGGTGATCCGGAATGACATTAAGGAAGTCCATCAGCGGCTCGATGTCCGGATCCAGGCTGTACCAGACGAAGCCTCCCCAGCTGTCACAGGGAATTTCCTCCAACCCGGTGCAGGGGCTGCCCTGCGGGAAGGTCTCGAGATCGGGGATGCGTTCGAAGGTACCGTCGAGCTTGTACTCCCAGTGGTGGTAAGCGCACTGGAACGTCCTGGTGTTGCCGATACCCTCCGGACGCAGGCGGTTTCCGCGGTGCTGGCAGACGTTGTAGAACGCGCGCACCCCGCCGTCGTCCTGGCGAACGATGAGAATCGATTCCGGACCTATCTCGGTGCAGCAGTAGTCGCCAGGCTCCTCGAGGTCGCGCTCGAGGCAACCGACCAGCCAGACCTTGGTCCACACCTTTTCCCACTCCTGGCGCATGAACGCCGTATCGGTGTAGCGCTCCTTGGCAATGATGTCGTTGCCCAGCTCGGGGTCCGGCGCCTTTTCCAGCGGGGTTCCGTTCTGTTTTTGTGTCATGCCGCCGCTCCCATCACGTCCTGGTCGGTCATCCAGCGCATCCCGCGCCGCAGTAGTTCGTAAAACGCATCCTGCTTCCAGCTGCCTCGTTCCACCTGCGGGTACTCGTCCATAAGCGGCTGCATGTCGTAGCGCCCCCGGGCGTGGCCGAGGTTCAGGTACAGCACGTCGCCGCTGCCCCAGCGGCGCAGGTACATGATCGGGACGATGTCGTTGTCGCTCCAGTCGCTGTGTTCGAAGCCCTCGGCTTCACCGGTAAAGTGCGTATGCAGCAGGCGTTCGTGTTCGCCGAAGAAGTGACACAGGTAGATTTCGTCGTCGGCCTCGAACGGCGGTATGCCGTCAACCAGTGGATGCGCGGTCGACGCCTCGACCGTAAATGGCTGGATTGGCGGATGCGCGACAAACTGGCTGCCGAGCATGTCCATAAACCTGGGCGCATCGTTGGGTGCTGTCCAGCCGGTGCCCTTTACATACTTCAGGCGCGAGTTGGTGCCGTGCAGTGCAAACCAGCGACGGCCCTGGTTGAGAAAGTCGTCGATAGCCTGCTCGCCGTCAGCATCGGGCAGGACCTCGCAGGTGTAGGTCACGAGCGCATCGGCGTTGCGGATAGCGTCGAGATCGGAGTAGTCCTCACGGACAGTAACCCGGTAGTTCTCGTGCTCGGCCAACAGCGTCAGAAGCTCCAGTCGTGCGAAGTCGATGTCGTGGTACTTACCGCCACAGACGAGCAGGATGTCCCGGCGCGACGCCATCGGTGCTTACAGCTGGACGCGCTTGGTGTAGCCGTTGTCCGCGATCAGGTTCGTGCCGGTCACGAGGCTGGCCGCCGGGCTTGCGAGAAAGGTCACAACGTTTGCGACCTCGTCCGGGGTGCCCATCCGGCCTGCCGGGATCTTGCGGACGGTGCTCTCGTAGAATTTCGGCATTGTGCCTTCGATCATTTCCCAGGCGCCGCCTTCGAAGTAGATCGGTCCGGGCGATACGGTATTCACGCGCACGCCCTCTGCACGGACAAACTGCGAAAGTTGGCTGGAGTAATTCACGAGCGCCGCTTTCATGGCGTTGTAGGCCATGGGGCCACCGAAAAACTCGACAGCGTTGGTGGAACCAATGATCACAATTGCGCCATCACCGGATTCCTTCAGCTTCGGCAGCAGGGCCTCGCAGCCGCGTACGGTGTGCAGCACGTCCAGCTCGAAGTTTCGCCACCAGTTCTTCTCGGAATCCATGCCGCCGCCGCCGGAGACGTTGGGAACGAAAATGTCGCAGCCGCCCATGGCGTCGGCTGTCTTTTCGAGCCAGCCGGCATACTCCTCGGCATTCTTGACGTTGACCGCGTCGCCGATGGTGTCACCACCGATAGCCTCGACGGCCTCCTTGACGGCGTCTTCGTCGCGCGCGCAGATGGCGACACGCGCGCCCTCTGCGGTCAGCCTCTCAGCAATCGCGCGCCCGATTCCGCGGGTTGCACCGGTGACGATGGCACGCTTGCCCTTCAATCCGAGATCCATAATCCGACTCCATATAATGCTGCGGCTCAGTATACGTTGCGGCCTGAGCAAAAGAAACAGTCATGACTGTTTGTTTTTAGTGCTATCCTTCGAACCCTGATCACGCGCCACGAGGACCAGCATGAAGATCAATGTGACCGATCGCGACGGCAATACCCACGACGTTGAGGCCGATACAGGCATCAAACTCATGGAAGCACTCCGAGATCTCGACTACGGTGTCGAGGCCATTTGCGGCGGCATGTGCTCCTGCGCGACCTGTCACGTCTACGTGGCCGGCGACTGGCTCGGAAAGCTGCCGGAACCGGAGGCTGATGAGACGGATCTCCTCGACGCGCTCGACTATCGCAAGGACGAGTCCCGTCTCAGTTGCCAGTTGGACCTGACCGACGCCCTCGAGGGTATTCACGTGACGATCGCGCCCGAAGAATAGCGTCGTCGCATCGTCGCAATGAAAAACGCCCGCTATCGCGGGCGTTTTTGTTTATTGCACGGTCAGCGCGTTGTCCAGGAGGATCTCGGCGCCGTTCATGAACCTCGATTCATCGCTCGCGAGGTAGACGACCAGGTTGGCGACATCTTCAGGCTTGCCGATACCAACCGGATCCTCCGTGCTGTCGGGGTCCGGCGGCGGCATACCCAGCGCCTCATTGGCGGTGTGCACCATCGGTGTATCGATCGCACCGGGATGAACGGAGTTGACGCGGATCTTGTCACCCTGCATCTGGCAGGTGACCGCCAGCGCCTTGGTCATAGAGCGGACCGCGCCCTTGGCCGCGGCATAGGCGAAGAACACCGGATAGCCCAGGTGTGACGCGACCGATGACATGTTGATAATCGAACCACCACCACGCTTGCGCATTGACGGCAGGACCGCCTTGCAACCGAGAAAGACACCCTCGTTCATAACGGCGTTTGCGAGCCTGAACTGCTCAAGCGTCGTGTCCTCGGGCATGGCGATGATGACAATGCCGGCGTTGTTGACCAGGACATCGACGCCACCGAATTCGCTGTCGACTTCGGCAACCACTTCGGCCCAGCGTTCCTCACTGGTGACGTCGTGCTGTTTGAAGACCACGTTGCCCCCGGACGACGCGGCGATCTCGTCGGCAACCTGCTGGCCGTTTTCGCTGATATCCGTGATGACGACGGTCGCACCTTCGCGAGCAAGCGCCTCTGCATCTGCCTTGCCGAGGCCGGATGCCCCGCCGGTAACTAGGGCCACCTTGCCCTCTACTCTGCCTGCCATCTTCATCTCCAAAGGTGGTCCAAGAAGGGCGAACGATGCTAACAATCACTCCTGACTGTTTCAATCACGTGTGATTGTTTTTTGTGAGCAATGCGTTACCCTAGCTCCTCGCTACCGGATGGGGACGCTGTAGTGGCGACTAAACCGAAAGGTCCTGGAGAACAGGGCTGGCAGGCGCAGAAGAGCGCTGCCACACGAGACCAGATACTCAGTGCCGCCGTGCGCTGCATCGTGGAACTGGGCTATTCCAGGACCACGACGATGAAGATTGCCGAGCGCGCGGGGCTGTCTCGCGGCGCGACCCTGCACCACTTCCCCTCCAAGCTGGACATCATCCGGGCGGCGGTCGACTACCTTCACGAACGGCGGCTGAACGCCTTCAAACAGTCGGTCACCACGATTCCGCCGGATGCCGACCGCATCAAGGCGGCGACCGATGCTTACTGGGCGCACGCCACTCACCCGATCTTCGTGGCCTTCTTCGAACTGTCGGTCGCGGCGCGAACCGACAAGGAACTGCGTGACATCCTGCACCCGGCGCAGAAGGCGTTTGACGAAGAGTGGTACAAGGTCGCCCAGGAGGTTTTCCCGGAGTGGCAGTCGGACCCGGAGAATTTCGACCTGGCCCTAAGCCTCGTCCAGCACCTGATGGAGGGCATCGCAATCGCGACGATGACTCATCCGAGAAAGGAGAAGCTCGACCAGCTTCACCATTACCTGGAAGACAAACTGCGCGAGCTTGCGCCCGAGGAAATTCGCTAGCGCGAGCCTGGCCGGCTCGCTACTTCTCGCCGGCGATGTAACGGTCCAGTTCGGCGTGCATGTTGCGCAGACGAATCTCCTGCTCTGACCACAGAGGCCCGTCGAAGGCGCGCGAACGCACCCCTTTCTGTACGACCGGCAGCAGCTCGGAGTCCTGGTCGAGAACAAGACCGAGATTCGGCTCGGCACCCAGCGGCATGAACTCACGTTCAGCACGAACTTCACCACTAACGTCGGTGCCTTCAGGCAGTCCCATCCAGTCCGGCACCTTGAAGGTGTCGTCTTCGATCGGCCGATACAGCGTGATCGTGTCGTAGTAGAAACGTTCGGGGTCGGTCGGGTGCGGCATGAAGCGCATCAGGAAGGCACCCTCCGGATGCAGCCCGATCTGCACGTTAGGGAAGATGCCCGTGGCCCAGCTGTCGGTAAGCTGGCCGTCGACGAGGCCTTCGTAGCCGAGATCCAGTCGCTCGGCACGAGCACGCTTGAATTTCTGGATCGCCTCGCGAACGTCTTTCGCGTCGCCCTCGAAATCGTCGAGCTGCATGCCCGAGTCAGTAATCATGTACTGCAGGCCCGCATCAACCGTGTCCTGGTCGTTTTCCCGCGGACTCTTTTTCGCGAGTGGCACAATCATGCGGCTGAATCCGTGAGGATAGATATCAACCTGGGTGCCGTAGTCATCCATGACGGTCGAGGTCTGCGGATGCACAGCGTGCAGGTGATAAACCTCGTAGAACGCATCGACGCCGGTCTTCCAGTTCGAGGCCCATTCAGAGATCGTGTGCCGGACGGCGACCATCTTGTCCAGCTGGTAGCCCTCGAGATAGCCGTCGGGCAGGCCGAAGCGCTCAGCCAATGGCGGCGCATCGTCATCCATGTTGATGAAAATTAGGCCGGCCTTTTCTTCAACCTTCACGGATTTCAGCTTTGGCCGCTCCTTGATGACGCCGGGCCGGAAGGTCTCTTCGTCGGTAATCGACGTGCACTGGCCGTCGAGGTCGAACTGCCAGGAGTGGAAGGTGCAGGTGAACTGGTTTACGCAGCCTTCGTCATTCAGGACGATCTGGTTACCGCGGTGCGGGCAGACGTTGTAGAACGCGCGAATCTCGTTGTCATCGTTCAGCGTCACGATGATTGACTCACGACCCACGTCGAAGCGGAAGTAGTCACCGGGTTCACGCAGGTCGGATCTTGGTCCGGCGATCAGCCAGACGCGTGTCCAGAGCTGGTCCCACTCCTTCTGCATGAACTCTTTCGTGTAGTAACGCTCGGCATCGACGCGACCGGTGCCGAGGTCGGTGTCGTTGTAGTCACTTCGATGCTCGAGAGAGTCTTTCGGGGCGTCCGGGTTTACCGGCGACGTGTACTCAAACTTCGCGGCCATGTTCTGTCCTCTGTTGCTACAGCGTTCCGCGCTCGATGATAGCGTCTCGGTTTACTAAAAAAAACAGGACAGCTTGCTTTTTTACGGGACGGGGGCTGTAATGCCAGGCAACGCAGAAAAACAGACACGCGCATGACTGAACTGGTTTTACATCACCACGATCCCTCGCCGTTCGCTGAGAAAATACGCCTCGTATTCGGACTGAAAGACCTGAGCTGGTCGTCTGTACAGGTTCCAATGATCATGCCGAAGCCGGACCTCACAGCGCTGACCGGGGGCTATCGCAAGGCGCCGGTCCTGCAGATCGGCGCTGACATCTTCTGTGACACGTCACTGATTGCTCGCGAGCTCGAAACCCGGTTTCCGGAGCCGACGCTGTTCCCGGCGGGCCACCGCGGCCTGTCCTACGCGCTGGCGCGCTGGAGTGACAAGGCGTTTTTCGAACCCGGTGCCGGGCTGTCGATGGGCGAGAACAAGGACATTCCGGAACCGGTCCTTGAGGATCGCAAGAACTTCTTCGAGTTCATGGATTTTGACCGCATGGCGGACGAAATGCCGAATTGCTACGCGCAATTCCAGGCACAGTGCCAGCTTCTCGAGGATGAACTTGTGGCAAACCGGCAGGCATTCCTCGGCGGCAGTGACGCATCGTGGATCGATATCCAGGCCTACTTTTCCGTCTGGATGGCGAACAGCAACGTGCCGAGAGCACAGGAACTGCTCGCCCCCTTCGCGGAAATCAACGCGTGGTCGGCACGCATGGAAACCGTTGGACGCGGCCAGCGAACCGATATCGACGCCGCAGACGCGCTGGCCATGGCGCGGGAGGCAACGCCCGTCGGCGATCGCCAGGTCGTCGACAACCCGTTCAGCGAGTTTGCCGCTGGCGACGCGGTCGTGGTGCTGCCCGACGATTACGGCTTTGACCCGGTCAGCGGGACGCTGACAGCACTCGACAACTACCGCATCACGGTGCTTCGTAACACCGACGATCTCGGCGAGATCGCGGTGCATTTCCCGCGCATCGGATACCGGGTCAATCGCACATGACGGAACCCCATCGCTTCTACGAAGACCTGGTTGTCGGCGAGAAACACGAGTCGCCGTCCCGTCACGTTGGCGAATCCGAGATAACCGATTTCGCGACGCGCTACGACCCGCAGTACTTCCATACCAACCCGGAAGCGGCAAAAGACCATCCGCAGTTCGGGGAAGTGGTTGCCTCCGGTATCCATATTCTCGCCGTCTGGCGACAGCTGGATCACCTGATCACCGGTGACATCCGCTGGATATGCGGCATCAAGTGGGACGACCTGCGCTGGAATCACCCGATGAAGGCGGGCGACCACGTGCACGCAGTCGCCGAGTTGATCAGCAAGCGGGTATCTGAAAGCAAGCCGGGGCGCGGCGTGGTCGTTTATCGCTATTCACTGGTTAACCAGGACAATATCGAGCTGTTTTACTGCACCAGCACCAACCTGGTTGAGCGCGATCCGGCTCAGGCTGCGAACACGCAGTAGTCTTCGCGCTCCACCAGCTGCATGACGAAGGACAGTTTCGCCATGCCGCTGATCACCGCCATGACGGTACCCAGCTCGCAAATCTCGGCTTCGCTGAAGTGCGCGGACAGTCGTGCATAGAGCGCCTCATCCATCTTTCCGTCATGATTGGTCAGGGCCACCTGCTCGGCGAACGCGATAACCGCAAGCTCCGCTTCGGTGAAATGCTCAGTGGTCGGAGACTCCATGGCCTGGACCTGCGCCTCGGTGAAACCGGCCGCCATCGCACCGGGCACGTTCTGCTTGTTGCAGGTTCGGCAGCCGTGCAGCTGGCTCAGGCGAAGCCTCGCCAGCTGTTTGTAGCGTTCATCAACCCGTCCCGAAAAAAAGATCTCGCCGTAGAACTGCCGCATGACAAAGTCGAGCAGCTCCGGCGCCTGCGCAAACACTTCGACAAAGGTCGCATCGCCCGTCAGCCCTTGCAGGGTTGACCAGACCTGCTTCAGTTCATCTGGCATCTCGTCCGGATTCATACGTTTCATTGGTGTCGCTGTCATGACGAACCCCCGTGCGTCAGTACTGGTCTTTCAACCTTGAAGTGATCAGAAATACCGTTGCGCTTTCTCGCTATCTCTTGATCTTGAAATAATCAGGAATTCCGTTCCGCTAGCCTGCTATCTCTTAACCTTGAAGTAGTCAGGAATTCCGTTCCGGTAACCTGCTATCTCTTGACCTTGAAGTAATCAGGAATTCCGTTCCGGTAGCCTGCTATCTCTTAACCTTGAAGTAGTCAGGAATTCCGTTCCGGTAGCCTGCTATCTCTTAACCTTGAAGTAGTCAGGAAT
>CAZSIQ010000027.1:0-1137 GCA_964606915.1 uncultured Woeseiaceae bacterium | reverse complement strand
TCAGGAATTCCGTTCCGGTAGCCTGCTATCTCTTAACCTTGAAGTAGTCAGGAATCCCGGCCGGCCATACATCGCCCCACTGGTTGTTGCCGCCGTCGACGGCGAGCACCTCGCCAGTCACGAAACTGCCCGACGGGCCGAGCAGGTAGATGACAGCCTGTGCAATATCCACGACATCACCAAGGCGGCGCATCGGATTACTGTCGGCGAAGGCCGCCGCATGATCTTCCTCGTAGACGTTGAATCCCTCGGTCTCAATGCTGCCGGGAGACACGCAGTTGATGCGGATATTCAAGGGCGCCCACTCGGTGGCCAGCGTCTTCGTCAGGTAAATCACGCCCGCGCGCGCGGCGCAGGTGTGTGCCACCTGCGGCATACCGCGGGTGACATTGGCCACGATATTGACGATGCTGCCGGGGCGCTTGTGCTTCTGCCAGAGTCGCGCAGCACGCTGGGTCATGTACCAGGTCCCGTTCAGGTTGGTATCGATAACGGCCCGCCAGCCCTTGTCGCTGAAGTCGATCGCTGCCTGCGGGAATTGCCCACCGCCGTTGTTGACCAGCATGTCGAGGCCGCCGAAGTGATCCCAGGTTTCTTCCACCAGCGTCTCAACCTGCTCCGGCTCCCGAATCGTCATTGCCCGGTAGGCCACCTCACCTTCGAGGCGGTCGCGAATGACCGAGGCCGTCTGCTCAAGCTTCTCTTCTCGACGCCCGCAGATCATGATCTTCGCGCCGAGGCGCGCCATCAGGATAGCCATTGCGCGTCCCATCCCGGAGCCGCCCCCCGAAATCAGGATGACCTTGTCTTTTAACAGGTCATCGCGATAAACCAGAGGCACTTCGACCAGTTCTTTGTCTGTCATGCCATAGTCGCGATTGCCGCGTAGTGTCCGGGTATTAGCTGCCATGGGATTCCCCTAAAGGCTCTTCAGGCCGTAAACGGCAATGCTTGCCACGTTACGGTTGGGCACGCCGCCCAGATTTTGTGCGAGACCGATCGACGGTGATGACAGCTGTCGCTCGCCGGCTCGACCGGAAAGCTGCAGGTAGATCTCGTAGCCCATGCGCAATCCGCTGGCACCGATCGGGTGACCGAAACACTTCAGGCCACCGTCGATCTGGCAAGGCATGGCGC
>CAZSIQ010000026.1:0-46108 GCA_964606915.1 uncultured Woeseiaceae bacterium | reverse complement strand
ATCGCCGAGATGGCCGGCATGCCGGAACACGTGCGCGAGCGCACGGACGTCCTCGACTCGGCCGGTAACACCACGGCAGCGATCGGTAAGGGCTTCGCCATCGGCGCCGCCATCCTGACGTCGCTGGCCCTGTTCGCCGCCTTCCTGACCCGTGCCGACGTACTCCTTAAAGAACAGGATCCGACGTCGGACCTGCTCGGCACGATCAACCTGCTCGACCCGATGGTCTTCAGTGGCCTGTTCATTGGTGCCGTACTGCCTGCGCTGTTCACGGCCATGACGATGAAGTCTGTCGGCTCCGCCGCGTTCAAGATGATCGAGGAAGTGCGGCGTCAGTTCCGCGAAATTCCGGGCATCATGGAAGGCACCGGCGATCCCGACTACGCACAGTGCGTCGCGATCTCCACGCAGGCGGCCGTACGGGAAATGGTTGCACCGGGCATCCTGATCATGGGTGCTCCGCTGGTCACCGGCTTCCTGTTCGGCATCCAGGCCCTGGCCGGACTGCTCGCAGGTTCCCTGGTCGCCGGTGGCGTCCTCGCGATCTCGTCGTCGAACTCCGGCGGCGCGTGGGACAACGCCAAGAAGTACATCGAGGCCGGCAATCTCGGCGGCAAAGGCACCGAGGCTCACAAGGCCGCGGTGGTTGGCGACACGGTAGGCGATCCGCTGAAGGACACGTCCGGCCCGTCGCTGAACATCCTGATCAAGCTGTCAGCCATTCTGTCGCTGGTCTTCGTACCGTTCTTCGTACAGTACGGCGGCATCCTGCTGAAGTTCATGTAAGAACGACGCACTCAAGACGCGAAAAAGCCCGGCCATGTGCCGGGCTTTTTTTGGCCGCTTGTACGTTGACGGCTAATGTCACTTCCTCTGCCGCTTAAACAAGATTCCAGGCGGCGACGTTTTCCTCCAGGTGGTGGATGGAAGTCGTGCCCGGAATAACCACGATGTTTGGTGACCGCCTCAGCAGCCAGGCGAGTGCGTCCTGGGGTGGCAACACGGCACCCCGCTTCATCGGATGTGCGCCAAGCGGGCCGTACGGGATGAAGGCGATTCCGCGCTCTGCGGTGTAATCAACCAACGCGCTGTTGCCGTCCTCCGCCTGGTTGAAGCGATTCTGTATTGAAGCAACGGGCGCCTCGCTCAAGGCACGGTCCAGTTGTTCCTGGTTGACGTTGGAGAGTCCGATCAGCCTGACCTTTCCGGCCTGTCTCGCAGACTCGATGGCCCCGACAGATTCCTCAATCGGGACATCTGGATCAACACGGTGTAGCTGGAACAAATCCACACGATCGACCGCAAGGTTTTTCAGGGCCGCATCAATTTGCGAGCGGATGGTCTCCGGTGATCCGTCGACTATGATTTGATCAGGGGCACGCTTGTCAACGCCGCCCTTCGTCGCAATGACGACGCTGCCGTCATACGGATGCAACGCGTCGGCGATCAGCTTGTCCGCCCACTCTGGGCCATAAGCGCGTGCCGAGTCTATGAAGTTCACGCCGAGTTCAACGGCACGAGAGAGAAGCTTTTTGCCCTCCTCCCACTGAGGGTACGGGCCGAAGTTTCCAGGTTGGCCGGTGAGCCGCATTGCACCGTAGCCGAGGCGGTTAACCGTCAGCTCGCCGCCCAGTCTGAAGGTCTTGTTGATATCGCTTGTCATCGTTTTTCCTTTCCGTCTGGTGTTTGCCGTGTTGACAACGAATATCGAGTATCAGACCGACATTTGGTAGACGGATATCTCTAATTTCTGTTATTCATATTGTGTATGAGCAAGTCATTGGACCGAATCACGTTGCTGGAGACCTTTGTCCGCATTGCGGATGCAGGAAGCATCAGTGCGGCAGCACGCGACCTGGGCCTGTCTCAACCTTCGGTTAGTCGGCAGCTCGCCGAACTTGAGAGTCGGCTCAAGGCCCAGCTTATGCGCCGCAACACCCACTCATTGGCGCTGACCGATGCAGGCAGGGATCTTCTCGCGGACGCACGTCAGATCCTCGATAGCTGGGAAGTCCTGGCCGAGAAGCACCTGTCGGCAAAGACGAATGTCCGGGGCAAGCTCAAGGTGGTCGCACCCGTAGCTCTCGGCCAGCAGCACCTGGTCCGTATTGCCTGTGAATTTCAGTCGCAGCATCCGGCCGTGTCGATCACGTGGGAGCTGGAAGATCACCCGATACGATTCGCCGAAAAGGGATGCGACTGCTGGATAAAGATCGGTCCCGTACCGGACGAGACGCTGATCGTCAGACGCATTGGATCCGTCGACAGGGTATTGGTTGCTTCCAAAGCGTTCGTCAAAGAAAACGGAATGCCCGGGTCTCCAAAAGCAGCTGAGCGTCTCCCGCTCCTTTCGCTGGATCCTTTCGAGGGTGGACGAGTGCCACTGTCAAAAGGCAGCCGTAGTATTGAAGTCGCGCCACCAGTCACTATGCGAACGAACAATGTTTATGCGATGAAAGAAGCCACCAGGCTGGGACTGGGTATGGCTGTACTTCCGGTTTGGTTCATCAGCGACGAGCTGAAACGGGGTGCGTTGATCGATGTGTTGCCGGGATGGAAGGCGCCGTCACTCGACATACACCTTGCCTACTTGCCGGGCAAACATCAGCCGCTTCGTCTCCGTGCGTTTATCGATCTGCTCGAAACCTCGGTCTCCAAATTCGCGGGAATAAGGGCCGCCTGAAGTCGCTGGATCGGAGAACGGAGCCCCACTCACTCGACGGGATCTGCTGCGAGGCGAAAACGACAGCGTTGACGAAGATTGGTTGTCCTCACGGCCAACAAAGACTATTCCGACCGTCACGCCTTTCTCAATTTGCCACTGAGCGCCCAGGTTTGGAAAGTGCACGCTGCAGATCGCGTTCGCGCCCCGGATACATCCGTTCCTGGTCCGCCAACATACTGCCCAGTAGCCAGTCGGGAAATGCCTTTGCAAGCTTCGCCGGTCCCAGGACCTGGACATGCCCTTTCCTGATTTCATCACGAAGTGAAACGAATCCCCGCCAGGCGTAGGTGAAGGATCTGAGCTTGGCGATTACCCTCAGATCCTCATCAAAGCCCGGGTGCTTGAGGCACGCTTGCACCTTCTTGTTCTCCGCGAGTATCCAGAAGTAGCGCTTCTTGACCGGCTGATCTTCGAACTCGAACGCGATGGTGGTTCGTCCCGCCGGCATGATCTCGGTGTTCATCCGCATATGCATGCTCCAGATGAGATGTTCCGGATCGAGATCATCGGTAACCAGGTCGCGTCCCCAGCGGTGACCCCAGACTCCGAGATCGAAAACGATATTGCCGAGTTCAAGCCCTGCAGGCGTCAGGAAATAGAGAAACTTCTCGCCGTCGCCCGGGCGACGCTCGATAACACCCGCGTCCTCGAGCTTCTTCAGCCTCGCACTCAGCGTGGAGGCCGAAATCCTGGGTAAGGCGCGTTCAAGCTCGGAGAAGCGGTGAAAGCCGTCGGCAAGTACCAGGACAACAAGGATGGTCCAACGCTCTCCCAGGATCTCCGTCGCCAGGGACACGGGGCAGTACTGTCCGTATTTGCTTTTCATGCAGCCAGTCTGCCGGGCGGCCAGCGCTGAAATCAACTTCGAAAATCCTAGTGGATTTTTCCCCGACCAATTGAGAGCGTAAGGCCCGTAGACGCGAGGAGACTGAAAATGACTCAACAGCCTGCTACCGCCGCACTGGAGCCGCTACTGCCCATCATTGCGGCCCATCGCCGCGACGCCGACAAGAACCGCCAACTGTCTGAAGCGGTTGTCGATGCCGTGTGCGACAGCGGATTGCTGAAAATGCCGATATCGCCAGCACACGGCGGGCTTGGAACCGCCCTGCCCGACATGTTGCAGGTCTATGAATCGATAGCCTACGAAGACGCCGCGGTGAGCTGGGTCATCTGGAACGCCGGGCTCATCGGGTTTTACTCACGTTTTATGCCCGAGGCACTGAGGGATGAACTGTTCTCAAGCGACAACAATCTGATTTGCCAGTCCACCATTCCTGCCGGGGAACTGGAGATAAAGGACAACAAGACCATCGTGCGCGGGCGCTGGCCGCTGATGTCAGGCAGCCCGGGCGCAGACTGGGCGGTGCTGAACTGCCGCAAACTCGTCGACGGAAAACCAGTCGTGGATGCGACGGGTGCGCCCGAGCTCGTGCTCGCTGCTGTTCCCCGCGAATCGTTCAGGATCATCGATACCTGGCATTCCAGTGGTTTACGCGGCACAGGTAGCAATGACATAGAGATCGATGAAACCGTCGTTCCCGCTCATCGGACCTTCTCGATTGCCAACGAATCGCTGCAGACGGGGCCGACTGATCGCCTGCCGATCTTCGCCTGCGTGTCAGCGATCTTCGCGGCGCAGACCCTGGGTGTGTCTCGAGCGGTGTTTGACCACGCACTGGATCGAGGTCGATCCACAGTAACTCCCGGGCCCATGCCGGATCCGCGTGATCGGCAGGATTACCAGATCGCCATCGCCCAACACGGGGAAGCGTTGACGATAGCAAGGGAGCGACTGCGGTCGGCGGCTCAAGCCGTTTGGGGGCATGCAGAAACGGAAGAATCGCCAAACCCTGAATTGAGCACAGATCTCTATGCAGCCGTGTTTTTTGTCATTCAGACGGCAAAGGCAGCGGTAGATGCGCTGCACGGACTGAGCGGCACGTCCGGCCTCTACGAAGACTCACCGATTGAGAAGCCTGCACGTGACCTTCACGCGATGCTTCGGCATATCGTCGCTCAACCGGCTATGCAAGCTGATGTGGGACGCGTGCGATTGGGGCTTCAACCAGAATGGCCGCTGTTTTTTGTGTGATGCGCGGGACGAAATAGACGAAGTTTGACTACCCTGGTAGCTACGCCAGTGAAGTTCGCTGACCGGCAGCGGATGGTGGGGGTGATCCGTCCATGGCCGAGCGTCCGCGATACTGATTGGCCCTAAACCGATGCGAACACGCACTGACGTGGCACCACCGTATCAGCTACACGGTCCAAGAAACTAGTCCTCGCAACTTCAGGATCTTCCTTGCGTGTCTCACGTCAAGGGTAGTTGTTTTTCTCTACTTCCTGGCTTTCTTGTTTCTGTCCTGGTTTTACACACGGTCAGGTCAACGCTCGACAAGTAAGTCAGGAAGACGCAGATTCGATACAACACACGACTTTCGACCGCAACCCGCCGCTTTCCGGGTGTCTGCTATTCTGGCGGCTCCTGACCCCAAGTTGATCCTTGCATCGCACACGTGGAGCTCCAGATAACGTTGATTCGATATTCGATCGCCATCTGTCTCCACGTTCGACTCAAGACACAACGTCCACAACGCGCTCGGGAAACAGACACGTCGAGCATTCCTGGAGACCATAGAGACATGCGTAGATTCATACTCTCATCGCTTGAACTGACTACGAACATCGCAATCATCGCGACGCTTTTCCTCGGACTGGTTTTAGGTGCCTTCGCTTCGGGCGGCGGTCCGTTCGGGACAATAATCGGAGCCGGTTTTGGATTCCTGGTGGCCTTGGGCATTTCCGTGGTCGTCTTCGGCTCCGTTTTTCTCTTGATGGATATCGCCGAAAACACCCGACGAACCGCTGCGGCGATAGAAGAATCGAAGTCGGGTCAGCATGACTAGGTGTCGTTCGAAGTGAAGGGCCTTGTACTTGAATTGATGAGGGGTAGCCCGGTTGTGTCAATTGCCGCGCCGTTCAGATTGGAGGGTTTCAGAAATGAGCTACATTGACGGTTTCGTGATCGCTGTGCCAACAGCGAACAAACAGAAATTCATTAAGCACGGCGAGATGGTTGACTCCATTTTCACCGAACTCGGCGCTACACGCGTTGTTGAGTGTTGGGCTGATGACGTGCCCGAAGGAGAAATCACGGATTTCGGCAAGGCTGTGAAGGCAACGGTCGACGAGTCGGTCGTGTTTTCCTGGATCGAGTGGCCGGATAAAGCGACACGCGATACCGCTATGCAGACGATGATGTCTGATGACTTCAGTGACGAGCGGATGGATCCGGAAAAGAACCCCATGCCGTTTGACGGAAAACGACTGATCTTCGGCGGCTTCAAGCCCGTTATCGATCTTTAGGTAGCAACGTCGGCCGGACGTCGACCGTTCAGCTGCCCGTGTTCAGAATCCGGTAAGTGCCCGTTGTGCCGGTGCCCAGCGTAGCAGGGGATTCGACGAAGTGGCCCTGCATGAAGTCCACGCCTTCACGGCGCAGCCAGTCGAAGTCTTCCTGGTGTTCGACCTGTTCGGCAACCACGCGGAACTGCATCGTACGTGCGAGCTTGATCATGGCTGACACCATTTCCTGGTTCACTTCATCCGTGTTCAGGTTGCGCGTGTACATGCCGTCGATCTTCAGGTAGTCGATCGGCAGGTGCTTAAGGCTGGAGAACGAACCCAGGCCACTGCCGAAATCATCCAGCGAGAAATCGCAACCAATGCCGTGCAGTACCTCGATGAAGCGCTGTGCGTGCTGCACATTGTTGAGGATCGCTTTCTCGGTGACTTCGAAGCAGATCGACGACGGTGACACGGCTGTACGGTCCAGGCCTTCGACGACGAAACCGAGGAAGGCCTCGTCGGCGAGTGTCTGGCCCGACAGGTTAATAGAGCAGCTTCGCTTGCCCGCCAGCTTGATATCGCCACTCGCAAGTGCTGCGAGCGTCGCGTTGACCACCCACCGGTCGATCTGCGGCATGAGCTGGTAGCGCTCAGCGGACTTCAGAAACTCGGAGGTCTTGACGGTCTTGCCGCTGCCGTCCGGCAGGCGGATCAGGACCTCAACAGCCGGGCCAGTGTTTACATTACTGGACATCGCAATGATGGGCTGCACGGCCAGCGCGAAGCTGTCTTCGTGCAGTGCATCCTGAAGCTCGCGCAGCCACTGGATGTCACCGCGCTCGCGGGCGATAACCTCGTCTTTTGCGGAGTACACGTGCACCCTCCCCTTGCCCTGCTGCTTCGCAACATAGCATGCGGAGTCGGCGGCACTCATGACGTCCTGAACGGTGCCGCTGACATGACTGATCTCCACCAGTCCGATGGAGATACCGATGTTGAAGATCTTATCCTTCCAGACGAAGCGATACTTGGCGATGGCATCACAGACGTCACTGGCAATCTGGCGCGCCTTGTCGATCGGACAGCCGATCAGCAGAGCGCCGAACTCGTCGCCACCCAGGCGGCCCACGAAGTCAGAGTCTCGCACTTGCTCCTTGATGAGTGCCGCAACCTCGCGAAGCATGTTGTCGCCGGCGAGGTGACCACAGCTGTCGTTCACGGCCTTGAAGCGATCAAGGTCCATGTAGAACAGCATGTGCACGGCTTCTTCGGCGTGCGCCGAGTCCATCGCCTCGTCCATGCGACGCTCGAACTCACGTCGGTTGATCAGGCCGGTCAGCGGGTCGTGCGTGGCCTGGTAACTCATCTTGCGTGTCAGGCCGCGGAGCTCGCTGACGTCGTGTACAACGACCACGGTCCCGGAGATGCTCTTGCCGGGTCCGCGGATCGGCGAGGCAGTAATCTCGACCGAGTGCTCCTGCTCACCGTCGTTCGAAATCATCACGGCACGCCGGCCCATATTCACGCGTCGGCGAATGGCGAGACAGCGTTCAACCGGGTCACCCAGTGAGCGGCGGTCCACATCATCAACCAGCTTGAAGAGTTCGGCCGTGCGGTGCCCGACAGCGTCGTCTCGCTTCACCCCAAGCAGCGACTCGGCCGCAAGGTTCATGTAGTCGATGCGTCCTTCGTTGTCCGTAGTCAGCACACCCTCGGCGATCGACTCCAGCGTGTACTGGGCCTGGCGCTTGCTGCGTGACAGCGAAACTTCGAGACTCTTGCGGTGACTGACGTCGCGCGCGATCGTCAAGATCGCCGGGCGGCTGTTGAATTCGATGGTTGAGCTCTGCGCTTCGACCCACAGACCGGATTCGTTGCCGTTAATGAGCTGGATTTCGAGGCGATTCGGCGTGTTCTGTCCGGCCAGTCGCTTGGTCATGGTCTTGCGGAATAGCGCGCGGTAGGCAGGCTTCACGAGATCGGCAACGTCCCGGCCGGTGAGCTGCGCCGGTTCGAGACCAATCAGGGATGCCGCGGACTCATTGGCCAGTAGGATTTTCTCATCGTGCACAAGCACGATTTCGGGCAGGGTCCGGGCAAAGGCATGGAACAGGCGATCGCGACCCTGGATTTTCTGGTCTCGCTCGCCGAGCGCGTCCAGGAGTTTGTTCACGGTGACAGCGAGTCGTGCTGCACCGTCGCTGCCGTTGACCTGCAGCCGACGCCCGACCGCGGCGTCGCCGGACGCTGCAACGACCTCGTCGTGCAGTGCGTCGACCCGGCCGGCGAGTCGTTTCCTCGAGGTGTAGAGGACAATGGCCCCAACTGCCGTGAGCAGCAGCAGGAATGACAGGGCGATGGCGACAGTCACGGCGCTCATGGCGTCGCTCGCGGTCGAGCGCTGGTCTTCCGTGCGTCACGCATCCGTCATTGCCTAACGTGCTTTCCCCCGCTGTCAATCATTGGCAGCGCTTTGCTATTATTCGCGGCACCGGCACTAACTTCGAAAAAAACCGAAGTGAAACCGGCACTTGGCTTTCAGTCTGTAAGGATAGCCTGATCGCGGTGCCCCAAGCTCCTCGATTCACCATAATTCCGAGCACTGGCAAAGAAAAGCAGCGCGAATTCGTGCTTTTGTGACATCGACACTTGCAGGATTAGATTCAATGGATATCGACTACGCCCGCCAGCAGATGGTAGACCAGCAGGCGCGGGCCTGGGATGTACTGGACCCGGACATTCTCGACGTACTCGCGACCGTTCCGCGCGAGGACTTTGTTCCCGAAATCTACCGCGCGATGGCATTTGCCGACGTGGAGATCCCGATCGGTCACGGCGAAAAGATGATGACGCCGACGTACGAGGGCCGCGTGCTGCAGGCGCTGTCGCTGACACCGGAAGACTCGGTCCTTGAGATCGGAACGGGATCGGGCTTTTTGACGGCCTGCCTCGCATCGCTCGCCAGTGATGTGGTGAGCATCGACATTCACGAGACCTTTACTCGCAATGCGGGCGAGCGCCTGGAGGGTTTCGACAGCATCCGGTTCGAGACGATGGATGGCACACAAACGCTACCTGACGGCGAGTACGACGCCATTGCCGTCACCGGCTCGATCGAGTCTTTCGACCCTCGCTTCGTCGACGCACTGGCTGTCGGTGGTCGCCTGTTTGTGGTTGTTGGCAAGGGACCGGCCATGGAAGCCCGGTTGGTGACCCGAACCAGCGACACGGACTGGAGCAGTGAAGCGCTGTTTGAAACATCGCTGAAACCGCTGGTTCACGGGGCTCCGCCACCGAAATTCACGTTCTAAACGGTCTTTTTTTCGACCGGACGAAACTAGTTAGCCGCCAGCAGCATCTATAGGTGCAGGGAGAACAAACGCCTTGCACTGATATAGTGATATAGTAGACTATAACACCTATAGCCACTGCGGGCATTTGCAGGTTGCATAAACGTATGAAAACAAACACTAAAATCACGATCCTACCCATCGTCGCACTGAGCCTGCTGATGCCGGCTGCGGGCCGAGCGGATTCACTGCTCGATATCTACCAGCAGGCATTACAGAGTGATCCGCTGATTCACGAAGCCGAGGCACGTCGCCTCGCGGCACTAGAAGCCAAGCCGCAGGCACGCGGTGTGCTGCTGCCACAGATCAATGCGAGTGGTGACTGGACTCAGTCGGAATCGTCGGGCGCCAACGTCCAGTTCGACTCCGACCAGAACAACTTCCGCGCAGTTAATTCAGACTCCGAATCGGAAACACGGCAGTGGCAGGTCTCCCTGCGCCAGACGCTCTTTCGCTGGGACCAGATCGTTGGCCTGCGGCGCGCCGACAAGGTCGTCGCCAGGGCGGAAGCCAACCGCGAAGCTGCTCAGCAAGACCTCATCGTGCGAGTGACTCAGCGCTACTTTGATGTTCTCGCCGCCGAAGACCGCCTCGTCGCGATCAATGCGAACAAACAGGCGATCGCGCGCCAGCTCGAGCAGGCGAAACAACGCTTCGATGTCGGCCTGATTGCCATCACCGACGTGCAGGAATCGCAGGCGGCGTTTGACGAGTCCGTCGCGAATGAAATCGCAGCGAAGCGCTCGCTGGCCACGTCGCGCGAGTTGCTGCGTGAAATCACCGGCACCTACATCCGTGAACTGTCAGCGCCCGTTGAGAAATTCCCGCTTAACTCACCGCAACCGGCGGCGGAGAAAGACTGGGTGGATCTGTCCATGAGTCAGAACCTGGCGCTGGTCGCGGCGCGTCTCGACGAAGAAGTGGCGCGCGACCAGATCTCACTGCAGCGCAACGGTCACTACCCGACCCTGGACCTGGTCGTATCCACCGGCAACCGTGACACCGAATCCGATCGAAATGTCGACGGCAGCCCGTTTTTCCCGGCCGACAGTGAAGGCGACAGCGACAGCATCAGCCTGCAGTTCAATGTGCCGCTGTTTGCGGGCGGGACGACATCCTCTCGCGTAAAGCAGGCCATTTACGAACACCGGGCAGAGCGCGAGCGCCTGCAGCGCGTCACGCGTGAAACCGAACGCCAGGCGCGCGACGCGTATCTCGGGGTCCTGTCAGAAATCAGTCGCGTTAAAGCGCTGGAACAGGCCGTAGCCTCCAGCCGGACCGCACTGGAAGCGACTGAAGCCGGCTTTGACGTTGGTACGCGAACGATTGTCGACGTGCTGAATTCGCAGTTCGCGCTGTACAACTCGATTACAAATTTCTACCAGGCACGCTACGACTACATCCTGAACATGATGCGCCTGAAACAGGCCGCCGGGAATCTGCAGGTGCAGGACCTCGAGCGTCTCGACCAGTTCCTCGAGGCACGCATGCCGCCGGAAGACCAGTTCGCCCAGGCGGAACAGGAAGCTAGCGAGTCGAAATAAACGGCTTGATCAGCGACATCAGCTGATCCAGGGAACCCCGGTTCTCTGCAATTATCGTCCTTGAAGCGCCGCCAAGTTCCTTGGCGGCGTTTTCGTCTATCAGCAGCTCAGCGACAACCTCGGCGAGGTCGCTGCTGTCATCCACCTGGCGACAGGCACCACGATCGATGAACTGGCGGGCGATGTCTTCAGCGTTGAAGTTGTGCGGACCGGTCAGTATCGGCAGACCGAGCGCACCCGGTTCCAGCAGGTTGTGCCCGCCGATCGGCACGAGGCTGCCGCCGACGAAGGCAATGTCACACGCGGCGTACATCATGATCAGTTCGCCCATCGTGTCGCACAGAAACACCTGTGTTGATGATTCGCAGCGCTGCCTTGACGTACGCGTGACCAGTTCGAGCCCGTTGCGTGTGACGAGCTCGGCGACGGTCTGGAATCGCTCGGGATGACGCGGCACGAGCACCAGTAACAGGTCATGGTGCAGCTTCAGAAGTTCCTTGTGTGCATCCAGGACCTGCTGTTCCTCACCCTCGTGCGTACTGGCAGCAACCCAGACCGGTCGCACGCCGAACGTGTCGCGCCGGAACGCACGCCCGCTTTTCACGATGTCTTTGTCCAGCTCGACATCGAATTTGATGTTGCCGGTCACGCGCGTTCGCTCCTTGCTGGCGCCCAGCGAAATGAAGCGTTCTGCGTCTGCCTTGCTTTGCGCGGCAATCACGATGCCGTGTGACAGGGTTTCGCGAAACAGCGGGAGCAACTTGCGATAGCTGTTGACGGAACGGGGCGATATACGCGCGCTGACCAGGACCAGCGGTATGCCGCGGACACCGCAGCCCTGGTAGAGGTTCGGCCAGATCTCGGTCTCCAGGATCAGCGCGATCGACGGGTCGGTCCGCGCAAAAAAACGATTGACCGCCATCGGCGTCTCAAACGGAATGTAGGAGTGCGTTACTGCGTCACCGAAGCGGGAAATGACCCTGGCCTTGCCGGTCGGTGTAACGGTGGTCACCAGCAGCGGGCGCCCGGGGTACGCGGCGAGCAAGGCCCGAATCAGGGGTTCCGCGGCGACGACTTCCCCGACAGAGACGGCGTGCACCCAGATGGATTCTTTAAGCTTCGGGTGGCCGAGGCCGAAGCGCTGGCGAAAGCCAGGTCGGTACGAGGGATTGGCGATGGCGCGAATCGTCCAGTATATCGCGTACGGCAGGGTGACCAGGTAGGCGAGCAGGCTGTAAAGAAAGCGCAAGACCCTGTCCGCTAGTCTTTCATGCGCTCTATGATTCGGCTCGTTGAGTGGCCGTCGCGGAATGACAGCACGCGAACCTCACCGCCATTGGCAAGGACAGCACTGCCGCCGGCAATCTCATCGATTGCATAATCACCACCCTTGACGAGCACATCGGGCAACAACGTCTCTATCAGGGCCGCGGGCGTGTCGTCAGAGAACGGGACGACCCAGTCCACAGAGGCAAGACCCGCGAGCACCAGCATGCGGTCTTCCAGCGAGTTAATCGGGCGTGTCTCACCCTTGAGGCGCCGGACAGAATCGTCATCGTTAACGGCGACGATCAGCCGATCGCCAAGACTCTTGGCCTCCTCGAGATAGGCCACGTGCCCGACATGCAGTATGTCGAAGCAGCCGTTGGTCATGATGACGCGCTCGTTGCGGGTGTGCGCCTCGTCGATCAGGGCTTTCAGCTCTTCCGGCGCAACCAGCCCGCGACCGCCCTGCCCTCGGCGATGCAGTGCCGCCTGGATTTCGGACGGTGACACGGTGGCAACCCCGATCTTGCGAACGACGAGGCCGGCCGCGATATTCGACAGACCTGCCGACGACGCAAGCGACTCGCCAGCCGCCAGCGCACCGGCGAGCGTCGCGATGACGGTGTCGCCGGCACCGGTGACATCGAAAACCTCTCGCGCTTCGGTCGACAGGAAAAGCGGCTCCTCGCCGGACTCCAGGAGCAACATGCCCTTTTCGCTGCGCGTGATCAGCAGCGCGTCGAGCTCGAGCTCATCAAGCATCGCGAGGCCCCGACTGACAAGCTCCTCATCGGTCTCGCACACGCCGGCAACCGCTTCGAATTCACCCTGGTTTGGCGTGATCAGCGACGCGCCGCGATACCTGGAAAAGTCAGTGCCCTTGGGATCAACAAGCACAGGAACCGACGCGTCACGGCAGGCAGAAATCATGGCCGCCACATCGCTTAAGGCCCCCTTTCCGTAATCCGACAGGATCACCGCACCACAGCCTGCAAGCGACGCCTGCAGCTGGCCGACGAGCCGCTCGTCATGCAGCGGCCTGGCCTGCTCTTCGTCGAGCCGGATAAGCTGCTGACCCCGCGACTGCACGCGAGTCTTGGTAATGGTCGGCCGGTCATTGACGGCCAGAAAGTCACACTCGATCGCCTTGGCCGAAAGAATGTCGGTGAGTACCTGCGCGGCAGCATCCTCGCCGACGACGCCAAACAGGCGCGTGTTGACGCCCAGGGACGCGAGGTTGACGGCAACGTTTGCCGCCCCGCCCGGCCGGTCGTCATGCTCCTGGACGTGGACAACAGGCACCGGGGCCTCGGGTGAAATCCGGCTCGTGGCACCAAACAGGTACTTGTCGAGCATGACATCACCGGCCACGAGGACCTGCGTACCGGAAAAATCTGGGATCGTCTGCGTCACGCGCGCAATCTATCAGGAACCCCTTGAAACGCAAAGTGAATTGCCCATCGATCGCGGCCAACCCGCGGCCGTTTACAACAGTTTGTAATTCCTCTCGACCGGCTCTTTTGTTGGAGAAAAACGCCGCTATGATTGTGGAATGGAAGCCAGTGACAAAACGCCTTCAGTCACCGTCTGGTACGACAGCGAGTGCCCGTTGTGCATTCGCGAGATCGCGCTGATGCGCAGGCTGGACAAACGCGGCGCGATTGCGTTTGTCGATGTTTACACCGGCGAGTGCCCGATTGACCGGCAAACACTGCTGGCGCGCTTTCACGCACAGGAAGCCGGTGAGGCCATGGTGTCCGGTGCAGCGGCGTTCGCCGCGATGTGGCGCGCGATCCCCGGACTTGCTCCGCTCGGCCGGCTGGCACGCTACAGACCGGTACTCTGGTTACTTGAACGCCTGTACCTCGTATTTCTTGCTGTTCGTCCCTTGATGCAGCGATTCGCCCGTCGCTGGCTCGGCGACCCGACCGCCGCGAATTAGTGCGACAACGACCCTCTTCCCGACTGCTGGTTCTCGACCCGGAGCACCGGGCCCTGCTCTTCTATTTTCGCTTCCGAACCAAAGACCGTGTCGAGAAGCGGTTCTGGGCAACACCCGGTGGCGGCCTGGAGGCCGACGAGTCGTTCGAGGAAGCCGCTCGCCGGGAACTCCTGGAAGAAACCGGCTTGAGCACTGACCTCGGCCCGCAAGTTGCCTGCAACAACGTGATCTACGAATTGCCCGAAGGTGAAACGGTCGAAGCGGAAGAACGGTTCTTCCTCGTGCGGGCACCGTCGAACGAGATTTCAGTGGTGGGTCAGTCTCGCCTCGAACGCGACGTTATCCAGGCGCACAGATGGTGGTCAGCGGACGATATTCGATCCAGCAAGGAGCTGATCTACCCGGTGGACCTCGCCGATCTGGTCACGAAGTCACTGTAAACGGGGCTCTCCCGTCGTCGTCGGCTCGAATCAGTCGTTTAAGGTAAACTCGGCTCGGTAGCTGTACAGAATTTCCACAATGCAACAGAACGCACGATCAGGCGTCCCGACCGGTTCCTCGGGTTTCCGCGGAATCGTGTTGCTGGTTTTGTGCCTCGGCGCTGGCGTTACCGTACACGCCCAGGAGTCCTCACTCGCAAGCGTCGTCGAGGACGTCGACGGCGATCTCATTCCCGACACGATTGGCAATACGGTTACGGTTCGCGGTATCGCCGTCGCGAGCGAATTCAGCGTAACGGTTGGCGAGACACGCTACTACCGGGTTTTTATCAGCGATGGCTCAGCCGGCATCCTGTTGCAGAGCGAAGATGCGTCAACGATTTCCTGGGTACAGCAAGGCGACGAACTCGACGTAAGCGGCGTCGTCGGATTTCATCACGGCAGCCCAATCATCACGCCACGGGACGTGACTCGCCTCGGTCGCTCAACGGCGCCCGATCCCAGGCCGGTTTCGATTGCTGACCTGAACACAGACAAGTACGAAGGTCAGCTGATCACGGCCACCGGAAGGCTGACCAACGCGCAGAATATCGAGCTGGTCGACGGCGAAGACGCTGTCCGGGTCCGCGCCAGGAACGTGCTGCTGCAGGATCTCGAATTCGCAAGAAAGTTCAGGAGCGGCCGCTACGCGCGTGTCACCGGCATTGCCAGCCAGTACGACCCGTCAGCACCTCATGACGGCGGCTATCGCATTGAGCTCCTCGATTCGACAACGGCCATCGAACTCTTGCCGGACTATCGATGGCTGTATCCGACGCTCGCCATTGGCGCCGTCATCGCCTTCTTCGCGTGGCTGGCCTTCAAAGCCCGCAGCCAGGCAGAGCGGGACCGGATGTTGTTAACGGAGGTCAACGCGTCGAAGCAGGCGCTGGCTGAAAGCGAACAGAAACTGCAGCTGATCGTCAGTGCGACCAGTGACGTGATCTGGGAGTTGTTCCTCGATGAGGATCGACTGGAATGGGGCAGCGGCTCGGACGCGCTGTTTCGAACACGGTTGGAACACCAGGCGCAATCCCGGCACGACCTGTTCGCCGCCGTACACTCCGAGGACCGTGATCGGGTTGTCACGGAATTCAACGAGGCTGTGCTCGGTCGCGAGGAGCGTTGGGAGGACGAGTACCGCGTGATCCTCGGTGACGGCAGCGTCTTGTACCTGCGAAACCAGGCCATTATCGAGCGCGACGATACCGGCAAGCCACGGACCGTTGTCGGCGCCCTGCAGGACATCACCGAAGCCGCCGAGGAAAAACATCGGCAGAACATCATCGATGCCAGGATGCATCAGTCTCAAAGGACCGAAAGCCTGGGTGTACTCGCCGGCGGCATCGCCCATGACTTCAATAACATCCTCGCGATCATCATCGGCCAGGCCGAGTTATTGCAGCAGGCCGATGTCCGCGACGAGGACCGTCGGCGTCGTTCGCAGGAGATTGTCCGCGCTGCGATGCGCGGGTCAAACCTGTCCAGGCGAATGCTGGCCTATGCCGGGAAAGCACCGGTTGAAAAAGAGCAGGTCTCGATCAACGCGATCATCCGGGATATCTCGGCGCTGCTGTCGGAAGTCCTTTCCAAAAAAGTGATCCTGGTCGATGAGCTTCACAACAACCTGCCGCCGGTTCTTGGAGACGAGGGACAATTGCAGCAGGTCGTCATGAACCTGATCATGAACGCCATTGAGTCCATCGGCAGCAAGAGCGGCCAGGTCAAGGTGTCGACGGACATCCGCAGCCTGATGCCATATGAAGTGATGCAGTCGGTTTCCGGGAAGCTGCCGGGCGACCAGGTCTACGTGGTCATTACCGTCGAGGATAACGGCAGCGGCATGGACTCGGAGACACAGTCGCGGATTTTCGAGCCGTTTTTCTCCTCCAAGGGCCAGTCGAGAGGTATGGGACTCTCCGCGGTCATCGGGATTATCAATACGCACGGCGGTCATTTACTCCTCAAATCCGTTACCGGTGAAGGCAGCGTATTCAAGGTGCTTCTGAGTCCGAGCCTGGCGATTGATGACGCGCCCGACGACTCCGGGTCATCGGAGGTCACGGTCACCCGCCTGGAGGGAGACGTGCTTGTTGCCGACGACGAGGACGGTGTCAGGGAGTTCGCGGCACACGCGCTACGTTCGCTGGGCGCCAACGTGATCGAAGCACGCAATGGCGAAGAGGCCATGGCGGTGTTTAATCATCATCCCGGCGAGCTGGTCCTCGCCGTACTCGATGTCTCCATGCCGGAAATCAGCGGTCTCGAGGTCTATGAACGCATTCGCGAAAAGGACAGCGACTTCCCGGTCGTCCTCTTCAGCGGTCACGGATCGTACGAGGTCGAGTCGCAGCTTACCGATACGCGAAACCTTGTTGTCCTGTCGAAGCCGGTCGGCCAACAGGATTTCCAGCAGGCCATTGTGCGGCTGACATCAGCCGGCGACTCAACGGCAGCAGCGGCAAGCTAGGGCAACGCGTTCTGCCGGTCAGTCCTGTTTCGTCCCGCCGGCAAGCTGGGCGAGGCCCAGTGACATCCCCATCATCCAGACCACGTAAACGATGCCAACAATGCGCTCGTAGGCGCCGATCCAGCTGTCGGTTACCAACAGGATGACCGGGATCAACCACAGCCAGATGCCAAGGCAAAACGCGCTGAACAGGCCGAGCGGACGAGACAGTCGCGACAAGCCCGGCTGCAACACACCCATGGCAATTCCGGTCAGCGTTGCCACGATCCACAGCGGATCGTTGGCCTCTGGACCGCGCAACTGCTCTGCCTCGGCCGCTGAAAAGAAGTACGCGATGTAAATCAGCACCGCGCCGCTGCAGGCCAGCAGGGCGCGGCCGTATGGCCAAAGCCGGCCACGGTCCAGGCCGGAGAGCCCGGCCGCCAGTGCGAAATGCGCCGCGCTGAACAGAACAAGGCCCACGGTATGCAGGACACCCCACGCCTGGCGACTCAGCTCGCTGACAGGCGTTGTCATCGCGTCCTGGCCGCTGACAAGCAGAACGAGAATGTGTAGAAACGGTGTCAGCATGGACGCGATGAACGCGAATCGCAGCGTCATGATCGTGAGTCCTCCGAGGCCTCCGGCTGTCAGTGAGTCTAACGTCGATTGGCTCGCTCCGCTCGCCGCACCGGGGCAATGCGGACATTGCAGAATTTTCTGGTTCCGGCAGTCTACGACCATGGTGAAAAGCCTTTCAGTTGAACCGGGATATCCGTCCGCGTCCTTTTTCGGAACCTTCAACGCGCCGGATGTCCGCCAGCAGGTGACGTACCGATGAGCCATGCCGAACACCATCGTTCCCACCGTACTGGCTGGTTACGCGCGGCCGTGCTCGGTGCGAACGACGGGATCGTCTCCACGTCGAGCCTGATTATCGGTATCGCATCGGCCGGCGCGTCGCAGCAACAGGTGTTGGTCGCCGGTCTCGCCGGTCTGGTGGCCGGCGCCATGTCGATGGCGGCCGGCGAGTATGTGTCTGTCAGTTCGCAGGCGGATACCGAGGAGGCCGACCTGCTTATCGAAGCCAGGGCCCTGGCCGAGAACGAGGAACTGGAACGTGAGGAACTGGCCGATATCTACCAGGCTCGCGGGCTCAATAAGGAACTCGCCCTGCAGGTGGCTACCGAGCTCATGGCGCACGACGCGCTCGGCGCACACGCGCGGGACGAGATTGGCATTTCCGCAACACAGGCAGCGAATCCGTTACTGGCGGCCTGGTCATCGGCAGCCTCGTTCACGATCGGTGCCGCCCTCCCCTTGCTGGCCGCGTGGTTATTCGCAGGCGACGGTCAGGTCCCGGCCGTCGCGGCCGCGTCCCTGCTTTTCCTCGTGATTCTCGGCAGTGTCGCCGCACGTGCCGGAGGGGCATCGATGCTGCGGGGTGCGGCTCGCGTTGCCTTCTGGGGCGCGCTGGCGATGCTGGTGACCGCGCTCGTCGGTCGGTTTTTCGATATCAGCGTCTAGCGACGATCATTCCGGCGCGACAGCCAGGGCACCCGGACGTCGTGGATCGGCGGCGCCGTAGCTGGTATCGCCGTCAACGAAGATCGACTGCACACTGCCAAACGTTGGCGAAATCTCGACGGTATGACCCTTGCCCTGTAACAGCCTCACGGTATCCATCGAGTGTCCTCGCTCCATTTGCAGCGCGTCCGGTTCATCAGCGCTCCACAGTTGGTGGATCCTTGGCGACATGGTTGCTTCAGCCACGTTCATATCGAAGTCGACGATGGAGACCAGGACCTGCGCAACGGCGGAAATAATGCGGGTGCCGCCCGGGCTGCCGGTGACCAGCACAAGCTCATCGTCCTTGAACACGAGCATCGGTGAAATCGTGCTGACCGCCCGCTTGCCAGCCTCGGGCCGGTTATTCGGATTGGCCTGGAAACCCTGCGCACCTGGTTCGCCGACCGAGAGCGCGAAGTTGCCGATATGGTCATTCATCAGAACGCCGGTGCCCGGAATCGTCACGCCGGAACCGAAAGACGATCCCAGGGTGTAGGTATTCGAAACCGCGTTGCCGAATTGATCAACGACCGAGTAATGCGTCGTATCCCGGCTTTCTTCGGGCGGCGCCAGCGCACCGGGCGCGATCTCTGAAAACGACGTGGCGCGCTCGTCATTGATCGACTCGGCAAGACGCGTGGCGTAGGTCTTGTCCGTGAGCATCGCGACCGGCATCGTGAACTGCGGCCTGCCTCCGGTGAAGACGCTGCGGTCGGCGAAGACCCGCTTCAGGGCTTCAGCCAGCACGTGAAAATAATCGGCGCTGTTGACGCCCATGTCGCGAACATCGTAGTGCTCGAGAATATTTAGCAGCTGACAGACGTAGACACCGGAACTCGGTGGCACCATGAGCGCAACGACGTAGTCTCGATAGGGGCAACGGATCGGGTCTTCTTCATAGACCACGTAAGCGTCGAGATCGCGCTGCTTCAGGAATCCGCCGGATTCCGACATCGCCTTGTCGATCTTCCCGGCAACCGATCCGCGGTAAAAGGCGTCCGCACCCTCGTCGGCGATCGCCTGGAGCGTCGCTGCGAGGTCGTCGAAACGCATGGTCTCACCGGGCGCATACAGGGTTCCGTCGGGCTTGAAGTAGACACGACGGGACCCGGGGTCTTTCGCAAGCACCGTGCGCTTGGACGCTAACGCGTAGTGCAGGTCCTCGGAGACAACGATGCCGTCTCTGGCAAGCTCGATGGCCGGCTGCGCCACCTCCCGCCATGTCATGGTGCCGTACTTCTCAAGCGCTCGCTGGAAACCCGCGACGGTGCCGGGAATCGCAACACCGGGATAGCCGTAGCGGTAGCGTCGATCGATCTTGCCGGATTCGTCACGATAGACGTCTCGGTCAACATACGCCGGCGCGGCACTGTAATAGTCGATGGCAACCGTCTTGCCGGTTTCCGCCATGTGTATCAGCATGAAGCCGCTGCCGCCGATGTTTCCCGCCCGTGGCAACGTGACGGCGAGCGCGAGTCCGGTTGCGACTGACGCGTCCACAGCATTGCCCCCCTGCGCGAGGATGTCGGCGCCGACACGGCTCGCGATCTCGTTCTGCGAGACCACCATGCCGCGATCAGAGACGACAGGGTGATGAATCGTGTCGTAGCGAATGATCTGGCGGGTTGTCGGTGCCTGTTCTGTACCGACGGGCTGGTCGGCCGCTGCGGAGGCGACCACCAGGAGTCCGAAAAACGCGATGAGCAATCTCATGCTGCCATCCTTATTCGTAAGGCTAGAAGCCCAGCGGAATGCCGAGCGTAAAGAAGCCGACCAGCAAGGCCGTCCAGACCAGCAGGAACGCCAGCGAGTACGGCAACATGATCAGCAGCATGTCGCCAAAGCCCATGTCCGGCCGGAACTTTCTCATGAACGCCAGGATCACGCCGGCGTAGGTCATCATTGGCGTGATGATGTTGGTCGACGAATCGGCGACGCGGAAGGCTGCGGCAACGAAGTCCGGCGTCATCGCCGGGTTAACGAAGTACAGCATCGGTACAAAGATCGGACCGAGCAGCATCCACTTTGACGTCAGGCCGCCGATGAACAGGTTGATCAGTGCCGTCGTAAATACAAAACCGATGAGCAGCAGGACCGGGAATTTCTGCAGGCCCAGCGCCTGCAGGAACTCGGCACCAAGGAAAGTGATATAGGTGCCCAAGCCGCTGTAGCTCAGCAAGCCGAGAAAGTTGTAGGTGAAGAACGTCAGCACCAGGATATAGCCCAGTGTGTTCATCTGCTTCACCATGGCCTCGACGACGTCCCACAGTTTGCCGAATCGGCCCGCTGCAACGCCGAAAGCGACTCCCGTGATCGCAAAGAACAAGGAGATCAGCAGGATGATGTTGTTCATCCACGGCGTCACCTCGTTGCCGGCAGTGTCGGTGAACGTCGCCAACGGTCCGAGCGCGAGGCCGACAATGATCGCCGCCGCGACCAGCGTACCGAGACCGGCAGCGCGAAGGCCTCTACGTTCTTCTGACGTCAGTTCGAATTCGCCGGGACTGATGTCGTCGGGTACGACGTAATCACCCCCCTCGAGTTTTGGTTCGACGTACCGGCGGGTCACCCAGAACCCCGTGAGCGCAAGCAGGAAGGTCGACACGACGATGAAATAGTAGTGCATCGTGACGGGATTCAGCGCCTCACCTGCGGCATTCGCGAACGGGATGCCCTGGGATTCTGCGAACACCTGCGCGTTCAGGCCGATGATGGCATCGATAGGCCCCGGCACCACGTTGGCACTGAAGCCAGCCGACACACCGGCGAAGGCAGCCGCCATACCGATGAGCGGGTTTCGGCCGAGCCCCGCGTACAGAAGTCCTGCCAGCGGAATCAACACCAGGTAGCCGGCGTCGGTCGCGATCGAACTGAGAATGCCAATCAACACCAGCAGCAACGGCAGTAGCTTCTCCGGAATATGGCTGCCGGCTCGCTTGATCAGCGCACCGAACAGGCCGGAGTTCTCCGCGATACCCACCGCCAGCATCACCACGAGGATGACCCCAAGTACGCCGTTGCCGAAGGCCAGCCAGTTCGCGACCAGCGCATTGTCGAAGATCCAGCGCATGTGCTCGGCCTGGTGCATACCGTTGATCTGGTGCTGCACGGTGTCGCCACCGGCACCCACCGTCTCGAAGGTGTAACCGGACATCAGCACGGTCACAAGGAACGCCGCCGGGTAGAAGGCCATGAAAATAATGACAGGGTCGGGAATACGGTGACCGGCGCGTTCGATAAAGCCGGCGAAAGACTGACCGAGAGAGGACATACAGCGAATCCGTGCAGGGAGGACGCACGATTATAACGACTCGATGAACGGAAACCTCACGCCCCGGGGGTTTGCCGAATGTCTTTAACTATGCTATACAAAGTATGTATCTTGTATACCATTATGCACTACAGAGATTTCTACAATAGCGACGAAGCGCAGCGCAGAGCGGCTGAGCAGTTCCTTGTGGCCCTGCGAGTCGGCTGTGCACTTCTGCTGCTGACCTACCTGTTGTTCGGTTAGCCCACGCCTGTCGCGCCTGACCAACGCCGACTCCGTGTCTTGCGGATTCTCTGGCGCAGAGGCGCTATTTCCCGCATCGCGACGATCCGCCGAGCTTCCTGCGCCTTTTCCCCGCCCCCTCTAGTGTTCTGATTGATTTTGGCGAGATGAATTCGCGGCCCTTTTACGTGCGCCTGAACGCCACTCGCCCGCGCCAGCCGACCGTCGTTGAACCGGCATCCGGGCGACACAAAAAGTTACTTATGTCGAACGACAACAGTGCTAGCGTCAATCGGGTCGCCGTCGGCGACGCCCGGATGCGCGGCGGGTCCGGATAACAACAACAGCAAACCCAATTTCGGGGGAAATCAATGCAAAAGATGAAACTATCCGCGCTGGTCGCGGCAGCTTGTCTTGTGACATCGCTGCAGGTATCGGCGCAAGGCGCGGTGTCTGCGGACAGCAAAACCGAGAAGATCAGTTCCTTGATGGCCAATATGGCCGATCCCGGCGTCGCGACGCGAAGCGCTGCATCTGCGAGCGGTCTTTCGGTACCCGACATGCCCGTCACAACAGACGGCATGATCGTGATCGACGCAATTGCCGCCCATGACGCCAATGAGTTGCTTGCTGATCTCACGGCTATGGGCATGGAGGACGCAACAGTCTTCGGTCGCGTTGTATCCGGCTTTTTCCCGGTTAGCCGAATTGCCGAACTGGAAAACATGGCCAGCCTTAATTCGGCTCAGGTGTCCCTCGCCGCATCCAGCCGTGGAATCGTCACGAGCCAGGGCGATCGCGCCCAGGGCTCAGATCGCGCGCGTCGCGAAGAAGGTGTACGAGGCAGAGGTGTTACCGTGGGAGTCCTGTCGAATTCCTATGACTGCCTCGGTGGCGCAGCCAGCGATATTGCATCACGTGATTTGCCGAAGGCCCGCCGGATCAACATTGTCGAGGAAGATCCGATGTGCCCTGTATTCCCCGGACCGGCCACCGATGAAGGTCGCGCGATGATGCAGATCGTCCACGATGTGGCACCGCGTGCGAAGCTGGCGTTCAACACGGCCAATGGCGGTATCGCCAACTTCGCGCAAGGCATTATCGACTTGCAGGAAATTGCCGGGTCCGAGGTCATCGTTGACGACATTATCTATTTCGCCGAGCCCATGTTCGCTGATGGCATCATTGCCCAGGCTGCAGACCAGGTTGTCGCCAATGGATCGGCCTACTTTTCATCGGCGGGCAACAACGGCACCGCGTCGTATGAGAGTGCGTTCCGGGACGGTGGAGCGGTCGGTGTTTTCGGCGGTATTGCTCACGATTTCGATCCCGGTCCTGACGTAGATACGCGTCAGTCATTTATCCTGGAACCCGGTACGAACTTTATTGTTCTTCAGTGGGATCAGCCGTACGCGTCGACAAGCCCCACCTCTCCTGGCTCGGCATCTGATGTCGACTTCATTCTTTATTTCAACGGGTTCCCGTTTTTCGGCGGATCCAGCTTCGCAGGTAATGTCGGCGGGAATCCCACCGAAATCATCGTCGTAGGTTCAGGCGGATTCATCGAAGTCGAACTTGGCATCGAAGTGTTTTCCGGGCCTTTGCCGAACTTTGTGAAGTATGTGCAGTTTTCCGGCGCCCAGAACGAGTTCATCGTCGATGGCTCCACCGCATACGGCCACGCCAATGCCGAAGGCGCCTTCGCAGCCGGTGCCGCAGCCTACTTCAACACAGCCGCCTTCAATGAATTCTGCCAGCCGGCCTGCCTGAATGGATTCTCCGCTCGCGGCGGCGTGCCGATCTTCTTTGATACGGAAGGCAACCGGCTTCCAGAAGTCAGTGTCCGCCAGAAACCGGAGCTCGTCGGGCCCGATGGCGTCAATACGACATTCTTCGGCGGCGATGCCGAAGGCGACGGCTTCCCCAACTTCTTTGGTACCTCGGCCTCCGCGCCGCACGTGGCCGCTGTTGCCGCCCTCATGATCGAGGAAGAAGACGACATCACGCCGGAGGGAATCTACGCCGTGCTGGAAGCGACCGCCCAGGATATGAACGAACCGGGCTTTGACTTCGACACCGGCTTCGGATTCATCGACGCGGAAGCGGCTGTGGATAACGCGGACGACTTCGACGACATCCTTGAAGGCGATGACGATGACGATGACGACGAAGATGATGATGACGACGACGACGACGACGACTGATCCATCGTCTCTTCGTAACTGAGCACGAATCAAGCGCCGCCGTCAGGCGGCGCTTTTTTGTCTTCGTTCAACCCAACACCTTGCCGGCGGCCTTGCCGACAAGCTAGCGAACGATGTGCCAGTTGGTCTGCCGACCGGCCAGGTAGTGCACCGTCTCACCGTCGAAACAGGCACTCTGTTCGAGCTTGATCTGCACCAGCTGACCATCCCATTCCGGCACGGCCGTCTTGATGTTGCCCTCGATGGCGTAGCAGGTGTTCGCGTTTAGCGGCCAGTCGCCGCGGACCGGAGTACCGTCCTGGTCATCCCACATACCGATCGTCGGTCCCGGTCCATGCCCGAAGAAGCCGATCGGGTGCGTGTAGACGCTGCAATTGATCTCGTTTTTTGCACATTCGGCGCGCGTCGCCGCCGTAATCTCGTTGCCCGAACGGCCCGTAACAAACTCGTCGGTCAGCATGTCCTGCCAGCGATTGCCCACCTTGAAGGCATCGACCAGGCCCTGCGGGATGCCAGTTTCGCCGAGCTTCGGCACATAGCCCATTTCCTGGGTGTCCGTGCACAGGCGCAGGTAACAGATGCCCACATCGGTGTGGATGACATCGCCGGCGTAGATGATGCCGCTTTCGCCGCAGAACGCGGTATTGCTGTCACAGGTCTGTCCCGGACGTTGTGCGTTGACGTACGGCATGAACCACGCCGGCAGATCGAGCTCCACAAAGCGCTGCCTCAGGTACCAGGCAACATCGTCGGTCGTAGTAACACCCGGTGTAATCACCCGGCTGGAGAAGCCCTCGGCAATCACACTGCGCGCAAGCGCCACGGTATGCGCGTAGGTTTCCATTTCGTTCTGTGTCCGCGTCTCGGCCCAGCGCACGACAAGGTCTTCCGCCGGCACCAGTCGATCCTCAAAGTTGTCGGGCAAGACATCCACCAGGCGCTGGTACAAGGCGTGGGTCAGCCCGTCAGCCACCGGCCAGTCCAGTGACACGTTAATGCCGATACGCGCCGGGTCTTTCGACACGATGAGCTCGCCCAGGGCCTTCCATTGCTCGTCCAGGTCGCCACCCTCCCAGGCCGACTCGTACGGGCCGCCAAGTGGGTAACGGTTAACTGTCAGACGGTCGACACCGTCATCGGTGCGATGGAACACAAGCATCGTCGTACGGCGCGCGGCAAAGGTCGGCTGCGGCACCAGTGAGAAGTAGATGGGGTCCTCCGCGTACTCGCGATTGAGTACCAGCCACATATCGAGATTGGTTTCTTCCATCAGCGCGGGCAGCAGCGTGTCGAGCCGCTCCTCGAGATGCCGGTTCTCGACAGGGGGGCGGTCCCTGTACTCCAGCACGGCACGAGGGCCGACAACTTCACGTCCCTGGTCCTGGGCCAGTGTCGCGTGCACGGGTAACAAGAAGCAGGCGAGAACGACGAGCTTACGCATGTGGGGTCTCCGGATTCTTCACTTGAGGCTCGGCATATTGACGGAATGTGCTGCCGCAGCCAAGCGCAGAGGTGACAAGGTGAACCTGCGCCGATTTTGCGTCTCTAAGCGTCTACACTGGGGATTAAGAGCTGCCCGCAACGCACCGTGGGGACGGAGCGGGGTTGCCGAAACAGGGGGATAACATGAAATACCGCTTCGACCCGGAAGGCGAACGCCTTCCCATCAAACTGGACACCACCTCGAACGCCGAGTACGAGCCCATTCCGCTCGAACCGCACAATGAGTACGCCAACGAGCTGGCGCAGCAGGCCGTGAGCAAGAGCGCGAAGCGCCTCAACCTGGGACGACGCGACTTCCTGGTTTCAGCCGCCGGTGCCGCCACCACCCTGCTGTCGATCAATCAGGCGAATGCCGAGGCAGGCAATCACGTCGGGCACTTCGACCTTCCCGATGACGCGGGCGAGGATGTCGAGCTTGCCGACGCGAGTATCGGCAAGAAAGAGTTCATCTTCGACGTTCAGGGGCATTACGTACCGCCCAGTGTTGCAAAGAGCCGCAAAGAGGCGTGTGCGAAGTTCGATTACGTGAGCCGCGACTACATGCGCTGTCTGGGAGCCGACGATTTTGTCAAAGACGTGTTCCTGGATGCCGACACGGACATGATGGTGTTGTCCTTTGTTCCCTCGCGCCGGGACGCGGAGCCCCTGACCATCGAAGAGGCCGCCGCTACGCGGCAGATTGTCGACGAGCTGGAAGGCACCCAGCGTCTGCTGATTCACGGCCGGGTTAACCCCAACCAGGAAGGTGACCTGGACAGCATGAATGAGCTCGCCGAAACCTACGGCGTCTCGGCGTGGAAGACCTACACCCAGTGGGGACCTGACGGTACGGGATTCTGGCTGACCGATGATGTCGGCCTCGCCTTCATCGAGAAAGCACGAGCACTGGGCGTCAGGAACATCTGTATCCACAAGGGAATACCGTTCGGCAGACGCTCCTACGAGCATTCGCTGTGTACAGATATTGGCCCCGTCGCCAAACAGTTCCCCGACGTGAACTTCCTGATCTATCACTCCGGCTGGATCCCGGGGCAGCCCGAGGGACCGTACGATCCGGATCGCGGTGAAGGTATCGATGAGTTGATCCGCTCGGTGGAAGCGGCGGGTCTCGGCAAAGGCTCCAATGTGTACGCAGAACTGGGCAGCACCTGGCGCGGCCTGATGCGCGACGTCGACAGCGCCGCCCACGGTATTGGCAAGCTGGTGAAGCACCTGGGCGAGGACAACGTGCTGTGGGGCACCGACTCCATCTGGTACGGCTCGCCACAGGACCAGATCCAGGCGTTCCGCGCCTTCCAGATTTCGGAAGAGGCTCGAGAACGTTTTGGCTATTCAGAAATCAGCGACTCACTGCGCGCGAAGATCTTCGGCCTGAACGCCATGAAGCCCTACGGCATCGATATCGAAGAGGCGAAACTCCGGGCAGGCAGCGATTTCGTGGAACAACAGCGACAAAACTACCGCGACCGCCGCGACCCGCATCACCTGACCTTCGGACCGAAGAACCGGCGCGAGTTCCTGCTGTTCCAGGTCTGAACCCGCACCGGCGAGCAGCGGTCAGGCCAGCGGACTCGCGGTCCGCGTTCGTCTACACGCCGGAACGAGCGGCCAGTTGCAGGTCTTCCGGCTCTCGCTGAAGCTCGAGGTTGACCCTTGCCAGCTCGCGCGCAAGCTCCGGCTGAACGAGCACGTCCAGGTAGAAACGCGCCATCTCGCGAGCGTGTGCGAAATCCGCCTCTGATATCCAGCGCCTGAACTGGCGATCAGCCTGTGCAATCTCGGCTGACACGTCGTCCGTCTTGCCGAGTTGCCTGGCGACCACGAACTGTCGTATCACGAGCGGCAAGGCATCATGGCCCTCCTCCAGAGTCTCCTCCGCAGCGTCGAACTGACCGGACGCGATGAGTTGATCAACAAGAGCAGCCCGGACCTGCGTGGACTCGTTAAGCTGCAGCGATTGCGTGTAGAAACGAATAGCCGACCGGCGGTCGACCTGGCTGGCCGCGTCGCCGGCCACACTGAGTGCCCACGCCCGCACTGCATCATCTTCGACCGATCGATCAACCGCGCCGAGAACCGCTGTCAGCCGATCGAGCGCCCGGTCGTACTGCCCACCCGCAATTTGTACACGAGCACTGCAGGTAACCATGGCAACAAGGGATGCATTGCGCAGCCGCCGGCAGGCCTGTCGAGCCTCCTCCGTTTCGCCGCGCAGCAGATGAATCGACGCACGCAGCAACCAGGCCTGGTCGTAACCCGGATTAATCTCGAGCGCTTGCTCGATCAACTGCTGTGCCAGGTCGAAGTCATGGCGCGCTTGCGCAACGGTGGCCGCGTCAACCAGCGTCACTGCGTCCGGCCGCTCATCGGCCAGGCCATGCTGTAGGTGGTGCCAGGCCGTGTCCAGGTATTGGTCGTCACCCGTCTCCCTGAAGGCCTGAATCAGGGACCGCACAGCGTCGCTGTCGGCCAGGTGACTGCGTTCGGGTTCATGATCGATCTCGTGCGCGGCCGGCGATGCACAAAAGGCGAGTGCCAGCAGGATCGACAAAAGGAGTGCTTCCGGTGCGGTACCACGGTTTTTGGTGGTCATGGTTCTTCTCCAAAAAAAAAGCCCCGGGGTGGGGGAGTACCCCGGGGCGAACGGCTTATTGCGCCAGAAGGTCCGCGAAATCGTCTTCGTTCGCGTCCTGGTTGAACTCGACCGCGTTGATTAGCGCAGGCTCGTCGTCCTCGGACTCGATAAAGGTGTCGCGTGCGAACTGCGACATCGACTTCTCCTCGGGGTTAACCAGCAACAGGAAGGATGAACTCGCCGCGAGTCCGTCCAGGTCCTCGGCGATGATGGTGATCATCGCGTCGCCGGTCATGTCGATCACCGGGGTTACCGTTAGCGAACGAATGGAACCCGTACCGTCAATCCGGATAGCCGACGACGGAACCAGGTCCGGTCGGTCCGATGACGCGGACAGCATGAGCGATTCGACGCTCTCGTCAGACACCAGGAAATTGATCGCCTGGCTGGGGTTGTTTGCCGGTGTCGTTGTCTCCGGGATAGCCGAGACCGACGGCGGCCGGTTTTCCGGTGGGCGGTCGCCCGTCGAGTCGCTGCTGCACGCGGCGAGCAGCGACACGACGAGAAGCAAACCTGCATGTTTCGTATTCATGTTGGTCTCCTCGTGGACGAACGTCAGTCAGTCGGCTGCGGCAGCGGCGCACCCACCGGCGATCCGGGGTACGGCGTCAACAGGTACGGGAAGCTCTGGTTGAGGTCCGTGGCCTGAAGCGGTGCTCCATCTGTGAACGGCTGGTTGCCAACCACGGCATCCGCGGGGTCACACAGACCCAGGTTGACGCCAGCGCCGTTCTCGCCCAGCGGAACGTCGTGGCACAACGCACCCATAACCACTCGCAGTGCAATGTCGACACTGTCATCGCCCGGACGGCGCCCGTTCGGGAAGCCGGCGAGATCGCCCGCTGCAACCCCGAGCGGGTGCTGGGCATCGCGCGGAGTCGCAGCGATCGCTGTATTCAGGCGCAGCATCTCACCCGGAACGACATTGGCGGGCTGGTTCAGACCGGGGAAGCCGGTCAAAAAGGCGGTCACCAGGTCATTGCGAGGGAAATTGGTCGGTGCAAGGTTCTCGAACGGCTCGAATCCCGGGACAGCGTCGGTGAGAATTTCATTCACCGGCTCGCGAAACAGGGCGTCAAGGATCAGCGGCAGGCCGGGATTGGTGACAAAGGTCAGGAACTGGCCATCGTCCTTCGGCTCACTGGAATTGAAGCGATCTTTGCTCTCGAAGCCGATAACCAGTTCATTAACCAGCGGCGCCGACAGGCGAGAAACCTGGGTCCAGCGACCACCGCTAACCTCCGGCTTCAGGAAGGTCGGGCGCGGGTTCAGGATGTTGAGCTGGCGCAGGCTGGACGTCGTCCAGGCACCAATCACCGGCTCTTCCGCCTGGGTCAGGCAGTCCTGGTGAATTTCCAGCGCGATAGACGTCACGTTGTTTTGTGCCAGGATGTTGCGCTCCGGGTCCTGGGTGACACCTAACGGGAAACCGTCGCCGTCACCTGCACCGGGTGCACTGTCACCCTCCAGCGGTACGAAATTAACGAGGTCAAAGACTTCACCAAGACTCAGCTTGAACGCCTCGTTGCGCTGACCAACGAATACGCGCCCCGGAACACCACAGCCCGGGATGTTGATGTCGTGAATGAAGCTGTTGGCGTAGGTCGTGTAGTTGCCCGGCCCGCCAAAGGTCTTGGTACCCGCGTAATCGAACGGCTTGGCAAAGTCGCCCTCGCCGGTCGTTGCATTGCTGGCCGTCGAGCGACTGCCGCGGCGACGATCGCCTTCTACAACGGTGACTGAATAGCTTTCGAAGTGATTGAGCCCGGTCTGGTCCTCGGCACTCAGCACGCCGATGTTCCGCAACACGCTGGAAATCTCTTCACCGTTGACATTCAGTCGAACCGGACCGTTCTCCGGAAAGGAGTCTTTGAATCGAAACTGGAAGGTCAGGTCCTCGACACTGTCGCCGTCGTTATCGACGTGGATCTCGTAAAGCGCCTGGCTGTCGAGCGGGAAGTAATTCGGTCCACCGTAGGCCGCCTGGACCGGAACGTAGTTCGCGATCATCGTGACATAGTCTTCCCGGCCCGGCTCATAGCTCTTGAACAAGTAGAAATCGGTTCCGTCAGACTGCGGATACTTGCTGATAAAGGGGGCTTCACGATGACTGGATGCCATCGCGCTACCGGCTGCGAGCAGCGCAAAAGCGATGCCAACGCAGGTGAGTTGTTGTTTCATGGATTGTCTCCGTTGGGTTGAAAGGGTGTTTCAACCCCTCCTACGGACGCCGCCGCAACGCAGATGCACTTCACGCAAAAAAAGTCTGCAAGTTTGCTGTTTGCCACTCGCAAGCGCAGGAAACGCATCCGGAATGCGTCGGCGTCCGTACCTGTAGACAGACGCCGTCAATCCACGAGCGGCTTTGCTATAGTTTGCGCATGGGCTCTGAGTTGAATACGCCGTCGAATACCGTCGACGACGAGGTCGTCGATGCACGCCTCGTGCAGTTGATCGAGGCTATGTCAGCAGGCGATGAGAGGGCTCTGGGTGACTTTTACGATGCGACACTTGCCAAGGTTTATGGCGTGGCAATCCGGGTACTCGGCGATTCGGCCTTGGCCGAGGATGTGGTGACTGACGTTTACCATGACATTTGGACCAAGGCGGCGAGCTTTGATGCCGCCCGCGGAACACCACTTGGCTGGCTGCTGCGCATCTGCCGCAATCGCGCGCTGGATCGATACCGCCACGAGTCGTCCCTGAACCGAACAGCGGAAGCCGCCGCGGCGCAAGTGATCGTGGAACCGGTGGAAAAGCCCGACAGCCTGCTGGAGTCGATAGAAGAAGGTCACGCCGTACACACCCTGCTCGCCTCGATATCCAGCGATGACCGCCAGCTAATCGCGCTGGCATTCTTCCGCGGCTACACCCACGAACAGATAGCCAGCGCGACATCGATTCCGCTGGGCACCGTTAAGTCTCGAATCCGTCGCGTGCTGAAATCACTGCAGAAATCCGCGCCGGACGCACTGCTGGCAGGAAGGGTCTAGCGTGAACGATAAAGAAAACAAGGTCCTGCCTGAGGAACTCGTCGACGAGCTGTTAATGGCGTCGACTCCGGTCGACCCCGGCAAAGACGCCGCAGCGCGCATGAAGAGCCGCATTCTCGATCGCGCGGGGCAAGCGTCTGACGAGGCCGGAGACGATCTACTGACCGTCAAGGAAGACAGCGGCGACTGGATAGAAACCGAACCCGGCAACTCCATCAAAATCCTCCGCAGCGACGAAGAGTCGATGTCGATCATCGTCCGCCTCGAGGCCGGCGCCACCTTCCCCAAGCACTACCACCCGGAAGACGAGGACACCTACGTCATCGAAGGCGAAACCTGGTTCGGCGATATCCACCTCAAGCAGGGTGATTTCCACCACGCACCGAAAGGCACCACACACGGTGAGGTCAGAACGGAAACGGGCTGCGTGCTGTTAATCCGCAAAGCCGCCGAGTAACCCCCCGCCGTTGTCGCGGAGACCGTAAGCCCTAGACGCAGCCGCTATTCGGTCGCAATAGAGCCTGTTTCTCGGCTTCAGTCGCTGAGGCGGCGATAATTCGTCCCAGCCAAGGCAAAAGGCCATTGGAAAAGTGCAGCGTACTTGCTGCGCGTGAGCATTTTCCAGGGGCCTAACTGTCTCTCGACGTCAGTCGTTGAGGCGGCGATAAATTGTCTCAGACAAGGAAAAAGGCCGTTGGGAAAGCGCAGCGTACATAGAGTACGTGAGCATTTTCCAACGGCCTTTTGACGCCGTATGAGGCTATTTAGCGCCGCCTCAACCGCATTTGGAGTCGCCGCAGGCTAAGCACGTCATACACCCGTCCATCATCACGACAGCCACGGTGTTGCACTTAGTGCACAGCTGCGCGCCTTCCGGATACTCGCTCTTGGAGAACGCATCCTGCTGCTTGTTGGCTTCTTCGTACTCTGCCCGCTTCTGCTCAACCAGCGCCTGCTGGTGCTCATCCAGGCCGGCCGGTGCCAGCATGCCGATCATCGTCAGGTGCTTCTCCACGATGTAGCCGAGCTCGGCAATGATCGACGGCATGAACTTACCGCCCGGCTGCCAGTAGCCACCGCGCGGATCGAAAACCGCTTTCAGCTCATCCACGAGGAACGTGACGTCGCCACCCTTGCGGAACACGGCGGAGATGACACGTGTCAGCGCCACGATCCACTGGTAGTGATCGAGGTTCTTCGAGTTGATGAAAATCTCGAAGGGACGGCGTTTCTCCTGGTCTGTGCCTTCGTTCAGGATGATGTCGTTGATCGTCACGTACATGGCGTGATCTGACACCGGCGTCTTGACCTTGTAGGTCGAGCCGATGAGCATCTCCGGACGCTCGAGCTTCTCGTGCATGCGGATGACTTCGGCTTTGTCGCCACCGCCACTTTCACGGACGATTTCCGGCTTTTTCTCTTCCTGCGTCTCGGGCTGCTTGACCGCGTAGCCCACAATCTTCTTTTCAATCTTCATAGAATTCTCCGTCTGTGCCGATCGTTATTGCCGGCTCAGAACTTGCCGTAGTAGCCCTCTTTGAGCGCGTCAAAGAGGTTGGCAGCCGTGTGCGTTTCACCGTCGTATTCGACTTCCTCGTCTCCCTTCAGGTCAACGGTGGAACCGTCGTCCAGCGTGAAGGTGTATACGGTGTTCTTCAGATCCTTTTCCTTGACCAGGACGCCCTGGAACGCTTCCGGGTTGAAGCGGAACGTCGTGCAGCCCTTCAGACCCTGTTTGTAGGCGTACAGGTAAATGTCCTTGAAGTCCTCGTACGGGTAGTCCGTCGGAACGTTCGCCGTCTTGGAAATCGAGGAGTCGATCCACTTCTGCGACGCCGCCTGGATATCGACATGCTCTTTCGGCGATATGTCGTCCGCCGTGATGAAGTAGTCCGGCAAGGCATTGCCTTCCGTACCTTCACCGAAGTCCGGCATCGCTTCCGCGTCGATCAGCTCACGGTAGGCCAGCAGCTCGAACGAGAAAACATCGACTTTCTCTTTCGTCTTCTTGCCTTCGCGAATGACGTTGCGGAAGTAGTGGTGCGCGAAGCTCGGCTCGATGCCGTTACTGGCGTTGTTGGCCAGAGACAGCGAGATCGTGCCGGTCGGCGCGATCGAGCTGTGGTGCGTGAAACGCGCGCCGGTCTCGGCCAGCGCCTCGACGAGCTCCGGGTTTTCCTCGGCAACACGCTGCATGTAGCGGCTGTATTTGGCGTGCAGGATGCGACCCGGCACCTTGTCGCCAACGGCATATCCGTCGTCGGCCATCTCCGGACGCTTGCGCATCATTTCGTCGGTGATCTCGAAGGACTCGTCCATGATCGGTGCGGGTCCCTTCTCTTTTGCCAGTTCCAGTGCTTCTTCCCAACCGGCCAGCGCCAGTTCTTTTGACACCTGCTCGGTGAATTCCACCGCTGCCGGCTCGCCATACTTCATGCGCAGCATCGTGATTGTGGAACCGAGGCCTAAGAAGCCCATGCCGTGGCGACGCTTGCGCGTGATTTCGTTGCGCTGCTGCGGCAGCGGCAGGCCGTTGATCTCGACGACGTTGTCGAGCATGCGAGTGAACGTCTTGACGACCTTACGGAAGGTACCCCAGTCGAACTCGGCTTCGTCGGTGAACGCATTCAGCACGAAGCGCGTCAGGTTGACCGAACCCAGCAGGCAGGAACCGTACGGCGGCAGCGGCTGCTCACCGCAGGGGTTGGTTGCGCGGATGTTTTCGCAGAACCAGTTGTTGTTCATTTCGTTGACCTTGTCGATCAGGACGAAGCCCGGCTCGGCAAAGTCGTAGGTGCTGGCCATGATCATGTCCCAGACACGACGCGCCGGCAGGGTCTTGTAGATCTTGAAGGCCACCAGGCCACGATCGTTTCGCACGTATTTGTGTGCGTCCGGGCAGTCGCGCCAGACGAACTGCGTGTCGTCGCTCAGGTCCAGTCCGTCAACATCAACTTCTTTCTCCGTGACCGGGAAAGCCAGCTGCCAGTCCTCGTCGGCGATCACAGCCTGCATGAATTCATCGGTGATCAGCAGCGACAGGTTGAACTGCCGAAGGCGGCCATCCTCGCGCTTCGCGCGGATGAACTCGGTGACGTCCGGGTGACCAATATCAAAGGTGCCCATCTGTGCACCGCGGCGACCGCCGGCGGACGACACGGTGAAACACATCTTGTCGTAGATATCCATGAAGGACATCGGGCCCGAGGTGTATGCGCCGGCGCCGGTCACGTAGGCGCCTTTCGGGCGCAGCGTGGAGAATTCGTAACCGATGCCGCAGCCTGCTTTCAACGTCAGGCCGGCTTCGTGCACCTTATTAAGGATGTCGTCCATCGAGTCACCGATCGTGCCCGAGACCGTGCAGTTGATCGTCGACGTCGCCGGTTTGTGCTCCTGCGCGCCCGCATTCGAGGTGATGCGGCCGGCCGGGATCGCGCCGCTGCGCAATGCCCACAGGAATTCCTCGCGGTAGTGATCGCGCTTGCTCTCGACCTCGACGTTCGCAAGTGCATTCGCGACTCGCAGGTACGTCTCATCAATCGTCTGATCGATTACATCGCCGTCTTTGGACGACAAACGGTACTTGGATTCCCAGATATCGATGGATGCCGGTTGGAATTCGATATCGTTGACCGTGCTTGCATGCATATGAACTGCGGACTTCATCGGCGTGATTACTCCCCTGTGCCCCGCGTACCGGAAGCAGAAATTTAGTGTTTTCAGCGTTCAGCAAGGCAAAAGAAACCTGCTCACCCCGGGTGCGTATAACCGTGGCGAGAGCCAGAGGTGGCCTCGAATACTTTGCTGGAGAGACACAAGATGTTGTGTCAGATCGTGGGTTAGATTATGCCTCGAAGGGCCGCGTGTCAAGCACTTCCGACTTTTTTACGAAGGCCTAATATAACCTTAAAAACAATAGGTTATGAATTTCTCTTTGTGATCTGCTTTAAAATTCGCACAAAAATTATGACACTTTTTTGAATCGGCGCTGTCACTACATCTTGTGCCCTATATTCCTGGCGGCAATATGCGGAAAAGACCCGCCAACGCGACATAAGTCACTCTTGAAAGCCCTGAAAGCCAACCCTAGATAGGCATCAACAACACGGCGGACATGCTCGTCCGCCCAGGGATTTTCAGGAGATAGTAATGAGACTGACACGATTTGAACCCTTCCGCATCGCGGACACCCTGCAGGCAGACCTGGGGCGCCGCGAAGCTCGCCGCTCCACGTGGCAGCCGGCCGCCGACATCGTCGAATACGCCGATGCCTACCTTGTGCGCCTCGATGTGCCCGGGGTTAGCAGCGACGCCATCGATATCGAAACCGATAAGGGCCTGCTGAGTATCACCGGTGAGCGCGCGACATTCGACGATGGAGATGACGCCCGCCTGACGCGTAGCGAACGCCTGTCGGGCAAGTTTGTGCGGCGCTTCACGCTGCCGGAAACCGCGGATATCGAGCAGATTCGCGCCCAGGCCAGGGACGGGATCCTCGAGGTCCGGATTCCGAAGCTTGCCGAGGTGCAGCCCCGCAAGATCAGCGTGGAAGCCGCCTGATCCCGCTCGAATCGGCCCGGTTACGGTAATTTCCCGTGACCGGGCAACTTTTTGTATCGGAACTTAACGGTGGGCTTGCGAGTCGACCAATTCACCTATACTGAAAAGTCGAAGTACACGGAGAGACACCTTGATGAATGCTTTTCGATCCTCGCTGCTGGCCTTTGTTGCGGTAGTAGCAAGCGCCCCGGCCACGGCGCAGATCTCGCCACTGCTGAACAGCGAAGGCCTGCCCAGCCTGGCACCCCTTGTGGAACAGGCATCGCCTGCCGTGGTGAACATCCGCGTCAGCCAGACGGTGTCGCGGCGGGATTCGCCAATGGACGAGTCGTGGCGCCGGTTCTTTGGCGTCCCGGAAGGCATGCAGCCGCGGCAGGCAGTCAGCGCCGGCTCCGGCGTCATCGTTGACGCGGAAAACGGGTATATCCTGACCAATCACCACGTGGTCGAGGACGCGGATGAAATCCAGATATCGCTGCTCGACGGCGAAATCCTCGACGCCGAGATCGTCGGGTCCGATGCAGGCACCGACATCGCCGTGATCAAGGTCGACGCCGACGGCCTGACCGAGATGCCCATAGGCGACTCGGACGCGGTTCGGGTTGGCGACTTCGTCCTTGCCATCGGTAACCCGTTCGGCCTCAGCCACACGGTGACCTCCGGCATCGTCAGCGCACTGGGCCGTATGGGCATCAGCCGCGACGGCTACGAAGACTTCATCCAGACCGACGCGTCGATCAACCCGGGCAACTCCGGCGGCGCGCTGGTCAACATGCGAGGCGAGCTGGTCGGAATCAACTCGGCGATCTTCAGCAACGGTCGCCAGGCCGGCAACATCGGCATCGGTTTTGCCGTACCGTCGGAAATCGCTAAATCGATCATGCGCCAGATTCTCGACTTTGGTGAGATTCGTCGCGGCCTGCTCGGCGTGAATATTTCCGATCTCGATGCAGAATCCCGCGATGCGCTGGGCCTCGACGTCAAACGAGGCGCGTTGATTACCCGCATCGAATCCGGCTCGGCCGCCGACCAGGCGGGCCTGGAACTGGGCGACGTTATCGTTGGCATCAATGAAGAGACCATCGACGGCGCCGTCAAGCTGCGCAACACGATCGGCCTGATGCGTTCCGGTGAGAACGTGGACATTCGCTACGTCCGAAACGGCACGGAACGACTCGCGAGCACCGCGCTTGGCGAGCGACAGATGGTCCGAAGCGTCGGCGCGGAAATCCACCCGGGACTGGTGGGGGCGCAGTTTGCCTCGTCGTCCACCAGCAGCAGCGTCACCGGTGTGGAAGTCATCGCCGTCGATGAAGGCAGCCCGGCGGCTCAGCGCGGACTTGCCGCCGGTGACGTTATCACCGCCGTCAATCGACGGTCGGTACAAACGCTCGCCGACCTCAACGAACTCGCTGCGAACAGCCGGGTGCTGTTCCTGACCATTCGACGAGGTGATCGCGAGCTGTGGTTGCAGCTTCGCTAGTCAGTTAAGCGCCTCCAGCGCCGCACGTCGCGCCTCGGCGGGTAAACCGCCGAGGCGTTTTGTTTCTGCGTACAGGCAATCGAAATCACGCGCGCAGTCGTCGAAGACCTGTCGAAATGCCGGCACCCAGGTTTCGTATAAAGCCAGCGGAACGAGATGCGCATTGCCTATATCACCGATCAGCCAGTGCCTTGGCTGAAAGCCCTCGTCCTGCATGATCGCCGCAACGTCCGCCGAAAGGCGTTCGAGTCGCTCGGCCTTCCCGGCCGATCGTAAGGCCGGGTCTTCGATCAGAAAAACAGCCTCCAGGTCAGTGCGGGCGACGTCGACGGTGTCGATGACGCGCTGCTCCAGCCGCCTGCGCGCCTGGTAGCGCTCGATAAGGTCGGCCTGCCCCTGCGATTCCAGCCAGAGCTCGAGTCCAAGCTCCTCGACTGCCGTGGCGAAGGACTCATTGAACATGGTGTCGTCGCGCACATAGATCACCTGGTGCGCCAGCTCGTGAAACAGCACGCCGACCAGGCGCAGGTCATCCCAGCCCATCATCGTGTTGACGACCGGGTCGCTGAAGCGTCCCAGCGTCGAGTAGGCGACAACCCCGCCCACGGCGACGTCCAGGCCCTGGTCCTCGAGTCGCTTGGCGTGCCGGCGGGCACGGTCTTCGTCGAAATAGCCGCGATACCCGAGACAGCCGACCACCGGGTAGCACCAGGTCTTCGGCGCCAGTGAATACTCGGGCGCTGCGAACAGGTTCCAGAGAACGTAGTTGCGCTCCAGGTCCGAGTAACTGCGGTAGCTGTCGTTGTCGGGCAACTGCAGGGTGTCGATGGAGAAGTCGCGTGCTTCTGAAACCAGCTTTAGCCGCCGCGCCAGTTCTTCCGGCGTGGACGGGTCCTTTAGCAAGTCCTCGATCGGCTCGCGCTTGTTCATGACTTCGAGGTGACCACCGGCGGCCTGCATGTAATAGCACCCGGACAACAGAGATGAGAGCAACAGGATGACGGCGGCGTTGAGCTTGTTAGACTGCATGCATGCAAGTCTACCTCGTTGGCGGTGCCGTCAGAGACGCGGCTTTGGGACTTCCCGTCAGGGAGCGTGACTGGTGCGTGACCGGTACAACTCCGGAGGCGATGGCTGATCGCAACTACCGGCCGGTCGGCAAGGACTTCCCGGTATTTCTGCACCCGGAGACCGGCGAGGAATACGCTCTGGCGCGGACCGAGCGCAAGACAGCCGCGGGTTACCACGGCTTCGCGTTTAACACCTCGCCGGACGTCACGATTGAAGAGGATCTCGAACGCCGGGACCTGACGGTCAACGCCATGGCCAGGGATACGGACGGCCACCTCGTGGATCCCTACGGCGGTATGCAGGACCTCGAGAATCGAGTGCTGCGGCATGTGTCGGATGCATTCATCGAAGACCCGGTGCGTATCCTGCGCGTCGCCAAATTTGCGGCCAGGTTCAGGTCATTGGGCTTCACGATTGCCGATGAGACCCTGGCGCTGATGCGACGCATGGTCGAAGACGGTGAAGTGGATGCGCTCGTGCCCGATCGCGTCTGGCGCGAAACAGAGACGGCGCTTGGTGCCTCCGACTCGCGGGTGTTTTTCGAGACGCTCCGTGACTGTGGCGCGCTCAAGGTCGTTTTCCCGGAGATCGACGCGCTGTTCGGCGTCCCGCAGCGAAAGGACTATCACCCGGAGGTCGATACTGGCCTTCACACGATGATGGTTCTCGAACAGGCCGAACGCCTGTCACCGGACCCGGATGTCCGATTCGCCGCGCTGGTGCATGATCTTGGCAAGGCCACGACGCGCCAGCAGGATCTGCCGAGTCACCCGGGACATGAAGGCAGGGGCCGAAAGCTGGTGCTGAAAATGGCTGAACGCCTGCCGTTGCCGAAGAGCCACCGCGACCTGGGCATGGTCGTCGCCGAATACCATTTGCACTGCCATCGCGCTTTTGAGTTGAAAGCGGCAACGCTACTGAAGGTGATCGAGGCCTGCGATGGTTTTCGGCGGCCCGAGCGCTTCGAGAAGTTCCTGCTGTGTTGCGAGGCCGATGCCCGGGGGCGAACCGGGTTCGAGACCCGCGATTACCCACAGGCGGATTACTTCCGCGCGGCATACGCCGCGGCAAGCGCGATCGATGCCGGCGGCATCGCCGCAGACAACCGGGGCCGGGATATTCCAGCGGCGATTCGCAAGGCGCGCGTTGCCGCTATCGATACCGTGAAAAGGGCTCAGACGAGCAGGTAGAGAATGATTGCGGCAAGGACGATTCGATAGATCGCAAACGGCAGCAGCCCGATGCGCGTCACGAAGCGCATAAAGAAATCGATGCTGATGTACGCAACGATCGCCGACACGATCACGGCAACGCCGAACTGTGCCCACGGCACGACGGCATCCCGCATGACGAGGCTACCCATTTCGTAGATCGTCGCGAGCAGGATAACGGGTACCGACAGCAGGAAGGAGAATCGCGCTGCATCGCGTCGATCGAAGCCCAGGAAGCGCCCCGCGGTGATCGTGACACCGGAGCGCGAGGTGCCCGGAATCAGGGCGAGCGCCTGTGCACAGCCGATGATAAACGCGTGCTTTAGCCGGATATCGGAGATGTTCTTGTCTCGCTTGCCGAGACGGTCGGCAACCACCATCAGGATGCCGTAGCCCGCCAGCGTGAACACGATGACGGAAGGGTCGCGAAGGTTAGCCTCGATCCAGCCGGCCATGGTCAGGCCAGCGACGGCAGCCGGGATGGTGCCCAGCGCGATACCCAGCGCCATCGTGGCTTCTGGGCCGTCGAATTTCAGGCCCAGCAAGCGGACGCCGCCGCGAATCATCGCCTTGATGTCGTCCCAGAAGAACAGGCAAACCGCGATCAGGGAACCAAAGTGCACCGCGACGTCGAACGCAAGGCCCTGGTCAGACCAGCCGAACGCGACAGGTACCAGCACGAGATGCCCGGAACTGGAGATCGGCAAAAACTCACTGATGCCCTGCACGATCGCAAGTACAACCACCTGGAGCCAAGTCATGTCATTTTGTCCTTTGAGATTCCCTAGAGAACCCGTGTCCTGTCCATCAGGGTCAGTGCTTCGGGAATCGGCACATCACCCTTGCTGAAACCGATCGCCTTGATGTGTTCACCCATTTCGCCGGGCAGCGTGAGCGTGCGAACCCCGGCGGCAACCGCCATCTGCTTCTCTAACGGCAACTCGGCCAGGCCGGCGAGTTCCTCATCGAGGCCGGAGCCCATCAGGAAGTGCGCCTGGGTCACGTAGCCGGCAACGGAGGCACCGGCCGTGACCGCCTGCTCAGCGATGGCCGAGAAGTCGATCCACGTGGTGATGTCCTGGATGCCCGGGTAAATCAGCGCGTCATTATGGGCATGGTGACGGAAATGGCAACGTAGCCAGCCGTCTGATCGTTCCTCGGCGTAATACGACTGCCGGTCGACGCCGTAGTCAAACAACAACAGCAGCCCGTGATCCAGCCGCCTGACGAGGTCGGCTGTCCAGGTCTGCGCCGCCAGGCACACCTCCGACGTGTATCCGTCGGGCAGCCCTGAACCGAGGTCGGCCTCAACGGCTCGAACGGCGACCTCGATCGCGTCGGAAGCGCGCCGCTCCCGATACACGAAGCGTGTGTCGTCGTAACCTACGCACAGCTCGTTGACCTGCCCATCGCGTTTAACGAAGCGACTGAACGGGATCGCGTCAAGCACCTCGTTGCCCAGCATGACGCCGCTAAAGGTCTCTGGCAGTTCACTGATCCAGCGAACCCGCCCGGCGAGTGCGGGTAGCCGCGACTCGATCAGCGCTTGCTGGCGCTCGGCGAGATCCGGCGACACCTCCAGCACCTGGTATTCATCGGGCAACGCACCCAGCGATTCGAGGCGCTCAAGAACCGTCACCGCCAGCGTGCCGCGACCGGCGCCGAACTCCAGTACGTTGCCGCCGGTCGCCTCGATAAGCGGCGCAATCTGCCTCGCGATGCAGTGGCCGAACACCTCGGAAATCTCCGGCGCCGTGACGAAATCACCATCGCTGCCGAACTTCATCGCGCCACCGGTGTAATAGCCGAGCGCCGGCGCATACAGCGCCTCGTGAACGAAGCTGGCGAAGTCCAGCGCCCCGCCGGCCTGGTCGATCGTCCTGCGAATCGACTCGGCGGCTTTGCCAGTCTGTGTCAAACTATATTGATCGGGTTGTGGTAACGCTGGCATGGATTGTTCTTCGTCGCCCGTCCCACCGCTGGACAGGAACTATGTCGGAATCAACTCGGCTCGACGGCAAGGTCGCGCTGGTCACTGGAAGCGCCGCACGTGTCGGCGCCGAGATTGTACGTGAACTGCATCGTTGCGGGGCAGACGTCGTCATCCATTACCGCAGCTCATCGGCAGCGGCGGATGAGCTCGCTACCGGGCTGAACGAATCCCGGTCCGGCTCGGCCATGACGATCCAGGCCGACCTGCAGATAACGTCCGATATCGGACCGATGGTGGACGCCGTTGCTGGCTGGAAAGGTCGTCTCGACATCGTCGTCAACAATGCATCGAGTTTTTACCCGACGCCGATCGGCACGATCACTGAGAAACACTGGGACGATCTCATTGGCAGCAACCTGAAGGCGCCCCTGTTCGTCTCGCAGGCGGCCACACCGCACCTCAAAGCCGTCAACGGCACCATCGTCAACATCGTCGACATTCATGCGCAGCGGCCCCTGAAACACCACCTCGTGTATGGCCCGGCGAAGGCCGGCCTGGCAATGCTGACCCGGTCCCTTGCCAAGGAACTCGGGCCGGAGATTCGCGTCAACGGTGTATCGCCGGGTGCAATTCTGTGGCCAGCGGACGGCATTTCCGAGGACACCAAGACGGCCATCCTGGACCAGGTGCCGCTGGGCAGACCGGGCGATCCTGGCGACATTGCCGGCTGCGTGCGATTCCTCGTTAGCGAAGCAACCTACGTTACCGGACAGATCATCGCGGTGGACGGCGGCCGATCAGCCGGTTGGTAACCTAGTAGGAGTCAAGCAGCTCGCGGTGCGGCGGACCCGGCCGGTACTGCGGCTGGTCGAACTCCCCGAACTCGCCCGAAAAGGGCTTCGAGAAGTCGCCGGGCACGCTCGTAACGGGCGGGCAAGTCTGGTCTTCGAGGAACTGCAGGGCGGCAACCACGTTGGCGTCCGTGTCGTCACCGACCGGAATTGCCGGGTCATCCGCAACATTACAGTTCGCCGGTAATCCACCGAAGTAGTCACCGAAGTCCAGCGCATTGACGGTCTCAAATGTCGTGGGGCGGAGAATCTTCTCGCAGAAGGTGAAACCGCTCTGCCCTACCGGCTTACCGAAGGTGCGATCGCCGACGATACCGAGCGTCACGTAGGCATCCATGCTGTTGGTTACCAGCTCGCTCGCGGACGCGGTGCCGCGCGATGCGATCACCACCATACGTTCGAGGTTAATCGACGCGGTCCGTCGTTCGAAAAACTCGGAGTTGTTCTGCGCCGCAGCACGATCAGCATTGAACCGGGTTTCCGAGTATTCAAGCGTGTCGAAATTGCCGCCGCCGAGCAGATCGCCCAGCAGGTTCGCGGTGCTGACCAGGCCGCCGCCGTTGTAGCGCAGGTCGAGAATGACCTCGGTGACGCCGTTCACACGAAACTCGTTGAACGCCTCGTCCATCTGGTTGTTGGCGGTGCTTATGAAGGTGGTCAGTTCGAGGTAGCCAACGCTGCGGCCGGCCCCTGCGTCGATAATGCGAAACTGCGGTACAGGATCAATGGTTACCACGGCCTCGGACATCGTCACGGTAAACTCGGAATTATCGAGGTTGCGCATCGTGACTTCGACCGATGGCAGGTCGAAGACGGCACTGATGCCCTCGTTCGCCTGGATATCAGCGATGCTGCGTCCGTTCAGCGCGACAAAGACCTGGCCGCGCCGGAGACCGGCGCGAAACGCCGGGCTGTCCTCGTACACGAGGAGAAGCTGCGGCGTATTGTCGGCAACAAAGCGGTAACGAAAACCGTACCCCTCGAACTGGCCTTCACCGAAGAATGCAGAATCAGCAGACGCGCTGCCGATAAAGCTGAATCGATCAACCGGCTGGACAGACGTCAGGGATTCCAGCAATGCCTCCGGCGATGCGAAATCGTCAATATTGACGTTGGTCGGAAGCAGGTTGTTCCAGAAGTACCAGTCGTTCATCACGTCGAGAACGAACTGCTTCTGGCCGGTGTTCGAACAGGGATCATCGGCAACGGGCGGGGGATTGGGCGCGGGTGCCTGGGCGCCACCGCTGCCCCCACCGCCACAGGCGGTCAGGAACGCAGTCAAAAAGAGCACAGCTATCCGTTTCATGATCTTTCTCCTTGGAGGCGCCCGAAGGGCGCCCGCACTCGTTGTCTAGTCTCGGTCGTCGAGGCTGACCTCCGTCAGCGGCTGGCTCGCCTGGTCAAATTCTGACCAGTGATCCGCGAGCGTGCGTCCGGTTTCAGGATGGCGCAAGTCCGGGACAATGTCGACCATTGGCTTGAGTACAAACGCAAAATCCAGCACGTCCTGTCGCGGCAGTCGCATCGGCGGCTTGTCGGTGACCAGGTTACCGTACAGCAGCAGGTCGATATCCAGCGTCCTCGAGTTGAATTTCTCCTTGCTGCGCTCTCGCCCCGCAACCACGTGGATTTCCTCGATTTGCTCTACGACCTCCGACGGTGACAAATCAGTGTCGCAACCGGCCACGAGGTTCAGGAAATCGTCACCCTCGAAGCCGACGGCCGCACTTCGGTAGGTCGGCGACAACGTCAGCGCGCCGAAACGCAGCTCGAGTTCGCGGATACCGAGCTTCAGGTACGGCACCGGATCGACATTGCTGCCAAGGCCGACGTACACACGCGTCACTCCCTGCTGCCTCTCTCGATCAGGACACCCACTGCACGCGAACCGCGGATTGCGCCGGGCTTGTTCAGTCGGACGCGAACCCAGGGCACGTCGAACTCATCCATGATGATGCCGGCGATGCGCTCCGCGAGGGTCTCGACCAGTTCGAACTGGTTTTCCTCGATGAAACTCTCCACGCGCCTGGACACCGCCTTGTAGTTCAGCGTGTCCTCGACGTCGTCCGACGCGGCCGCCTTGCGAATGTCGGTCGCCATGTCGAGATCGATCTCGATAATCTGGCGAATGCGCTTTTCCCATTCCCAGATGCCAATGACCGCCTCAACACGCAGGCCGTGCAGGTAGATGATGTCCATTCAGTTCCTTGTGTCCGCCGGCGGTGCCAGCGAGTCCAGTGACCAGCGAGCCCGAGCCGGGATCTCCGACACGGAACGCGCTTCGCTATGACGCAGGGCGCCGGCCAGCGCAATCATTGCCCCGTTGTCGGTGCAGTAATCGAGGCGCGGATAGTACACAGAGCCCGCGAAACGGTCGCGCATTTCTTCGCGCAGACGACGGTTCGCGCCAACGCCGCCGGACACGACGATTCGCGTATAGCCCTCGTCACGCGCCGCCCGCAACGCTTTACCGACGAGCACGTCCACGACGGCCGCCTGGAAGGATGCGGCGATGTTCGCCCGTTCGTCGTCCAGGCGTCCTTCGGCCTGCAGTCGCTTGACCTCAATCAGCACAGCCGTCTTCAGGCCACTAAAGCTGAAATCATATCCGGGCTTTTTCATCATCGGCCGAGGGAAGTCGTAGACATCCGGGTCGCCGGACTCGGCCAGTGCTGCCAGTGCAGGTCCGCCGGGGTAGCCGAGTCCGAGAATCTTCGCCGTCTTGTCGAAGGCCTCGCCGGCGGCATCGTCGAGTGTCGCACCAAGCACCTTATAATCCCCGAGGCCCGCGACCGCGATCAGCATCGTGTGGCCGCCGGAGACCAGCAGGGCCAGAAACGGGTACTCGGGCGCATCATCCTCAAGCATCGGCGCCAGCAGATGACCCTCCATGTGGTGTACCGGTATAACCGGACAGTCCCAGGCCAGGCCCAGGCCGCTGGCCATTCCCCCACCAACCATCAGTGCCCCGACCAGGCCGGGTCCGGCAGTGTGAGCGATCGCGTCCGGCCGTTCGACACCGGCGTCGCGGAGCACCTTGCGAACCAGCGGCAGCATTCGCTTCAGGTGGTCACGGGACGCGATTTCGGGGACCACACCGCCGAAGACGGCGTGCAGGTCGACCTGGCTGTGCAGAGCATCCGCCAGCAGGCCCTTGTCGGTGTCATACAGGGCAATACCGGTCTCGTCGCAGCTGGATTCGATACCGAGGATCAACATAGCGGCGCGAGTGTACCCGATCGAACCCGCCGGACACTCGAAAATAGGCGATTTGGGCTTTGCATGGCCCGAAAGCTGTCGTTATAATGCGCGGCTCCCCGGCCCAGAGCCGGGGATTTTTTGTGTTTGGACGGAAAACCAGAACCCATGCCAAGTGTTCGCGTAAAAGAGAACGAGTACTTCGACGCCGCCCTGCGCCGCTTCAAGCGTGCGTGCGAGAAAGCCGGCGTTCTGACCGAGCTGCGCCGCCGTGAGTTTTACGAAAAGCCCACGCAGG
>CAZSIQ010000025.1:0-47416 GCA_964606915.1 uncultured Woeseiaceae bacterium | reverse complement strand
GATTTTCGTCGGCACGCAGCTTTGCCGAAAAAAACCAACCGAGAAGGCTCGCTTGATCTCGCGTGAGAGTGCCCTCTATCGAGGCAGTAAACGCTAACCTCAGATCGGGGTTTTCGATACCAGCCATTACTAAATCCATAGATTGCTGCGACACAGCCTGGAGTGTCGATCCACGTACCGCGTCTGTGTTCTGCCGAATCTCGATTCCGACAAAAATCATGGATGCAATCACGCCCAGAACACCGAGAACTTCAGCAGAGTCTCTCCAAGTCCAATTCTTGTTCACCAACTATGTGGCCTCCTCGGGTTAATTTTCAGCTGACAGAAAAAGAACGAACCATGCCCGCTTCGGGTCAGGAGCCGTCAGAATAGTAGACATTCGGCGAGCGTCAGGTTACGACCATCGGTAAGCATCGTGCTTAGCAAGCAAATCCAATACCTTAGTTGAGGGTTCTCTCATCGTCGGCGCCTTCTGCTTGTCGAGAGCTGTGGTAGTCCAGAATCTGGGCTCGAAATTCGGTGAACTGATCTTGTGATATCGCGTCGCGATCTAGCAACCACTGAAACTTGCCGATTTCACTGTTTGGTTCATTGCCGTAGTCAACGGATCCGTACCACCGAAACCACTGATTCTTCCGACGCGACTCGATTTCGCTCTCAATGTCGTCGTGCTTGGAATCCTTTATGATGAAAATCTGGCCCTTTTCGCTATCTAAAGTTGTGTACGTTGTTTTCAGATAGCCGTATAACGCAAAGCAGATCACACCAAGCGTTAACCAAATGGAGCCCCTTATCTCACCGGATTCAGTGAAGTGGGAAAAGACGGAGAACGCCCCGATCAGAACCCAGAAAAATCCGACGTTGCGGTACCAGGCATTTCGCTCCTCAATCTCACCGCTATCAGTCGAGATGCCAGCATACTCAACTGTAAATGTACGGCGACCACTGTTGTCCTTAACTGTGTACTCAAGCGAATCTTCCTGGAACTTGAAACCCGTCTGATTCGAAAACCTCTTCTGCGATATGTCCATCGAGATCCTTTATTGTATTGTTGTTATGCGGGTTAGACGACGCTACCCAAAAAAGAGCTTGAAGGCCAAAAATCTAAACTCTGCACCGGCGTCAAGTCTCGTGATTTCAGTATATCGAACATTTAGAGAACGTCGGGTTACGGCAACAAGCGGTCGCACAAAAGCTACCGCAAACGCTTTTTGAAGCAAATCAGACGTTCTACTTCTTCAAAACCCAGACTGATATGTGCTTGCAGGCTCACATCATTCTCCAGTTCTGTGTCACTGCCGATCTCGCTGTACCCATGCCTTAGCGCCCACGCTTCGGCGGCCTTCAAAAGGGTGGCACCTAATCCGGTTCGGCGAACGTCCGGATCAACGTACCATCCCTCAAGGTACGCAACGGGCACTGACTCACATCCCTCGGCATAGCTTCGCGACCCGATCTCTACGAAACCTGCGAGCGATCCATCCCCCTTGTCAGCGACAATTACCGCGACGCCGACGCGAGAAGTTCCGCCACTTTCGGCTGCATCAAACCAGTCGTCTATTTCTCGGGGATCGGGATTCGAAAATAGCGCAGTACGCATTCGACTCCACTCGTTGCGATCACTTGGTTCTACAGGCCGAATTATCATGGGTCGCAAAAGAATTGAGTGCGTTAAACGGAGACCGCCCGATTTACGTCAGGAGTCTTCAGCATAGCTGACCTGAAACAGACCGCAGGTAACGGCCAGACGCTGCCGATTGGATACATAAACGCTCAGGCAAGTCCGTGTGCTTCGGGAACGGGCGCCTGATCCCCTGCGGGACAGGCTATCAGATCGGCTTCATCTGCGCCCGCACGATAGCGTTTCAGGAGCTCATCCGGATCAACCTCAACTCCGACTGGGTTGTTTGCGAAGGCTTCACTTCGCATAAAGTCGAAAGCGTCTTTCGAATTGCAGGATTCAACTTGCAGCTCGATTCGATTGCCGTCCGGATCCTGATAATAGAAGGATAGCGTAAAGCCGTGATGTACTGGCCAGTAAGGAGTGAGGCCCTGTTCCTTCAGCCTTGCGTAGGTCTCGAGCAGTTCCGCTGCCGAAGCATAGGTATACGCGATATGGTTAAGACCGACCTCGCCGTGACCTGAATTCGCAGACGCCTCCGGCTTCATCACGTCGAGATTAAAAATAGCGAAACGATGGCTTTCGTCATCATAAGTCAGGAAGGCTGCCGCGGGGTCACCGTGCACGATCTCCGCACCGAACACACTGATATACCAGGCCTTCATTTCTTCGAAGCGCCGCGTCATGAAGACTACGTGAGAAAAGGTCGGAGTCGCCGCCATATGTGTTGTCCCGTTGGTTGAAAGCGAAGATCTTTTCGTCGATAAGCCGTCATTGTAACGCGATAACCCCGCTTGGCTGGATTCAGCCAACATCGGTCAAACGCACGATAACTCGGCGGGTCAGTTGTAATCGGGCAATATTGAGATGATTTTGTCTAAGGAGGAAACCATGAAACGGACAGTGGACTTGAACAAGGCTTCGGCGATCGCCGAAATACTCAGCTCTGTGGCTATTCTCGTAACACTCGTCTACCTCGCGATCGAGATCCGACAGAACGCGCAAGCTACATGGGCCGATACCAGACAAGCGATTCTTGCCGCTGATCAGGAATTTCTCCACATCCTGTTGCAGGATCCGACACTGATACTTGCGCGCCATCAAGAAGAATTGAACGATGACGAGAGGGTCCGCTTGAGCATTCAGCTAGCGACCATGGTCCGTATGCGGGAAATGAACTGGATACAGCACCAGGATGGTACGATCGATGACACGACGTGGCGAGCCTACCAGGGCTCACTTGTCGCCGTGCTCTCCGCACCGCAGTCGCGCACCTGGTGGGAAAACTATGGCGTCGAGCGCATCTTCGACCCGCAGTTCGTTGCGCTGGTAGATGATTTGCTGGCGGACACGCCGGTATTTGATTCGTCGCCCCACATCACCGCGTTCGACTGAATCGCTACGGCGAGAAGACCAGCGTAGTCTTCAATGTCCGATTTGGGTCAACATCCATCGGACAGACAGACGTTCACTGGATTTCAGAACACAAGCGCACGGTGCAAAGACGATTGACGATATCCAGATGTCCGTCACGATCTTGGATTTGTTACGCTGAGCAGAGACGATAGACCGAAATTTTAACTGGCGGTCTAGCCAGCTTTGTATACTCATGAAACGCAACAGGCACCAATCACGGTCGCTGCCGGGATGATGATGCGCAGCGTGAGACTGGCAGAAAAGACCCGCCAGAGAATTCCAAACAGAAACGCGAGGACAGACGGTATGTGCGACGAACAGACGATTAAGGCAGCGGATGAGTATCTGCGCAAAAAAGGCATAACGCGTCGCGATTTCGGCAAAGGGACGGCTGGCCTGGCGCTGACAATGATGCTGCCATCGGTGGCCAATGCACTCGACGTTGTCGAGAGCGACGTCCTCGTTCCCACCCCGGATGGCGAGGCAGACTGCTATTTTGTGCATCCCGCCGCGGGTGCTCATGCGGCGGTGATCGTATGGCCTGATATCGTCGGTATTCGTGCCGCGTTTCGCGCCATGGGTAAACGACTGGCTGAGGCAGGTTACTCGGTACTGGTCGTGAACCCCTACTACCGCACCGTTAAGGGTAATGCAGTGCCTGAGGGCTCAAGATTCCGTGACGAAGGAATTCGCGACCAGTTGATGCCGCATGCACGCAGCCTGTCACCCGACACCTGTGTAACCGATGGCGGCGCATTCGTAGAATGGCTCGATGCTCAGGAGTCTGTCGACACCAATCGGATGATCGGCACCACGGGTTACTGCATGACCGGGTCGTACACTTTCCGGCTTGCGGCAGCGATCGGCGACAGAATAGGCGCCGGCGCATCTTTCCACGGTGGCGGCCTCGCAACGGACCGCGACGACAGTCCGCACAAACTGGTGCCGGATATCAAGGCGGGAATGCTTGTCGCCATTTCGGAAGATGACGACGCACGCGATCCGGAGGCGAAAGCGAAGCTCCGCGAGGCGTTCGATGCATCGGGTGGACAAGCCGAAATCGAGGTTTACGAGGGGGCACTGCACGGCTGGTGCCCGCCGGATTCGGCGGTCTACAACGAAGAGCAGGCCGAACGCGCGTGGAGTCGTCTGTTGGTGCTGTTTGAGCGTGAGTTAGCCTGAGGTCTTCCGGTCGGGAGACCTTAGTGGCGGATTGCGGCCGAATGCGGCCGCTACGATCAGTTATCGTCAGGTTACTACTGTTCTTCTCTGATGAACCCAATTGCAGAGTCTGAAATATTCTCGCAATAGTCGGAAGCGAGGATAATCTCAACCATAGAAGCGATCGTTGAACCCTCGGTCTCCTCCATCACTGGCAGGCATTGCTCATAGATGGCCCGCCTCTCCTCTGCGAGCAGCAAAGCATCTTTCTCGGAGAATCCTGACCGGACAAAAAAATCCCGTACCTCGATCTTATCTCTCAGGACCATTACTTCGGCAAGACTCACATCGGGGTCCCCATTCTGCAGTGATTCCAGTTGTTCCCTAAGTTGCATATCCAGAGTCGAACTAGCAGAAGTGACAACTGGCGTTAAAACGAAAATTGCCGTTGCAACTAGTGTTCGGACTATCGACATTCGGTACCTACTCCGCGTCTGTGAGATCGCAAGTCAAACTGGCTTCTAGTGTCAGTTTTGAGTCAGGAGTCGTCAGTATAGCGGACATTCCACGAACGACGAGTTAAGGCAAGAAGCGGACGGTCGGAGAAGCACACTTAATCGCCGGACGAGTCGCAAACCATGCATTGCCAACGCAACCAGAAGCATCATCCACATAGCTAATGAGACTGCCTTAACTGCCTCACTCCTCACGATGCCTCGACAGTTGCCATTCCAGTGTGTAGATGCGTGAACAGAGCAGTCACACACTCGCATTGGTCAACTACCGCGGCTACTATGTGCCGCTCTTTTTGCAATTTTGCGGAGCCTCAATGCTCAGGACAATCATCGTGTTTGCGGGACTGTTGATCGCACTGGGCGTCGGAGCGTTCCTGATGTCTTCAAGCCGTACCGCCCTGCTCCCCGCCTACGTGGGAGGCGTACTGGTGATCGTCGGAATGCTGGCTATGGGACTTGCCGGATTTCGCAAGTACCTGCTTCCGCTGGCCGGGCTGGTCGCACTGCTTGGCGCTCTGGCCCCGGCGGCAGCGCTTGTCATCCGCGCGGCTGCCATGAGCCCGCTCGCCTTGACGGTCAACGTCGGCATGCTGGCTTTGAGCGCAACCTTGTTCGTCTTGATCGTAAGAGAGTTTTTGGCTGCGCGGCGCGCCTAGCGAAACAGCCGCAGACGCTTTGGGTGAATAGCAGCCGCTAGTAAAGGCGTTCCTGCTCGTCATTAACGACGATCTTGTGCATCTCGCTCTCGGTCAGCTCCAGCTTTCCGGCATCAACCATGGTCTGGGCGAGACGAGGTAGCCCGTCAAGATCCGGCCAGTGCTCCGACTGCCAGAGCTTCGAGCGAATCATGCACTTGGAGCAATGAAAGAACGCCTCCTCGACGGTAACGACGATCGCAAAGTCGGGACTCTTCCCCTTCACGGCCATCGACGCCCGCAAAGCCTCGTCCCTGACCACTATAGCCTCGCCACCAATTCGCAGCGTCTCGGTCTTTCCCGGAATCAGGAAGATCAAACCGACTTTCGGATTCTGGAGAATATTCTCGATGGTGTCGGCTCGTTTGTTGCCCAGCCGGTCCGGGATGGCGAGCGTCTTATCGTCCAGGATCTTCACGAATCCGATCGGATCGCCTTTGGGCGACACATCGGTGTTGCCATCCGCATCGGCGGACGCGATTAACATGAACGGCGCTCTACCGATGAATGCAGCGCAATGCTTGTCGAGTGCGGAGAGGGACTTCCGAGTGACCTTGTCGCTCGGCTCTCCCATGACTGAACGAAATTGTTCTCTTGTGTCGACCACGTCTTCAAAGCGCGCCATCGTCGTCTCCCGTTGCAAGGCAGACGCCAGTGTATCAGCCCAGGAATGGAGACCCCGCTGAGGGACGGTTAAGCGTCGCGAGCCGCCAGACTAGCAGCGCTTCGACGAGTCGCAATTCTCGGCCAGTAGCGGACGTTGGCGCCTCAGTATCAGTCAGCAAACGCCAATGCGCCTTTTGCTTGCCGGCGCTTGAAGAACACGACGATCGCCGGCCAGAGCAGGAACGGCCCGAAAAATGCGAGCGCCGGATGAAGGTTCAGTTCCTCGCTAAAACTCACGATTGGCGCGTGAACCGCTATCGCCAGGGCGAACGCCATCCTGGAAAAGTGGCGAGGCAACCTGGCAATGCTCCGCTGCCGCTCGTCCATGCGCAGGAACCGTATGTCGCCAATGAGCAGTCCGAGCGGAAACAGCGAATACAGCATGGGTGGCAACCACGCACCACTTTGAAGAAACATCAAAGCACCGAGCAAGAGCCAGAGAAATGTCAGCACCATCAGTATCGTAGTAAATATCTCTCCAGCGAAAATTGCCTTGCTTTTGGGTTGTAGTGCGAACAGCGCCGCCCCCAGGCAACTGAATGTCATGACGCTGCTGGCAAGCGCGGCGCCGGCAAACTCAGTAAAACTAAAGACGACAGCGGTAGCAGCTGCTACGAATGCGGCAAAAACGAATAGCCTGCCGGCCCAGACGTGGGCGCTCGATCCCTTCAACGCGGCGAGCGCGACGAGGGCTCCCACAATACCGAGACCACCCAGGATGGTGTGCAGGAAATAGCTAACCGGATCGAAAGGCTCCCAAATATTCACGCGCACCCCTTAGTTGTTGTTGTTCGTCACGCAGGCTATCGGGATTCGCTCGAAAATGCACGATCGTCCCGGATGAACGGAGCATAGCTCTGACGTGAACCAGCTACCGAGACCAACGACTGCAGTGCATCAGATGCAGAAGCCTGAGAACTGCTGTCCGAAGGCGCGGTGACTTCATCCGATGACCTCTCGTCGACGGGTGCAATCACGTTCTCAATTACGCGGTCTACCGCCCGATCGAAACACGATTCGACCCCCCGAGTGATAGTCCCGCCTGAGTTGTTCTCCATGAAACAACTGCACCCCGACAGCAACAACAGGGAACAAAAGAGCCACGATCTGAGCATCCGCTTAACCTCATCACTAGCGAGGATCAATGATTGCGCAGCGGAACGTGATGGTTCTGATGTGCGATTGACGATTGTCTGATGGTTTTGGGCTGACCACCAACGATAAGGCGGCAACAGACGATACTGTGAAAAACAGCTTCCGTGGGCGCAACGCCTGATCTACTCGCCCCAGTCGCCCTCGGAAAGCTCAAAAAGGTAGGCGGAACCCGAACCGCCCGGCATTTCGAAGATCGATGTCGGGGCCCCGATCATGGCCGTATTGCCAGAGAGTGACACGCTCCAGCCGAATACGTCGGCGGCAGCTCCGTCGGTGGCAGTGAGCTTGGCCTGTTGGCTCCAGTCGGAGCCTGTGCGGGTGAACACATACGCTGCCCCGGAATTGACGCCCTTGTCGTCATCCATGACAGCCGTGACTATGCCGGTGTCTCCATGAACGGCGACAGTGAAGCCGAAGAGATCGCTCGCCTCTGCATCGCTGGCGGTGAGCTTGGCTTGCTGGGTCCAGCTGGTCCCGGAACGAATAAACACGTACGCCGAACCGGCATCGACACCGTTAACGTCATCGTCATCCCTTCGGGCTGCGATCAGCGCGGTATCTCCGGAGATCGCGACTCGAACTCCGAAAATGTCGACGGCCCCGGCATCATCGGCCGTCAGTTTTGCTTGCTCGGTCCAGGCGCCTTTCGATCGGGTATAGACATACACTGAACCCGAGTCTTCGCCTTTGTCGTCATCCAGGTCCGCTCCGATCAGTGCGGTATCGCCATCCAGCGCAACACTGATACCGAAGACGTCGCCTTCAGCGCCGTCGGCAGCCGTGAGTTTTTCAAGTTGGCTCCAGTTGGTTCCGGAGCGAGTGAACACGTAGACGGAACCCGAGTCTTCGCCTTTCTCGTCGTCCAGTGCAGCACCGATGATCAGCGTATCGTCGGACAGGGCGACGCTGCGGCCAAACTCGGCGCCCGCTTCGCCATCGGCGGCTGTCAGCTTGGCCTGTTGAATCCAGCCCGACTCGCTTCGCGTAAACACATACGCAGCGCCTGAGTCATCCCCGTTATCGTCATCTCGCCGAGCGCCTACCAGTACAGTCTCGCCGAACAACGCGATGCTCCCACCGAATTGATCACCGGATTGCGCATCGTTGGCGGTGAGCTTGGCCGCTTGACTCCAGCCAGCGTCAGAGCGGGTAAACACATACGCCGCGCCTGATTGATCGCCGTTTTCATCATCACCCTGGGCGCCGACCACTGCGATGTCGCCGTCAATCGCGACACTGAATCCGAAAAACGCATTAGACTCACCATCGTCGGCGACCAGCCTGGTCTGATCCACTGCTTTTGACGAACACGCTGTCATCGCAACCAGCGTTGACGCGGTCATGACACCGAGCAGTCGTTTACGATAAATCCCTGACCGTGACATCAGTCCTTCTCCATTGACGTTTCCGTTGTTGTCCGCTCCAGGCCAGGAGCTGTCATTCGCTGTGATCAGACATGACCGAAATCGAACGCCCTGCCGCTATCGACTGACTTTTCTGTCAGAGGCCGTCAGCTGAACATCCCGCTCATCGACGCTCTACGATCAACCCGCACAACGGCCGGGATTCGAGTCTAGAAATCGTAGTCGAAGCGCCATTGGCCGTCCTCTTTGATGAGAATGTTCACGCCATCCTTACCTTCGGCCTGGTAGATGACCCGTGCTACCTCGTAGTCGTCATCCACATCAACGAGCTCGACACGAACCAGCTCCAGCTGCTGAACGCCCCAACCCGGATCAGATGCCATCATGTGCACGAAAAAGTCTTCTGCGGTGAGGCTCTCGATCTCCGAATCACTCAACTCCAGCCCCAGGTACCGATTTAGATGCTCTCGGCCGGCAAGGTTCGATTTGAGGCCACTTAATTGCTCACTCAGGGTGTTTTTCGATCGTGTGGAGGTCATTGCCCATAGCGCTCGGGAGTCACCCGAGTTAACCGCCGAGATGATATCGGCAGCAGTATCCTCTACAGAGTGGGACCGGGAACACGCCTGTTGCGCAAGCGCGAGTATGACTACAGCGAACGGTATAGATAAGCGCATCTTCATCTCCCTCACCAAGAGTCCCTACGAGGGACGCTAGCAACGCCCCTGGTTAAGTAGCCGTAAATACAGAGCAGTCTTTTGTGATTGGTTTGTACTATTTCTCTGCTTCTCGCACTGTAACTGCTGTCGATTCTGCTTCGTCGTTTCATCATACAGCGACATTGCCGAGCCTCGGAGGCGAAATCTGACGAAAGGTCATCACCACGAAAGAGACTCCACCCTGAAAGAAAAACCTGCGGCTGATTCTGAATAATACGAATGGTAGGCGTGGCTCGAAAACCGGTAAAACGACAGTCGAAGGATACTGCGCGCCTTCTCATTTCCGTAAAGCGCGAAGACACACCATAGAATTCGGAGCGAATGATATGATCAGATTTGTTCTTCCACCCAAAGAAGACACCAAGCTGGAGCCCGGTGTTTTTGCCATCGCTACAGCCATCGGCTCGGCAGTCGGTATTTTTGTCGCTGTAATCGCGTTAACCAGCTAACCACGAATACGCCGAATGTCTGGTTAGAAGGCTCAAGGCACCGAACCAGGCTGAACTGAGGTCGGATCAAGACAGCCTTTGTATGTTGGTGCACCGTTACCATCACTCCACCGGTATTCAAGATGCCAATCGTATTCATAAGAAAGAATGCACTCGCCACACGTCGCAGTTTTCTTGACGATGCCACAGCGCGGGAGGCCCTCACGAGGTTTGCCACTGACAAACGCATACATATGAGTGGTCCCCCACCAAGTTTGGCTATGCAGGCGAAACTAGGTACGCGTTTCGTTTGACACGTGCAGAGTTCCTCGCGCTCAGGGCCCGGATCCAGCACAGTCTTGGCCGATATGAACATGCTCAGGGCGATATCGCGACTGCCATCGGAGCGTTCTCACCGCATGGCCTTGATGATCATCCCAGCGTACTTGCCTTCAGACAGGTCGAGCAGAAATTGGTCGACACGCCGCAGTCAAAAATGGAAGCTGAAGCTGATTGACGACAATGCGGTCTCTACAAGAAACAGGCGCTCACGCAAACGACAGGCAATTTCGGACCCGGCCGGACAAACGTATGCCATCGCCAGAAAGCGAGCACTGAAAACTGACTTCACCAACACGCTAAACGTCAATTACAACCTTGCCGATCGCGGCCCCGCTGGTCAGTCGGTCGTAGGCCTTGCTAACGTCTGTGAGCGCGTAGCTCGGTGTGTCTAACACAGGTCGCAGCGCTCCCCCGTCAATTATCTCGCTTAGCTTCGCAAGAATCGCGCCATGTGCATCTCGTCCGTGGTTGTGCAGCATCGGAATCAGCATAAACACGACGTGTATCGAAAGCCCCTTGAAATGTGCGGGCGTCAAGTCAAGGTTCAGCAACGAAACAGTCGTTACGACGGTGCCGTTGAGTGCGGCAGCGTCAAACGAGTTTGTCATATTGGCTCCGCCGACGGAGTCATAGATCACATCATACCCGTCGCCGTCGGTGTGTTCGTCAACGTACTCCGCTACGCTTGTTGTCCGGTAATCGATGGCCGTCGCCCCCAGGTCCTCGATCAAACTGAGCTTTTCCGGTCCCGAGCCCGTCGCGAAAACCTTCGCTCCGAAGTAGTTCGCCAGTTGCAGAGCGACATGCCCAACCCCGCCTGCGCCACCGTGGACAAGAACGCGCTGGCCGGACCGAACGTTTGCTCGCATAAGGCCCTCATACGCTGTAATTCCGACCAGGGGGACAGCTGCAGCTTCCCTCATGGTGAGTGACTTTGGCTTATGAGCGATTAACCGCGCGTCGGCCAGCATGTAGTCGGCCAGGGCCCCGGGCAGATCGGCCAGACCGCCAGCACATCCATAAACTTCGTCACCTGTTGTGAAGTCCGTTACCCCATCTCCCACGGCTTCGACCGTTCCAGCGAAATCCATGCCAAGAAGAGCCGGCAAATCCGGCGACAAAGGCAAGTTTTCCTTTCCCATCTCACGAATCATCGTATCGACGGTGTTTACGCTGGTCGCGGCTATTCGCACGAGTACGGTTCCCGGCTGCAGGTCAGGTTTCGCGACCTCCGCAAGCTGAAAAGCAGCGTTTTCGCCGTATTCATTGAGAATCATTGCCTTCATTAATTTTCTCCGGATGTCAGTTTGGTGTTCCGTCATGAACACATGCACAGGACTCCGGAAGTTTATTGGTCCAGATTTATGATAAAAACAGCGTAGTACTTGATTAATTATTCGGTTTTTTTTGATAAATGGACGCTGCCTCTCTTCGCCTTTTTCTGAGAATTGCTGAACTTGGATCTTTGACAGCGGCGGCTCGAGATCTTGAGCTCTCGCCCGCCGCCACCAGCGCGCGACTCGCGAAGCTGGAAGAGAATCTGGGTTTTCGACTCTTTAACCGGACCACGCGTGCCGTGTCATTGACGACGGATGGTGCTGAATTCCGGTCTTATGCGCATCAGGCCGTGGAAACGCTCGAGTCGGGTGTGCGCGCGGTACGAGGTGAAGGGGCGGAGGCTCGTGGGTTGCTGCGAATGACGATGCCCGGCTCGTTCGGTCGAATGCATGTAATCCCCGCGTTGGCCGAGTTTCAGCGTCGTCACCCGCATGTCACCCTGGACCTTCGCTTGTCCGACGAAGTTCTGAATATCGTTGAAGGCGCATACGACCTGATAATCCGGAACGCCCCATTGGAGGATAGTTCACTGGTCGCTCGCAAGCTTGCGGACGACCACCGGATGCTGGTTGCTTCCAAAGGGTACATCGCCAGGAACGGATTACCCGGGACCGTGAGCGAACTTGCTGAACATCGCTTCGTCGTTCTCAAGGGCCACACGCGGTGGAAATTTCAGTCAGGCGAGGTCTTCTCGCCAAAAGGATCGGTGGTGGTCAATGACGGAGAAGCGATGCAGACTATGACCGAGAACGGAATGGGAATAAGCGTACAGTCGAAATGGATGGCGGCACGTTTGCTTCAGGACGGACGACTAGTACAACTACTTCAAGACACTCCCCTGGTTACTGAGTCTGCAATCTGGGCACTTTACCCAAGCAATCAGATCGTCGCACCGAAGGTTCGCGCAATGATTGATTTTCTCCTGGAGCATTTGCGGCCTGTGCCAGTATGGGAGGAATGAAAAACCCACTGTGCGTAGGGCTGGCCCGAACGCGCTCGTTGCGATTCGGATCCGCAACGCGGGATTCGGCAAGGATTAGAAGTTGAAGCCAGGCACAAGGCTCATCACGACGACGTGGGCTGCATCGTCTCAGGATCAATACAGCCATTCTGTGTCGGTACGCCGCTGCCGTCACTCCATCGGTATTCAAGATGCCAGCCATCCTCGTAAGGAAGAATGCACTCGCCACACGTCGCAGTCTTCTCGACGATGTCACAGCTAGGCAGGCCGTCACGAGGTTTGCCACTGACAAACGCATACATATGAGTGGTCCCCCACTTCGTCTGGCTATGCAAACGAAACAAGGTACTGGTTTCGTTCCGAAAGACCGTTACATCAAAGCTCAACCGGGAAAAAAGTTGTCGATAGGCGTCCAGTTGGGATTGGGACAGCTCGGGCATGTCTGTCCTGACCAGAATCCCACGAACGCTTGTGGCCATAGCAGGCAAATCATCTTCCGCCAACTGCTGCTTTATCTCCTCCAGGTGGAGTCGATTCTCGGAGAACATCTGCTCCAACTGGACCTGGTGTGGAGGCCACTCCGTCCCGGCACAGGATGCTGCCAGCAGGGCAGCAAGAACCGGAAGCAATAGCCGAGTAGAAACCAAGTGTACGGGGCAAACGTGTGCTTCAGAACTGGACGATTGCGCCACCGTCCACGTTCAGGCCCACGCCGGAAACGAACTGGGATTCATCGGCAGCCAGGAACAAAGCCGCACTCGCCACCTCCTCGGCTTCTCCGAGTCGCCCTATCGGCGCCTTCTGTTCCCAGTACGCCTTGAACTCCGGGTCGTCCATGAACGGTTCCGACATCTTCGTGACGATCGATCCGGGCTGCAGGTAGTTCACCGTGATTCCGTATTTTCCGAGGTCCACCGCCATGCCTTTGGTGAGACCCGCAACGGCGTGCTTTGACGTACCGTAGATGGCCAGTCCGGGGCCTGCGACGTCGGACATGATCGAACCGAGGTTAATCACACGCCCTCGTCCACTCTCCTTCAGCAGCGAGACGGCATCGCGCGTCAGCCGGAATACAGCTCTCACATTGATACCCATGATCTGGTCCCACTGTGCGTCGCTTAGCGTGTCGAACTCTCCGGCAACGACGATGCCGGCGTTATTCACCAACACGTCAAGACCGCCCAGTTCGTCTTTGGCCGCTTCAAGCAAGCGCGCGTGAGTGGCGTCATCGGCAATGTCACCCGCGAGCGTGATCACGTTTTCTGTCCCTTTAAATGCAGTCTCCAGTGCGTCCGCGTCAATATCGGTCGCAATTAGCCTGGCACCGCGGGACACGAAAAGTGTCGCTATTGCTTTGCCGATGCCGTTGGCAGCACCGGTAACGATGACGCGCTTGTCTGTGAGATTGAACATACTGCTTCCTTGGGTCACGTCAGGGTTTATTCGCCGAGAAGTGGCCTACACACCGTGACAGTAGTGACTTGGTTCTATCCAACTAGTCGCCCATCAGCCTTTCGAGATCGGCCTTGTACTTTTCAGCAAGTCTCAGGTTGTTTTCCGGCTGGTTCTTGATCTGTTCGATCAGGTCCAGGGCGGCACCCATGCTTTCTTTCATGGCTTCCCACTGTTCAGGGGGAATTGAAGCCTTCATCTGCTCCATCTGCGCGATGCCGGCTTCCATCTCTGCGCGTTCCGCGGCTGACTGGCCGATGTAGGAATACGCGACACCGATGCTGAACGCGACCTGCATGAAGCTGTCGGGTTCGAAATCGTTGTCGCGGAGGATGTCGAGCGCCTTTTCCTGGCCCATCATCGCGTCAAGACTGTCGAGATTTTCGTCGTCCATCTCGACACCCAGTGCTTCAAGGTCGGTCGCGGTAGTCAGGAAGCGCTTGACGTCACTTTCGCTCAGCTCCACCAGCTCCGGCATCTGGCCATTCTGGAAAGACGGCATCTCCTGAGCCCGGACTTGGTTTGACGCGGTACCGGCCAGCAAACCAACTGTGATGAGCACAGTGACACAAGCGGCGCGAATCGTTGCTACGTTCATTCTGTTCCTCCCCGTTTTATCGCTGGCGCTTATGCTACACCCAAGTGCGTGACATCAAGAATACCAATTGTCGCTAGGCATCAGTTTTGGCCGCACGCCAAGACACCATGCGAACGCCGCTATCCATGGCCGTGGACCCTGCCTGTTCCCATGCGGTACGAGAGATAAATGATGGCCCAGTAAATCATCAGGCCTACCGGAACTGACAACTCGGTCAACATATTCGAAGAGCCACGCGCATCCGTCATCCCGGGATCATTCAGCAGGCGGAGCCCCAGGTACAACAGCGGCGCGATCGTCACCAACATGCCCGTCAGTGCGACGATGAACAGCAAGCCAAAACGGAACACCACATTTGATAGCCTGAATACGATGACCGTCAGGCGCCCGAGGCAAAACGCGGCCAGTCCGCACAGAAGCATCATGACCAAACCGACGGACAGAACAGACACCACGACGCTCACCCGCCTCCAGGCCGTGAAAACGCAATCAGGCAGTCAGACATGCGTGAGCCATCCGATCAACAGGAGCCCGCCGAAAACCAGCGTCGCCGCGGCGATGATGATGCCCGTTCCGAAGACACCCCGCTGCCAGGGCGCCAGCTCGTCCCATCTTTTTGCGAGCTCCGTGAACGATCGTCCAGTTGTGATTTCCAGTAGTCCCGACAGAGCCAGGGCGCCCGGCACGCCCATCAATATGATGTAGAACGTTCCGCCGCGACTGTCACCGAATCCGGCCTGTCGATAAACGTATAACCAGACGGCCGCATACATGGCCAGGCCGGCGATCAGCTTGAGAAGTCCGTATCGCCGCACGTTCGTGTCGCCTTCAGGTCTGTTCGTCACGGGTGACCACGTCCTCAATATCGTGCCAGTCTCTGAGACATTCCGGGCATTGCCTGGCTGAGACGGAGCGCAAATAGCCATTGCAGTAAGGACAACGCACGTCCGCAATGAGTACTCGCAGTGCTTTTTCGATTCGTGACAACGGTGCAAGCCAGGCATCGTCCAGTGACCAGGCATCCATCGAGAGCCGCCTTATCCATGCAGCATGTGAATTGGCAGACGAGTAGTCCTTCGAGGTCGCCGCTGTCTCCAATGCCTGGCACTCAGCCTTAAGTCTTGCATGCACGCGTGATTGCTCAGCTTTTGGGGTCACGCTGTCATAGTAGTTCGTCAGGTCAGCAACCTGCTCTTCAAGCTCAACGACGAACAGTGACTTTGCCATCAGGCTCGAGCACGAAGGGCGAAAGACACAGGACCGTGCGTCATCCGATCACCGTGTTCGGACGCTAAGCGACGCGACCGACCCATGCCCGCCAGGTGAACGCAGAGTAAAACAGCGTAACGTCCGACAGTCCTGCATCACGGAGGATCTGTTCATCGACCTCCGGGTCGTAGACGTGGAGATTCTGCTCGATATCGTTGCGGCCCTTTTCAGCCCATTTCCGCTCAACGCCGGACGCCTCCGTGAACGCCTGGTGCCTCGCGAGCCACGCATCCCGGTGCGCTTCGTGCTGGGGAAAGCTGCAATGCGCCGTCACGAATGGCGCGCCGGGCTTCAGTCGATGAACGATATCAGCCACGGTGTTTCGCCGTTCGGTTGCGTCCAGAAAATGCAGCGTCAGAAAGCTGGTGGCCGCATCGAAGGGGCCCTCGGGCGCATCGTCTGCGTAGCCGTGATGCAGCGACACACGGTCGTTGAGTCCACCGAGACGTTTTCTCGCCTCATCGAGCATGGGTTTCGCCGGATCGACACCCAAAAACGACCAGCCAGGATTCTCCGTGGCGAATGCCTCGAGCTCCAGGCCTCCACCCGCACCATGAACCAACACCTTCGCATCCGGCGTTGTGTGTTCGCGAATAAGCACACTGGCCATGCGATGTACGGAATGAAAGCCCGGCATAAACCGCGAGGGGCCTTCCGGATACTGGGCGGCGTGATCCGGGTCGTTGAAGATCTCGACGAAGGGCTCAGGTTTCTCAGTCATGCTGGCTTCCGACAATGGGATGGACGTGTTTAACGGGCGGTGTGGCCGAAAGGCCCGCATCGAGCTGCGTCAGGATAGCAGACCCGTCCGGGCGAACGCGTGACTGAGGATCAGCACTGGCTAGTCGAGATCTTCAGTCACCAGGACTTCGCCACAACGGCGACAAATAAACCTGAAGTAATAATGGAGTTCCTCGTCGTCATTGCCCCCCAGCAAGTGCTGGAACTCGATCTCGTCCAGGGACGAATCCGCAAACAACCGCTCCTTGCCTTCGGGCGTCATCCTGCGGAGATCAGAAACTCGGGCCTGCCCGTGGAACTCACACGGTTCGCCGCAGTGCATTTGCCACACTTCTTCCTGGAAGGACGCGAAGCCGGGCGTTCGGCTGAACAACTCTCGCGCGTTCGCCTCGTCAGTCCTCACTCCCTGCCGCTCAAACACGTGCTTGCGCAGAAGGTAGCGAATCCGCCGCACACGAACCCTCAGGCTGGTCATGAATCCTGCCTTGTAGGCTCTGCGTGGACTTCCGTCTGACATGTCAGCAACAAATGACCCGCTGAATTTGCTGGCTGCGCTACCGTCGGCAATACACCATGGACAGATCGCAGTTACCGTGTGTCTCGAGTAAAACGAGCCGGTGTACAGGTATCCACGACGCTGCCCACAACACTCGCATTTTTCGTCACCCGGTTTTATAGCTCCCGTGCGCAGCGGGTCCGGGTGGTATTTGAACTGTGGCAAGTCGGAGATCAAGTGTCTCTCAGTGCTGTTTCGAGTCTTTGTCGTAATGAGAATCTGCGATGTCGATGACTGTCGGCGACGAAAAAAGTCGAGTCCAACACAACGATCTGCACGCTACTCAGTCACACCTGCAAGAGGCTGAAAGAAGTAGAGCTCACCATTGAACTCAAAGGTCTCCCAGTCCTTCGGGAGTTCGTCGGAGCAGTAGCCATCGGACTCAACGCGAGTCAGGTAGCCCCGGCAGCTGATATGGCTCTCGCCAGCGCGCCAGCTAAATTCCTCGAAATCCAGAACGTCGGGCGCGTCCGGCTCTTCGTCGGGGTATTCGAACACGTAATCCTGCTGCTGCCCCTCAGGCGCTGACGAGAAGCAAGCTGCCGTCACAAGACAGACTACGATGCCAGACAGCGCATTGCGCAACGTCATCTTCAGCCCCTAACGCGATCGCGTTTCACTGTAGCACTGAGTATAACGAAGTGTTGGCGCGTATCGGGTTACAGCGGGCTGTTGCATTGGTTGTGCAGCGAATTCCGGACACCGCGCAGGCGTAAACACGGTTATAGTGCCGACTCCCGTTTTCATCGAGCGAACTTCGAGGTTCACAGCAAATGAGCAAGGTCCTGATTGGCGTTATCAATGTGTCTGATCGAGCGGCGGCTGGCGTCTATGACGACGTGCCCGGCAAGGCCGTGGTAGCTACCCTGGAGGAATACCTGACAACTGAGTTCGAACCGGTCTACCGCGTCATTCCCGACGAACAACCACAGCTCGAGGCAACCATGAAAGAGATGGCCGACGATCATGATTGTTGCCTGGTCGTTACGACGGGAGGTACCGGCCCTGCTCCGCGTGATGTAACGCCGGAAGCGACCGAAGCCGTTTGCGAAAAAATGCTCCCCGGGTTCGGCGAACTGATGCGAACGACATCGTTGAACTACGTGCCGACAGCCATTCTCTCGCGCCAGACCGCGGGTGTTCGCGGACGTACCCTCATTCTCAACCTGCCGGGCCGCCCGAAAGCAATCCGCGAGTGCCTTGACGCAGTCTTTCCGGCGATACCGTACTGTATTGACCTGATCGAGGGCCCTCGCCTTGAAACCGACGAATCCGTCATTCGCGCGTTCCGGCCGCGCGGAGCATGACCGCCGCGGGCGGTTACGTCTGCCGGGCCGGGTAACGGGTCACTTCGATATGTCTGACGTGACAGCCTCGTAGAGGGCGTCCTGCAAAGCCCAGTCCAACTGGCTGCTGGCAACCGGTCTCGCACTGTGCATCGCGATGACCACCTTGTTTTCAGGGTCGATGTAGATGCCCTGGCCGAAGATCCCTTTGGCACTGTAGCCGCTGCCGGCACTGAGCCACCAGAGATAGCCGTAACCGGCATACCCTTTTGACGGCTTGGTTGAATCACCCATCCAGCCGGGCGGCAAGACTTCGGTACCATCGGCGAGTTGTCCGTTGCTCAGCGCGAACAGACCGATCCGGCCGTAATCGCGCAGCGTTGCATTAATACAGCAGCCCCCGAACTCGCCGCCGCCGGGCTCAGTCAGGTTCCACGACGCGTCAGACTCCATGCCGAACGGTTGCCAGATCTTTTCGGACAGGTAGGTAGACAGGTTATTACCGATCGCCGAGCGCAGCAGTGTGCCCGCCAGGTTGGTTTCCGCCGTGTTGTAGTTAAAGTCCTCACCGGCGTCGGCGACGCGCGGCTTGTTTCTGAGGAATTCATACAACTGAACCGTGTCCCACGGCGCGGTCGCGATGTCCGAGCGTGGGTCAGCATAGTCCTCGTTCCAGGCAACACCGGACGCCATCTGCAGCAGGTTGGCGATCGACGACTGGTCGTACGCTGACGCTTTCAGCCTGGGCAGGTAATCCGTGAGCTTTTCATCGACACTCTTGATATAGCCATCCTTGATGGCGGCACCGATCAGCATGGACACAACCGATTTCGCGACCGAGTAGGAGATCCACTTGCTGTCTTCCGTGTTACCCAGACCGTAGCGCTCATAGAGGATCTTTCCGTCCTTAATGACCAGTAGCCCGGCAACACTCTGTCGCTGGAAATACTCATCTACCGTCATCGTCAGTTCCCCGACGCTGAACGCGACGTCACCCAGCTCGACTTTCGCGTACGGCAATGGATAGACCGAACCGCCAGCCGCTATCGTGCGCGTCCAGAATATCTTGTCTGAATTGCGATAGCCGGATACCTGTTGCTTCGGATTCCAGGTCAGCACGCTGTCCGGCGGGCCGAAGTTCTTGTGGTCGTCGGCAGGATTCACATAGGGTGCGTCGGCACTCGCCAGTCCCGCAACGAGGAACAGGAAAGAGGCAGTGAACAACGCGACCGGCGACAGGGTTTTTTCGATGCGCATGTGATGTTCTCGTTGTCTATTTCGTTGATGACGGTGGGCTCAAAGACACAAGTACAAGCCTTGTGTCGGTGCCTCTGGTCGGACACTTCGGTTGGCGTTAACCCTCCGTCCGAAGGATGCTCTCCATCTTCTTGCCCCTGGCCAGCTCGTCGACCAGCTTGTCGAGGTACCTGCACTTTTTGAGTACACCGTCGTCCATATCTTCAACCCGGTAACCGCAGATGACGCCTGTGATGAGATGAACGTTTGGATTCAGCTGACAGTTCTGAAAGAACGTCTCGAAGTTGGCGTCTTCCCCGATCAGCGACTCGACGTCCTTTTCGCTGTAGCCCGTCAGCCATTCGATGACCGTGTGCAGGTCCTGCTTGGTTCTGCCCTTCTTCTCTACCTTTGTCACATAGTGCGGATAGACGGAGCCGAAGCTCATCTTTGCAATGCGCTCTTCTGATCCCGGAGGTGGTTTCTTCACTGTCGTCAATACTCCCTGTGCTCGTCAGTGTCCAATGTTTGCGCTGTATGTCCTGCAGTATAACGAACGCGTCGCCCAATCAGCGGATGCTGCAGTTCAGAGAATCTCCAGCTCCGGCGAGTCTTTCGACAGGCTTTTAGGGCCGTCCGCCAGGAAAAGGGATTCACCCAATTGTTCAAAAGCGCCGGGCAGCACGGGTTGGAAACCCACCTTGGCGACGGCGAGCTTGTTCTTGATGTGCCGATGGATCCGGCCAGACACCCGGCGCATGTGTTTCCAGTCGGTCTTCCTCAGCAAGCTCGAAGCATAAATCGACCGTTGCTTTGCGCCCGCCTCATTCCAGTGCGAAAACGTCGACGTAACAATCGCCTGGCTGTTGAACCCGCCGGGTCCGCCCTGGTTGATCTGGAACATCGCCGGTGCATTGATCTCCGAGCGCTTTTCACCCGTTTTCTTCAGCGTAAACGTATTGATGATCGGCTTTGTACCCACGCCCTCGGGGACCATTCTGAGAAAGTATCGCCCGTGATTGACCGCCAGCACATCGGATTCCCAAATGTCTGCAAGGCTCGAAAATTCACGCAGTTGGCGCGCGGGTCGGGAATAGGCTTCGAATACACGACAGTCGGTATGTTCGAAAATAAAATCGAGCACCAACTCGATGTCGCTGCATACCGCGTAGAAATTGAGCTGCGCCAAGCCTGGGCCTCTTTCGCTGTGAGAACCGCTGTCAGTCGTCTAACAACAGCATAGCAAACCCGTCCGGGCTGACGGCCGATTGGCGGTGGCGCAGGCTAGCAGGCTCCACCAAACCGGGGGTCAAGAAGAATCTGGCGGTCGATGGGCGCCCGTTTTCGGGCTCCTTCGAAATCGCTCAGCAGGCTCCGTTTCGCATCGGCTGTATTCCACAGCACGACGGTGACGCTGACGTGCTCGGCCAGCGCCGCGAGCGCCGTAATCTCACCGGCAACTCGCGCGGAATAGACCTTGAAATCACCAGGAGACAGCGGTGTATTCCGTTCAGCCGGCGGCAAGAACTCCGCTCGCCTGTTCAGGCACGCCGTGTGCCTTTCGATCATCGACGCGAGACGATCAGCTAAGTCACCCTCTTCGACCAGGAGGTTTGTCATTCCATTGAGAATGGACTGAACGATGCCCTTGTCACCCAAAGGTGCTTTAAGGGAAACGTCTATAACATCGAGTCTAAATTCGGATTCGATAGCGCCCAGTTCGACGGGAGACTGGCCGCGAGAAAAAAAGACCCGTGCGGGCTCAATACCGGCGGTACCGTTTTCTGCCGCGCGTCGCAGCCGCTCCTGTTCCGCCGAGAAGGCAGCACGTTGAGTTTGCGCTGATCCCGAAAAATACGGAGCCAGCGCCTGGCGCGCCATTTCCGCATCACTGGCGGGTTCCGCAACTGCCGTGTTTGCGAGAAGCAAGGCGAATACTGCCACGCCGACACCCGCAGACCTGCGTGTAGCAGCCACCCTCTTCAAACCGAATCGCTTGCTACTTGCTGCACGTGTCGTACGCCTGCTTGTAGGACTTGTCGAAACAGGCCACGAACCCGTTGACCATGCCGATGTTGGGCGGCCACTCGATCTCTATCGGATTGCCGTGCCGATCGCGCGCGCCCAGGTTGCTGGGCCGGGTCAGCGACGTCAGTCGATCCCGGGCATCCACGAGGGCCTGCCGATCCCTTTCCAGGAAGGCAATGCTCGCATCGACATACTCGTTCCAGCCGAATGCCGTCATCTGGCCATCCTCGATTCGGGTCTGGCGAAATAGCTCAACGGCACGATCGATCTGCCCTGCCTTGGCCCGAAGCTGCGCCTCATGAAACACAATGATGACGTGATCGGTCTGGTGATGCTCGATGTAGTTCCTGATGAGATCGGCCGCCGCGAGCTCACAACCTTCCTGTTCAGCAACCACACGCCATCCCTGGTCGTAGCTTTGGTCAAAGGCGTTGAAATCCAGACGGAGCATCTCATCCTGGTCGAACTGGCAGGCGGACTCGTCAGCTGTTGCGGTAGAACCGACGAACACCGCGGACGCGGTGAACAGGATCAATAGACAGGACAAAAAAACCCGGCTCTGATTCACGCTCATGCTTTGATCACCCCCGTGCAACGGGACAGCCATCGCCTCAGGTCGTCCCGCGTGTTGTTTTCGCGCTTGTCAGTAGTGAATCGTGGTGATTTATCAGGTTTCAATGGCTCGAACCTGTCGCGAACACGATCGTGGTGGCCAGCCCGGCGCCTAAAGATCCTCCAGTGACGTCGCATCAGACATCCAGGCATTCTCGACGTCGGTCATAAACCAGGTATAGGCCTCGAGATCAGACACACCCCAATCACGGAATGAACGAAGTAAATTGAACAGCAACGCCGCGTTTGCTGCCGTGGGCTCTGTTACCAGTCGATCGAAGGCCTGCATGAAACCGTCCGGTTTCTCCGGGACGGCCTCCAGAACGACCGGCAGCCACTTGTGATACGGGAACAGCTCGCGGTTGTGTGCAAGAAGCAACCGCCCCGCGAAGAGCGCGAGCTGGCTGGCTGCCCGCAACTCGGTGTAGCGATTGCCATGACGGTCCGCTTCGTGAATCAGCCAGTTCTGGATAAAGGCCATACTGTAGAACGCTCGTATTCGCTCATCGCGGCCCTCTTCGGGATAAACCGGTATGCGCGCCAGCAAGCTTTCCAGGGCGTCGTCATGAGAAAAACCGAGAAACGCGCCCTGGAAAGCCGCCCGTGACGGCTCGTTCCCCTTCTCAGCGACGCGCACCAGGTAGTCCGTGCTAATGATCTTGCCGTCAACGTAACCACCCTCGTAATCGCAAAGATCCGTCCTGTTGATAAACAGGTCCTGATCGACCAGTCGGCGACGGTAGTTGTCATCGTTTGCGATGATCAGGAAGTCCACGTCGGAGTCGTCACGAGCATAGCCCTTGGCGACAGACCCACCGATTATGAGGCCGAGATAGCCGGGATCGTCACGGTATTCCTCGACAAGTCGATCGATGGCTGCTTGATGGTGTGATCGGATCTCAGGCAAGACTCATTTCCCTGTGTTGAGGCAACTACTGACCGGCTGCCGGCAGTACGCGCGAATTGCGCAGTACCGCCGCCGAGATCAGCGTGATCAGGAGGCCAACCGGGAAGATTTCAAGAAACGTGATGGGCAGGCGGAACAGCGGGTCGTTGTAGCGCTCTTTCATGACGTCCATCTCGGCCCGGTAATCCGCCATTTCCGCCTCGCTGGCACCCGAGGCTTGCTTCGCCTCGATCAGGGAACGTGTGTATTCCTCCATGAAGGCAAAATTCGTGACGGAGAGGTTTACTTCCCAGGCCACCACGTAAATCAGGCTGGCAACCAGTGTTACGCCAATGCCCACCTTGAATGCCGTGCCAAACCTGATGACGCCGCCGAGCTCACGGTCGCGATAGCTCTTAACGGCGACGAAAATAACGCTGAACGCGATAATCATGACCGCGTAGCCGAGCCACTCCAGGCCAGCGAGGTGCTCGCTGTCGCTGGTGAACGCGAGGCTCAGTGACGCCCCGGCCGCAATAATGGCGCCAGAAATCAGGCCGTAGATAGTGATGAGTTTTCGCATGTCGATCTCCTAGCAGGCATTGGAATGAGCCGCCACGCTAACCAAACCCGCCTCCTCACCCTATCACCCGAAAGTATGATTCTCGTGAAATCAACCGTTTGCGTGAGTTCCGCGGATCACACGATCAGTTTGAGCTCACGCGCCCGATTCACGGCCTGCGTCCGCCTCGACACCTCCAGCTTGCGGTAGAGACTCGCCAGGTGGGTCTTGATCGTGTTCGGAGACACAAACAGCCGTTCGGCAATCTCCTGGTTCGAATGCCCTGCCGCCAGCAACTCCAGCACCTGGTACTCCTTGTCGCTGATCTTCAGGTAATCCAGCGCCTGCTGGTTTACCGAAGGGCCGGATTTATCGGGTCCGCGCGTCAGCCGGTGCCCGACCCAGACGCCAAGGACAGTGAAACCGGTGGCGAGAAGCAGGATATAGAGCTCCGTGGACATCAGCCGAAAGGCGTACTGGTGCTCAATCCACTGCAGGAGCACGGCGCCACCGGCCAGTCCCAGGGCGTAATAGAGAATGGTCCTTCTCATGGGCGAAGCGTATCGCATGATCAGGCCAGTTCAACCCAGCGGGTTGTCCGGATCCCGGATGTTTTTGACGAACTGATAGATACCGATTGCCACGACAGCGAAGGCGATGACCAGGATCAGGAACCCGCCAATCGACGTAAGGTTTTCCAGGGCGCCCAGTTTGTACAAAAAGAAACCTGCGGTAACGCTGAACGCGATGAAGATGATCCGAAAGAGCGTCCAGCGCTTGCCGTCCATGCGTTTTTCGTCGGTCATGTCTCGCTACCGTCGGGTTCAGCCTGTGCGATGAAGAGCATGATGAGCGCGATGAAGCCGCCGTAGCGCCAGGCACCGGCAGCCGCGTGTTCGCCGTCAGGGTTCACCCACATCAGGTACATCGTCTCGCCGACAACGACAAAGCCGCCGAACAGCATCGCGACCGCCAGCCCACAGCCGACAACAGCCCAGCTCTTCGCAGCCGCAAAGGCCCGGTCGTCGGCGTGCCGAGCCCTGATCATCCGGACCACGCCCACGGAACAAAAGACAAGCGCACCCAGTTTGCCCAGGACAATGAGCGCAACCCCTGCCGAAACGACGATCGGGTGACTGGTTCGCCACGGCGGCGCCGGGCGTCCCTCTTCAAAAACACCGGACATGCTGGTCACCATCTCGACGTAGTCGTAGGCAACGCCCAACGACGCAAGGTTGCCGATCACGCCGACCAGCCCCCAATACGCGACGATCGCAGCAAACAGGATCTTCAGGTGTCTAGTCATCTCTACTCGCTCCTGCAGACTCCATGAACCGGGACACCTCGTCCAGGGAGGGGGCGTTCAGCACACCGGGAAACCGGGTACACACGATGGCCGCAACGGCAGCGGCGAACTCAACCATTCGTCGGTCGTCCCAGTTCATCATGAACCCGTAGACTATCCCGGCACGAAACGAGTCACCGCCGCCGGTCGTATCCACCGGATCAACAGAGAACGGCGTAAATCGCTGAATCGCCTGTCCGGGCCGCGCGTACCACGCCGGCGCATCGCCGAAGGTGAACACGGTCAGGCCGTTGTTCGAAGACTGGTACTCGCGAAACAGGTCTTCGAGATCTGCGTCCGGGTAGTTTTCGCGAATGAAGGAATCCGCGATGACAACCGCTGCCGTGTGCTTGAGCAGCGGGTTGTCATGTTTGCAGTCGACGGTAACGACGGGGATGCCGGCGTCGAAGGCCATTTTCGCGGCAAGCGTGGCAGGCTCCTCGAAAAACGGGTCAAGGCAGACGACTTTTGCTTTGGCAATATCGTCTGCGTGCGGACGGTTCCAGCTGGCTTTCTGTTGCAGGTCAACGTAGGTACCGAAGATGGTTCGCGTACCGCCCGCGGCGAATACAACCTCGCGTACACCCTCAAAGCCCGCTCGAAGCGGCAGTCGCGACGTATCGATACCGTAGTCGGCCAGGAACGCCTTGGTGCGCGCCCCGCCCTCGTCGTCTCCGAGCCAGTTGCCATCGAGTTTCACCTCTGCACCGAGTCGCGCGAGCACGATGGATGAGTTGGTCGCCTCGCCACCGGTCATGTGCAAAACATCGGTAATCTCTGCGTAACCCTCGGCCGCGGGAAAGTCGCCGGCGATGCGATACAGCGTGCTCGAGGAAACGGCGCCATAAGCGTAAATGTCATGAGGGTTCAAGAAGCGCTGCCCTCATCATGTTTGATCGCGAAATCGGACGTGACGAACATGCGCTCCATGTCCGGGTCAGCAAGACGATCAACCAGGGCACGAATCCGGACCACGAGGTCCGAGCGGACGGTTCGCAGTTCGCTGATCTCGTCGCGCAGGCGTGCAAGTCGCATGAGCGACGCAATGGATGCGAGGAGCGATGCCTGCGCCTCGATGACGCGGACCGAGGAGAAAAAGCTCCCCACCAGCAGAACCAGAGCGACGACACCCCAGGCAACGCCAAACACCAGTCCGATGAGCAATGCCGCGCCCAGGTACACCAGCGGCAACAACAGCATCGTCGAAAAGACCTTCAGCGTTGCGATATCGTCCATCTCATAGCTGAATCGCTCGCCGACCGCCGCCGCAATCCAGCCCACGGGGAGATGCAGGATTGCACCGGGTATCGCGATCGGCAACAGGGCCAGCATCCACAGCGTGCGGAAAAACGCCTTGCGCGAGATATCTGTGAGCGACATGTCGCTGCGCAGCTGGTGGTCCTTGAGGCCCAGCATGTCGAGACGGGCCTGGTAGTTTTCGGCGTCCGCGCGGAAGGCCTGCACCTCCGGATCATCCACCGCGTAGCCATCGATGAAACGACGATTCAGGTCGACATACTGCGCTGGTGTCAGCGACGCCGTTGCGGGCTTGTAGAGGCGACGACTGGTCTGTGCGAAGCGCCAGGTGTTCCAGTCCGGGGCATTGATCGTCACTGAGCGGAGAGAATCGGCAAGCACCTCCGTGAGTTCTCGAACGGTGGCCTCCGGATCCGCGCGGTATTTTTCAGCCCAGGCTTCATCAACGACGATCGGCTCACCGAACTCGAGCATGACCTGGCTGCGAAAACGATGCCGATGGATGTAGTTCAGCCCACAGGGCACGACGGTCGCGTAGCGCTTGCCGCGATCGGCGACGGTCAATGCAATACGTGCCGTGCCGGTCTTGAGCTCCATCAGGTGCGACTCGGTGTGACTGACACCTTCCGGGAATACCCCCATGCAGTTGCCGGCCTCAATCACCTCGTAGAGTTTTTCGAATGCCTGCGAGTTGTCAGCATCAGAGCCGTGCTCGGCACGCGGATAGACAGGTACGGCGCCGGAGGCATCAAGCAGTGTGCCCAGCCCACGAAACTTCCACAGCTTGGCATTGACCATGAAATGCAGCGGCCAGCGGCCGCAGCGAGCCGCGATAAGCCAGCCGTCCATCAGCGCATTCGGATGGTTACCAGCAAAGATCACCGGCCCTTCGTCCGGTATGTTCTCGGCGCCAACAACGTCGATACGCCGGAAAAAAGTTGTCGTTATTACGCGTACGAGGCCGTTGCAAAATCGCCTGAGCATCGCCGGTCTCCGCTTCTTGAGTCGGATTTCAACACTGTGCGACTTTCGCGGGCTGCGTGCAAGCCAACTGAAAAAGCCGACCCCTCTCGGGGCCGGCAACGCGGAGAGGCGTTTTTGGGGGTCAGTATCAGCGCTGGTAGGCAGCGACCGACGGGGATTCGTCGATAAAGACTTTCAACGTAACGCGGCGTTCGAGTGCCAGGCTGTCTGCTTTTTCATCCTGGGCGACCGCTTCACCGTGTGCGGTGGTGCTGATGCGTTGTGCCGGGACGCCGGCGGCGATGAGCTGATCGCGAACGAACGCAACGCGACGCTCTGACAAGCCCTGGTTGTACTCGGCGTCACCCCGTTCGTCGGCGAAACCGTCGAGCTGGATGCGCACCTCGTTCATACCGGCCAGCGTGCCGGCCAGCTCGGCCAGGCGTTCACCCGTGGTGTCGGCCAGCGCGTCTTCGTCGGTGCGGAACAAGAGGTCCATGGCGATGCCGGCCTGCATCAGGTTTACGAGCTCCGGTCGTGCGTAGGGCTCAATGCGACGCATCTCATCCAGCAGTTCCTCGTTGGTGCCACGCAGTTCGATGACACCGTCGTTCAGGGTCGCGACTTTTGCCTGCGAACTGTCGAGTGCCGAGTTGAGGTGCTCGATGTCCTGCTGCTGGTTATGCATGTGTTCGCCGAGCAGCGCGCCAAGGCCGGCGCCCAGTACGAAGCCAACGGGCCCGCCAGCGACTGCGCCGATGACGGCGCCGCCGCCGAAACCGATGGTTTCCTTGGTAGAAGCTTTGCGTGATTCCGCTGCTGCGCTGGAACCGGAAGCGAGGATCAGGGCCGATGTGGCCAGGACTGCGGTCAGTTTGTTAGTCATGTTCAATCTCCTGGTAAATGATCGGCCGTCGTTGTGGCCGCCTTCAGGAGTATTTGAACGCCGGAATCGGGATCAGAAACTACCGGCTCGTGGAGAACCGGCGATCAATTGTGGCAAAAAATGGACGTGGCTTGCCGCGCTAGTAGTCGGTCAACGCGACGTAGGTCCCGCCGTTTCTCTCGCACAGCACGCGCATCAGGCGAGAGTAGCGAATCGACTCCGCCGCGATATTTCGTATTCCACCAAACCTGAGCGGGAAACCCACGGCGTGAATGCGGACCAGTCGGTCACCGGACGCACCCACGCGATTGACCGCTTCGACCTGGCGCACGACCTGCTCGACCGAACGGCCCGTGAAGTCATCGCCAAACACGTACACGCTGATTTTGCGATCCGGCTTCCAGTACGTACTGATGGCATAGATGATGCCATCCACCGGGTTGGAATCGCTGAACGGCGACCAGGTACGCAGCGTATTGACGATCGCCTCGCGACGCCCCTCGGTGTCCGGAATCCAGCGGCCGCGATACTGCTGGAACATGTAGTTGCCGTTGTCATTCAGGATCTGGATGCCCTTCACCTGCGGGTACACATCCAGTGTCTCGGTGAGCTTCTCGACAACGCGATCCCAGTTGTATCGCTGCATGCTGCCAGAGGTATCGATAATGAAAATGATGTATTCGCTGTCGACCGGGATACCGGCGACTGCATCATCGTCGGCGCGACGGTAGTAAGGCTGCAGGCGCCGCATCTCGTCCGTCAGACGTTGCTTGGTGCGCGACAACGCGCCCTCATCGATGATGGCTTCGGACTCGCGCTGTGCCGCGTCGTACTGACCCTTGATCGAGCTCAGGTCCCCCTGCAGGTTGGCAAGCCGGAGCTTCGTATCGGAGGCCTGCTCGCGGATGTCCACCATCTCGCGATCCAGGATGTCCGTCTCACCCCGTATGTCGAACAACTCCTGCTGCAACAACGCAATCAGAGACTCGAGATCGTCCTGAGTCTTCTCAAGAATTACCGGCTCGTAAATCTTCGACAGCACCAACAGCAGGATGATGGCCCCGAAACCGCAGCAGATGCAGTCCAGGAACGACAGGCTGAAGGCTTCGACGTTGCGACGTTTTCTCATCTCGCTCTCCTCATGCCCTTATGGCCAGTCCCTGTTTACCGACATAAATGATCCCCGTGAATCGTAGGCAAGCATCCAGTAGAGAATCGATGCATCCAGGTCGCCTTCCATCGGGTACAGCAATATGTTGACGGGGATACCCGGCGGAATCTCGCGAATAGCCCGCGAGAACAGGGCCTCGCGTTCGTTGCCGGTCACCATGCGCTTATTGGTGCTCTCCTCCTCCAGTGTCGGCAATCCGTCCACGAGCAGGATGATGTTGTCAGGCAGCGGTGTCAGCGATCCGGCGATCTCCAGTGCGGCGCGCATGTTCGTACCGTTCTCCGGCGGCGTGCGACGCAACACACGGATGACTTCATCCATCTGGGCCGCGTCGTCAGCATCCAGCCAGATGCCGCCGCTGCCCTTGATCACGGGTTCGACCGTGTTGTTGAACATGTAGACCTGGAATTTCGAACCCGGCTGAAACTGCGCCGTCATCCAGTCAACGCTGGCCACGACCTGGCGCCACTTGGACGCGCGCAGCTTCTCGTTGATGTCCATGTTGCGGCGGCGAATGATGTTGACGAGCTTGTCATCCAGCATGCTGGCCGAGCGATCGACCAGTATCAGCGTGCGTTCGCCGCCAAGCTTCAGTCCCGTCAGATACTGGCGATCACCGTCGCCCTTGAACTCACGTGCCCGCGTGCCGGTCTGCTGCTCTTTCGCTTCCAGGGCGAGCAGGCGCTTTACTTCCTCCTGCAGGCGCTCGATATCGGACTGGAGGTTTTCGATTCGTTCGATCTTGGCCAGCGAGTCTTCATCGTACTGCGCCAGTTCCTTGCGCAGCTCTTCGATCAGGGCGATGACTTCAGCGATCCTGCCTTCGGCTTCGTCCGTCTCGTCCTCGAGTTGCTCACGCGTGTTGCGCGCAAGCACCAGGTTCTTGCGCCCCTCGAGAATTTCGACCTCCAGTTTTCGCGTCTCGGCCATCAAGTCGGTGGGCTTCGGTTCCGTCTCTTCCGTGACCTGCGCGTTGATAATCATGAAGAACAGGATCACCGCGCCAAATCCGCAGCTCATGCAGTCCAGGAAGGACATGCTGAACACTTCGAATTGTCGACGGCGTCTTGGCATATCAGCTAACCGCCCGGATCAACTCGAGTTCAAAACCCGGCGTGCCCAAGCGCAGGGTGTCACCGTTTTGCAGGACAACCGAACCATCGATTCGGTGGCCGTTCAGGAAGGTCCCGTAGCGACTGTGATCTTCGACGACGCACTGGCCGCCCTCACGAGTGATGGAGCAATGTCGCCGGGACAAACCCGGCATGTCCCGGCCAAAGTCGATCCAGCGAGCGCCATCGCTGGCCTGAGAACCCAGCACGAGCGGCCTGTCGTCAACCGGGTAGGCGACATGCTCGTAGAGGATGTGTGTCGGCTGCTCGCCATCATTGCCGGCGATCGACACATCGATATCCACCGCTGCCTGGTCCCACGGCAGAGCCTTCAGCAGCGACACGGCGCCACCTCCTGCCTCATCGGGCCTCGCGCGCCGCAACAGCCCGCGTGCCGTGGCGCCCGGCTCCAGGAGGAAGACTTCACCGCCGACGCGAGCAGACAACATGTCCGCCAGTCCCGGCAACCGTGCCGCGCGATCGGCGAGCTGAATCGCGGGCACTTCGTCGGCACGCAGGAGCGTGCGCAGCTGCGAAGCAATGCGCTGGTACACCGGTGCGGCAGCGCTGACCAGTTCGATCGATTCGATCTCGGCGGTGTGGCTCATACCACGCGACTCAACCGTCATGGACACCGAGTCGGCGCGCATCGACGCGGCCAGCCAGTGCGGCAGTGCATCGGCCAGCGCCTGCTCGGTCTCGGCGGTGTGCAACGGATCAAATCGGGACTGATGTACAAAGCAGTCGGCGATCTTCCGAATCCAGGCGTCCGACAGACTGGCAATGCCCGATGCGTCGATCACCTCTGTGCGCTCAACCAACACCTGGCCGTCCTGCGAGATTCGCGACAGGCAAGCCTTGTGCAGGCTGATGTCGATATGAATGGGCACAGCGTCGCGATATTCGCGGCGCGTCGACGCGGCTGCCGCATCGACCAGCCCGGCGATCGGTATGTTCAGCTCGGCAGCGATACCCAACAGCAGCGACAACTGCTGGTTGCTCATGTAGCCGGGTACCGCGACAAGCAGTTGGTCGCCGTCGCCGGAGACAGCGCCCCACACCTGTTCGAGGTGACGGCTGACGAGATCGGCGCTGCTCACATTCGGAAAGCGACTGTAGCCGAGCGGCTCGGTATCCAGTCGCTCCCAGAAGCGATTGTCGATCCGACGTGGCTTGAGGCGAGCAACGTGTTCGGCCGCGTCGCCAATCGAGATGCCGTCATCATCGAGCAAGGCAAAGCCCGGCTGGCGATATAACAGGCGCTCGGAATTCAGCACCGTGATGGCAGCATCGTTGATATGTGCAGCAAGCAGGCTCATGCGTGTATCAGTCAGCCTTCATGTGGCGGATCAGCTTGTCATCGGCGTACGTCTCGGCATCAAACACCAGGCGCTCCTGCAACAGCTGTAGCTGGTGCACCAGGAACATCAGGAAGATGCTGATCAGCAGTGCGATGAACGTGGAGTTAAACGCGACACCCAGGCTCTGCGTAACGCCGGCGATGTCACCCTGCACAGCCTTGTCCGCCTGCGCGAGTGCTTCACCAATACCGCGCACGGTGCCGATGAAGCCGATCGACGGGATTGCCCAGGAGATGTAGCGAATCATCGACAGCTCGGACTCGAGTCGATCCGCTTCCGATTCGATCAGTGTGTGCGTGCTGCTCGAGACATCCTGCACGTTGCGAGTCGTACTGAAGCGACGCAGGGCATTCAGCAATGCACGTGGCAACAGCATCTGTTGTCGGTCTTCGGGCAGTGCCTGGACCTGGCGAGCGAACTCGCGGGTATCCTCGGGGAGTATTCGCATCCCCTCCGCGATCGGGATCAGCTCGACATCCAGCAGGCGTCGTTCCGTGGACAGCTTGAAGGTCTTGTAACCCATGATCGCCAGCGCCCAGAGTGCGAGGATAAAACAGGCCTCCTGTTCAAGGTCCTTGATGAGCACCGAGATGTGGCGCTCTCGAACGTAATCCGGGTCGGCCGCAGCGGCCGCATTCTGTTCTTCAATAATCTGTGCAGCGTTCGGCCGTATTACCGATACGTAAAACGCGTGCACAATGATGATGGCGATGATCAGCGCGAACAGCTGGTAGACAAACTCGACGGGTATGTTCTTTTTGTTCATAGCTGTACTCGCTCAGATATCGGTCGGGAACGGGATGGACTGGTCGGCCGAGATTTCTTCGGTGGGCACGAAGTCGTCATCGTCTTCCGCCTCGAAGCCCTGTTCATCAAGACCTTCTTCATCGATTTCCTGGTTCGGCTCCGTCAGTTCGACATCGCCCTCGTCTGGCGGGGTTGTTTCAGCCTCGGTTTCGGCTGCCTGTTCTGCTTCCTGTTGCGGCGCCTGCTGTGCGAGCGCAGCGCCAAGAAACAGAACCGCCGTCAGGGCGAGCAGATAGCGGATCAGTGTTTGCGGGTTCATCATTGTCTTCGACCGTTCTTCTGTCACATTGCTCACTTTAAGTGACGTCTATTCGACATTCCGTGCGATGCGGAATCCGACATCGTCACGCGCTTCATTGCTGCCTTCTCTCGCGCTCAGGCGCAGCTCGGTTTCCGTTGCGTCACGCCAGCTTGAACCGCGAACCACGTAGGCTTGTCCGCGTGAGGGACCCGTGGGGTCTTCGACAGCCGTGGTCTGTCCCGGCGTCGGAACCGAGTAGTAGTCGTTGGTCCATTCCGCGACATTGCCCGCAGCGTCATACAGCCCGAGACCGTTCGCCGGGAAACGGCCGACCGGCGCCGTCGAGGCAAAGCCGTCGTCGTAACGTGGGATCAGCGTGTTCAACAATTCAATCGCCGACTGGTCAGCAAAATTACCGCTGCCGTTGCGTGGTGGCCAGCGATCGCCCCAGCTAAAGCGCGACGGGTTCGGCCGACTCGCGTAGCGCAGTGCCCACGCCCACTCGGCTTCCGTTGGCAGCCGGTAGCCGTTTGGCAGCGGCGTGATCGCAACCCACTTACCGAACTCTTCCCGATACACCGGTTCAAGGCCTTCCTGCGCGCTTAACCAGTTGCAGTACTGCACCGCCTCCTGCCACGTGACCCTCGCAACCGGGTTGTTGTCACCTGCCATCGAGACGTGCACATCGGCGCCGGAGTCGTGCGTTCTCTTGAACTCACGGAACTCGCGATTGGTCACCTCGCGGGTACCAATCAGGAACGGCTTGGTGATCGACACCGGCACAATGACTTCGTTGGCCCGCCGCCCCGCATCACTGCGAGATACACCGAGGTTGAAACTGCCCGGTTCGACGCGTCGCAGCACCGCGTCCTGCGAGGTTTTGACTTCCTGCGCGATGGACGCCTGGCGAATGGCCTCCAGCGAGACCAGCCGGGCACTGACGGTCTGCGGGTAACCCGGCCTCGGTGTAATTGTCCGTTCCCAGCTTTCATAACCCTCGCGCCGGACCTCGATACGCTGGGGTGCCGAGCTTAGCGACAGTGTGCGCGACCCCGGTCCGCGGGAACGTCCGTTCACAAAAATCGTCGCGTCGGCCGGTGACACATTCACGGTCACCTCACCAATTGTCGCCGTCATATCAACGGTGATCGCTTCACTGGCTGCCGGCGCGAGGCGCACCTCGCGGCTGGTCGAACCGTAGCCGGCGCGACTCAGACCGATCTCGTAATCGATGTCCGGTGACAGGTCCAGCATGATGGGTGACTGGCCACGGTAGCGACCGTTCACCGTGACGTTGGCACCGCGCGGGATCGATTCAACGCGCAGCCGCGCGTTGGCCGGCTGCAGGCGGATCAGCGGCAGTTGCTGGTCAATGTCGGCTTCGGCGATGACCGTGCCGTCCCAGGCACGGAAACCTTCGGCAACCACGCTGATCTGGTGCGTGCCTTCCATGAGTTCGACGCTCACCGGCGTCTGGCCGATCAGGAGATCGCCATCGAACACGTTTGCACCGCTCGGTTCGGACGTGATCTCGACGTCGGACCAGCGTGGCACAAGCTGGACGTTCATGACCCGCAATTTGCCAAGCCCTTCAACGGTGATGATGTCGGAATACGGCAGGAAACGATCGCCGCTGATGACAACGCTGTGGTCGCCAGGCTGGAGTTCGATCGGACCCAGCGGTGCAGGGCCGACCGTTCCGCTGTCGATCGTCACGGTGACGCCGTCGGTGTAGTTCGTGTTGACGACGAGCTGGCCGGGCAAAGGACGCAACTCCAGGGCGACGGTGTCACTGGCCTCAGCACCGACCTGGAAGCTCTGCGTTAACGGGTAATACCCCTGCTTGCTCACCGTCACGTTGTAGACGCCGGGTCGCATCAGCACGCGATCACCGAGCGGCAGTTTGAACCAGCCACCGGCAATCTGGATGTCATCAGCCGGTCCCGGCTCCACGGTGAACTGGATCGACTTCGAGGTAAACAGCAGGAACGACGCCGTGAACAGGAATAAGAGGATGACGGCCAGAATGCCGCGAACCGGCACACGGCTCTCGTTCTGCACGACCGGCGCGGCCTTCTCCGCCGCACGTCGAAACGCCTGCGGTGCGATGGCTTCTTCTTCGCTCGCCTCGACAAACTCCGGCGCCTGCGTGACATAAGCGCTGTCTTCAAGACGGACATCCAGAGTCAGCTGCTCACCGGCGCTTACCCGGATCTCGCTGCCGAAGTAATTCAGCACATCGCCATCGGCCAGTCGAGAGCTCGTCGCCAAAGGCTGGCCATTGAGCAGCATCGAGTCGCTGCGGCCCAATGGCTGAACGAAGGGTGTGCCGTCGAGCAGGTCGAGCTGGATGACCGGGCTTCCGCCGGGACCCGGCAGCCGAATATCGCTGTCGGACGATGTGCCGAGTCGCAATGGCAGCTCCGCGGCACTGATTCGACGTTCACCCTGGACGTCACGGACAAGGAGATGGTCGAAGGTCAAATCGGTTCCTCACAACGGACAACGACGGGCTGCATATCGATCTCCGGCGCAACACGGAACTCGACTCGAACGTCGCGGTAACCGGCCCGGTTGCCAACGGCAACGTAGGTGCCTGGTTTCAGTTCCAGCTGCCGCGACGCGAAGGTACCGAGTCTACCAACTTTGAATACCGAAACGTTCGTCGCGTTGTCGGACACGATCTGAACCGTCAGCGGCGTTGATGCGCGTTTGAGCAATCGCGACAACTCGTCACGCTGTTCTGTCAGCCTCGGTCCCATGTCCGCGATGCGGGTCATACCGATCAGGGTCTGCGTAGCCTGCTGCATGCGTCCCGGGCTGACGAGACTGTCCGGATTGTCGATGTAGCCGTCGATCGTTTCGAACAGCGTCACCATGCTGCGCGACTCGTTAAGGCCCTGCTGCGCAAAACTCAGGTTCGCATCGAGTTCGAGAATTTCCTGGTAGGTCTCCACCGCCATCTCCCACTGTTCGCTTTGCTTCTGGTCAATGGCCTTTTGTTCCAGCGAACGGATCGACTGCAGCCGCAAGGCCTGGTCAACCTGCTGCAAGCCATCGGCCGGCTCCGGCGCACCTGGTCGGATCTCGTCGGCCATGCGGAACGCGGCACGTGCACTCAGGTAGTCCTGCTGCGCGAGCGCTGCCAGGCCTTCGGACATGCGCGATTCAAACGAAAACTGCCGGATACTGGCATCGACGCGTTTGAGTCCTTCCTGTGCCGGTTGCCACGCGGGGTCCAGCTCAACCGCACTGGCGAAACTCTGCCGTGCCGCCTGCATCTCGAGCTGCCTTTCGTAAACGATGCCCTGGTCAACCAGGTCGAGAACAGCGTCCAGGTTGCGAGCGCGTGCGAGCCCGTCAACGGCGAGACTGCTGTTCGGCGTCACCGCGACGGCGAGCTCAAACGCCTCGATGGCGTCCGGTGCGTTCGCGGCGTCGATGGCGTCCTGGCCGTCCATCAGCGCCTTCTCAAAAACCTCATCCGCCTGCACAAGCAGCGGATCGAGCAAGCCAATGGCTTCCCGGTAGTTTTCGATCGCGACGGCGTAGTTTCGATCAAGGTAGGCCTCATCACCGGCGGCATACACAGCGCGAGCCTGTTGATACGGCAGTCCGCCCCATCGCGGCGCAGCACGTGCGTCCAGCGTTTCGATCTTTGCCAGCAACTGCCCGAGCACACGTTCGGTCTCCTGCCGTCCAACGACCCGCGCGTCGCGTTGCGGTGGTTCGCGGGATTCGACCGCCGGCGCCGGTTCCTGTGTGCTCGCTTCAACCGGCGCCTCGTCGACACCGGCTGGCTGCTCCACTGTGCCGGGCAGAAGGAACAGGACAGACAGGAGCAAGAGGACCAGAACAACGAAAGCGCCCGCTACCAGCGGGAACTGAATGCCTTTGCTTTGAGAGATGGCCGACGACGCCGGCTGCGGACGGGTATCGCGGGCCCGCCGCGGTGCAATGCTCGCCACCTCGACACGTGTGGTCCTGGCCTTGCCGACCAGGGCGCGAGGCGCTGTGCCTTTCCTGAACCCGGCCTCGGCGAGTCGCTCAACGACCTCCTCAGCACTCGGCCGGGCCTCGGCGGACTTGGACAGCATGGATTCGAGCAGCGACGCGATATCGGCAGGCAGGTCCTCGCCACTTGCCGCGACCGCGGTATCCGGCACCTTCGATCGAATGTCCTCAGCGACATGCGCGGCCGAGTACGGCGAATGCCCGGTGATGATCTCGTACATCAGCCCGCCAAGCGCAAACACGTCGTCGGCCGGCGTCGCCGCCTGTCCGTCCAGGCGTTGCGGGCTGCTGGCAATCAGCGAACCGCCGCCAATATCATCGCCTTCATCAGCGGCCACACCAAAGTCGATCAGGAACGGCGCACCGTCGGGGTCGAGCAGGATGTTTGAGGACTTGATATCGCGATGAACGACACCGCGTCCGTGCGCATAGCGCAGGGCATCGGCAACACTTGCCAGAGCTGGCAGCGTGTCGGCCAGCGACGCGCCGGCCAGCACCGACAGGTCCGGGCCGTCGACGAACTGCATGCTGTAGAACGCAGGATCCGCTGACTGGAATTCGAATGCGCGGGCGATGTTCGGGTGAACAAGTCGGAGTGTAACCTCCCATTCACGCTGCAGCAGCGCTTCACTCGACTCCTCGCCGGTGAGGATCTTCAGCGCAACGTTGGCACGCGTCATCTTGTCGCGCGCAAGCCAGGTCTCCGTCGCGGCTACGCCGCCAACGCGTCGATCAAGGGTGTACCGACTAGCGAGTACGAGTCCGCTGCGCAGCGCCGACATTCAGGGACCTGGCGCTGTGTTAGCCGGTCGATTCGCTAGAACGCGCTGGCGAGCCAACGTCGACCGAATCCTGGAATCCGGTTTCAGCCTCGTAGATATTCTTCAGCAGTCGACGCCAGTCTTCATACTGGGACGCCGCCGTGCCGGTCAGACGACGGGACTCTCCTTCAACCTCGATAACCATCGGCGCCGCCTCCGAACCAAAGGACTCGGACAATTCGCGGATCGCTTCGATGTGGATCTTGGCTTCGCTGCGCCGCGTGAAGCCGGCGAAGATGGAATCGAAACCCTGCGAGATACCAATGTGCTGCAGGCTGCGCTTGATGTTGCGCGACGAACGACTGTTGGAGTCGGTATCAATGGCAGCTGAGCCCGCCAGCACGGCAACGCCGATCAGGGTCTGCATCGTTGCCGAACGACGCACCTGCCGATAGTTCACGGCTTCCTCGCGGGCGACCTTGCGCCAGTCGTGATAAGGAATCGCGATGCCGTAGTAAAAGTTTGCGTAGTGCTCGTTCAGTGTGTCGACAACCAGCCGGTCACGTTCGCGAATCTGTCTCAGCCGATCGACGGTCGGATCGTTGTCGGCGGGCAGGCGAACCGGCGCCAGCAGTCCGTCCTCGGTTTCGGACAGGTGCTCGCCATACGCCAGCGGCGACATGTCGCTAAAGAACTTCAGCTCCGAGACCTGGCGAACACGCTGGATGTCCTTGGCCTGCATCGTCTGCACGTGGGCAAACATGTCGTTGGCGATGTCGTTGTAGACTTTCTGGTAGGGATCCTCACGGCGGTCCCGATTTGCCGAGTAGGAAGACACACCGGTCTGCGTCTCGTAACGACGCTGGAACCAGTCGCGGCCCTGCGCGTCCTTCACGGCGACGTCGACCTTGATGTACTCGCCGTTGGACTCGAGGATCCGGCCGCTGACGATGACGTCGGTGAACGCCGCGGCGGTCGGAATGACCCGCACAGCGCCCCAGTGGCCCGTGCCCTGCAACGTCTGTTTAAGGTGGTAAGGCATGTAGCGCGCCTCGGCGCCACGAATCTCCGGGTAGATGCCGGTTTCCTCAACCTCGTTGTCAGCCGCAACACCCGGCTGGAACTCGACGATACCTACGTCCAGCAGCAACGCCTCTTCAACCGGAGTCGATGCAACGACCAACTCGGTCTCTTCGGCGGTAATAACTTCGTTAACAGTACATCCTGTCGTCGCGAACAACGCTACGAGGAGCAAAGCAGCATGTCTCGACAAAATAACTCCTTATAAACCCTTGTACTTCCGGTATTCCTCCCAGAGCCGCTCCCGAAGCTCCGGATCTTCTTCTGCCAGCGCGACCTCACGAAGCTGTCGCGCAACGATATCGTCATCCACCAGGATCGGAATGTCATCCGGCGTGCGCGCCTGCACTTCTTCGATCGACATATCCGACACCGGCGACTCGTTGGCTGACGCCGGCGGATTCACGACGGCGACGCCACCGGTTGAGCCACCCGGTGAGCCACCGGCCTGCTCGCCGAGGCTGACACCGCCACTGCCGCTGCCGCCGCCACCGAAGCCTTCGAGGTTGCGGCCAGTCGACGAGACCTGCTGCTGTTCTTCCATCAGCACTTCGTCGAAGCCGCCGATGGATTCTTCAAGCTCCTTACCCAGTCGCTCGGCGCGCTCTTCGTCGGTCTCACCCGGGAAACCGCCAGCACCGCCGGTGCCCGTGCTGCTGCCGCCTTCACCACCTTCGCCACCGGCACCGAAGCCGCCGCCGCTGCCGCCGGATCCGTAGACGCCGTCGCTTGCGCCGCCGACTTCACCGGCACCACCTTCACCAGAGCCGTCACCATAAATCGCGTCCTGCGCGGACTCGCCGTCGCCTTCGCCCAGGCATTCGCCGGCCTCACCCATGCCGCCAATGCCGCCGGGAAGCGAACCGGTTTCGCCGCAGTCGCTGTTTTCGCTGCCGTCGGCGTCTCCATCAGGGCTGCCACCTTCGACGCCGCCGTCCATGCCACCTTCGGCACCGCCGGCGCTGCCGCCGGGACTGCCGCCCGGACGCTGTTCACTCGGGAAATCGGGAATCCCGCCGGACGGTTCGCCGGAACCGCTGCCAGAATTGCTACCGCCGGAGGAACCGCCCGAGGAACCGCCGGACGAACCGCCACCGGTCGTTCCGCCGCCCGAAGAACCACCGCCGCCCGGGAAACCGCCACCGGATGAGCCGCCGCCACCGGGAAAACCGCCGCCGGACGAGCCGCCGCCGCCCGAACCACCACCGCTCGGGAAACCACCGCCCGATGAGCCACCACCCGGCATACCGCCACCCGATGAACCGCCGCCAGACGAACCACCACCAGATGAACCGCCACCCGGCATCGGGATGCCGCCGCCGGAGGGACCCGGCAGGCCCACACCGCCGCCGCCCGGGGCCGTGATAACGGGTGTCGTTTGACAGCCGGCCAGGAACAGGCCAGTGAAGACCGATACCGTGGCCAATTTGACCAGGGCACCGTGTGACTTGGTGAATTCTTTACTCATGTCGCCTCTCCTGGCGACCCGGCATTGGGCCGCCGAACCGATTCGCGCTATCTGGTTGGAGCCGTATGAATGCGAATCAGTTCCATTCGATCCCGTTTCAGAGCGCCGGGATGCCGGCTCGCAGTTACCCCGACCATAATACGCACGCGGACACCTATCAACATATTGCGCCGTCGCGTTACAGATAGAGAAATTTGTTAAGTTTCACGCAGATAACGACGCGCCGGAAAATCCCGCGTGATTCGCGTCACACGGCGGTTTCAGGCCTTTCTCGCGCGCTTCCGGCGAAACACGATAACTGACAGGTCGTCCGGCTTGCTGGGCGTCCCGGAAAACGGCGTCAGCATGCGCTCCTGCGCGATGCTGACCAGCGTGTCCCGAGCCTCTTCTATGGGCCCTTTCCGGGCGATTTCGATCACTTCCTCGCGAAACAGGTTGTCCGTCAGGCCGTCGCTTGCAACCACCAGGGTATCGAACGGACTCATGGCGAGGATGGGCCCGACTTCGATCGTCATATCGATCGTGCCGACAAAATTCGACACGAGGTGGCGTTCCGGGTGGAACAGCGCAATGTGCTCGTCGAGATAACCGGCCTCGATGGCGTAGCCGGTCGGTGAATGCGGCGTTGTCCTGAACTTGAGCTTGCCGCGCTGGCCCATCAGCAGTGCCTCCGAGTCCCCCACCTGCAGCGCGCGGATCGATTCATTCTCGACCAGCAGCACGGTCATCGTCGTGGCTGCCCCACCGAATTCGTCGATCACAGCAAGATTCGCCCGGCCAATGCCGGCAATCGTCGAGTCGAGCAGTGTCTCAAGGGTGGACTCTGCCAGCGTCTCGAACAGCGTTCGCACGGCGAGTTTTGACGCCGACGCACCGTCAGGCATGCCACCCGCACCATCGGCAACCACGAGCACGGCCATGTCGTCGCCAATGTCCATCCAGCCGACGGTATCCTCGTTTTCCGTCGGCTTGTCCGGCGACCGGCAGGTGAACGCGGCGAACTGGCCGATGGCGAGCTCGCCTTCGGCTCGCTCGGCCTCGTACACCTCGTCAAGAACTGTGAAAGACCCGCTCACGCGCCGGATTTCACCCGGCCAACGGCATTCGACCAACCCGCCAGCAGGTTTTGCCGCTGGCCTGCCGCCATGTCTGGTTCAAAGCGCCTGTCGAGCTGCCAGGCGTCCGACAGGGCGTCCAGCGATTCGATCAGGCCGACGCGATAGCCGGCGAGGAACGCCGCACCGAGGACCGTGGACTCGACATTGACCGGACGCTCGACCGGAAGGTCCAGCACGTTCGACAGGAACTGCAGGAACCAGTTGTTCGCGACCATGCCGCCATCGACACGAATCACACTGGGCGCTACGCCGTCATCGCGCATTGCGTCCATTAAGTCGCAGGTCTGAAAGGCAATCGCCTGCAGCGTCGCGGTCACGACCTGGTCCCGGCCGCTGCCGCGACTCAGCCCGAGGATCGCGCCACGCGCGTGAGGGGCCCAGTACGGCGCCCCGAGTCCGGCGAAAGCCGGTACCACGTACACGTCATCGACAACGCCGGTCGCCTCGGCAATGCCCTCGGACTCCGGCGCGCTGTCGATCAGTTTGAGCTCGTCGCGAAGCCACTGGATCGCGGAGCCGGCGACGAACACGCTGCCTTCGAGACCGTAGGCGAGCTGGCCGTCGAGTCGGCTGGCAATGGTTGTCAGCAACTGGTTTGCAGACGGCCGCGCCTCGTTGCCCGTGTTGGCGAGCACGAAGCAGCCGGTGCCGTAGGTACTCTTGGTAACGCCCGGCGCCAGCCCGGCCTGCCCGATCAACGCCGCCTGCTGGTCACCCGCCACACCGGCAATCGGCACCGGGTTCGGCAGCGCGTCGACGACCGCTTCGCCATAGTCGTCGGCGCTGTCACGCACGTCAGGCATCATGGCGCGTGGCACATTGAAGAGCGCGAGCAATTCGTCATCCCAGTCGGCCGTGTGGATATTGAGCAAGGCTGTGCGTGACGCGTTGGTTACGTCAGTTGCATGCACGGCCCCGTTGGTCAGGCGCCAGATCAGGAACGTATCGACGGTGCCGAAGGCCAGTTCGCCCGCCTCGGCCCTGGCCCGCGCGCCATCGACGTGATCGAGAATCCACGCGATCTTGGTGGCCGAAAAATACGGGTCCAGCTTGAGACCCGTGCGTTCAGTGACCAGCGGTTCCCGCCCGTCGCGACGCATCCCCTCACAGGCGTCTGCGGTTCGCCGGTCCTGCCAGACGATCGCCCGGTGGATACACTCACCGGTCCCCCGGTCCCAGACCAGCGTGGTCTCACGTTGATTGGTAATGCCGATCGCGGCAATCGAACGGTCACCGGCCTGCGTTACGGCGTCGCTCAACGTGGCCAGCACGGAGTTCCAGATTTCCTCCGGCTCGTGCTCAACCCAGCCAGACTCCGGGTAATGCTGCGTAAACTCCTGCTGCGCACTGCCAATGACACTGCTGTCCGTATCAAACAACACGCAGCGACTGCTGCTCGTGCCCTGGTCAATAGCCAGGATACAGGGCTCCCCCATCACTCCCCTCCTTCTTTTTGTGAATACAGCGGCGACCTGACGTGCATCTGGCTGCCGGCCGATTCCGGCCAGGCATGTGCCGGTTGCCGACGTGCAAAGTCAAGGATTCGCTCGAGTACATCATCCGGCCAAGGGCTGACACGCCGCACCGACAAGTCAACATGCAGATTCATCCATTCGCAGGTTGCTGCGAGAAACCCCTCGTCGCGGTGATACATGCGCTGGAACTGGTGCAGACGCTTGCCATCGACCGCCAGTACCTGCGTGGTCACCGTATACGGCGCGTTGGGACGCAACTCGCGCAGGTACTCAACGTGACTTTCCACGGCGAAGGTCGACATCTGGCGCTCGGCCACGTAGGCATCGCAGAGACCGAAACGATCCCACAAGGCATCGACGGCAAGATCGAATGCCAAGAGATAGTAGGCAACGTTCATGTGGCCATTGATGTCGATCCACTCGTCGCGCACGTCACCGTCCATGACCGCAAAGCCTGTCATCGACTCGCTCATCAGCTGTCAAGCTCCGGCAGGTTACGAAACAGATCCAGCGCCTCCGGGTTGGCCAGCGCCTCAACGTTGGCAACCTGCCGGCCATGCACGACGTCACGCACCGCCAGCTCCACAATTTTGCCGCTCTTGGTTCGCGGAATATCGTCGACCTCAATGATCTTTGCGGGCACATGGCGTGGCGTCGCATTCCTGCGAATGGTCGACCGGATCGCCTGCTGTAGCGCGTCGTCCAGAGACACACCGTCGCGCAGGCGGACAAACAACACGACGCGAACGTCGTCATCCCAGTCCTGGCCAATCACCAGGCAATCCAGGATCTCGTCGAGTTGCTCAACCTGCCGATAGATTTCGGCGGTACCGATGCGAACACCGCCCGGGTTCAATACCGAGTCCGAACGGCCATTGATGACAAACCCGCCGGTGGAACAGGCAACGGCATAGTCACCGTGTGCCCAGACGTCATCGAATCGTTCAAAGTAGGCAGCGCGATAGCGGCTGTCATCATCGTCAGCCCAAAAGCCGACGGGTGCTGATGGAAACGGCGTACAACAGACGAGTTCACCGCTCTCGTCAAAAATACGCTCGCCATTCTCATTAAATATCTGTACGTCCATGCCAAGCCCGGCGCACTGGATTTCACCTCGTCGAACGGGTAGCAGCGGGTTGCCGAGTACGAAGCAGCTGACGATATCCGTGCCACCGGCGATTGACGCAACCTGAACCGACGGACCGATCGCGTCATGCACAAAGTCAAAGCCGTCGGGCGCCAGCGGCGAACCGGTCGACAGCACGCTACGCAGGCTGCCAAGCTGGTATTCGTCGCCGGGACGAAGATCAGTTTTCGACAGTGCCGACAGGTACTTTGCGCTGGTTCCGAAAACGGTTAGGGTCTCACGCTCGGCAATCTCCCAGAGGCGCCGACCGTCATCGATGAACGGCGAGCCGTCGAACAACACGATGGTCGTACCGCTCGCCAGCGCGCTGACGAGCCAGTTCCACATCATCCAGCCGCAGGTCGTGAAGTAGAACAACCGGTCGTCGCTGCCGAGATCCGTGTGCAGGCGATGTTCCTTGAGGTGTTGTAACAGCGTACCGCCGTGACCGTGAACAATGCACTTGGGCACGCCGGTTGTCCCCGACGAGAACAGGATGAACAACGGGTGATCGAAAGCAACGGCTTCGAACTCCAGCGGCGTTCCGGTCTGCTCGACATCGGCAAGCCAGGTCGCGCCCTCCGGCAGTGTTGTCGGCGCGTCGTCACCAAAGGGCACGACAACAAGGGCTTCGACAGAAGGAATTCGCTCGAGAATCTCGGCGGCCGTCGACAGGCTGTCGATGGGTTTGCCGTTGTAGCGATAGCCATCGGCCGTGAACAGCACCCGCGGTTCGATCTGGCCGAATCGATCAACAACCGCGTTGGCGCCGAAATCCGGCGAGCAGGAGGACCACACCGCACCGATACTTGTTGTGGCCAACATCGCGATAACGGCTTCGGGACAGTTCGGCAGGTAACCCGCAACGCGGTCACCTTTGACGACACCGCGTGCCTTGAGACCCGCCGCAACACGCTCCACCGCAGCTGCAAGTTCGGCAAACGTCAGGGCACGACGATCGCCGGCCTCGGTGTAGGCAACAATCGCAGGTCGCGCGGACCGGTCGAACAGCAGGTGCTCCGCGTAATTCAGTGTGCTGCCCTCGAACCAGCCTGCGCGCATCATGTCGCCGGGACGGGCAAGGACCCGGTCAGGTGCTGCCGAAAATCGCACGTCACAGAAGCGCGCAAGCTCCGTCCAGAACTCGTCGGGGTGTTGCACGCTCCAGTCGTGCAGGCGATCGTAATCCGACAGGCCCTGCATCCCCATGAACCGATGCATGGCAGAACGACGAACACGATCCGGATTCGGTTGCCAGGTGATCTTGTTATTCATTTAGCCGACGGCGGATCCGGGAATCACTGCAGGTCCCTGATTCTATAGCAGCTTTGATCACCGTGCGTGTTGCAATTCCGCGCCCGGTCCCCATACTTCGAGCGGACGGAATCGCCGTCGAAAAACCGGGAAGAAGTTAAATGGGATCCACCATCGTTTGGGTTGTCGCCATTCTGGTCATCATCATCGGCATCGTCCTGTGGCGCAGGCCGGTACGCGGTCGGGCCACGCCCGACGCAATGAAGCCCGGGCAGGTTTTCGGACCGTTCAATGCCGTTGACGAGCAGGGGAATCCGGTCACACAGGACAGGCTGAAAGGCAAGCCTACAATCGTTCTGTTTGTCCGTGGCAACTGGTGCCCGTTTTGCAACGCCCAGGTCGCCGACATGACCTCCCACTACAAGGAGATCGTCGATCTTGGTGGCCGGCTGGTTATTCTCACGCCCAAGCCGCTGGAAACGACCCGGCGAGTTGCCGAGATGTACGGTGTTGATTTTGAGTTCTGGCTCGACGAGGGCCTCGCCGTGACCCGACAGTTCGGCCTGCTCATTGAAGACGGCGTGCCGAGCAAGGACCGGGAGAGCTTTGGGGATGATGCCGTGTGGCCGGCAGCAGTGGTCGTCGACGCAGACGGTGTGATTCGCTTCAGCGAATTATCTCGGGCAATCGTCGACCGGCCGTCTTCTGCGAAACTGTTGAATCAGCTCAAGAAGCTCGTCTAGACCCGACCGGCCGGCACGTGCTCAACGCGCTGATCACCGACCCGTGGTTTTACGCCGTGGCGGTGCCCGCCGTGTTCGTCTTCGGCGTATCGAAAGGCGGCTTCGGTGGCGGCCTCGGCGTCTTGTCGGTTCCGCTCATGTCGCTCGCCGTGTCGCCCATCCAGGCTGCCGCGATCTTGCTGCCCATCCTGTGCTTTATGGACGCGATCAGCACACGGGTCTTCTGGAAGCGCTGGTCGGCAACTGAACTCAAGATCGTGCTGCCTGCAGCGGTCCTCGGCGTGGTGATCGGCACACTGGTGTTTAACTACCTGAGCGAGGCGCTGATTCGATTGATCGTGGGCCTGGTCGCGGTGTCGTTCACGCTGTACCACTACGCGTCTGAGCTCATCGGCAAGGCTCACGTAACCTGGCCGCCGTGGGCGGGAAGAATTGCAGGTACGATCGCCGGGTTCACCAGTTTCGTGGCGCACGCGGGCGGACCACCTGTCGACATGTACCTGCTGCGCCGTCCACTGGACAAGACAGCGTTTGTCGGCACGACGGTGTTCTTCTTTCTTATCGTGAACTACGTGAAGCTGGTGCCCTACGCGTGGCTCGGACAGTTTGACGCGACCAACCTGGCGACATCAGTCGCGCTGTTTCCTGTCGCCGCCGCCGGCGTTTTAAGCGGGTACTGGGCACACCACCGTGTTTCCGACCGTGTCTTCTTCGGTATCGTGTACCTGCTGCTGCTCGTCGTCGGCGTGAAGCTGATAGCCGACGGCCTGGCGGGCATTTAGCGCGCCGGCTGAGCTGCGTCGAATTGTCAGGGAAGAGCTGCCTTAGTCGGCGATCACGTTCTCGGCCTGTGGGCCTTTCTGCCCCTGGGTCACTTCCATAGTGACCGTCTGGCCTTCTTTCAGCGTCTTGAAGCCTTCCATAATGATGGCGCTGTGGTGTACGAACACGTCCTTGCCACCATCCCGTGCGATGAAACCGAAACCCTTGTCATCGTTGAACCACTTGACGGTTCCCGTAATACGATCTTCTGACATCTTTACCTCAACAAAATAACCAACGTTGCGACGATCCTGTCGCGCCCGCGACACAAAGATAATCATCACGCGTGGAAAAGATAAAGGGTGGCGTAGTCTATAGACCCGCTATACAACGTTTTCGATAACCAAAAGTACTGACTGCACTGGTTTTTTGGGTAAAAATTACCAGTGAAAGTAAAAACAATTTCACCGGTGTCACAAGGGTGACGCTCACCGTTTGCGCAAGATTATGTCAGTTTTCAGCGCTGGCGCAGGTAGCCTTGTTGCAGCTTCGCCACATCGTTGCAGCCGCAGAGCGCCAGCGTGCGCTCAAACTCTGACAACAACAGGGTGAGCGCACGATCCACGCCAGCCTCACCGCCGGCGGCAAGGCCGAACAGGTAGCCCCGGCCGATACTGCAGGCCGTCGCACCGGCCGCGAGCGCCTTGACGATGTGATTTCCGCGCCGGATGCCGCCATCACAGATAATCTCGAGTCGGTCGCCCAGAACGTCGGCAACCGCTTTGACACAGTCCATGGGCGCCGGCGCCGACTCGAGCTGGCGACCGCCGTGATTGGAGAGCATGACGGCGGTGGCGCCGGATTC
>CAZSIQ010000024.1:0-48143 GCA_964606915.1 uncultured Woeseiaceae bacterium | reverse complement strand
CATGCACGGGAGGTCGGATGCGACGGCCGCGTAGCGGTTCGATAGCATCGACGCGTAGCACCATGCTGAAGATCGCGTTACTTTCACCGAAGGGACCGCTGTATCGCCATCGAGGCGGTATCTTCCGTAAGTCGTTGCGTTATCCACCGTTAACGCTGCCGACACTGGCCGCGCTCATTCCCGAGGACATTGAGCACGAGCTGACGATCTACGATGAAGGCGTCGAGGAAATCCCCGATGATCTTGACGCCGACCTGGTCGGTATCACGGTCATTACCGGGAACGCGGTTCGATCTTACGAGCTCGCCGCAGGATTTCGCGCTCGCGGCAAGACGGTGGTGCTTGGTGGTCCGCATGTGACGCTGGTGCCTGACGATGCCGAACCGCATGCCGATGCGATTGTTGTCGGCTACGCCGAAGATACCTGGCCGCAGCTTTTGCGCGATTTCACGGCCGGCAGGCTGCAGGCTCGCTACCAGCAGGCACCGGACCTGAGCCTTGCCGGCAGGCCGCCGGCGAAGCGCGATCTCGTGCCTGGCGGTCGATACCTCAAGACCCATGTGTTCGAGGCAACCCGCGGTTGCAACCATCGCTGCGATTTCTGTGTCGTGCCCTTCGCCTGGGGACGCAAGCCCTATCAGAAACCTGTTCACGAAGTGATTGACGAGATTCGATCAACAGGCGCCCGCCGGGCGATCTTCATCGACTTGAACCTTGTTGCCGATCCGGACTATGCGCGCGAGTTGTTTGAAGCGCTGGTACCGCTGAATATCCAGTGGGGCGGTCTGGCAACCAGCTTGCTCGCACGTGATGAGGATTTGCTCGACCTCTGCGCTCGCAGTGGCTGCATCGGGCTGCTGGTCGGCTTCGAATCCATTTCCCCGACCGCGCTGAAAGGTATCCACAAGGGCTTCAATACGCCGCAGATGTATGCCGAATGGATTCGTCGCTTCCACGACCACGGTATTGCCATCAACGGTACCTTTGTTTTCGGGCTGGACCAGGACACGCCGGACGTGTTTGACGAGACAGCGGAGTTCGTCATTGATACGCGTATCGACCTGCCGCGTTTCGCAATCCTGACGCCATTTCCGGGAACCGCGTTGTACGAACGGCTGGACAGCGAAGGTCGCATCCTGACGCGAAACTGGGAGCGCTATGACGGTCAGCACACCGTGTTCCAGCCGAAACAAATGACCGTGAGCCAGCTGGAAACCGGCAACACGCGCGCATGGCGCAAGGTCTACAGCTATGCCTCTATCGCGAAACGCCTGCTGTCGACGCCAATCTCGAAATCTCTCTACCTGGGGGCGAACCTCGGTTATCGCTATTACGCAAAACGACTCGACCAGTTCTACACCTGCGACTGGTCCTTGCTACAGCCGGAGTCCATTCCGATGCCGGCTCGGCGGAGGGCATAACATCATGCTCAAGCAATATGGCATCACGTTGATCCATCCCTGTGTCGGCCGCTGGGCCGGCGACAAGAACTACATCCGCAGCTGGCAGATGGAGCCGCTGGCCCCGGCCGTACTTGCCGGCCTGACGCCGGACGACATCGATGTGCGGTTTTACGACGATCGCCTGGAGCCAATTCCGTTCGACGAACCGACCGACCTTGTCGCGATCAGTATCGAGACCTACACGGCGCGACGGGCCTACCAGATTGCGACGGAGTACCGGCGACGCGGCGTCAAGGTCGTGCTTGGCGGCTTCCACGCAACGCTCTGCCCCGACGAAGCCGCACTGTATGCCGATGCCGTGGTGATCGGCGAAGCTGAAGGGCAATGGGAGGCATTGCTTGACGACGCAAGGCACAACACGTTGAAGCAGTACTACCGGCAACCGACGCGACCGTGCCTGTCGTCCATGCGCCTGGATCGCAGCATCTTTGACGGCAAGCGATACCTGCCGATCACGCTCATTGAGGCGGGTCGAGGCTGCCATTTCCGTTGCGAATTCTGCGCCGTGCAGAGTTACTTCGGCGCAACGCAGAACAGGCGACCGGTAGAGCACATTCTTGACGAGGTCGAACGAACCCGGAAACGCAGTCGTTTCTACTTTTTTGTCGACGACAACATCACGTCCAATTTCGATGAAGCGAAGGAGCTGTACCGGCGACTTGCGGATCTCGACATTCGCTGGGTCTCGCAGGCGAGCATCAACGCGGCGCACGACGACGAGTTCCTTCAACTGATTGTGAGGAGCGGCTGCGAGGGACTATTGATCGGGTTCGAGAGCCTGGAGCGCGAGACGCTTCGCCTGATGAAGAAAAAGTTCAACACGATGGGCGGTGGTTACGACGTTGCGCTGGCTAATCTGCGTCGGCATCACATCCGGCTGTACGCGACTTTCGTGTTCGGTTACGACAACGACACGGCGCAGACCTTTACTGATACCGTCGAGTTTGCAAACCGTCATCGCTTTTTCATGGCGGCGTTTAATCACCTGACACCGTTTCCCGGTACGCCACTGTATGACCGTCTCGAGAAAAACGGCCAGCTGCTGTACGACAAATGGTGGCTCGATCCCTCGTATTCCTACAACAAGATCCCTTTTAAACCGAAGCGCCTGGAAGCGGAGGAATTGCAGCAGCTGTGCATCGATGCGCGCGCACAGTTCTACTCGATTCCGAACATCCTCAGGCGCTACGCCGATCCGGTGAACCGCTCGAACGCCTTCATGGCACGCCAGTTCCCGATCATCAACTGGCTCATGCGTCGCGAGGTTTACCAGCGCAACGACTTGCCACTGGGTGACGAGGGCTGGCCAGGTTCCCTGCCGACCGTTCACGGTTACGCCTGAGTGATACAACGTGGTGAACCAGCTCGACTTCTCGCTAGCGACACCTGATAACGAAGCGCAGGTTCGGCAGCTGCTTCGTGACAACCCGCTGTCGGGTGATCTGCACCTGGCCCTGCAGCGTGAACCCGATGCGTTTCACGCAGCCGGTGTTTCCGGTGATCGCTCGGATCTCATACTGGCTTACCGGCGCGGCGAGCGACAGTTGCTGGGAACCGGCGGGCGCTTCGAGCTCGATGCGTTTATCAACGGCCGCGCGACGAGGTTGGGTTACCTGGGCGAGCTGCGCCTGGACGGCGGATTGAAATCGCGTCGCGCGCTGTTGATCGAGGGTTACCGTGAAATTCGTCGTTTGCATGACGCAGGCACCGTGCCTTACTACCTGACAACCATCGTCGAAGCGAACGTCTCCACCCGGCGACTGCTTGAGGCAGGCATCGCTGACATGCCCACTTACCAGCCACTTGAGCCCCTCGTGACGGTTACCCTGCCGGTCGCGGCGAGTGCAAGACGCGCATCGAAACTGCCGACCGTCGATGTGGCAAGCCGTGCAGACTTGCCGGGTATTGCCGGGCGGCTCGGCAAATTCGGGGCCGCTCACCAGTTTTGCCCGGAATGGCGTGAAGACGTGTTGCGCAGCCCCACGCGTTGTCGTGGGCTATCGCCGAATGACTTCCTGGTGCAACGAGACGGGGATGCGATAGGTGGATGCCTTGCCTTGTGGGACCAGCGTGCCTTCAAGCAAACCGTACTCACCGGCTATGCCCGCAGGATTGCGCGCCTGCGGCCGGCCTTCAATGTTGTCGCCCCGCTGATGCGGCGACCTCGATTGCCAAAGCCCGGCTCGACCCTGCAGACCGCCTTTTTGTCGCATCTTGCTGTCAATCCCGGCGACGAGAGGACATTGCTTTCTTTGGTTGCGGGATCGTGTCGTTTAGCCAGGCAGCGCGGGCTGGATTACGTGAGTCTCGCAATGGCCGAGCGCAATCCGTTCGTTGCCACACTGCGGCGACATTTCCCGGTGCATAGCTACGTGAGCATTCTCTACGTTGTCTACTGGGACGATGGCGCGAAACAGGCAGGCGCACTGGACGATCGTCTGCCGCATCCGGAGGTAGCGATTCTATGAAGGGAGATGTGGTCTCACGCGGCAGTATTGATCCGGGAACCCGCAGCGCAATGTACGCGCTGTTCCAGTCGCAGTTCCGGAGTGTGCCTTTCGAGCAATTCAGTGCCGATCTCGACGAAAAGAACTGGGTGCTGCTGTTACGGCACGATGACGGCAGGCTGATCGGCTTTTCCTGCATGCATTTCTACGACGTCGTTGTCGATGACGATCCGTTAACCGTCGTGTATTCCGGCGACACGGTTATCGACCCCGAGACGTGGAGTGACTCCGCCCTGTCGTATTACTGGATGGGTGCCGTGGACTACCTGCGGCGCCTGCACGGCAAGGAATCTGTCTATTGGTTCCTGCTGGTATCCGGGTATCGAACATATCGATTCCTGCCGGTGTACAGCACCGAGTATTACCCGCGGCTCGACAAGCCGACACCCGGTCGAATTCAGCGAATTATCGATACGATCGCCGGTGAACGTTTTGGCCCGGCGTACGACCCGGACGACGGTGTGGTGCGCTTCGAGATTCCGCCGGTGCTGCGCGATGACCTGCGTGGCATTCCTGACAACCGCCTTGCTGATCCGCACATCGCATTCTTCAATCGACTGAATCCGGGCCACGAGGCCGGTGACGAGCTGGTTTGTTTTTCGAAACTGTCTGAATCAACGTTGACGCGGCTCGGTGTGCGTATGTGGCGCAAAGGCAAGGCGCTTTACCCGGATGTCGTCGACGCATGAAACCGGATGCAAGCATCGCCAATCTCGGTTGGCTGGCGGCCAGCCTGCCGGCGTGGCGACGTTTCCGACGGGATGCAGAGGATATTGAGGCCACACAACGATCTCAGTTGTCGCACTACCTGGCGATGAACAAGGGGACAGTCTTCGGTCGGGATCACGGGTTTGAGACTCTTCGGTGCTACGAGGACTTCGCTTCGGCTGTTCCACTGCGCTGCTACGACGACTTCGAACCGCTGATTCGGCGCATCGCGTCTGGCGAGGAGAACGTACTCACCGCCGAGCCGGTAAAACTGCTTGAACCTTCGAGCGGTTCTTCGGGTGCGGAAAAGTGGATTCCGTACACGAAAACCCTGCAAGGGGAGTTTAACCGCAGCGTCGCAGTCTGGATGGCGCAGAATTTCCTCGACGACCCCCGGTTGATCGGCGGCAGGGCCTACTGGAGTCTGACGCCCCGGATACCCCGCGACGAAAACGCCGGGACAGTTGTACCGGTCGGATTTGACGAGGACAGTGCCTACCTCGGTGGTTTCGCGGAGAGGCTGATTCGACGAACATTGCTTGCCGACCCGGCGTTGGCCCGGATACGGGACATGCCGCGATTCTGGCGTGCGACCTTGGTGTCTTTACTGGCTTGTCGCGACTTGCGCTTGATCTCGGTCTGGCATCCGTCCTTTCTTCAACTGTTGCTCGAGCGCATGCGTTCCGAGTGGAGAGCACTGCTTGATGGCGTCAGGCATGGCATGTGCGACGAATCGGCGTGTTTCGCCATCCGTGGCAACAAGCGACGTGCCGATGAGCTCAGGTCCGTCGGCTGTGACGATCTCGCGTATCTCTGGCCGCAACTACGGCTGATCAGTTGTTGGGGTGATGCCAACGCAACGGCAGGGTTCGATGAGGTCGAATCCGAATTCCCTGGTGTCCGTGTTCAACGCAAGGGGCTTGTGGCGACCGAAGCGATTGCCACCTTGCCGTTCTCTGGTCACCGTCCGCTTGCGATCAGCAGTCACTTTTTTGAGTTTGAGGCGGCGGACGGATCCGTCAAGCCAAGCTGGGCGGCTGAAGAGGGTGAGGAATACTCGCTGGTAGTGACGACCGGTGGCGGACTCTATCGTTACCGGATGAAGGACCGGGTAAGAGTTGTTAACCGGTATGGGTCGTTGCCCAGCCTGGTTTTTCTTGGCAAGGAAGACAGTGTGACTGACTTCTTCGGAGAGAAGCTCAGCGAGGCTTTCATAGTCGACGTCCTGGAAAAACTGTTCCGTCGCATGGGCGTTCGGCCCGGTTTCGCCATGCTGGCCTATGAGCCAGAACTCGCTTGCTATACGCTGTTTGTAGAGGCCGATCGTTCAATCGCAACGCAGGCCGACAACCTCGACAGTGGACTTCGGGAAAACCCGCATTACGCGCTTTGCAGGCAGTTGGGGCAACTCCACAAAGTGCGGATATCGACGTTGCCGGGTAACGCAGTTGAAGCCTATACGAACCGGCTTGTCGAGCGAGGCATGCGGCTTGGTGACATCAAGCTGACGGCCTTAAGCCGGGACACGGACTGGTCGCGTTACCTGTGTCCAGCCCGGGTTGCCTGATATTGGCGAGAGGACGGTCACGGTGTTGAATGCGACTATTTAGTTGTAATTGACAACTTAATAGTTGTAGGCTCTAAATATGCGTCCCGAAGTCGCCCCGATCCGCGAGTTTTCCCGAGCGATGGTGCGTGAGCTGAATGTGCTCGACACCGGTAATTGCTTCGCGGGTCACAGTTTCTCTGAATGCCATGTACTGACAGAGGTCGAGAATCTCGGCCAGGCGACGGTGACGGCCCTCAGTGAACGCCTGGTGCTTGAGAAATCCACGGTAAGCCGGTTAGTGCAGGGCCTGGTTAAGCGTGGCGAACTATTGATGACCTCTGATCCGGTGGACGGGCGGCGCAAACTGCTCGCGCTCAGTAGTAAAGGCAGGAAAACACTCGCGTCCATTCACCAGCACTCGAATGCACAGGTCGAGGATGCGCTAGCCTTCCTGTCCGAGTCAGAGCGTGAGCAGGTTGTAGCGGGACTCGGTCGCTACGCACGTGCCTTGCGCTACGCCAGAGTCTCGGCCGATTACCGGATTCGGGCCATAAAGAAGACGGATAACCCGGCGGTGGCGTCGGTTATTCGTGACGTGATGACTGAGCACGGCGCTGTGGGTTGTGGTTACTCGATAAACGACCCGGAGGTCGATGACATGCACGGCGCCTATCGCGGGCCGGATGCCGCGTTCTTCGTTATCGAGAAAGACGGCCAGGTGCTGGGTTGCGGAGGCATGGCCGCATTGACGGGGGGCGAGCCGGGAGTCTGCGAGCTACGCAAGATGTATTTTCGACCGGAGTTACGGGGCAAAGGGTTAGGCGCGCGGCTGCTCGGCCAGATACTCGATGCGGCACGTCATGCCGGGTTTCAGCGCTGTTACCTGGAGACCCTGGAAAGCATGGGGCAGGCGAGAAAGCTCTACGCGCAGCACGGCTTCGTTCCGATTGACGGCGCGCTCGGCGAAACCGGGCACAGCGCGTGCAACAGCTTTATGCTGCGGGACCTCTAACAGGTCGCATCGACGTCTCCGGTTAGCGGCTTCGCCGGCCGAAAAAGTGTGATCACGCAATGAACGGCCGTTGCGATCGGGACAAGCAGGGCGGCGATCACCGCCAGGGTTGTCAGGTTTTCCTTGAGGCTCAGTGACACTGCGTACTGCGCGAGGAAAAGCACATTGAATCCCATCGGAAAGACCGCGACGAAGATGCCCAGCACAAGGCCGATAGCGATCAACACTCGAGCGACAACAGGTAGTCGCGAGTAGTCGGGCGTCAGCGCCGCAGTCCACAGTGCGATCGCGCCAAGCCATGCGGTGACCGTCCAGTGTGGCTGCCAGCTTAAGTCGAGAGACAACACGCTCCAGACGGTTGCCGGAACAGCGCCCAGCAGGAGGATAAGTAGCGATCGCTTCGTCACTTTATGAGAGCCCCGGCGACGGGCTGCCGACAAACTGAAGAATGACCAGCCCGGCTAACACCATCATGGTCGCCACGAAGATGAGTGGTATCGGCCTGACTGACTTGTTGAAATAGACAAACACGAACGTGGCGATACCGGCGCCAAGCAGGAAATACCCGAAGTAACTGACCATGCTTAGCGAGTTTACCGGACTCGGGGTACGGACGCTGCCTCACTGGCCGGCTCACAGGTTTGTGCTACGTTTATTGTATATCGCGATAAACGCGATCTCGACAGGGGGAGCAGAACGATGTCCAGAGTTATCCGTGCTTTTGCCGTCGCGGTGGTGAGCGTGTGCGTGACCGTACATGCCACTGCTGACGAACATGACCAGGCACAAGAAATCAAACAGGCGGTGCAGAATTACGTCAGCGCCATCTACGACGTAAAACCCGAATTGATCGACGAGAGCGTCAGTCCGGCGCTACAAAAGCTGGGCTATATGCCGGCGAATGACGGATCCGGTCTGGTTGAAGACTGGATGAGCTTTGAGCAGTTGAAGGACCTGGCAGCGAACATCAACAAGGAAGGCATGTTCGATCCTGAAACGTCACCTCGTGACGTCACCATCCTGAATCACACCGACATGATCGCAAACGTGCGACTCGATGCGGCGTGGGGCGTCGACTACATTCACCTGACGCGCTTTTCCGGCAAGTGGATGATCATCAACGTGATATGGGAGATGCCGTCAGAATAGCGGCAACGTGTGAGGAAAAGTGCAGCGTACTCGCAACGAAGTACGCTGCACTGATTCAGGTTCTACTCTTCCGCTGGCTCCTGCAGAACCTGCTTCGGCGTGCGGTCGCTGAAGTAGAGTCCCCAGTGTTTCTCGGCTTTGTCCATCGGGTTGTCACCGTCAAATCCGCCTTTCCACTGCTCGTCGAATGACGTGAAGTAGAACGAGATGACACCGTTGCTTTCGGCCCAGGGGTCGTACTGGTCGAAGAAGACTTCCTGCTCGGCCTCGCCGGCTTTGCCGATAAGGCCGCCTTCGTAACTGCCATCGTCGTACACGCGACTGGTCGGCCAGCCGGTCTCGCAATAGGCAATCCTGTGTTCAGGATGCCGGCTCTGGATGTCGTCGTAGATTTCCACGGTCCAGTCCATCGCGATGTCGAGCGTCTTGTTGTTCCAGAAGGCGTAGGCGTGCAGGCAGATGAAGTCCAGTTCATCCGCGACCTGCTTTGCCTGTGGCTTGTTCCAGAAGTTGTAGTCGTCAGCCACCGTCACCGGTTGTTCAACCGCGGCGCGAACTTCCCGGATCTTTGCAACGACGCTGTCGATGTCCTCGATACGGTGATAGGACCAGTCGACGAGGATCTCGTTGCCGACGTTGACGGCGACGATGATGTCGGGAAACTGGTTGGCGTACTCGATCGCAAGGCGGACCTGCTCTTCGTTTTCCTCGGCCGTCTTGTTGCCATCGAGCCAGATGCCCTGCATGACCCGTATTGGCAGATTGTTTTCCCTGATTGTTTCGAGAACCTGCAGAGCCTGGGCGTCCGCACCATAGAGCCGGATCAGTTTCCATCGCGGTGCAAGGATGTTCAGGTCTTCGAGAATGTTCTCCTTGGAGGTCACGCCTTCGCCCGGTGATTCGCCATCGCGGTAAGCGCCGTAGGAGATTCCGTTGCCGATCCATTCGCCGTCCAGCATCGGTTCAAACGTCCGCTTGACGAAACCGCTGTCTTCCGCAACGGCTTCTGTCGTTGTGTCTGTCTCAGTCTCTGCTGCCGGTTCCGGTGCTTCCGAACTGCAAGCTGCCAGCGACGCCGCCAGCGCAACAGCCAAGCCCTTTGTTAGTGTTTTCATAGCCCCCGCCTGTATTGGTGTTGTGATTCACCGCTAAACTTACTACACAGGCGGTCCGGATAACGAGTCCCCTATAGGGTTTGAATGCCGGACGGCCCAGCAAAGATGTGCGTCGGGACGACTACACGCACGCATTTTGTCGAAACCCGCCTTACTGTGTTCAGAGACGAGGGTCATTCAGGACCCGATGACACCAGGTTCCTAATCACGCATGCAAGGATCGGAAGGCAAGTCGAAAAGCGGAGTCTGGATTCGCGCCCTGTCGCTGGTGCTGATACTGGTCGCCGCGTACCTTGCAGTGCGCTACACCGCGCTGGGTGAGTGGACGAACGAAGAACGCATTCGCGCAGCGCTCGCTGATATTCGAGCAACCTGGTGGGCGCCGCTTGTGCTGCTCGTTTTGTACGCGGTGGTCGCGCCTACCGGTCTGTCGATGTTCCCGTTGACCATCGCCGGTGCTGCCTTCGGTCCCGTGGCCGGGTCAGTGCTGAATACCATCGGCATCATCATTGGCGCCGGAACAACCTTCTTCACCGCCCGGTTTCTCGGCCGGGACTTCATCCTGCGCATCACGGGTGACCGACTTCGCAAGATGGAACACATGCTGGGCCGGCAGGGAATCTGGCCGTTGGTTCAGGTGCGTTTCCTGCCCGTGCCGTATCCGCTGATTAACTTTGCGGCAGCGCTCTCCGGTGTACCGTCGCGGCGCTTTCTGCTGGCATCAGCAATCGGTCTTACGCCAGCGACATTGATTCACTCCTACTTCATCGCCCGGTTGATTTATGCCGACGGCCAGGAACGCGTCACCCAGGGCCTGCTATACGGCGCGGTGTTGCTGACAATCAACCTGGCTATCGCGCTCGCGTGGTATCGCGCTCGCCGCTCAGCGGCAGGGGAGTAAATTGGCCGAGAGGCCACAGCGCTGTACGGAGTGTTTACGGGAGCGCCACGTCTGAACGGGCTGGATTCACCACTTATGGAAAAAGCGCAGGAAAAAGGTGCATCCGGCCTTGCTGCCGATTTCGCCGTGCAATTGCTGCTTTTGCCCCTACTAGGCGCGCTCTGGCACCCAAAGGGTGGTTTGACGAGCGGAAACGGATTTGATCCCCGGAACTACGCCAAGTAACTTGTTGATTGTACAGTGGCTCGAATTTCTGCCATTCGGGTCCGGGGTGATGGATGGCAAGGCTCGTAGACCTTAATTCTCCTCGTCAGGCCTACACGGTCGGCCTGGCCCTGATCGCTGTGCTTGTCACTTTGCAGTTCTTCGGCGCCAATATCGCCGTCAACCGCCAGGAAGTCTCTTCCATACAAATCAACCTTGCAGGGCGCCAGCGAATGCTGTCGCAGCGAATCGCGTGGACAATGACGCGGCTGGTTGAAAACCCCGGTGCAGACCCGGCTCGACTTCGTGGCTTGATCGGCGTATGCGTTGACCTCATGGAACGCTCGCATCTTGCATTGGTTGCACGCGAGCTCGGCCCCATGCAAACCGTCCTGGCCGCGGGTGGGCCGTGCCTGACGCCCGATCCCGCTGCAGAGATTCGCCTGCCAACCGATCGTGCCGGGTTGTCGGTATCGTCAGACCTTGCTTCGTTCACCAATTTCGCGTGGTCGGTGGCAACAGCTGCAGCCAGCGCAGAGGAGACGCAGCAGTTCCTGTCCGGTTTCGAGCAGCCGTTGGTGGAATTATTGGGCCAACTCGATCGCGACACGCTCGCGGCTCAGGAAGAATCAACGGCACAGCTTGAAACGCTACTTTCGATCAACTGGCTGTTGATACTGTTCCTGGTCGTGGGCGAACTGGTGTTGATCTTTCGGCCAATGGCCCAGGCTGTCGAACGATCCTTCAGCCGCCTCCGCGACGCGAATGCCAGGCTGCAGCAAAGCGAAACACGCCTGCAGGACTTCGCCAGCACCGCGGCTCACCAGTTCTGGGAGACCGACAGCGAGTACCGGTTTACTTGGATCGATGCCTCAGAGCCCAGCGCCCGCCTGCTTGACGTGTCGTCGAGTCTTGGCCACCGCTTCTGGGAAGTGGAAGGTGTCTCGGCCGACGACGGCGAAACCGACTGGGACTCCTTGCGCGCTTCGCTGGACGCGCACACATCATTCAAGGGTTTTGACTACCCCGCCGTAGATGCAAGCGGGAAGACACGTTGGTGGCGACTGCATGGCCGCCCTGTGTATTCCGACGGTGGGGAATTCCAGGGTTACCGCGGTACGTCACTGGAGATCACCGGGGAGCGGGAGACAGAACGGCAGCTGCGCCTGTCGGAACGCATGCGGGCCCTGGGTCAGCTAACCGCCGGTGTCGCACACGATTTCAACAACATCCTCGCCATCATCCAAGGCAGTGCAGACCTGATACCGAAAGAAGTCAGCGCCGAGGGACGAAAACAGTCCGTCAACGCTATCGGTCGTGCGGTGGCTCGCGGCACCTCGCTGGTGCAACGCCTGCTTGCGTTCGGTCAGGTGCAACCGCTTCGCGCAAGTGTCATTGACCTGAGGGTATTCCTGCATGAGATGGAAGACCTGCTGCAGCGAACCCTCGGTGAAAATTTCAACGTCACGGTCACCCTGCCTTTCGGTGTGCACGAGGTGCTCGCTGATCGACACCAGCTTGAAGACGCCTGCCTGAATATCGCGCTCAACGCTCGCGACGCCGCGGAACCCGGCGGAAGGCTGTGGATCGATGCGAGAAAGGCCGACCCGCAAAAGGTTGCCGGCCTCCAGAGTGTCGGCGCGTCATCCACCGACTTTGTGTGTATTTCCTTCCGGGACAACGGCAGCGGCATGCCCGACGACGTACGTGACCGAATCTTCGAGCCGTTCTACACGACCAAAGATGTCGGCCAGGGAACGGGCCTCGGACTCAGCATGGTCTATGGTTTTGCCCTGCAGTCGAGCGGGTTTATCGATGTGCAAACCGTCGAGGGCGAGGGAACGACGTTCGAGCTGTACCTGCCGTTGGTTGACCAGGCCAGTGAGCCTGATGAGGTCACGAGCCAGGATGAACGACGCTTTGCGGACGGGCTCTCAGCGCTGCTGGTCGAGGACAACGACACGCTGCGACGCGTGACGCGCCGTCATCTCGAATCGATGGGTATCGAGGTTGTCGAAGCCAACGGCGGGGGGTCGGCGCTGGAGCAGCTCGAGTACGAGGGACCGTTTGACCTGCTGATCCTCGACGTCGTATTGCCCGGTGGAATCGACGGGGTTGAAGTCTATCGGCAGGCCCGGAAACGGGACCCGGATGTGAAGGTGATGTTCTGTTCGGGGCACGTGGGGGCGGCCGGAGGCGACGGCGAGTCCAAAGAGATTCCGGGCCTGTTGCTTCGCAAACCTTACGGCTTCGACCAGCTGGCCGAGGCGCTGGAACGTGTCCTGATCGACGTGGAGGGCGAGAGTCCGACGTACACGGCTGCAGACCACGATCAACCCCGGCCATCGGACACGACACACTGATAGCCCTGGTCGACCCAACGGTTCTGACTCGGAACTCACACACGCTTTTTTCTACTGCAGGCTCAAGCTCATGCTGACGACCTCCCTATTGCTCGTATTCCTTGTGTCCACAGAGGCTGTTTCGATGCCGCAAGACGAGGCGTTGCATGCGGTCATCGCCGACTACGACGCTCGACTGTTCTGGGCTGCGTTCGAAGGCTGCGACGCCGAGGCGTTGGCACCGTTGTTGGGTGAAGACTTCAGAATGGTGCATGACCTGTCCGGACTGGCTGTACCCAGTCGAGACGTGTTCATACAGGGCATGTCGGACATGTGTGCGTCACGGTTGCCGGGTGGCGATAACGAGGGCTACAAGAACCGGAGACTGGCAACGCCGGGTTCCCGTCGCGTCCAGGCGCTCGGAGACTGGGGTGCGCTGGAAGAAGGACACCATACCTTCTACGAACTACAGCCGGACGGCAGCTGGACGCTGACCGGCGGCGCCCGGTACATCCATGTCTGGCAGTGGCTGGACGACCGATTTGTGCTCAGCGAAAGCATCAGTGTGGATCACGGTGCTGCATTGCCGTATCCACCGGCTGTCGAGTCGGTGGAATAGTCCCCTGTAGTACCGGCAACGACTTAACAACTTGTCTATGCGGCAGGCTGAAACACCCGTTTTCTCTCGCCATCTCGGCGCCATGACTGCTGCACGAACAGCATAGATGCCGCGGCTTTCGGCGTTTGACTGGCGTCCAAACTCATGTGGTATGGTGAAACCAAATAAAAACCAACGTCGGGGGATAGTGGGGATGAAGACGGACTACGCTGGCCGTGTTCGAACGTTTCTTTTGACAGCCGTCGCATTGACGCTCTCCGCCTGTGGCGGGGGAGGTGGCGGCGGTGGCGGTGGCCCATCGTCACCACCACCACCGGCACCGAAATCGATCAGCGGCATCGTGATGCTGGGGCCGGTCGCGAACGCGGATATCGAGATCGTCGGTACCAGCGGCGTTCTGGCAACGGGCACTACCGCCAGCGACGGCACGTTCGGTCCGATCAGTTACTCCGGCTCCTACAGCGGCCCGCTCCGAATTCGCGCTGTGGGTGGCGCGAGCTCTACCTGGATTTGCGATTTCCGCTTTGGTTGCGCGGTAGGCGGTGGCGTCGTTCCATGGGGATCGGCGGTCGATTTTGACGGTGAACTCGAAGCCGTTCTGCCGACGGCGGTCAACAACCAGCGTGTATCAGTCAGCTTCCTGTCGAACCTGGCCGCGAAGCGAATGGACACCCTGGGTTCACTGACGCAGGCGAACGTCGACACCGCGAATACCTTTGTTGCCGAGACGCTGCGTGGCCTGTTCAGCGATCTGCTGACTAACCTCGTGCTGACGCTTCCGGATAACTTCAACGAGATCGAACTCTTTGACCTGCAGAACCTGCCGGCACCGGGAACACCGGATGACTCGATCAGCATGATCCTGTCGCTGATGAACAGCAGCCTCATGGGCCTGGGGCAGCCCAACCTGACCACGGGCCAGCTCCTGGATCAATTCAGTACCGGGTTCGCCGGCCTGGATCAGCTGCCGGTGTCATCGATGGACCCGTCGCAGCCGAGCCAGGAGTCTTTCATTGTTGTACTCACGGCGCAGCTCTTTGAAATCCTGAACACCAATGAACCGTCGGTATCGGCGATTGATGCCTTGCTGGCTCCGTTTTTCCTGACCGACGCGGTCGACGCCACGCTGAATGCGTTCTTCGCGATCCCGTCGTTGAATCCCGGCAGCAGCGTGTTCCAGTTTATTGACGATGCGGCACTACAGGGCCCGATCGTCAGTCTCGTGCCGATCTTCACCAGCACGGGTGCGCCGCTTGCCGTTGGTGACATCACGGCGCGAGTCGCGCTGACGCCAACGCAGCTTACGATCCCGTCATGGATTTCGGTGTCGCAGGTCGATATCGGCGGCCAGGTCAACGTGCGCGTTGAATTCGACGCGGCGGAAGTCGCCAACCTGTCGAACGGCAACTACCAGGTGGGTATCGAAGTGATCAGTACGACGGGTGAATACCGTCGCGGTTTTATCGATGTCTTCATGGACCTGGTACTCGTTGGCCGACAGGCGTCGGCCGGCAACGACATCGTGGCCGATGAACGGTCGACGGTCACGCTGTCCGGGTCGACCACGAGCCCGGGCGAAGTGGACAGTGTGGCCTGGACACAGCTGTCCGGGCCGACCGTGACTATCACCGGTGCCGACACGCTGCAACCGAGCGTCGAGTTGCCCGGGATCGACGTCGATGATGTCGTCACGATGCAGCTCGACGTGAGTTTCACGACCGGCGAACGTCGAATCGACACGATGTCCATTTTTATCCAGGCGTTCCCGCTGATCGCGGACGTGACACTGGCGGATGCGGTTCTGCAGCAGTGCGTCGACGCGGCTGCATCGGGTGGTGGCCTGAGCGAAGTGGGCGAATTGACCACTCTCAGCTGTGCCGACGTGGCGAACGCTGCCGGTATCGAGGTGTTCGCCAATCTTGAGTCGCTGACACTTGCCAACAACACGCTGGAAACACTGCAACCCCTGCTCGCGCTCGACAGCCTGTTGTTCCTCGACCTGCGCGGCAACACCACGTTGCCGTGCAACGAAGTGGACCAGCTCGCAGAGCGCCTGGCCGAGGGTACCGACCTGTTGGTCGATGACACCTGCCTGGGAGGATTCGCACTCGATCTCAACGGTATCGGTTTCGACGCCGCCCTTGATTCCGTTCGGGATCAAATCTACATCAGCGTGCCGTCGCGAAACGAGATTGTCGTCCTCTCCACCACGGAGCTTCGTATCGTAGATCGCCTGTCGGTACCGGGTTCGCCCAACGGCATAGATTTAAGCCTCGACGGCACGCGCTTGTTTGCAGCGTTGAACGGCAGCAACGCGGTTGCGGTTATCGATATTGGTCTGCGCTCAGTCACCACGATCGATCTTGGCGACGTCACCGATCACCCGACCACCTACGATGTGCTCGAAGGGGCGCCGGATCGCTTGTTCGTCACGGCCGCACCAGGTTCGGGCGGCTTCGCGTACGTCGCACAGGTCAGGCTGGACCAGGGCAATATCGCCACACGTGTCGCCAACCAGAGGATCATCCGGGCGCGCCCGACACTGGCTCGATCACCCGACCAGCAGTTTATCTACGTGGGTACCGGGTTCTCGCCGAATTCCCTCCTCAAGCTGAGCCTCCTGGAAGACGATGCACCGATTGTGCTGGAGGACGACCACGGCAGTGTCAGCGGTACTGACAACCTGGTCCTCAACCAGTCCGGTACGCGCATCGCACTGGGTAGTGGCCAGGTGCTGAGGACCGGCTCTTTCATTGAAGAGGGCCGGGTCACGCCGGGCCGCTCTGTCGCGAGTGCCATCACGGACACGTTCTACGTCGCCGGATCGGGTGGGCTCGTAGAGGCATTCGATTTCGATACGCTGGCCCTGACCGGACAGGTCGAGACGCGCTGCGACAACGGCAGCACGTCGCGAATCCTTGCGTACAACGGGGACGCGTCGTTCATGTTGCTGCAGCAGGACGTGGCGTGCCTGTTCGCGTCGGTGTCGCGATCCACGCCGCCGGATCCTTTCTCGGCACTTCGCTTTACCGACCTTGCGCTGGAAGAGTGCGTGATCGATACCGCCGTTGCGATGGGGTACACGCAGCCTGACGAGTTCACGAGTCTTGATTGCAGTGGCGCAACCCGAACCATCCTGAGTCTCGATGGCATCGACCGCCTGAGTAATCTCGCAACGCTCGACATTTCAAACAGCGGTGTCATCGACCTGTCGCCGCTGGCCGGCCTCTCGTCGCTGCAGGGACTGGTCGCGAGGAATACGCCGATCTCCGATGTGTCACCGCTGTTGTCTGTCGCCAGCCTTGCATCCGTCGACCTGACGGGTAGTGACGGCGTGCCCTGCAGTGACCTCGACCAGGTCGTTCTCGGGGGTGTTTCGGTGTCCGCCGCAAATTGCGTTGATACGGTCCGCGTGGAGCTCGGCGGCATCGGACAGGACCTCGTGTTCGATACGGCGGCCGGCGTCGCGTTCGTCTCCATCCCGAGCCTCAATCGGGTGTCGGAGATTGACCTCGGTGATGGCTCGATTGCCCGTAGCTTCACCTTGGCCGGGCAGCCCTACGGCATCGAACTGAGCACCGACGGCGGGACGATTTACGCCGCCATGTTCGGTGACGGTGACCTTGGCGTGCTGGATATAGCGAGCGGTGACTTCGAGGCCATCGATATCTCCGTCGAGCTGGACGATGACCGGACCTGGGATGTCGCTGAAGTGTCGGCGGACCGGGTGCTGGTTTCCACGAACCCGGGTAGCAACGGCTTCGGTTACATCGTCGAAGTTCGGCGTGACCTCTCGAACCAGGCGACCCGCGTTGCGAGCCAGCGAATTATTCGCGCGTCGCCGATCTTTGCCGTGAGTCCCGATCAAACGGCGGTGTATGTCGGTGAAGGCTTCTCACCGAACTCGCTGTACAAGCTGGACGCGACGCAAAGCGATCTGCCAATCGTGTTGGAAGACGATCACGGCGTGGTGTCCGGAACGTCCAGTCTCGCGATAAGCCCTGACGGCAGTCGTATTTACCTGCGATCCGGGCAGGTCGTATCGACCGAGACGCTCGACCCGGTCGGGCTGTTCCCGGGCGGACGATCCACGGTTTCAGCCGATGGCGAAGCCTTGCTTGTTGGCGACACCGGTACGGATTCGGCACGCGTGTACAGCACAACGACGACCGGACAGATTGGCAACCGGTCATGGGGCTGCAACCTGCAGAACCTGCAGGTCATCGAGGAATTCGGTGACGGCGTCCTCGTGCTTGGCGACGACCTGGTTTGCTACAGCCAAACGGTTCCTTACCCGTGAGGGTGAGCCAGGTGCGGCGCGCCGCCGACGTGACCCGGTGTTTCGTCGTCGGCGATCCGCGGGCCCAACGTCTTTCGCGAATTGCACTTTTCCACGCGCTCATCTGAACATGCGAAGCACCGCAGAAACGCTAAAGCTGGATAACGCCTTGCGGCAGAGCCGGTCGATCTACGTGTCGCTGGCGATTGTGCTGGTGCCTTTCGCTGTCGGCGGGTTTCTCTACCTGGTGTCGACTGTCCTGTCGTTTGCGCAGGGTTACTCGCCCGTTTTGTCACTGGTTTTTGGCCTGATCGGGCTGGTCTTCATCGGCGCCGAGTATGTCACTGTGAAGCAGTGTTTCGAGGCCAATCGGCGGCTTCGGGACTTACGGGACCATCCGGACAAGGTCGTCAGACCCATGGCGGCTCCTTTCCAGGCGTCGTTGTTCGGGCCGTATCACTGACGGCTTGTTCGACCGATATTCGCCCGGGCGGTGCCAGCGACATCAAGAGTCCCGACCGGCGTCGAACGTCCGATAGCTAATTGCCGCGAGACCGTTCGCTTTCCTCAAGAATCTCCGCGGTCCGCTCAAGGTGCCAGACCTTGGAAACGATCTTCCAACCTGCAGCGCCTTTCACGAACGACAGGTGGTCAACGAAGACGTTTTCGTGAGACTGCAGGCGGAGTTTCACCACGGCGCTGATGTCGGATAACCAGTCGATTGCAATCACTTCATCGCGTCGGGCCTGTGACCTGTCCGCGGGTGCGGGCCTGGAACCCACGTCTGCGCGAAAGCTCGCTATCGGGTCTACGAAGATGTCACCGTTGTCGGCGTCGAACAGGCTCGACTCGTCGTGGAAAACACGGTCCAGTTTCTGCGTGTCGCAGAAATAAATGGCGTCAAAGTACGTGTCCACTGCCTGAAGCAGTTCCGCTGTTTTACTCACTGTCTCTCTCCTTGTGTCTTGTGGCAGTATGTCGATAACCGTCTAAAAAGTGCCATACTAAAAAGTGACAGCTGACGATCAATTCATGACAGACGCGCGCCCGACATCTGGCAGAGAAGACCCGCGGAAGGTTGTGGCCCTGGTCTACGACGGGCTGTGCACGTTTGAGTTCGGGATCGTCGCTGAGATCTTTGGATTGCCGCGTCCCGAGTTGGGCGACGACTGGTATGCATTCAGCACGGTTTCGATAGAGGAGGGCCCACTGAGGGCTATGGGAGGCATCCGCATAGAGTGCTCGAACGACCTCGACGGTATTCAGGGTGCTGACACCGTCGTGATACCCGGGTGGAGAGGAAAAGACGAACCCGTGCCGGAACATCTGTGTGATGCCCTTCGCAAAGCGCATGCCGGCGGCACGCGGCTGGTGTCTGTGTGTTCAGGTGCCTACGTCCTGGCGGCAGCCGGCCTGCTCAACGGGAGACGCGCCACGACACACTGGCGCTACGCCGATGATATCCAGCAAAAATTCCCCGACATCCGGCTTGAGTTGGACAGACTCTACGTAGACGAAGGCTATATCTTTACCTCCGCCGGGAGCTCAGCCGGGATTGATGTCTGTCTGCACATTGTGCGGCGTGATTTTGGTGCGGGTGTTGCCAACAGCGTTGCGCGCAGGCTGGTTATGCACGCCCATCGGCAGGGCGGCCAGGCGCAGTTCATTGACCAGCCGGTCCCCGTCGACTACGAAGCCGATCGACTGTCGGACACGATTCAGTTCATCAGGCAGAACCTGAACAGCCCGCACACCGTGAAGTCACTGGCGGCCCGCGCCAGGATGAGTGCTCGCACCTTCCAAAGGCGATTCTCGGCGCTGGTCGGGATGCCGGTGGGAAAGTGGTTGACCCAGCAAAGGATCACGCGGGCATCCGATCTGCTTCAGTCATCCGATGCCAACCTGACGGCTATCAGTACGGCCGTCGGTTTTGCGAGCGCGAGTCGACTGCAATATCACTTCCGAAAGACCTTCGGCCTGAGCCCGAGCCAGTACCGTCGCCGCTTTTCTTCGCTGTCCTGACGCGATGTGACGACTGGTCAGCTGCGATTTCCATACTCGGCTCTAATTACGGATAAAAAATGTCCTTAATTATGGTATTGTCACACAGAGACCGAACGCAGGAGAGCTCGTGAAGATCGGAAAAGGCGTCGAGTGGGGCGCACACACCTGTGCCTTGCTGGCCCTGTTGCCAGAGGATGCAACGCTGTCAGGCGATGCGCTTGCGACCTTCCTGGGGGTACCCACCCCGTATATGGCAAAGCAACTCCAGGCGTTGAGCCGGGCGGGCATCGTCACTGCGAAGCGCGGTGTGGCTGGCGGATACCGCCTCGCTAAGCGACCGGATCAGCTGTCCCTCTGGGACATCACCGCTGCGATTGAAGGCACAAAGCCGAGCTTCCGGTGCACCGAGGTGCGCCGCAAGGGTCCCTGCGGTGCTTCGTCATCCGAATGCTCAAAACCGTGTCCAATCGCCGCCGCGTTTCTTAACGCCGAGGCGGTTTACCGCGAATCACTGGCTGCGGTGTTGCTTACCGATGTCATCGCCGGCGTGGCCTCGGAAGCCACGTCGGCACGGAAGAAACGCATTGCTCATTGGGTACAGACGAATGCGGCTGCGCCTGCCTAAAGCAGCTGCAGTCGTTTTTGAACCATAAGAGAGGAGAAGACCATGCTGGCAGAAGACCAACTCCCCAATAACGCCGGAATTACCATAGCCGCGCGCGTACTGTTCACGTCGCTGTTTCTACTGTCAGGAGTGACGCACTTTACGAACATTCCTTACTATGTTGCGCTGATGCCTGGGTCAACGCCGCACCCCGTTTTCTGGGTCATTGTGTCCGGTGTCGTCGAACTGGCAGCCGCAGTGATGATCCTGTTCAACTGGCGACCTCGCCTCGGCGGATGGCTGCTGGTGATTTTCCTGTTACCCGTTACCGTCGTCGTTCACGGTTACCAGATGATCTATGCCGACGGCGAGGCCATGCGTGCCATACAGCAGGCGTCCTTTATCAAGGGCTTTAGCCTGGTCGGCGCCGCATTGCTGATCACCCAGACGGGTGTGACGCGGCGAACGGTTCAGGCCTCCGGCGGCTGACGCTGAGCCGATATCAGTCGTCCGTTCTGCTGCGCACATGCTCGGATATACTGGCGTTCCAGAGGCTACCGGCGTAACAACACGCAATAGCGGATCCGTTGTTCGACCGCCGAGCCTCAGCCTGAAGCTGGTGGTTTCGCATGAGACTGGGAAAAAGTGGTTTGATACTGTGGGGTCTGTACTTCGCTTTCGCAGCGTATGCCCTGGTAACGGGCGTCAAGGACAACACGTTTTCGATCAGCGGCCCGCTTGGCGGAGTTAAAGCCGCCTTCTGGTTGGCGCTGGTCCTGTTTCTTGCCTACAGCGTTTACTGTAGCTTCACGGAGAACTTCTTCCGCAGCGTGAGATCCGTAGCCACGTTGCATTGGGGCCGGCAAATCGGGGCCGATCTGTACTTCGGATTGTTTATCTCGCTATTCATCATCTACCTGAACGACGGGTTCTTGGTGGCCGCCATCTGGCTCATCCCGATCCTGTTCTATGCAAACCTCGTCGTATTGCTCTACTTCGCCATTCACTTTGACAGCATCGTTATGAAGCTGCTGGGACTCTCGGCATGAGAAATTTCGTTGTATTCGTCGGCCTTATGTTTTGTGGCTCATCAGTCGCTGCCGAGGACGTGTTTTCGGAGGAGAAGCTCGAGCAAATGGCCGTTGCCTTTATCGATGCCAAGAATGCCAGGCAGCAGCCGGATTCAGACGCGGATGATATTGAAGCGTTTCTCGCCCTGCTCGCAGACGATTTCGTCGACGAGCACATCAAATTTGGCGTAACGGTGACTGACAAGAGCGAGCTACGAAATGGAATGTTGCTCAAGCTCAAAGATGAGGTCTTTTACTCGCGGATCGACATCAACCAGGTCATGGTCGGGCGCAATGTTGCGTTCGTGAAATACACCGAGAGTGCGAAGGTCAAGCCGACACACCTGGATAAGGTCGTCGAATACAGCAGCACCAGCATTGTCTCGCTGGAGTTCAATGATGAAGGCCTGATTACGCATATCCGGCGTCATCACGGTTAGGCAATCGGCAGGATCACAGTGCGAGTCCGGCACGCCGACGTTCGGGCTCTCCATGTCGCTGACAGTTGGCGTGGTGCGCGTGGGAACCTTTACTGAAGTCAGCGTTCTATCTGGCTGTCGCCTCTTGCGCAGAAATTTACGGAGTCCGTGTGCTGTTACGCTGCTGTTTGCTCGTTTACCTCGTGCTGTTCCCGACAATGTCATGGTCGGACGATCATGGCGACGAGCGCATCCTGATTTTCGGCGCCAGTGGACAGATAGGTTCACACCTTGTCGAGGAGGGGCTTAAGAGAGGCTACTCCGTCACGGGTGTCAGTCGAAATCCCGAGAGGCTGTCCGGTTTCGCGGACCGAATACAGGTCGAAGCCGGAGACATTCTTGACCGCGAGCAGACGAGAGCGCTGGTGTCGACGCATGACGCTGTCATCGTTTCTGTCGGCGGCACACCTTCGGACAAGAACCCGGAAACCTACATAGCCGCGCTGGCTGCGGAAAGCCTGGTGGACGTTATGCAGACGTTTGGCGAAAGCGGTCCGCGCCTGATTTTCGTTGGCAACCTGTTCACGTTGGTTTACGAGGACGGCAAATCCCTGCTTGAGCTGGGGCGTGTGGATAAATCTCATGAGTTCTACGCCATGTTCTACGGCCACCAGATTGCGCTGGAGACGTTTCGCGCCAGCGAGGGTGTGAACTGGACCGTCGCTACACCGCCAAACGGACTTCGACTGGAAGGATTCACCGGACGAGTCCGTTTTGGTGGCGACGAATTGTTGCGCGAGCCGAACGGCAGGCCGTCCGAGATTTCGCGCGAGGATTTCGCATACGCCGTCTACGAGGAACTGGAAGCGGGTCGATATATCCGGCAACGCTTCAACGTCGCTCGAGCCGCCGACTAGGGCACGCTGCACGACGTCGCTTACAGGTGCCTTTCAAAGTTCTGTCTCCCGAAATTGCAGGGGCCGGGTGCCTTCGATCCGAATCCACTAGTGGGCGGGGCAACCGCCCCGTTCTTCGAGATACCGAATGACCAGCAGCATTGCGTTCTTGTCGCGATAGTCTTCCTTGTGCGAAAGCATGAAGTGAATGATTTCCGGCACGTCGAAGAAATCGGACGCTTCGTTGCAGTAGATCTGGTCAAGGTAATCTGTCTCTTCATCCAGCATGGCAACCAGGTCCAGTGCACCGCCGACGTATGCCTGTAGAAACGGGATATCGCTGCATTTTCCCTGGTACGACTCGCAGACTGACGCAAACTGTCCCATCGTGAGTGCGGTGCTTTCGAGTGGGAACAAAGCGAGGATCAGTGAAACGGCGACAATCTTGAACTTGCGGGGCATTGAGAATCTCCTGTTGAAAAAATTAATGTTTTACGATAATTTATTAAACATTAACAATCATTAGCAGGGGTAGTCAATCGTGAGTCGAAAGTTATCGCTGGTCATTGCGTGGGCCTGTTCGTTTCTCCTCGTAGTCACACCAATCGCAGCACTCTTCTTTCTCCTGAGACTGGAGAACCTTGCCGGACTGGCGCAGTCCACGCTCGGGTTACCCATTCAGTGGTGGACGGTTTCCACAGGCCAGTGGTACTCACTGTGGGCGGTGACGGTGGCCTATCTGTCCATCGGGCTCGTGGCGCTCTTCTTTCTCAGGCGAGCCTTTTCGAATTTCGCGCACGGTGAGCTTTTTAACCTCTCGAACAGTCGCGATCTTCGGCGCTTTTCCATTCTCTTTTTCTTACAGGCGCTGGCGACGCCGATTCATCTCGCCGTGTTGAGCCTGATTCTGTCGATGAATCACCCGGTCGGTGAAAAGATGCTGTCCATTGCGATCGGTAGCAATGAACTCAAGGCGATCGGCGTTGCGTTGATTCTCTGGGTGATGAGCGACCTGCTGGTTGAGGGTTGCAAGTTGCAGGCAGAGAACCAGCAGTTCGTTTAGGGAGGTCCCATGTCAATCAACGTGACTTTGGACGTGATGCTTGCCAAGCGGAAGATCAAGGGAAAGGAACTGGCGGGGCAGGTTGGTATTACCGAGCAAAACCTGTCCGTCCTGCGAACCGGCAAGGTCAAGGGCGTTCGATTCTCAACGCTTGAGAAGATTTGTGAAGCCCTTGACTGTCAGCCGGGCGATATCCTCGAATACGTTCCCGACGACGCGGCCGTTGAAGCGGGCTCGTAGACCGGCCGCCGGGCTCTTGTATGCGTGAGATGAAACGACCGACGGCAGGTCAACGCAGGACTTTTCAGTCTAGGCTTGAGAAAAGACGCCCACGATGTCGGTTTCGCTAACGGCGCCGGGCTGGTCTGACGTCGGCGCCATGATCATCCCGACGCTGGCCCAGTAAAGCACCTGGGCCCTTATGCCCACGTCGGTGCTATCGCCGACGATGGCCACCAGCAGTTCGCGAACGTAGTTCATACGCCTGGCGTCCACGCCCGATACAAACCGTGCGATGCTGTCGTTGTCGATGGCCCAGCACCGGACCGCTCGTTCCAATCGGGTATCGTCGCCCAGAGACGCCCGAACGAGGGCGTTGAGCTTTTCTTCCGGGTTTTCGAGGCGCTCCATCTCCTCGATGATCGAGTCGGTGGCGAGCTGCTGCCAACGCTCGAGTACGCTGGTTTCAAAGTCTTCGACGTTTTGAAAGTGCCAATAGAAGCTGCCCCGCGATACGCCCAGTACGGATGCCAGTCTGTTTGCAGTCAGTGATGTGTGTCCGTGCCCGGCCAACTCTCGCAGGGCAACGACAACCCAGTCCTCCCGGGTCAATCGATCAGTCACGCTCATCTCCGTACAGGCTTGTATGGTCTGATGCTAGCATGCTATTGTCCATACATACCTGTATGGAGACGATCATGACGACCCAGAGTTGGCTTTTTGTATCGGCGGGTGTGCTTGGTTTGGCTGTGTCCGTCATTCATGGCGTTCTTATGCAGCGCCTGATGATTGTTCCAATTCTTGCCGGCAGCGACATTCCGGGACGCAGTCGCAGGATATTCCCGGTCCTGATGCACTTCAGTACTGTGGTGTGGTTCCTGGCCGGCGCCGTGCTGGTCGTCGCGAGTCTTTATCTTCCCGCGTCGACCACGATGGTCATTGCCTGCGTAACGGCCCTGTTATACGCGCTGGGGGCTGTCGGAAATTTCTGGGGCACGCGCGGACGGCACTTCGGCTGGATTCCGCTCACGTTATCGGTAACGCTTATCGGATGGGCATTGACGGCCTGACGAATCGGAGAACGCGGTTATGAAACCGTCTCAATTGGGGAGTGGCGCCCAATGACTCCCGCCTGCGAGTGTGGCGCTACCCGTTTTAACACGCACGCCGAGCCGTTATTCCGAATCCTGTGTCACTGCACGATTTGCCAGCGGTATAACGACGCGCCGTACGGTGACGTCCTCGTTTTTCGGGCCGAGGACGTGTCGCTCCCGCCGGAAGATGCTGTCAGGTTTGAAACCTATAAACCGCCACCGAACGTGCAGCGGGGGAAATGCGCCTCTTGCGCGCAACCGGCAGTCGAGACCTTTATCCTGCCGCTTTTTCCCAAGCTGGTGATGGTCCCGTCCCCCATGTTCGGCGCGGACGCGGACTTGCCGGAGCCCAAGGCACACATTTACTACGACAAGCGTGTTTCAGATGTTGAGGACGCCTACCCGAAGTACCACGGACTGCTTCAGAGTCAATTCGCGTTTATGAAGTACCTGCGATCGGCGAGCCGTTCGTCATGAAGATTCGCATTGCCGCCGGTGTTACGGCGTTCGATATACTGGCAGCTGCTGACAGGCTTCGGACGGTAACCGCTTTCGCCCAATGAGTGCCAATAATCACTCGAGACGCATTCGTTTTCGACTCGCCATCTCCGCTGACGACTACCTGGCGTTCTACCAGGGCAGCGCCCAGGAGGTGGTCGCACGGTCTGATGACAACCGGGTTGTTCGATTTCCCGCCGATGCTGTCCGCAAGTTCGTGACGCGCAGTGGAATTCACGGCCACTTCGAAATGACCTTTGATCAAAACCACAAGCTCATCGAGATTCGGCAACTGGATGCGAAACGGTGAGCTGCCTTGTTGGAATGACGCCGAGCCGGAAAATGCATCGGCAATCTGACGACGCCTCATCGGTGTAATCGCTGCATGCAGACAGTGCTTAACAAAGACGCGCTTCTTGCGCGCTACGCGACGACCGAAGACGGCACGGCACTTAATCATTACACCGACTGTTTCGTTACCCGGGTTTCCCCGGCGATTGATCTCACGACGTTTGTTCGCGCCTTCTACACGACACCGCTTTTCCGCAGCGAGCGGCTGATTCTGCGACTGCTGGGTATGCGCTCAAGCGATGCGGATATTGACGCGCTGCTCGCAGGGCGGCAGCAGCACTTTGCCGCCTGGACGCTCGAGGAGCGCACGGACGACCAGTTATTGATGTGTGACGTGAATGCGCGAACACGATCGTGGTTTCGTGTCGCGCCGGACGAATCGGGAACGACGCTGTATTTCGGATCTGCCGTTATTGCCAGCGGCGAGACGTTGCCCGGATCGTACCGTGCGCTGCTACCGATGCATCGCCTTTACTCGCGCCAACTGCTGCGCGCGGCCGCGAGACGATTGGAACGCCGCTGAAGCGCTCTCTATACTGCCCGCGTCTGCTGCATGGCAGACTTGGTCGCAAGCCAAAGGCAAATCAAATTCCAACAGGAGAGCATTGATGCTCAGATTATCGCTGGCCAGCCTGTGTTTGCTGGCGTCAATGGCACAGGCACAGGACGTCGCTGACATTCCGTTGGAAGTCCGTGAAAACGTAGAGACGTTGATCCGGAGCGGACTTGACGACAACGTTGGCTATGCCTTCGTTCGTGGCCTGACCACAGAGGTCGGTCCACGGCTGGCGGGCTCAGAAGCGGAGGAGCGGGCACGAAACTGGTCGACGCGAGAGCTCGCCGAGCTCGGCTTCGCCAACATTCGTATCGAGCCGTTCAAGATCCCCTACTGGTCGCGACGCGTGGACCAGGCCAGCATCGTTTCTCCTGCGCCACAGGACATGGTGATCACCGCGCTCGGCGGTTCTACGTCGACGCCCGAGGACGGCGTCGAGGCCGAGGTGATCCGTTTCGAAAGCATGTATGAACTGCGGGAAGCCAGTTCGGATGTCGTCTCGGGAAAAATCGTCTTCATCGACGAGAAGATGACCCGAACACAGGACGGTACGGGCTACGGTATGGCGGTTCGCAAGCGCCGCAACTGCGCGACGACAACGAACGAGAAGGGCGGCGTCGCCTGCCTGATTCGTTCAGTCGGTACCCAGGATCGACGCTTTGCTCACACCGGTATGATGGCCCGAAGTTCGGCGGTAGGTGACGGCCCGGCAGCCGCGCTGTCCCCACCCGACGCCGAGCAGCTCACCCGTTTGCTCGAGATCGGTCCGGTGAAGGTGCGACTGGACATCCAGGTAGAAACGCAGCCGGAGGCGCTTTCAGGCAATGTCGTCGCCGAAGTCGTCGGTCGAGAACGGCCGGAGGAGGTCATCCTGCTGGGTTGCCACCTTGATAGCTGGGACCTCGGCACCGGGGCCGTAGATGACGGCGCCGGCTGCGGCATCGTGGTGGGTGCTGCGAAACTCATTATGTCCCTGGACGAAGCACCGCGACGCAGCATTCGCGTCGTGCTGTACGGTGCAGAGGAGGTCGGCTTGCTGGGCGGCTTTGCCTACGCAGAGCGGTACGCGAACGAGATGGACCAGCATATCCTTGCCTCGGAGAGCGACTTCGGCGCGGACGAAATCTGGCGATTCGAGACCCGTTTCGGTGACGGCGCCCTGCCATATGCCCGCGCTATCCAGCAGATGCTGGAGCCGCTGGGTATCGCTCGCGGTCACAATCTCGCATCCGGCGGGCCGGATATTTCGATGCTGCCGTCGATGGGTGTGCCGGTCGTGACACCCCGGCAAAACGGTTGGGACTATTTCGATCTCCACCACACGCCGGACGACACGTTCGACAAGATCGACAAGGACCGATTCAACCAGAACGTCGCGGCCTATGCCGCGTTCGCTTACCTGGCTGCCGAGATGGAATGGGATTTTCGCAAGTCGGCCGATTAGCGGCGCTTTCTTGAGAATTAAGCGCCGCTAATTGACGAAGGTCTTGGTCACGAGTTCGTTGTGGCGCGTCAAGTGTTCATTCAGGCGATAACGATGGGTAAGCATTCACGTAAACCCAGTCGTCCTGTTTAGCCGGTGTGTGGCAGCCAAGACAGTCAGTCTTGTAGTTTTCCGAGACGTTGACGGCTTTGTCGTCGGGTTTGTAGAGAGCCCAGCCCCAGCCGTCGCCCCAAACCGGGTTGTCTTTAAAGCGACCCTTTTCGTCTTTGACCATAACGAACCACTGCTTGAGCTCGCTGGTTGCATAACTGACATTTGCACCCGTTGTATACGTCCCGCTGTTGTGGGAACGAAGCTCCTTCACGATGGTTGCTCCATCGGGAAACCGGCCGGTTTTCCGATAAGCCTCGACGCTTTCCCGCTCTGTGTAGACATCATGAAAGCCGCTCGCGCCGCCCTCCGGCACGAACCAGGAGCCCAGATGAACCATTGAGGTTCTGAAGCCGTTCGGGAAGCTGATGTTTCCACTTTCATCGACGTAGCTGGAGAAGGAACGATCTGCTGCTATCGTGTTCCACGACGTTACCAGGAGAGTGGCCGCTACGGCGGCCACTGCAATTGACTTAGTCCTGGAGTTCACTATTCAGCCCCTTTGAGCTTGTCAGACTGACCGCCGGTACCTTCTTCGCCCTTGGCCTTTGCATCACGAAGCACGGGATAGTACTGAGTGAACACGAAATCGTCTGCCGCGGCGGCAGAATGGCAGACGTTGCACGATTCGGTCGGGAACGCCTTCGCTGTTGGCGTAAGAGACTTGTGGTCCGGCGTTGAAAAACTGAAGTAGGCCCAATTGCCTGGCTCGTCCGGAAAGTGTTTTTCGCTTTTGATGACAGCTTCCAGCCCGATGAATTCGCCCTGGAAGTATCCATTTCCACTGACGGCGCTCTTTGCACCGACGCTGACCAGCTCCTTCATGAGGATGGTGCCTTCCCGAAACGTCCCCGTTTTCTTCCAGTGCTTCCAGCTCTTGGGGTCAATGTACACGTTGTGATGTTCAGGAAACGCTGCTTTGCCGTCATTCATATCGTTTGGTGTTACCGGCGTGCCAACGTAGATCCACTCCCGATACCCGGTCGGGCGCTCAAGTTCTCCGTTCTTGATTTCGAATTCGTCGCCGAGTGTTGATGTCGGTATGGCGGAAAGCACAGTTACACAGGCAGCAGCCAACAGGACCGTTTTCATGAATTCCTCTCCCAAAAAGGTTTTGAATGTCAGTCAGAGGCATAACCGACTATGGTCGATATGCCTGCCGACATCGTATGAAGAGGCGGTTGGTGCGAATAGAACGAAGTTGCTGGGGACAGGTACGTTATTGCTGATCGCGATACTGCGCGGGAGTCACGCCGACAATGCGACGGAAATGGCGACGGAAATGGCTCTCATCCGTGAAGCCCAGCTCGCAGGCGATCTCGGCGATCCTCACGTCGGGACGTTTGACCAACAGCATTCGAGCACGAGAGATTCGAAGCTGGATCTGGTATTCGTGCGGAGGGAAGCCGATTGCCTGTTTAAACAGCCGGGCAAAGTGATACTGAGACAGTCCGAATTCATCCGCGAGCTCTGAGAGCGGGATCTTCTCGTTCAGTCGATCGTTAAACAACTCACTCAGCTTCCGCCGATCCCCTGCTGACAGTCCCTTGCGAGAGTGGCCCACCGGTAGAGCGCTGCTCTGGCGAAATATTCGTGATGCGATGAGCATTATCAGCGACGAGGTTGTTAGATCTTTGCCAGGCTCGTTTCGGCCAGACTCCCGGCGGAGTTCATGAACCAGGTGTTGCAGGCTGTCGTCGAACACCCTGAAAAACGGTTTCAGGCTCGGAGGTTCACCACCATCCCCCATAAAGTCTGCAGCCAGTCGTGACAGGAGCGACGGTTGCATCGATATATGAACAGACTCGGATTCGTAGGACCAATTCCACTGCAGGGCCAGGCCGGCAGGAATAAAAGTGATGTGGCCTTTCGGGCAGGTGGACCACTGGTGTCTGACTGCACCGGTCTGAAGCTCTGAGCTGATCTTGCCGGAATCGAGCGGCGTGCCATAGGTACACATGAGAACGTGCTCCTGCTGGCCGTGGACAAGGTTAACTTCCCCGGGAGGTCGACGCCTCGTCAGCAGTTCAACGTCCGAACCAATCGCGGTTCTCGAAGACACGGTATGCGAGTCCACTGAGGTCGACGAGATGGGAGCGGGTTGCCTATGCACCCGTCGAGTATATCCATCGTTTCGAAAAAACACATAGCGTCCGGTCAAAAACCGTAAGCATCCTGGGCGCAATGCCCCTTAACATGATCGTCATCTGCTCTTCTGAAAGGAGCTTGTGCAGTGCGCACCTTTAGCGTGTGCCTGCAGGTGATACTCCGCAGATAACAGCGGCGACAGAATTGGGTCCCGGCTGTTGATGTGCCGGCGGCGCCTACGCGGCCTGTTGAAACACCGGCAGTTCAAACTCGAATCGCGTCCCCGAATCCACCGTCGACTCTACCGTGATGCGGCTCTCGTGCAGATCGAGAATGCGTTTCACGATAGCAAGTCCGAGCCCGGATGAATCGGAACGGGCTTCTTCGCCGTCCTTCGCACGATAAAATCGGTCGAATATTCGCGGGATGTCCTTCGCCGGTATCCCGGGACCGTTGTCTTCAACGGCAACCGCAAGCGTGTCTGATCGCTCGGCGACGGAAATGGTGATTTGTCCGCCCTCCGGCGTGAATTTGACGGCGTTGCGCACGAGGTTCTCAAGCACTCGTTGAATCAGCCCGATGTCCCCAACGGTCTGCGTGTGCAGCGCGTCGACCTGGATGTCGAGTGTCTGTCGTTTTCGTTCCATCTCGACAATGAACTCCTGCGCCGTGTCGGACACGAGTTCCGGCAGGGAGAAGCGGTCGATCTGTGGCGTCACGCTCGCAGCATCCAGCTTGGACAGCTCGAAGAGATCCTCGATCAGGGCGTTCAGGCGAAGTGTGTGTTTGCGAGCCACACGCAGGAACTTGTCACGGTCGTCCGCGGGCATCGTGTTGCCTTTCAGGATCAGTGTCTCCACGTAGCCCTGGATGGCGGATAGCGGTGTGCGCAGGTCGTGGGAGATATTCGACACCAGTTCCCTGCGCAGGTGGTCGTTTTCCTTGAGCTGGTCGATCTGGGTGTTGATCCGGGAAGACATGTCGACAAAGCTGCGCCCCAGGTTGTCGATCTCATCACCGGCCCTGTCGGGGATAGCCACCTCGGGCAAGGCCTGGAAATCGCTTTCCGTGACTCGTCGCACGTCACGATCGAGACGTTTGATACGCCGGGTCAATACACTGAAAACGATCAGCCCCACCACCGCGGTAAAAACAATGATACCGAGTACGGCATACGCGCCCATTCGGCCGGTATAGGAACTGCCGATGTCGGCCGCGAGCGCCTCATAGCGCTGGCCGCCCAGGATGACGTACAGGTAACCTTCGAGACCGGCGTCGGAGAGAATTGCCTGCGCGGAAAAAATCTTCTGACTGCCCTCCGAGCGTGGGTCTGTACCGCGTACCGGCAGGTGCGACGGGTTGTTCAGCAGGGACGTGATCGGTGCGAGATCGACCGTCGTTTTCATCGGCGTATCGGCCGGCATGCCGTGGCCGAGAATGTGGCCCGCCGAATCCAGCAGGTAGATCTCGGCCGTCGGGTTGATCACCATCGCCCGCGCCGCGAGTTCGTGCAGGCTGTCGATGTCGGGTACGCCGTTGTTGATCAGCTGCCGCTGCTCCGTCACGTACATCGCAATCGGCATGTTCAGCGTCTGCGAGAGTTCCTCGTAGTAGACACTGGTGTTGTGTCGGTCGACCGCAAACAGCGCACCGCCCATCAGGACGATCAGGGTCAGCAGCGCTGCAGACAGTCGTGCCGACAGGGAATTCATTGGGCAGCACTCGCGAATTTGTAGCCTACGCCCCAGACGGTCACGATCCGCTCCGGGCGCGCCGGGTCTTTTTCAATCTTCGCCCGCAGTCGATTGATATGTGAGTTCACCGTGTGCTCGTAACCCTCATGTCCATAACCCCAGACACTGTCAAGCAGGTCCGCGCGTCGAAAGACACGGCCCGGATGGCGCACAAAGTGTTCGAGCAGGTCGAACTCCTTGGCGGTCAGTTCAACCGGTTTTCCGCACAGCGAGACTTCCCGGCGTTCCGGGTCGATGCTGACCTCGCCACTGCTGATCTGCTCGATACTGCTGGTCACCGCCGGACGTTCGCGCATGCTGTCGACACGACGAACAATGGCTCGGACCCGTGCAACCAGTTCCAGCACGCTGAAGGGTTTGGTCAGGTAGTCGTCGGCACCCGTTTCGAGCCCGAGGACCCGGTCGAGCTCGGCACTCTTCGCGGTGAGCATCATGATGGGCTGGTAACTCCGCGCCTTGCGAACGGCGCGGCAGATCTGCAGGCCGTCAGGCCCCGGTAATCGCAGGTCGAGGATAATGAGTGTCCAGTCGGACTCGGTGGCGAGTCGCATCCCTTCGTGGCCGTCTCGCGCGACCACGACTTCGTCGCACAGGTCGGCAAGGTGCAGTTCCAGTAGTTCGGCAATATCTGCCTCATCCTCAACAACCAGGATGCGGCGGCTCATAGCTGTCGACCTGCCATCTGATGCGTCTCCGGTATGGGTTGCCGGAGAATAGACCCTGAATCTCACGGAAATATCACAGCCCGGTCGCGAGTCGCCTCGCCACCGGGCTGCGTCCTCTCACTGGACCCGCTCGATGCGGAATGCCACGGCCGGGTTGTCAAACCGGTGCTGGTTGTTGAGCGACGATGCAGGGAGCCCATCGTCCTGGCCAACCACGCCGGTGTGCATGGCAACACGGTCGTATTCATCGTCGCGCTCGGCGTTGAAACCTTCGCCTCCACCAGCCGGGCCAGGGATGTGGATCGCTTGCTCGGTGTCGGCTTCAGTTCCAGCGTCATAGACGATGGTCCGTCGTGTGACGACATCACCAACTGCCATGTCCTCGATAAGCAGTCCGTTGATGCCGGAGATCGCGTCGTTTGTGTTCACCAGCATCGTGCCGGTGCTCAGGCGCAGCCGTGGCAGCTGGCCCTCGACGACCTCGAAGGTAATGGTCTCGCTGCCGCCCGGTCCGATCGGCGCCGCGCCCGAGATCATCCGGATAGCCTCCAGGTTGGCATCGGCCTCGGCAAGCAGGCCGCCGTTGGAACCGCCTTCAGCGAGCTCTTCGAGACCCACCGTTGCCGGTTCACCCACGGTGAACAACGAGAAACCCGGGTAGTGTGCAATGACGGCGACCGGTGACAGCGGTTGCGCATTGGTCAGGTTGGTCACCGTGACATTGAAAACAGCATTCGGCGGTGCCGGTGGCGTGACCAGCGGTTCCAGCTGCATCGGTGCCGGCGTGTCGCTGTCGCAGGCCTGCACAATGAGCGCCACCGCGACTATGCCAAGGGTTCTGAGCTTGAGATGTCTCATGTCAGACCCCCTTAGCGGACAGTGATCGTTACGCGGACCACGGGGTTCAGCCAGCGATGGACGCGATTGTCGAGATCGCTGCTGCCGCCGGTTGCGTCAGCGTCACCCAGTGCGCCGCGATGGATGTGGACCGTTGGGTTGGCGTCCGCCATCGCAGCGCCGGTGCCGCCCGTACCGGTTCGACCACCGGGATCCGCCGGCATGCCCGGCACGCCCGGGGCACCGCCGCCGGTCAGAAGCTCATCGTTGGCCTCCGTTCCCGAGTCATAGGCCGGAAGATTGTAGGTGTAGGTACCGGGTTCTGTCGGGATACGGATGCTGTTCAAGCCAGCAAATGCATCGTTGGTCGGCAGCAGCATGGCGACGACACTGAGCAGCACGTTTTCGGTGCCGTCGGTGTTCAGGTCAGCACTCGCGGACTCGGTCGGCGCGAGCAGGCCGCCGGCCGGGTTCGCAGCAATCGTGCCGCCGATGCTCTCGAGTACGGTAACCAGACCTGCGATGTCACCACCTTCAGCCATGGCCTGGATTTCCGCGGACGCTGGCTGTCCGACTTCGAACAGGCTCGTGCCTTCCGGGTGCGCGCCGACGAGGAACGGCGTGAACCAGATGCCGTTGGTCAGGTTGGTGATTTCTACCGTGAAGTCGGTTGCGTTGGCGACAGGCGTTACTGCCAGGCCGGTTGCGAGCGCAGCCGCTGCAAGTGTCTTTCTCATGATGCTCTCCGTGTTTATAAAAATTGTCGGAGCGCAGTGTCGAGCGTAAATCTCACATAATTCTCACGCGGGGCTTACGAATGTCGTACCGATCGGTAACGCTTTGGCCGCAACCGCACGAAAATGATCAAGGCGGTATAATCCTCGGTACAGCGACTACCGGGTCTGACGATGACCGAAGCGACCGCAGGCAACACAAACACGACTCAACTTGGCTGGCTGGCCGTTGTACTTGGCTTCCTGTCGTTTGCCGCCGTGGTGGGGCACTTTTTTGCCGGCCCGATCGATCCGCCGCCGCCGATGGAAGTGTCGATTGCCGACGCCGCCGTGAGTATTCGTGATGCCACGGTCGCGGCCTTAAAGGGCGAAGAATACGAAGCGGAGGAAGTGGTTCGTGAGCGTTCGATCGACGACTATCTGACCTACGCGTTTATCGGCCTGGCCCTGCTTGCGATGTTCGTCGCTGTGGTCAGCTTTCTCAAGAACGAGCCCTGGCGTCCGGCGTTTGCCGGCGTCGCGTTCGGCGCCATGGCGATCACCTTCCAGTTCGCGGTCACCGTGTTCTTTGTGCTGATGTTCGTAATGCTGCTGAGTGCCGTCATCGACAAGCTGGGTTTCGATTTTTAAAAAAAAAGCACTGCCCACCGGCGTGGGCAGTGAACAGGATTGACGACTACGCCTTCTTCCTGATCCAGCAAACACCCTTGTAGGTCGAGCTGGTCCGGTTATCGACCGAGGGTGTGTCACCGCCCCGGATTTCAATTTCGCAGCGGATGCGCGGACCTGACAGGCGCTCGGTCAGGTAGGCCCTGCCCAGGACCTCGCCGGTGTGCAGGTTGACATCGAATCGATACTCGTCGTCAAACAACATGACTGGCCGTGAGCCCAGTATCGTTCCCGAGAACACCTGGCGTCCGGTGTTGACGAGGGTGCCTTCCACGAAGTCATAGACGCCCACCGGCTGGTAGAGCACGCGGCCCTCCAGGTCTCCGCTCAGGTCGATGGTCTCTGTGGTGATGGTCTTCTGCCAGTTGGGCTTTTTCCGGTCACGATGCACGATCACCGTATTGAAGTCGTGGATTCCCGTGCCGCTGACTTCGACGCGCTCAAAACCGTCACGCTCATTACAGTCTTCATCGTCGTCAGCGAAGGCTATCGCTGCGGCGCTGGTTACAAACAGTGTGAGAAAAATGGTCAGGCTGACTTTGAGTTTTTTGAGCATCGTTTGACTCCTTGCGGTTTTCTTCTCTGCGATGGAGACACCGTGGCGCCGCGGTGAAAGAGACTCAATGTGCAAGGAGGGCCATGGCCGCGTTTGGCCCACTTTGGCCCGGTTGAGCCGTTGCAATGGAGTTATCATCAGGCGTATGGATACATCTGCAGCCAACCGTCTCCGCTCCTGGAAAGCCATAGCCGGCTATCTCGGTTGCAGCGTTCGCACCGCAAGGCGCTGGGAGGCTGAGGAAGCACTGCCGGTGCATCGCCTGATGCACAAATCACAGGGCAACGTGTATGCCTACCCGCATGAACTGGACGCCTGGCTCAAGCGCGACGAAGTGAATGAGCAAAGGGCGCGAAATGACGTGGGCGAAGAGCGCGCGTCGATTGCTGTCCTGCCATTCGGTTTCGTTGGGGCCGATGCTGACAGTGCCTATATTGCCGACGGTTTTACCGACGAGGTGATCGCCGACCTGTCGAAAATTCGTGAGCTGCGAGTGACGTCACGGACCTCGTCCATGGCGCTGAAGGGCAGCCAGCTGTCTGCGCAGCGGATGGCCCGGGCTCTGGGTGTTGCGATGTTGCTCGAAGGCTCGGTGCAAAAGCAGTCGGACAAACTCCGCATCACCGTCAGGCTGATCGATCCGGACAGCGAGGACACGCTCTGGACCGACAAGTACCAGGGCGTGCTCGAGGATATCTTTGCTATACAGGAGCGGATCGCCCGCGATGTCGCCGAGCACCTGCAAGTCTCCCTGAGTAACGACGACGAACAACGCCTTGAGTCACGCGATGTCGATAATGTGGATGCCTGGCTGCTCGCGACACAGGCGAAGCACGAGGGTTTCCGTTGGCGCCCGGATGCCATTGACAGGGCAGTGCAGCTGCTCGAAAAAGCCGTCGAACTGGCCGGTGATCGTCCGGCCCTGCTTGCTGCGCTTGGCCGTACCTGGCTGCACTATCGTGAAGCCGGCGCAGACCTTGGCCCCGAACCGATAGAACGGGCGCGTGAATGTGCAGCGCGGATCGCCGCGGTCGACCCCGGGTCGCCGGCCGGTTTGCAGCTCTCGGGCTGGCTGAAATATGCACAGGGCGATATTCAGGGCGCTGTCCACGACCTCAATGCTGCCAGCCAGGCCGATATCACGGATGTGGATTCGATAAACCTGCTGGTGAATTGCTACCTGATCTCGGGGCGAGTCGCGCTGGCGAGGCCACTCATCCCCCGCGTGCTGCGACTCGATCCTTTGCTGCCTGTCGCGCGTTGCCTGCCGGGTTGGGCGGATTCGCTGGAGGGCAAGTTTGATGAGGCCGTGGAGCCGTACCGATCCATGTACGAGATGGACCCTGGCAATCCGGTCGGACGACTGTTCTACCTCTGGGCGCTGGTCTCCGCAGGTCAGAACGCGGAAGCACTGTCGATTATCGACGGTTACAGCGATGACGCCGCAATGAGCCTGCCCGGGCAGGTCGCACGACTTTTTGAGGCCGGATTGCGGGGAGAGGGGCTTGTCAGTGACGGCGGACTCAGTGTTGATGCTGAAACCGCCGCAAATACGTCGGACGTGATTCCGCGGCTGTTGTCGCAGGCGTACTCGTTATGCGGCCAGACCGGGCTTGCGATTGTCTGGCTGGGTCGCGCAGTCGAGCGCGGGTTCATCAACTACCCGTACATCGCCCATCATGATCCGCTCTGGGAATCCATACGCGAAGAACCGGGTTTCCAGGTGATTCTGCGCGACGTCAAACAGCGCTGGGAACGCTTCGACAGTTGATGCAGCGGCGCGATTCGCGCCGACGTGCGATGATGCCTGCCTTGGGAATCGAGGAGTGAGTCGTGACCGACTACGAAAAGGCCACGCTGTTTTTCCAGATCGTAGAGACGGCGCACAGCGCGATGGCAAATTACCTGACCGTGCTGTTCGCGGTCGTTGCTGTCAGCTATTTCGTTGCCGATCGACTCGATCGCGTGGCATCCACGCTGTTGCTTATCGTGTTTTCGTTTTTTTGCTTCGGCATGATTCGCGAGATCTTCTTCCTGTACTCGGATATGGCCCGTCTCGGCCACGAAATAGCGCAGGTGCCGGGAGACGTCTACGACTGGCTCGGCATAGCGCAGTTCTCCGTGGATAGCCCGCAATGGGTGATTCCATACAGCTCCCTGGTCATGTCGCTGGCGGCATACCTTGCGTCATTGCTGTTCTTCTACCGAGTGCGACGAGGCGGTCAGTCAACGACGGAGACATCCTGAAACACGGTAACCACGCGCGCGACAATTCGAGCTGCTAGCATGCGCGCACCCAAAACACGAACCCAAAGGAGCAGGGCAATGAGGACACTCATTCTCGCAGTCGCGGCGCTGGTCGCAGTAACCCCCGCATTCGCGGCCGATATCGACGACAAGGTGAGTGCCGCGCTCACCGCCGAGAGTCGTCCGGAAGGCGATCGCGCGCGTGATCGCAATCGCCTGCCGCTGCAAACACTGCAGTTCTTTGGTCTTGAGGACGATATGCGCGTGCTTGAGCTGATCCCTGGTGGTGGCTGGTACACACGTATCCTCGCGCCCGTACTCGCCGAAAATGGCAAGCTCTACGTTGCCCTCGGCACACGCCGCGTCAGCGAAGGCGTTCTGACCGAGCCCGGATTCGAGGGTGTCACGATCATCGAAGACGAGGCCAACATGCGTCGCGAGTCCGGCGCTCGCTACTACACGATGGATGCCTTCGACCTTGACGTTGACGACATCGACATGGTCCTGACGTTCCGCAATGTGCATAACTTTGACGCCGAAGGTCGGGCACGTATGCATGGGGCGGCGTTCGGGTCGTTGAAGTCGGGTGGTCTCTACGGCGTTGTCGATCACACCATGCGCCACATGGAGCCGGAGACACCGGAAAACCGCCGTCGCTTCGACCCGGTCCTGGCTATCAAGGAAATCCAGGCGGCGGGCTTCGAGTTCGTCGACTACTCGACGTTGCACTACCGTGCGGACGATGAGCTTGAGTACGAAGTCGGGCGCCGGTCAGTGTCCGGCAACACGGACCGCTTCACATTCCTGTTCAGGAAGCCGTAATTTCAGATGCCCGGCGGTTTAATGATCGCCGGGCTCTTCCGGCTCACCGGCTATAAGGGTAAAGCCGCAATTCCTGCATTCATGGCGCGTGCCGTAGCGATTACCGAGCTCGGCCTCCAGTGTCTTCGCTCCACACGCCGGGCAATCCAGGGCAAACAGTCTCTGTGCCAACCGCATGACCTGGAACAGGATACCGAGCGACAAGGCAAGCGATACATAGAGCCACGCCGGGTGTCGGTCGAACACACCCAGCAAACTGATGACTCCGAGCAGCAGGACGGCCAGCACAACCAGGAAGGTGTAAACACCGCCCTTCAAAAGGCCCGCGTGAAGCTGGTAATCCGACGGGCGCCGGGTCACGGGTTCTTCGACAGGCCTGCGGCAAGGATTCGGGGAAACTCGGCACGGATTTGCGCGGCGACGTCGTCGTCACCGTGATACCACTTCGGAATCCAGTTCAGCGAGCCCATGATGGCGTTGCCCGTCATCCGGATATCGCAGTCGTGGATGCTGCCGTCGTCGATTCCGTGGCGCAGCAACTCCTCGAAACGCAGGCTGTGGCGTCGCGACAGCTCCAGAATTTCGTCGCGGTGGTCGGACCTGAGAGACGGAATCTCGCTCAGGATCGCCACCGGGCCTTCGTCCCCAACCATCACTTCGACGTGATAATGGAAGTACCGCTGCAGGATCTCGTAACCCGTACCGCCCTGGTCGATTGCCCGCGTCAGCGCGTCCCAGCCGACGTCAACGGCACGCAGGTAGCAGAGATAGACCAGCTCTTCCTTGTTCTTGACGTAGTAGTACAGCGCCGCATCGGTGAGGCCGAGGATATTAGCGACGTCCTTCAGGGAAGTCCCGCTGAAGCCCTTCAGGTTGAAGCACTGGGCGGCGGCTTTGAGAACCTGGTCTCGCTTGCTCGAAAAGCGGGTGTCTGCGGCGTTCTGGACCATCGTCTTGGCGGCTCCGAAGTACTCCAAAGTCAGTACTTGTCTTGGCGGGTGTGCTGAATTAGTTTAATCGGCATTAAAATTTATGCAACTCGCGAAGCCGTTGATTTTAATAATAATTCTCCGGGCGGTTCGCGATTTTGCGCGTTAAAAACGGAGGATTCCGACCGTGAGTATTCCCGCTAGCCAGCTGCCGGGCGCGACCAGCGACACGTCGCCCCTGCGATTCGTCACCGCCGCATCCCTTTTCGACGGCCACGATGCCGCAATCAATATCATGCGACGCCTGATCCAGGCGCAGGGCGTCGAGGTCGTACATCTTGGCCACAACCGCAGTGTTGACGACATTGTCCGCGCGGCGATCCAGGAAGATGCGGACGGCATTGCGATCAGTTCCTACCAGGGCGGTCACAACGAGTACTTCCGCTACATGGTCGACCGGCTGAAAGAGGCGGGCGCTGAGCACATCCGCGTTTTCGGTGGCGGCGGTGGCACGATCACGCCGGAAGAAATCCGGGCCCTGATGGATTACGGGGTCGAGCGCATCTACCACCCGCACGACGGCATGGAGATGGGCCTTGAGGCGATGATCAAGGACCTGATCGAACGCACCGTCGCGGCTCGCAAGTCGACCCGGGTGCCGAAGGATGTGAAGGCCGGATCCTCCGGCGATGTCGCCAGCGTCATTTCGGCACTCGAGGAATCACTGATCGACGAATCCGAGCTCGCTCGCCTGCGCAAGGAATGGCAGCTGGCTGCGAGGCAGGTGCCCGTCCTCGGGATCACCGGAACCGGCGGTGCCGGCAAGAGCTCGGTGACAGATGAGATTCTCAACCGGTTCCTGGCGTCCTTCCCGGACAAAAAAATCGCGGTGCTCGCCGTTGACCCGACACGACGCCGCACCGGTGGCGCATTGCTGGGTGATCGTATTCGCATGAACTCGTTGCGCTCCGAACGCATTTACATGCGCTCGATTGCAACGCGTCGCCAGCATCTCGCGACCAGCGAGATGCTGTCTGACCATATCCAGTTCCTGAAGTCCCTGGACTTCGACCTGGTTATCGTCGAAACCGCCGGTATCGGCCAGTCCGACTCGGAGATCGTGGATCTCGTGGATTTTTCCGTCTACGTCATGACCAGCGAATACGGCGCGGCCAGCCAGCTCGAAAAGATCGACATGCTGGATTTTGCCGAGCTCGTCGTGCTCAACAAGTTCGACAAGCGCGGTGCTGAAGACGCGTTGCGCGACGTAAAGAAGCAGTGGAAGCGCAATCACCTCGCTTTCGACATGGCCGACGATGACGTGCCGGTTTACCCGACGATCGCCAGCCAGTTCAACGACCCCGGCGTGTCGTGGATGTTCAAACAACTGTGTGCCCGCGTTGTGTCGAAACTGAATCTTGACGCTGATGCGTGGACACCGAACCTCGACACCAGCCTGAAAGAGCCGCGCGCGACGGCGGTTATCCCGGGCTCGCGGATACGCTACCTGGCGGAGATCGCCGAGCAGGGTCGCGGTATCAACGCCGGCATACTCGTCGAGGCAGAGGCCGCCAGCCAGCTCCAGCACCTGTACGAATCACTGCGGGCACTGGAGGATGCGCGCCTGCCCAAGGCGTTTGAGGCGTATGACGCTGACGACCTGACCGCCGACGCCGACCGCTCACTGCTGACTCTGCGACAGCGCTACCAGGAACACCTCAAGGATATCTCCTCCGAGTCACTGGCTCTGTTGCGGGAATGGCCGAAGCGTCTTGAGGGTGTGACGTCCGAGGAATACAGCTACGAGGTCCGCGGCCGCACGATTACCGGCAGCAACTACCGTGAGTCGCTGAGCCACCAGAAGATCCCGAAGATCGCCGCGCCGAAATACAAGGATTGGGGCGAGCTGCTGATATTCCTGTCGAAGGAAAACCTGCCGGGCGCCTATCCGTACACCGGCGGCGTCTATCCGTACCGTCGTGCCGGCGAAGCCCCAACGCGGATGTTCGCAGGCGAAGGCACACCGGAGAGGACCAATCGTCGTTTCCATTACCTGTCTGCCGATAACCCGGCGGCACGCCTGTCGACGGCGTTCGACTCGGTTACGCTGTACGGTGAAGACCCGCACGAGCGGCCGGACATCTATGGCAAGGTCGGAAACTCCGGTGTATCGATCGCGACCGTCGATGACATGAAAAAGCTCTATTCCGGTTTCGACCTGTGCGCGCCGACGACATCAGTGTCGATGACCATTAATGGACCGGCACCGATGATTCTTGCGTTCTTCATGAACACGGCGATCGACCAGCAGGTGGAGAAACACCTGAAAGAGACCAGTCAGTGGGAAGAGGCCGAACGGAAGATCGCGGCAATGTTCGAAGGCGGTGAGCGACCGCGATACTCCGGCGAGCTGCCGCCGGGTAACGACGGTCTCGGACTAGGCCTTCTGGGTGTGTCGGGCGATTCGCTCGTCGACGCCGAAACCTACGAACGCATCAAGGCCGACACGCTGAAATCGGTCCGCGGCACGGTGCAGGCCGACATCCTGAAGGAAGACCAGGCACAGAACACCTGTATTTTCTCGACCGAGTTTGCGATGAAGATGATGGGCGACGTCCAGCAGTATTTCATCGACAAGCAGGTTCGCAATTACTACAGCGTATCGATCAGCGGGTATCACATCGCAGAAGCGGGTGCGAACCCGATCAGCCAGCTGGCGTTCACACTGTCGAACGGTTTCACGATCGTCGAGTACTACCTCGCGCGCGGCATGAATATCGATGATTTCGCGCCGAACCTGAGTTTCTTTTTCTCCAACGGCATGGATCCGGAGTACACGGTTATCGGCCGTGTCGCCCGGCGCATCTGGGCGCGCGCCATGCGCGAACGCTACGGCGCCGGAGCGCGTTCACAGATGATGAAGTACCACATTCAGACGTCCGGCCGCAGTCTTCACGCCCAGGAAATCAGCTTCAACGATATCCGCACGACCTTGCAGGCGCTGTACGCGTTGTTCGACAACTGCAACAGCCTGCACACCAACGCATTCGATGAGGCGATTACGACGCCGACCGAGCAGTCGGTACGTCGCGCGGTCGCCATACAGATGATTATCTCCGAGGAGCTTGGGCTGAACTTCTGCGAGAATCCGTGGCAGGGCTCATTCATCATCGATGAATTGACGGACCTTGTTGAAGAAGCGGTTTACCAGGAGTTTGAACGGATTTCCGAACGCGGTGGCGTGCTCGGCGCGATGGATACGATGTACCAGCGCGGCAAGATCCAGGACGAAAGCCTGTACTACGAAAGCAAGAAGCACGACGGCTCGTTGCCGCTGATCGGCGTCAATACCTTCCTGCCGAAAGCTGGCCAGGAAGACGAGGTGCACGAACTGGAGCTGATTCGTTCGACCGACGATGAGAAGAACGACCAGATCACCAACGTTCGGGCGTTCCAGGGCCAGCATTCGGAGCCGGCCGCCGCCGCGCTCGAACGTCTTCAGGCTGTCGCACGGGCGCGAGACAATATCTTTGAAGAGTTGATGGAAACCGTGAAGAGCAACTCGCTCGGACAGATTTCCTCCGCACTGTACGACGTCGGCGGTGAATACCGCCGCAACATGTAGTTAACGACCAGAGGCCCCGGCTATGAGCGATATCATCAAGTACGAAAAAGACGGACCGGTTGCGCGTATCACACTGTATCGCCCGGATTCGATGAACGCGTTTACGACGGAGCTGTGTACTGATCTGCTCGAGGCGCTTGAGCTTGCGAACAACGATGAAGAGATTCGTGCGGTTATCCTGACCGGCGACGGGCGTTGCTTCAGTGCGGGTGCTGACCTGAAAGGCGGTCTCGAGGGACGAGCGGTGTACGGCAAGCTGCAGTATGAATACCGCCCGGTACTGACCGAGATCGCGCTGATGCCGAAGCCGGTGATCTGTGCGATACCGGGATCGGCAGCCGGTATTGGTATGTCCGTGGCCCTGACCTGCGACCTGGTCATGATGGCGGAGAACTCGTTCATGCTGTCTCCGTTCTCGACAATTTCGCTGGTGCCGGACGGCGGCCTGAACTGGATCCTGGTGCGGCAGCTCGGTTACCGCCGCGCCTTCCAGCTGGCTGTCGAATGCGAGCGTATTCCGGCAGAAGACTGTGTCCAGCTTGGGCTGGCCAACCGCACAGTACCGGCCGACGACCTGCAGCAAGAGGCGATGGACTGGGCGCAGTCAATTGCCAAGCGGGCGCCGTTGTCGATCGCCGCGACCAAGCGCGTCATGCGTCACGCGATGGACCACAACTGGTCGAGCTCGTATGACCTCGAAGCGGATTTCCAGCAGTCCCTGTTGGGGAGTCATGACAACGAGGAAGGTATCGCCGCATTCTTCGACAAGCGCGAACCGAACTTCAAAGGCAACTAAATCCAACTGTCCTGGGGGGACACTGTTAATGTTGAACCGCGAGATCTTTACTGAAGATCACGAGATGTTCCGTGATTCCGTGCGGAGCTTCATGCAAAACGAGATTGGTCCGAACTCCGATCGCTGGCACGAAGCCGGCATCGTGGATCGGGACGCATTCCTGAAGATGGGTGAGCAGGGCATGCTGCTGATGTGGGCGGATGAGGCCTACGGTGGTGCCGGTGTTGAGGACTTCCGGTACGAGCAGATCCTGATGGAAGAAAACGCCCTGTACGGCGACAACGGATTCTTCTTCTGGCTGCACAGTCGTCTTGTTGCACCGTACCTCGGCGGCCTCGGCAATGATGAACAGAAGCAGCGTTGGCTGCCGAAGTGCATTTCCGGCGAGAACATCCTTGCCGTCGCGATGACCGAGCCGGGTGCCGGCAGCGACGTCGCCGGTATGCGCACCAAGGCCGAGGACAAGGGTGACCATTTCGTACTTAACGGTTCGAAGACCTACATTTCCAACGGCATCCTTGCGGACCTGGTGGTTGTCGCCGCTCGCACCAGCGAGTCCAGTCACGGCCTCAGCCTGTTCGTGGTCGAGCGCGGCATGGAAGGCTTTGAGCGCGGCCGCAACCTCGACAAGATGGGCCTTAAAAGCCAGGACACCGCGGAGCTTTTCTTCAACAACGTCCAGGTACCCAAAGAGAACCTGCTCGGTGAGCTGCACAAGGGCTTCTATTCGCTGATGCACTTCCTCGCCGAGGAACGCCTGCTCGCAGCGGTCGGCTTCCTCGCCAACGCGGAAGCGGCATTCCAGGAAACGATGGCATTCATTACTGAGCGCAAGGCGTTCGGGCAAACGGTTGCCGACTTCCAGAACACGCGCTTCAAGATGGCCGATATGCGAGCCGACCTTGATGTCGCGCAGGCCTATGTCGACCAGTGTGTTGTCCGACACAACCGTGGCGACCTGAGTGCCGAGGACGCGGCCAAGGCGAAACTGCACACCAGTGAACTCGAAGGTCGTGTGACTGACGAATGCGTGCAGCTGCACGGTGGCGCGGGCTACATGAATGAATATGCGGTCTGTCGTCGATTCACCGACGCCCGGGTGTCGCGCATCTACGCGGGCAGTTCGGAGATCATGCGTGAAATTATTGCCCGTTCGATGGGCCTGGATCCGCGCCGAAAATGACCCGCACGGCGTTTGTCGGCCTCGGAGTCATGGGATACCCCATGGCCGGGCACCTCGCTGGCGCCGGCCACGACGTGTGCGTTTATAACCGCACCTCGGCCAAGGCCCGGGCCTGGGTCGACGACTACCCGGGCAGCACCGCGGCAACGCCGCGGGAAGCGGCGGCCGCCGCCGACATCGTCTTCTGCTGCGTCGGAAACGACGATGACGTTCGCGAGGTCATGTTCGGTGATGACGGCATTTTCGCCGGCTGCGCTGACGGCACACTGGTTGTGGACCACACGACGGCGTCTGCCGATCTTGCCAGGGAACTCGCAGCAGCGGCTCGTGACAAGAACCTCGGTTTCGTTGACGCGCCGGTCTCCGGTGGCCAGGCGGGCGCGGAGAATGGCCAGCTGACCATCATGACGGGCGGCAGCGAGGCGGATGTGGAACGTGCGCGACCGGTTATGGACGCGTATGCAAAAAGCATCACGCGCATTGGTGACAGCGGTGCCGGGCAACTGGCGAAGGCCGCAAACCAGCTTTGTATCGCGGGCATCCTGCAGGGACTGTCCGAGGCGCTGCATTTCGCGAAGCGCGCGGATCTCGACGTCGAGAAGGTGATCGGCGCGATCTCTGCCGGTGCCGCGCAGTCGTGGCAGATGGACAATCGCTGGCGGACGATGGCCGACGGGGAGTTTGACTTCGGTTTCGCCGTTGACTGGATGCGCAAGGATCTTGCGATCGCCTTTTCCGAGGCTGAAAGGAACGGTGCTACACTCGACCTCGCACGACTGGTCGACCGCTACTATGAAGAGGTCCAGGCCATGGGAGGTCAACGCTGGGACACGTCCAGCCTGATCGCCCGACTCGAAAAACCGGGCGAGTAGCCCGTCACAACCACAGGGGTGGTCTCCTGACCTGAGATCCGCGAACGCGGGAACCCTCGAACCTGATCCGGGTAATGCCGGCGTAGGAAGGACAACATGATCAAGTCATCGCTGCGGTGTCTCGCCGCGCTCATTATTTGTGTACCCGCCTTCGCAGACGACGTTCTGAATGAAATCGTTGTCACTGCGGACTACCGCGAACGCCCGCTGCAGGACGTGGCCGCAAGCATCACGCTGCTGGATGCAGAGCAGATTGACGCGCTCGGAGAACAACATTTCGAGGAGCTCATCAAATCGATTCCGAACCTGCACTGGTCCGGTGACGGCAACCGGGCGCGTTACCTGCAGATTCGCGGTGTCGGTGAGCGCTCTCAGTACGAGGGTGCACCGAATCCGTCGATCGGTTTCCTGATCGACGATATCGACTTCAGCGGTATCGGTACTGTTGGCGCACTATTCGACATCGAGCGCATCGAAGTGCTGCGCGGACCACAGGGTACGCGCTACGGTGCCAACGCACTGGGCGGTCTGGTTTACATCCGCACGGCCGCAGCCGACGCGCCTGCCCGCGTCGAGGCCTCGATTGCCGATGACGACACCTTGTCGCTGGCCGCTGCTTTCGGCGGTTTCCTGTCCGATGACTGGTCGTTCCGATTGAGTGCGCAGTCGTATGAGAGCAACGGTTTCCGCGACAACGCCTTTCTCGGCCGTGACGACACCAACGGTCGCGACGAGAAGATCGCACGGTTGAAGCTCAGTTACTCGCCAGGCGGCAGTTTCTCGGCCGACACAACGCTGTTGTTTGCCGACATGGACAACGGCTACGACGCGTTTGCGATCGACAACAGCCTGACGATGCTGTCCGACAATCCCGGACGCGACGCCCAGCAGAGCACGGGCCTGTCGGTCGCACTGAACTGGGCGGAATTCGCCGGTGCACGCCTGACATCGATCACGACCGTGGCGGATTCCGATATCGATTTCGGCTTTGACGCGGACTGGGGCAGTGAGCCGGCCTGGGCGCCGATCACCTACGATTACACGTCGGTTGCGGATCGTGAGCGTCGGACGATCAGCCAGGAGCTGCGCCTGACGTCGACGGCACCGATACTTGGAGACAGCACCGACTGGCTGGTGGGTGTGTACGCACTGAATCTCGACGAGGACTTCGACTCGTTAAATGAAGGCACGTACGTTGACCCCGCTTTCAGCTTTTCCGACAGCCTGCTCGACGAATTGCAGAGCAACTATGAGTCCACAAACCTCGCCGTTTTCGGCCAGCTCGATATTGCGCTCGGTGACCTGACGCGACTCACCGCGGGTCTTCGCGCTGAACGCCGCACGGCCGACTACGTGGACACGTCAGGCCTCGACGAGTCGCAGTCGGAGACGATGTGGGGTGGCGAGCTGTCGCTCAGTCATGAACTGTCGGCGGCAACGACGATGTACTCCACGCTGTCAGCCGGTTTCAAGGCGGGCGGGTTTAATCTCGGCATCGTGCCCGAGGAGCTGCGCGACTTCTTCGACGAGCGTATGTGGAACCTCGAGGCTGGCATCAAGCATGCGGGCGACCGCTACCTCGTCAATGCCGCCGTTTTCTATAACCGCCGGGACGATCAGCAGGTCCGAACATCGTTCCAGGTAGACCCGGGTGATCCGGCGTCATTTATTTTCATCACCGGCAACGCGGCAGAGGGCCGCACGCTGGGAGCCGAGATCGAGGCCCGGTATTTCGCCAGTGAGTCCGTGACCCTGTGGCTTGCACTCGGCCTGCTGGATGCCGAGTTTGATAATTACGATTCCCCGCTCGCCGACCTGTCGGGCCGTGGCCAGGCTCATGCACCGGACTACACCGCATCGGCCGGTATCAGCTGGGATTCGGATAGCGGCTGGTTCGCATCGGTGAACGCATCGGCTATCGACGAGTTCTATTTCGGCACCAGCCATGACACCAAATCAGAGGCCTACGCGCTGGCCGATGCTCGCATGGGTTTCCGTGGCGATACCTGGACGGCTACCCTGTGGGCGAGGAACCTGTTTGACGAACGCTACGCGGTGCGCGGTTTCTTCTTCGGCAACGAGCCACCGAATTTTGAAGACACGGTATACACCCGCGCCGGCGATCCGCGCCTGGTCGGTGCAACGATGGA
>CAZSIQ010000023.1:1775-55440 GCA_964606915.1 uncultured Woeseiaceae bacterium | reverse complement strand
TTCAGGTGCTAGTGGGGGTAACCCCGTGGAGGTTCAAGTCCTCTTCTCGGCACCATTTTTCAAAAAAAGGCTCTCCATCCGGGGAGCCTTTTTTTTTGAAAAATGGTGCCGAGAAGAGACCTACCGCCAGTGTGGTCTCGTTTGGAGCAGCCGGCGTCCCTGGAAGATCGACCGACACCCGATTTATCCAGCTACCCCGCGCCGTCAGTTACAGAGCCTGATTGGATGCAGGGCCTTTCTCGTTAGTGGGTTCAAGTCCTCTTCTCGGCACCACTGACGAACGAGCATAGTCAGGAATACGAATCGTGGAATAGAGGTATCGGGAGTGCCTCGTTGACTAGCGATCGCCCGCACTTTGTTTTCCACCTGTACCACCGGTAGCTCGACGCCCGCTGCATGCTCGCTCTTATGGTCTATTTCGACTACATTGACGCCCTGAACATCCAGCACTATTCACTTGTGGGTCGGATGTACTCAAATTACTCAGGGGCGCTCTTGGATACTTATGCAGCTCGACGAACAAAACCTGGGCTCGAACCAGTTGTGGTCACTGCTCGAATTGGCGACCGAAGGAATTTGGAGATGGGACGTCGTCACCGACGAGGTTCTCTGGTCCCCGAAGCTACGGACAACACTCGGTTACGACGATGCCGACCTGGCACGAGCGGACGTCATTGAACTGACGCACCCCGACGACCGTGAACGCCACGTCCAGGCGATCGAAAACCACCTCGCAACCAATAACGACTACCTTATCGAAGTGCGGCTCAAACGGGCGGACGGCGATTACGAGTGGTTTCTTGCCCGGGGTTTGAGCGAACGCGATGCTGATGGCAACGTGCTGATCATGCTGGGGTATGTCGTCAGCATCGAGGAACAGAAGCGCAGCGAACAACAACTCGCACACAGCGAGGCACGCTTCCGGGCGTTTATGGACAATGCGCCGGCTGGCGTTTTCCTGAAGGATGAGGACGGGGCGCATCTTTATGCCAACCGCGTAGCAGCCCAACTGGCAGCGACCACTGTCGAATCCATGATGGGCAATACGTCGGCAGCCTTCTTCCCGGAATCGACTGCAAAGGAACTCATGGACATGGATCGGCGCGTCCTTGAATCCAATGCGCTCGAACGCTGGAACGGTTACATCACGCGTGCGGATGGTTCACGTCGCTACGTCCATAACGTCAAGTTTCCTGTTCGGATCAACGGGGACACGGTCGCTCTGGGAGGCTTTGGCCTTGACCTGACCGAACTTCACGATTCGCAGGAAGCGCTGGAGAGCGTGAAGCGGCTTGAGTCTGTAGGTCGACTGGCCGGCGGAATCGCGCATGACTTCAACAACATGCTGGGCGTGATTATCGGCTTCGCAGAACTTGCACTCGCCAGGATCGGCACCAATCACCCAGCAAGCCAGAGCGTCGAAGGCGTCGTCGACGCAGCCCAGCGCTCAGCGAAAATCACCAAGCAACTACTGGGCTACGCGAGGCGGCAAACCATTCGGCCGAAGCGCCTCGATCTCGAACATGAAGTGGGCCGCCTGCTCGGCATCCTCGACCGCTTGATTGGCGAACAAATCACCCTGAGCGTGACCGCGAGCGATGACCTGCGACGTGTGAAACTGGATCCGGCCCAGCTCGACCAGGTGCTCACCAACCTTTGCATTAACGCCAAAGACGCCATTGGCAACGAACCGGGTTCCGTTCGCATAGAGCTGGCCAACCAGGACGTCGAGGCCGGCGACCGACTGTCGGCTCGCGATCTGCTGCCCGGAGAGTACATTCGACTGTCCGTGATCGACAGCGGCAAGGGCATCAGGGCCGAGGACATGCCGAAGTTGTTTGAACCGTTCTTCACTACAAAGGAACAGGACGGTACGGGACTCGGGCTGGCGACGGTCTACGGCATCGTCATGCAGAACGGCGGCTTGATTACGGTTGACAGCACGCCGGGAGACGGCGCAGCGTTCCATATCTTCTTCCCGCGCGCGATCGATAGCGATGAAGAGTCCACGTGGAAGCACGCCAGTGACATCACCGAGGGTGGCGGACGCTCGATTCTGCTCGTCGAAGACGAACCCCGGCTGCTGGAAGTTGTTCGCCAGATGCTGGTGAGCATGGACTATCGGGTCACGGCGACCACGAACTCGGACGACGCACTAATGGCCGCCAGCGAGGAGACCTTTGACCTGCTGCTCAGCGACCTTGTGCTTATCGAGGGCAGCGGCGCCGACCTGGCGGAGCGCCTGCTCATGATCACGCCATCAACCCGCGTACTGTTTATGTCCGGTCACGCAGAAACAGCGCTGCAGAAAAGACTCCTCGACAATGACGAGGTGCACTTCATCCAGAAGCCGTTCACACGCGACGAAATTGCGGCCGCTATCGACATGGCGCTGTCGAACGGCGACTAGGCGGCGGCCTCTTCCTCACGACGGCGTGCGATCGCTGTCTGCACGGCATCGAAAAGCTCCGGTCTCAAGCCGGTGATCTTGAACAGTTCAACGACGGTGAAGAACGGCGCCGCGAGGTTAGCCTGCACCGGATGCTTGACGAGTACCGGCATGGACTTTTCGACGTAGTGACCGACGAACTGGCCGAGATAGCCGCCGAAAAATGCGGCTGCTGCGATGCTGCCGGACACCGCGATCGGCGCCTGCCCTACGCTGGTGGCCAACAGGGTGATCAGGAACGCGACAATCAGGAAAACAACAGCAAACAGTACGTCCAGCGTAAGGTAAAACAGGAAGAAACCCGCCATAACAACATGAGCGAGTGAGAACGACACGCCGGCAATGTCAAAAGACAGCCAGGTCATCGGGATCAGGGCACCGAACATAATGGTCGGAATGCCGATCATGTGCATGAAAACGTTAAACGGGTGCTGGTGCGCCGCGGCGTAGCCGGTGAGCATCTCCATCAGCTTGGAATTGGTATTCATCGCGCGTGATTCCGGTGTTTTTCTGCATTCTCGATACGCAGATGGGGCTTGTCAAAACCGGCTAGGTAGTTCCGCTTAGTGAAATACTAGACCGAATTGGTCTAAAGTGGTTGATGATGGGAGCGCATTTCAGATGACCAAATTCCTGCTAATGCTGGCCGTGTTGCTGCTGGCTGTGTGGCTGGTGTTGCGTGTACGGCGGCCGGCGACGACGTCCGTGGACGAGAAAAAACTCCCCAAACCGTTCGCTGCGGTCGCCATTCGCGGCACTGACGCCGCCTGCTGTCGCGCCAAGCAGCTGGCCGGTGAGCGATTCCTAGCCAGCAAGCCCCCGGAATTACCGCTGGAGGGTTGCGACGCGGCCAAGTGCGAATGCTACTTCGTGCACTACGACGACAGGCGACGGGATTCCGATCGACGCAGCCCGTTCAACGTCAACACCGGCGCCGGTGGCACGGGCGTATTTGAGGCCGAGCGACGCCAGGGAATAGACCGCCGCAAGGCCTCGTAAACTGCAGGAACCCTAGTAGCCGTACTCCGCGATCGTCGCCTGGTAGTTTGCCAGCTCGACTTCAGCGGCAGCCCGATCCGCGATCAGCCTATCGATCTCCGACTCGATCGTGCCCTTGCGCTCGGACAGGTCCTTAAGTTCAGCGAGCAGCAGAACCCGGTCCTCTGTCGCTGTTTCCTTGGCGATCAAGGCGGCTTCGGCGTCGCGAATCTCGGTCTCGATGTAAGCGAGTTCACCTTCACGGCTATTGACCGCGTTGGCCGCGTAATTCACAGCGGAGCGCAGCTTGTAGAGTTCACGTCCAATTCGGTAGGCCTCCACGAAGCCCGCTTCGAGGGCAACGTCACAAACGCCACTGTACTGGCCGCCATTTGCACCGACCTGGAAGCCCTTGGCAGGCTGGCAGTATTCAACCAGGCCCTCACGTCGCCCTTCCTGGTAAGCATCGAAGTCTGCGGTAACGCCGTGCTTGGCACAGGCTTTTCGGCGGCCGCCGAACTGGTCTGTCGTGTAGCCACGTGCGCCATCCTCGTAACCAACGGCGCGCCAGTCGCTCATCAGGCATTCATCAGCGCTCATAGACGCGCATCCCGATATAACCAGCAATGCGAGACCCAACAGGCCCGCTCTGAAGTGTTGAATGTTCACTATCCCGTCCTCCGGCAGTTCATGCCGTAATCGTAGCGACAGCCTAGTGCGGTGCGGTGAATACCCGCTGAACAAGGGACATGGTTCGCGAGAATTTTGCCGTGCGTGTGAAGCAGTTCACACGAGGGGTTCGAGGCGTTCCGCCACGCGCCCCGTCTGCAACACGTCGTTGAGCTCGTCTGCCAGGGCTCGGCACTGGTCAACGGCTACCCGCCAGTTCTTTTCTCGCTCATCGGGAGGATACGTCGTGAAGTCTTTCCGGTCCGGGATCTTCGCGTTAGGCAGCGTCTCGACGAATTCGGCAGACGGACTGATCAGCAAGGTGTTGTGAATGTTAGCCGCGGCCGGTCGGCGCGATTTGAGCGGCTTGTCAAACCAGCCGGGGACTATCCGGTCAATGAAGTGCGGGTAAAGGCACAGCTTGTCCGGGTCGGCTTGCGGAATATCCAGGTGGTAGTCGATCACGCCGCCGTCGCGGTAGGTGCCGCTGGGAGCGCCGTGAATGTCGCGAACACCGTTCAATACCATCGGTATCGATCCCGTCGCGAGTATCGACGGCTTCAGGTTGTGCTCGTTGAGCGCGACGGTGTGCATGGGAAACCCGTCCAGCTCGTAGAATGGCGGGCGGTCTCGCTGGTCGGAGAACAGCACACGTTCGAAAAACAAGCCGAGGCTCCGGCGACTTACGGCGTTCGCCATCGCCGCAGCCAGCAGGGACGGCACCAGCACCGGTGCAGACTCCGTGGCGCCGAGGTGTTTCGCCCTGACGGTCATGACGTTTACGCGAAGCACCGGGTTGGCAAGGATCTCGTCTACGCCGCTGGCGCCGATAACGTGATCGAGAATCTCCGCACTCCTGGCGGTGATCTCGTCTCGATCCGGCTTTTCAGAGTATGTCTGCGACAGATAGGCCTCTTCGAAGCGCTCGATCGCAGCGAGCGGATCGTGCTGCGCGTAGCAGGCGAATCGCCACGCACCAATTGACGTGCCGATGGTGTACACCGGCGATTGAAGTCGCGGCAAAATTTCGCTGGCTATCACCCGGTCCAGCTGGCTCAGCACCAGCCACTTTGCGCCTCCCGAAGCGCCGGCAAGCGTACCGATCATGTCCGCCGAGAACCCGTTCTCGCGAATCATCTTCATCGCGCCCGGACCGGCGCGGAAGGACAGCTTTTTCGTCAGCATACGAATGCACGTACCGGCAGGCCGGTTTTTAACGGTTGAAGGCGCCGACCTCGCCGGAACGACTGTCCAGCGATCAGGTCTCAGATTAAAGGCACAAACGATAGTACCATGGTGACAATAACCAGCGTTCTACGGGGGGCGCAATGAGAGTATTCGGCCTGTTGATACTGTTGCTGGGCACGGCAACAGCCTTCGCCCACAGCGACCTCGAAAAGCCGCTGTTCGTCTCACTGGACGGCAAAGACGCCGGCAATTGCCAGGACGTCAGTTCACCCTGCGGATCCATAGCCTACGCCCTGTCGAATGCCGGCAAGGGCGGCGTCATTCGCGTGACAGCAGGTCGCTACGCCATCAACAGTGACGACACGCTGTTCTACCTCGTGAGTGGCGTCGTCGACGTTCGCGGTGGATTCGATCCGCTTACCGGTGAAGCCACGGGTGCGAGGACCACACTGACCGGCGTGCCTTCGCAGTATCGCGCCGAGCTGACCGAGCGCGGTTTTCACGTTTTGGCCGACCAGAAGGCGGATGCGTCGGCAACCCAGGCGATGCTCGACAAACGCGAGTCTATGCTCGCGGGCATGAAGACCGCCCCCTGCCAGTCTGGCCAGGTCAACGGTCTCGACTGCCAGGGCGTCGACCTGCTGTCGCACATCCCGCTGGGCGACTTCAGTGCCAATCCAGGTGCTTCAGCCGACGTCTGGGGGTTCATCGACCTGAATACCGGTCGCGAGTACGCATTCATCGGCTTCGATATCGGCGCCGCGGTGGTCGACATCAGTGATCCGGAATCGCCGCGAGAGGTGGGTTTCGTTGATGGCCAGGCAACGGTATGGCGCGACATCAAGGTGCAGCAGGGTTTCAACACAAGCTCGGGGCGGTGGGAAGCCTACGCCTACGTCACCACAGACGGTGTCGGAGACGGCCTGTTCGTCATTGACCTGACCGAGTTGCCGCACCGCATCAGGCGCATCAACTACGCCAGCGATTTTTCGCAGGCGCACAACGTATTCGCCGTCAACACGGACTACACGACCGGACTCGCCATTGAAGACGCCGAACAGGGCCTGGTGATTGCCGGCTCCAACGCCGGCACCGGCATCCTCCGCAATTACGGGCTGGCGGTACCGGACGACCCGTTCCTGAGCGCGGCCCCGGGCCCCGCCGAAACCAGTTGCGGTGCAGCAGGCTGCTATATGCATGACGCGGCATCGATGATCATCCGCGACAGCCGGATCTCCCAGTGCCCGAATGCCACCGATTATTGCGAGGTCCTGTTCGACTTCAATGAAGACACGATCGACCTCTGGGACATTACTCGCCTGGATTCGCCGGTGCAGCTCAGCCGTACGCCGTATAGCGGATCACGCTACACACACTCCGGTTGGCCGACTGAGGACAAGCAGTCGCTTCTCGTGCACGACGAACTGGACGAGCGGGGTCGCGGAATCCGGACAACGGTCTACAGTTTTTCGCTGGCCAGCCTCACTGCGCCGGTTCAGATCGGCAGCTGGGTGGGGCCGAACCCGGCAATTGATCACAACGGATTCGTTCGGGGCAACCGCTACTACATGTCAAACTACAGTGACGGCCTGACCGTCCTGGACATTACCGACCCTGCGGCGCCCACGCGTGCAGGTTTTCTCGACACGTATCCCTTCGGTACCTCGGCGAACTTTGTCGGTGCCTGGGGCGCCTACCCTTACTTCCCCAGCGGCAACATCGCGATCAGCGACATCGACACCGGTTTCTACCTGGCTGACGACAAGACACTGGACGTACCGCAAGGCAATTTCTCGTTCAGTGCCGACAGCTACGGCGGTGATGAGGCGACGACCGTCGCGTTGACCGTCAACCGCAACGGCGGCACGACAGGCGCTGTGTCCGTCGACTACGAATTACTGTACGGCACGGCAAGCCGGGATGACGTTAACGTCACCAGCGGATCGCTCAGCTGGGCTGACGGCGACGGCACATCCCGAACCATCGACGTTGAGCTGCTGGGCGACAGCGGATCCGAGGCTCTTGAACTGCTGTTTGTCAGGCTCATAGCGCCGACGGGCGGCGCCACGCTGGAGACACCGTCGACGGCGTCCGTGCACATCTCGGAACCCGGCGCCACGTCAGAGCTGGGCTTTGATGTCGCGTCCATCGATATTGCGGAACGAGGCTTCGGCACCGCCGTTGCGGTCGTTCGACGCGAAGGCTCCGCCGTGGGCAGCGCCAGTGTGGATTTCACGACCAACGCGGTCTCTGCCGGCGCCGGCAGCGACTTCAACGGCCCGGCCGCGGGCACGCTGTCCTGGGCGGCGGGCGATGCAACGCCACGCTGGATCGAATTTACTATCGTCGACGACGGCAGTGGCGAGATGTCCGAAACCTTCGAGGTCACGCTGTCCAATGCCACCGGGGCATCGGTCGGCAGCCTGTCAGACCTGACCGTGACCATTCTCGATGCGGACGGCGCCAATGCTGACCCGGTGGCCAACGCGGGTGCATCGTCGACGGTGTCAGGCGGTAGCAGTGTCACGCTGGACGGCTCGGCCTCCAGTGACCCGGACGGTGACACGCTGGCTTACAGCTGGAGCCAGACGCTGGGTCCCACGGTGTCCATCTCGAACGCGGACAGCGTAACCGCGAGTTTTTCCGCCCCGAACGTGTCGGCGGATACCTTGCTGCGTTTCGAACTCGAAGTCAGTGATCCGCGCGGTGCGTCGGACACGGCGACGGTCTCAGTCACGGTATCGGCGCCGTCGGCGCCGTCCACAGGCGGGAACACCGGAGGTGGTGGTGGCGGAGGCGGTGGCGCCCTGTCCTTGTGGGTGCTGGCGTTACTGCTGGCGACGGTCCTTCTGCACCGGCGACATCGGCTGACTGCCCGGCGGATCAGCCGAACGGGTGACGTTTAACGATCGTCTGTTCGCGATCCGGGCCGGTGGAGATGATGTCGACCGGCACACCCGCCAGCTCCTCGATCCGGTCGAGGTAGGCGCGCGCGTTGTCCGGCAGGTCGTCGACGCGGGTCACACCCACGGTTGACGACTGCCAGCCCGGCAGCTCTTCATAGACCGGCTTGCACTCGGCGAATCGATCCACAACCACGGGCACCCCGGAGATGGCTTCCCCGTCAATCTCGTAGCCGACACAGATCTGGATCGTCTCCAGCTCATCGAGAACGTCGAGCTTGGTCACGCAGAGCCCGGAAACGCTGCTGTTGATGATGGAGCGTTTCAGGGCCACCGCATCGAACCAGCCGACACGTCGAGGACGACCGGTGGTCGCGCCGAACTCGGCACCGACATTCGCAATGTGTTCGCCCTGGTCATCAAACAGCTCGGTCGGGAAAGGCCCGGCGCCGACGCGCGTGGTGTAAGCCTTCACGATACCCAGTATGTAGTCGAGATTTCGTGGCCCGACACCGGTGCCTGTACTGGCAGCCGCAGCGACGGTGTTTGACGAGGTTACAAACGGGTAGGTGCCATGATCGATATCAAGGAATGTGCCCTGCGCGCCTTCAAACAGCACGCTCTTCCCCTGGCTGGTCAGTTCATGCAGCGTCTGGGTTACGTCCGCAGTGATCGGCGCAATGCGCTCAGCGGCAGCCATCGCGTCGTCCAGGGTCTGCGCGAAGTCAACGGTCGCCGCACGGAAATAGTTCTTCAGCAGGAAGTTGTGGTAGTCGAGCACCTCGCCGAGCTTGGCAGCGAAATTCTCACGCACGAACAGGTCAGACACACGCAACGCGCGGCGTGACACTTTGTCCTCGTAGGCGGGACCGATGCCACGACCGGTTGTGCCAATGGCGGCTGATCCCTTGGCCTTCTCTCGTGCGAGGTCGAGGGCAACGTGTGAAGGCAGGATAAGTGGGCAACCCGGGCTGACACGCAGGCGCTCGAAGACCGGTACGCCGCTTTCCACGAGCGCGCTGGCCTCTTTGATCAGGGCATCCAGCGAGAGAACGACACCATTACCGATCAGGCATTGCACCCCGTCGCGCAGAATACCGGAAGGGATCAGGTGCAGAACGGTCTTCTCACCACCGATAACCAGTGTGTGACCGGCATTGTGACCTCCCTGGAAACGAGCAACCGCCGCAGCGCGGTCAGTCAGGAGATCAACAATTTTACCTTTGCCCTCGTCACCCCATTGTGTGCCGACGACAACGACATTCTTACCCATCAGGAAGCCTCTTCTTGCAGCCGGTCAGCCGCGTACCACATACAACAACAGAAGACCGGCGAGCATGCTGACCAGCCCGACGGTGCGCAGCGCATTGTCACTGAGTTGAGCCATTTGCGCCACCAGTTGTCGGTAGCGCGACGGGCCACTGAAGGGGATCAGGCCCTCGATGACGAGAACGAGCGCGACCGCCGTGAGGATTTCGGTCCACATGGCGGTCGCGCCGCGAGGGTCCTTACTGAGCCTGCGACTGGTTCAGGTAACGGAAGAACTCGTTATCCGGGTCCAGCACGATGAGGTCACCGGATTTGCCCACCGAATTCCGGTAAGCCTCGATGCTGCGATAGAACGCGTAGAACTCGGGGTCCTGGTTGAACGCGTTGGTGTAGATCTCGGTGGTCGCCGTATCATTAAAAAAACGAATGATCTGGCTTTCCTTGTTCGCATCAGCGCGGATGATCGTGACTTCTCGATCGGCACCTGCACGAATCTCTTCGGCGACGGCCTGCCCTTCTGAACGCAGTTCAGTCGCGACTCGCTGGCGTTCCGCGCGCATCTGCTCGTAGACGGCATTTTTCACGGCGTCCATCAACTCGACTTCCTTGACGCGAAAGTCCACGAGCTCAACGCCAAGATCCTCGGAGGTTGCGGCCGCCGTGTTCAGCATGTCACGCATCAAGACGGCACGTTCAACCGAAATTGCTTCGGCAACTGTGCGCTTACCGAACTCGGTGACCACGGCGTTCTTGATGATCTCCGACAGGCGCTGATCGGCGATCAGCAGAGATCCACCGGTAGACGTATAGAATCGCAGCGGATCGATGATGCGGTACTTGACGAAGAAGTCGACACGCAAGGCACGCTTCTCCGCCGTGAACACGCGTTCCGGCTGGGAGTCGATGGTCAAAAGGAGACTCGGGAACTTGCGGACCGTTTCGACGAGCGGGATCTTCCATTTAAGCCCTGGTTCATTGTAGGACTCAACGACTTCACCGAGGCGAATCTTGATGGCCTGTTCACGCTCGTTGACGGTGAACAGGGTGAGTCCGGCGATAACAATGACGATACCGCCAATGACGAATAATCTGAATACTCCGCTGCTCATTAGCGTCTGCTCCTCTCACGCGACGTGTCACGCGCTTCCAGTCGTGCATCGTTGCTCGTGCCGTTTGCGGGCACAGCGTCGGGACGCGTGTCCGCTGCGGCGGGCCGGCGACCCTGGTTCTCAAGGATCTTGTCGATCGGCAGGTACAGCAGGTTGCCGCTGCCCTGCGAGTCCAGCAGGACCTTGTTAGAGGTGCTGTAAACCTCTTCAATCGCCTCGATGTACAGGCGATCACGCGTCACACGAGGTGCTTTCTGGTACTCAGTCAGCAGCTGGACGAAGCGAGAGGCCTGGCCTTCCGCATCACGAATGACCTTATCCTGGTATGCGCGGGCATCTTCCACGATACGCGCCGCTTCACCGCGTGCTCGCGGCACGATGTTGTTTGCATAGCGCTCAGCTTCGAGCTTGAAGCGGTCACTGTCGTTAGCCGCTTTCTGCGTGTCGTTGACCGCCGCCTGGACCGGCTCCGGATAGTCGAGACTGACAATCGAGATCGACGTCAGCTGCAGTCCGGTTTCATAAGTATCAACGGTTTCCTGCAGAACGGCGCGGGTGCGTGACGCGATCTGCTCACGATCGCCGGTTACCAGTGATTCGAGTGTGCTGGTACCCACGACCTCGCGCAGCGCACTTTCAGTCACGTCCTGTAGCGTGTCGTCCGGGTTGAAGACCTTGAACAGGTAGTCCTCAACACTCTCGCGGCGGTACTGAACAACGATGTTGATTGATACGTACTGCTGGTCAGCCGTCAACATATCCGTGCGATATTCGAAATCCTGTACGGCGTTCGCGTTGACGAGGTCCACGACCTCGATCGGGAACGGCAGGTGCCAGTGCAGTCCCGGCATCGTCGTTTTGGTGTACGCACCGAAACGCTGTACGACGCCGCGTTCTGCTTCGTCGACCCGGTAAAAACCGGTAAACAGCCAAGCAACCAGCAACAGTGCTATCAGGAAGAAGCCACCACCGTTGCCCTGGGCGTTGCCGCCCCCGCCACCGAAGATGCCTCCGAATCGCCGCTGCCATTCCTTTGCGATCTTGTCCAGATCGGCAGGCTGGTTATCGTCACGGCGCCAAGGGTCCTTTCCGTTCCCAGAATCGTTCCAACTCATGTTGATTGTGTCTCAGTCAGAGAGTGCCGCCGGTACCGGTTCATCGACCGGTGCCGGATCCAAAAAGTGTTCGTCCAGGTTTTCCTGCTTAGAAAGCCGAGTTAGGTCCCTCTCGGTGATTTTCAACTGCAGGTTCCAGTGACCATCGTCGCCGATGGTTTCCTTCAGGACCGCACCAAGCTCAAAAAGTTTGGCGCGGAGCCTGCCCTGGTCCGGACGCAGGCTGACGTCGCCTTCCAGCATCGCGGGCTGCAGGCGTTCGCCAATGGCTTCAAGTAACAGGTCGATGCCGTCGCCCCGCGTTGCCGAAATCCACACCGCACGGCTTTCACCGGAGCGTTTTTTCGTCGCACGCGGCGTTCGGTCCAGTCGATCAACCTTATTGTACACCCGAATCTGCGGAACCTGGTCGGCATCCAGTTGCTTGAGCACGGAATTTACTTGTCGTACCCGCTGCCAGCGATTGGGGTCGCTGGCGTCAATCAGGTGCAGGATCAGGTCTGCCTCGCGTGCTTCCTGCAGCGTCGACTTGAACGCGGCCACCAGTTCATGCGGCAGGTCCCGCACGAAGCCTACGGTGTCAGCGAGAACCACGGCCTGCCCGTTCGGCAGCTCGAGGCGACGAACGGTCGGGTCCAGCGTCGCGAATAACTGGTCCTGCACGTAGACGCCGGCGTCGGTCAGCGCGTTGAACAGCGTCGACTTACCCGCGTTGGTGTAGCCGACCAGCGCGACCGTCGGAATCTCCGCCTTCAGGCGATTGCGACGGTTCATGGTTCGTCGATTGTCCACATGCTCAAGGCGCGCCTTGAGCTGCTTGATGCGGTCGTTCAGCAAACGGCGGTCGGTCTCGAGCTGCGTTTCACCCGGGCCACGCAGGCCGATGCCGCCCTTCTGGCGCTCAAGGTGGGTCCAGCCACGCACCAGGCGCGTCGACAGGTGACGCAGTTGCGCCAGCTCGACCTGCAGCTTGCCTTCGAAACTGCGGGCGCGCTGAGCAAAGATATCGAGGATCAGGCCGGCTCGGTCGAGGACGCGACACTTCAGCAGCTTCTCGAGGTTTCGTTCCTGGCTGGGGCTCAGCGGCGTGGACGAGATCACGAGTTCAGCCTTGTTCGACTCCACCAGGGCCTTCAACTCATCGACTTTGCCTTTGCCAATGAAGTAGCGCGGCTCAGGATGGCGACGCGAGCTGACAAGTTCTGCAACCACGACAGCGCCGGCGGAGGTCGCCAGTTCGGCGCACTCTACCTGCTCCGACTCTTCCGGTGCGCCGTCAGGTCCGGCCTGGAGCAGCACTGCGCGTTCCCCGCTTTGCGGACGCTCAAACAAATAAGAAACCTCTGTTCAGTAAATCAGACCCGCTGCAGAGGTTCTTGCCAGAGCCTCCCGGTCCTGGAGCCAGTGCAGCGGTCTATTCCTCGCTGTCGCCTGCGTCGTCAGGCAGCGGCAGCCGGACGTTGCGCGACGGTACGACCGTCGAGATCGCGTGTTTGTAGACCATCTGGTTGACGCTGTTTTTCAGCAGCACAACAAACTGGTCAAACGAATCCACCTGGCCCTGCAGCTTGATGCCGTTGACCAGGTAGATGGATACAGGAACCTTTTCCTTCCGCAAAATGTTCAGGAAAGGGTCCTGCAAACTCTGCCCTTTAGCCATTGTTCGGGATCTCCTGTTGTTCTTCTTGTTCGATTCTTTGAACCCGCTTTCCGGTGGCCCCGGATGCCCGTGATGCGAAGTTCGTCCAAAGCGTCCAAAAATGGTATCACAGGCCCGTTTTGGGGCCAGCCGTATTTCAGCCCATTTCGGCCGCGATATGGGTCGAAATGGCGTCAAAAGTGCCGGAATCAAGAGCATCGAAGGATTGCATCGACGTCTCTGATCGCATCCAGGTAATCTGTCGTTTGGCGAGCTGGCGCGTTGCGAAAAGTGCCTTGTCGCTGGCAGTTTCGACGTCTGTCAGCCCCTCCAGGTACTCCCAGAACTGGCGGTAGCCGACAGAACGCATCGACGAGTGCTCCCGGGTCAGCATGGGACGAGTCATGAGTGTTTTAACTTCTTCCTCTAAACCGCTGTTAATCATCACGTTTAACCGCTGCGCGATTCGCTGATGCAGCAGCTGCCTGGGCTCGATGACCAGGCCCAGCTTGATAAACCTCAAGCCCTCGCCGGCCGGGTTTTCGGTATCTCGTGACTGCCATTCTGACAGGGGAACGCCGCTCTGCTCGTGCACTTCCAGGGCCCGCTGGATCCGCTGGCTGTCATTTTCATTGATTCGACTCGCAGATGCCGGGTCGACCTCTGCCAGGCGAGCGTGTAGCGACGGCCAGCCCTCTTCATCGGCCTCGGCATCAATTCTGGCTCGAATGGCCGGGTCCGCGACCGGCAGGTCGGCAATTCCGCTGGTCAGCGCGCGGAAATACATCATCGTGCCTCCGGCGAGCAACGGGATTCGCCCCGCGGCGTGGCTGGCGTCGATCAATCTGCGCGCATCAGCGACGAACTCGCCAGCCGAGTAGGACTGCTCGGGATCGAGAATGTCGACCAGCTGGTGCGGATGCTCTGCAAGAACCTCCGGGGCGGGCTTGGCCGTACCGATGTCCATGCCACGGTACACCAGCGCGGAATCAACACTGATGATGTCGACAGGGAACCGGGAACGCAGGTCGATAGCGATGTCCGTCTTGCCGGTCGCCGTTGCGCCCATCACGCAGATAACCGGTTTGTTCACTGGCCTCTCAAAAACAGGCGGTCCAGCTCGGCCATGGACAACGCGGTCCACGTCGGTCTTCCGTGGTTACACTGGTCAGCCTTCTCGGTCTGTTCCATTTCTCGCAGCAGCGCGTTCATCTCGTGAATGCCGAGCTGTCGATTGGCACGCACCGAGCCGTGACACGCCATCGTCGCCAGGTACTCATGGCTCAGGTTCTCGACGCGACTCGCATCCCCGGACTCCCTGAGATCAGACAGCACATCCCGGACCAGCGCCTCCGCATCGCTGTCGCGGAGCAAAGCGGGTAACTCCCGTATCGTCAGTTGCGCAGGGCCGCTCCGATCAACAACAAGCCCGACTTTTTCGAGAACCTCCTGCGACGCTTCAAGGAGGTCCGCTTCGTGTTCGGCGACCCGGATCACAGCAGGCACGAGCATGGGCTGCCGGACCATCGCGTTGTCTTCGAAACTCTTCTTGAGCTTCTCGTAGACAATGCGCTCGTGGGCCGCGTGCATGTCCACAAGGATCAGGCCGTCAGCGTTTTCTGCCAGGATGTAAACGCCGCCAAGTTGCGCGAGCGCATAGCCCATTGGCGGTACGTCTTCCCGACGCTCCGGTGCTGCGGCCGGCGACGGTGCCGCGGCGGCCGCACTGGAATAGACGGCCAGCGTATCGCGCACCTGGCTCGCCGGCGCCGCAGCCGGGAAACGAAACTGCTGCGCGGGCATCGGCGTGCTCACCTCGTGGACGGTCGGCGCCTGTGCAATACCGCCCGGTCGCGTCTCACGCAGGGCCGTCTCTACCGCCTGCGATACGAGACCGTGGACCTGCCGGCCATCGCGGAATCGAACTTCGAGCTTTGCCGGATGCGCATTCGCGTCGACCAGCATCGGGTTAATCGCGAGGTACAGCACGTAAGCCGGATAGCGGCCGTGAAACAACACGTCCCTGTACGCGTGGCGCGCCGCATGGGCCAGTGTCTTGTCACTGACGCTTCGCCCGTTGACAAACCAGTACTGTAAATCCGGCTGGCTGCGGCTAAACGTGGGCAGGCCAATCCAGCCAGACACGGCAATATCGCCAGCCTCACGTTCGATGAAAACACTGTGCTCGGCAAAGGTGTCGCCGCAGATCTTCGCGACGCGTGCCTGGCGACCGGCCTCGTCCACCGCGCCAGACAGCTTGAGTACGGTGCGGCGATTGTGTGTCAGCGTAAAACCGACGTCCGGCCTTGCAAGCGCCAGGCGACGCAGCCATTTCTCGATATGCCCGAACTCGGTTCGTTCAGTGCGCAGGAAGCGACGACGGGCCGGCGTATTGTAAAACAGCTCGTGCACTTCGACCGTGGTGCCCGGCGGGTGCGGCGCCGGTGACGGTTCGCTGACGTCACCCTGCTCGGACTCGATGCACATGGCGGCTGACATCTCGGCCGTTCGGGACGTCATTACCAGGCGCGATACGGAGGCGATGCTTGGCAGGGCCTCACCGCGAAAGCCGAGTGAGACCACGGACTCGAGATCCTCAAGACTCGCGATCTTGCTGGTCGCATGTCGCGACAGGGCCAGACGAAGCTGGTCAGGCGGAATGCCCGCACCGTCGTCCCGGATCCGGATGAGTTTCTGTCCACCGGCGAGAATGTCGATATCGACCGTACGCGCTCCGGCATCGAGACTGTTCTCGACCAGTTCTTTGACCACGGAAGCCGGTCTTTCGACGACTTCGCCGGCTGCAATCTGGTTGACCAGGTGACTGGGGAGTTGCTGGATGGACATGGCGCGGGATCGGTGAAACCCGGCATTTTTTCAGAATGTCGCGACTTTGTCAGGTGTCGCTGAATCCGCGACGTGCGCCGTTTAGCGCGTGCCGGCGTAGACCGGAATCTTCAGCGTCTGGCCCACGAGGATGCGGTCGCTGCGCAGCTTGTTGGTGGTGCGAATCGTGGCAGGACTTACGTTATAGCGCTCGGCGATCTCGGACAGCGTGTCACCGCGCGCGATGCGATGACTGACCACGCGTTGTGGCTGTTGCCGCTGCTGCATGGCGATCTGCGTGTCCGGCGGCGGATTGCGGTAGAAGTAGTTCCGTACACCGCTGAGCATGGCCTTGGTCAGGCGTTCCTGGTGCGCCGTGCTTCGCAGCTTGCGCTCTTCCTCCGGGTTCGAAATGAACGCGGTCTCGACGAGGATCGACGGCATATCAGGTGACTTGAGTACCAGGAAGCCGGCCTGCTGTACCGTTGAGCGGTGGGTCTTGGTCACGGCGCCGATCTCGTCGATAACGTACTTGCCCACGTCGAGACTGGCGCTGAGCGCCGCGTTCTGCGAGAGGCTGAACAACACACGAGCGAGTCCCATCTCCTTGTCAGCGAGCGACACATCGCCGAGGTAGGCGTTTTCGCGCCGGGCGAGCTGGGCGGCGGCTTCGTCACTGGCGCCGTTTAGCGAGAGTGCATACACCGACGCACCCTGCGGTCTCGGATCCTCGACAGCATCGGCGTGCACCGAGATAAACAGGTCCGCCCCGTGCTTCCTCGCAATCTCCATTCGCATGCGGTGGTCCACATACACATCACGGTTGCGGGTCAGGATGGCTCGCATACCCGGCTCGGCGTTGATCTTGGCCGCCAGGCGCTTGCTGATTGCCAGCACAATGTCCTTTTCGTAGGTATTGCCTCGACCGATAGCGCCCGGATCCCGGCCGCCGTGGCCCGGATCAATGGCAATGACGATATCGCGTCCGCGCTGGTAGCGATCCGACGCTCGTTTGACCGTCGTGATCGGACCGGTGCGATGCAGGTCGATGACGAGGCGGTCACCGTACTGGCTGTTGGGTTTGACGCTGAAGCTCCGCGAACGCACGGCGGCATTCAGGTCGAGCACAACACGTAACTGGCCGTCCTGCTGGACGGCGCTTCGAATTGACCGGACAGTCCCGACGCCATTGGGCATGGTCGCCAGGGATCTGCCAAGTCGGCCCGCTTTCAGGTCCACGACCAGTCGGTCGGGCGCACGGAGAGTAAAAATTCGGTGGTCGACCGGCTTGCTCAGGTCGAGTACGACGCGGGTCTTGTCATTCTCCGCCCAGATACGAATGTTCTCGACCGTCGGGGCGGCATGGGCAGGAGCGCTAAGCAGCCCCAGCAGTACAATTATCCCAATCGCTCGTAACATCCCGGTCGAATCCCATCAATCCAGCGGATTATGTCGGGTGAGTATACGAAAAACTGACCGATTTCCAACTTTTTTCTATCAAAATTAGATAGATAAATAACTTATTTAAACTGGATAACTAAGTCTTGGGGCTCGCCTCCAGGCCAGCCACAATATCCGCCGCGCGGTCTGACAACGCCGTGAACTGCGCTGACCGCCCCTCTCCGTCGTAGCGCAGTTGCAGCCGCACGTCTGCGCTGTCGGCGACACCGGGCACACGGTCCGGCCATTCGATCAAACGACAGCCACTGTCTGTGTCCGACCAGCCGAGGTAGTAAAGCTCCTCGGGCGACGCGATTCGGTACAGGTCCGCATGGAACACGTCGCCTCGCGGAACCCGGTACGGCTCTACCAGCGTGTAAGTCGGGCTGGGTACCGAGCCTTCATGGCCAAGCGCCCGGAGAAACGCGCGTGCAAACGTGGACTTGCCGGCGCCCAGCTCGCCATCAAGCAGAACCGTCCACCCTGCGATGTTCAGCGGCAACGCATCCGCGAAACGTTCGGCGAGCTCGATCGTCGCCGCCTCATTCGCAAGATACGTGCTCATGAATTGACGATCGTGCGGATACCGTCGAACAGGTCCGAGGCGAGCAAGCCGCGTTCACCCGACGCCGCTGCGGCCAGGTCGCCGGCCATGGCATGCACCAGGACTCCGTTAACCGCCGCGTCAGTCGACGGCAGACCCTGAGACAACAAACCTGCAATGACGCCGGTTAACACGTCGCCCATCCCGGCCGTGGCCATGCCAGGGTTGCCGGCGTCGCACACCCGTTCAATCGCGCCGTCGCTGACCAGCGTGCAGGCACCTTTAAGGACGACCGTGCCCGCAAAGCGTTCGGCCAGCGACCTGACCGAGCCAAGCCGATCACGCTGGACGCCATCTGTCGAGATCGCAAGCAAGCGAGCTGCCTCACCCGGGTGTGGTGTCAGGATTCCCTGTGTCACGCTCACCGGGTTTTCCGCGAGCAGGTTGAGCGCGTCTGCATCCCAGACCATCGGTGCGTCCAGTGACTCGATCACCGGGTACAAACTGCGTGCCCACCCAGACTGGCCGAGACCCGGGCCAAAAGCGACAACGTCCGCTCGTTCAACCAGGCGCTGCAGTGCCTCGGCATCATTGACACCGTGAACCATGATCTCCGGCCGGGACGAGACGATCGCCGCTACATTGTCGGGATGCGCTGCGACACTGACCCGCCCCGCACCGGTTCGCAGGGCAGCTTCTGCACAAAGCCTTGCGGCACCCGGCATACCCGGTCCACCGCCGACGACCAGCACATGCCCGAAGTCACCCTTGTGGGCATCCTGGTTGCGTGGCCGCAGGATCGCCCTGGCCTGCTCTCGACCGAAGCGAAGCAGCGTCGGCTTGCGGGTTTCACGACAACGCTCGGGGATATCAAGGCCGCTGAAGCGGACGGCGCCACAGTGGGCAGGTCCCTTGCCGAGATAGAGCCCGGGCTTCAGCCCCACGAACGTCACTGTCATGTCCGCATCAACCGCACAGCCAAGGACCTCGCCGGTGTCGCCGTGCAAACCGCTGGGCAGGTCAATCGCGACCACCGGCACGTCAAGCGCGTTCATCGCGTTGACGGCTTGTGCAAAACGTCCCTCGACATCCCGTTCGAGTCCGCTGCCGAGCACCGCATCAACAACAAGATCAACGTCCTCCGGCAGGCTACCGCCCCAGGATTCGACGCGGCCACCCGCGGACACGAATTCCTCGTACGCCGATTTCGCATCGCCTGCGAGCTTCTCGGGATCGGTCAACGCGATTACGGTGCCGAGCCGCTGGTCTGCCAAGGCGAGGCGTGCGATCACGTAACCATCGCCGGCATTATTGCCGCTGCCGCAAACGACCACGCAGGCCGTAACGTCCGGCCAGGTCTCAAGAAGACTGCGGTAGGCGAACGCACCGGCACGTGACATCAGCGTGTATCCCGGTATGCCTTCGCGCTCGATCGCGCAGCGATCAAAGTTGCGGACGGCAGCCACGGAATACACCTTGGCAGGTAATTCACTCATCTTGCTGATTATACTGTGTATTCAATCCTGGTTCGGCGACGTAGCGTGCAGCTCGACACCCTGAGGCAGTCAATCGATGAATGGGCGCTGGAACTCGGTTTCCAGCAGGCCGGTGTCAGCGACATTAATCTCGCAGACGCCGGCGCACGCCTGCGCGACTGGCTGGCTGACTCCATGCACGGCGAGATGGACTGGATGCAACGGCACGGTTCGAAACGCTATCAGCCCGACGAACTCGTGCCGGGCACCGTCCGCGTGATTTCAGTACGTATGGACTACCTGCCTGAGCCACAGGATGCGGCTATCGACCAGCTTGACGATGGTGAACGCGCTTACGTATCGCGATATGCACTTGGGCGCGATTACCACAAGCTGTTGCGCCGGCGCCTGCAAAAACTGGCTGACCGCATACAGGATGCCGTCGGGGATTTCGGCTACCGGGTATTCGTCGACAGTGCACCGGTGCTCGAAAAACCGATTGCAGAGAAGGCGGGGCTCGGCTGGATCGGAAAACACACGAACCTGATCAACCGGGAGGCCGGTTCGTGGTTCTTTCTCGGTGAACTGTATACGGACCTTCCGCTGCCGGTTGATACGCCGGCGTCGGAACACTGCGGGAGCTGCCGGGCATGCATCGACGTGTGCCCTACAGACGCAATCGTTGCGCCATTCAAGCTTGACGCAAGACGCTGCATTTCCTACCTGACCATTGAACACGCGTCCGCCATTCCCGAAGCGTTTCGCCGACCCATGGGCAATCGGATCTACGGCTGCGACGACTGCCAGCTGTTTTGTCCCTGGAACAAATTCGCCGCGGTCACCAATGAACGTGACTTCGCCCCGCGACACGGACTTGATGACGTTCAGCTCAGCGAGCTCGCTGCCTGGAGTGAAGAGGAGTTTCTGGAGAAAACAGAGGGCAGCGCAATCCGTCGTATCGGTTTCGAACGCTGGCGACGCAACCTCGCTGTGGCGCTGGGAAACGCCACGCCGTCCGCGGCCATTGACCGTGCACTCGAACACCTCTCGCAAGACGCCTCTCCCCTCGTTCAGGAGCATGTGCGTTGGGCGCTTGAGGAACAGGCGCAGAAGCAAACAAGTTAAGAAATCGCCTTAGCTTGCACCGGTAAGTTGACCTCCTGGTCTCCGCATCCCCGGCCTCAAATCTGTGTCACAGTCGTTACTTTTTCAGGGCCCCTTGCTGCACACTCTCGCGCCAATACCAAGAACAAATCACGCTGCGGGAAACTTTGAACCAGGCTCTTTCATCAAGCGCTCGACCCACCTTGCTGGACAACCTGCCGCTGTTCGGCGGCGTGTCACCGGCAGACGTCGACGAGCTTGTTTCGCGCTGTGAGCGACGCGATCTCGTCACCGGCGAGCAGCTGCTGTCCCCTGGCCACTCCAATGAACATGTCTACGTGGTGCTGGCAGGCAGCTTACGTGTGCATGTCGGTTCGCCGAACACAGACCCTCTCGCGATCATGGAGCCCGGTGCCTGCGTGGGCGAAATGTCGATTATCGAAAGCCGCGATCCCTCGGCCTTCGTCATAGCGGCGGAGGAAACCCACGTACTCGTCATTCACCAGAAAATATTGTGGGAGATGGTTGATGCGTCGCACGCGTTCGCCAAGAACCTGTTGGTCGTGATGTCAGAGCGCGTTCGCAGTCATAACCACGTTATTGCTGAAAACTACGGTGAGCTGAAGAAAATCCGTGAGCACGCGACCACCGATGCGCTGACCGAACTGGGCAATCGACATTCAATGCAAGCGGTATTTCCCCGCGAGATCCGCACGTGCCAGGACCGGGATCAGCCGGTGTCGCTGATCATGATTGACGTCGATAATTTCAAGACCTTTAACGACCACTTCGGCCACATTGCCGGCGACCGGGCACTCAAGGCAGTGGCCGATATTCTGCGCCGGAAATTTCGGCCCGGTGACATTATCGTGCGCTATGGCGGCGACGAATTCGCCGTCCTGTTACCGGGTGTAAACCGGCGTGACGCATCAGAAATTGCCGAGCGTGTCCGCCAGGCGGTCTGCGGCTCAACGGCAGATGGCAGCGACTCGCTGATCCAGGTACCACTGAAGATCTCAATGGGTGTCGCCGAGCTGGAATCTGACGGCAGTCTCGACAGCCTGATTCGAGCCGCCGACAAGGCGCTCTATCGCGCCAAAGGCGCAGGACGCAACACGGTATCCGACTAGCTAGATCGTCACGATCATGTTGTCGATCAGCCGCGTTGAACCCAGCGACGCGGCAACCAGGACGACCAGTTCATCACTGTCCCTGTTAGGTTCCGCCAGGTCCTCCGCCCGGCGAACAGCGACGTAGTCGACATCGAATCCGGCAGCCGACAGTTCAGCAGCGCCGACCTCCTCAAGCTGCGCGTAGTTTTCCTTGCCGCTTTGCAGTTCGTTGGCAATTCGACTGAGCGTTTCGTGGATTCGCGGTGCGACCTTGCGTTCCTCGTCACCGAGGAATGCGTTACGTGAACTCATCGCCAGCCCGTCGTCTTCGCGGACCGTCGGCCCGGTGATGATGCGAGTCGGGAAGTTCAGATCTTCTGTCATGCGGCGGATGATGAGCTGCTGCTGGTAGTCCTTTTGACCGAACACAGCAACGTCGGGTTGCACCAGCGCAAACAGGCGAGAGACAACGGACGTCACGCCATCGAAATGCCCCGGTCGGCTGGCGCCGCAGAAATCGTTCGCCAGGTGGGGGACAGCGACACGCGTCGCATTGTCGATGCCGAAGGGATAAACCTCTTCGACGTTCGGCGCGAATACTGCATCGACGTTCAGCTTGCGGAGTCGCAGACAGTCTTTCTCCAGCGTCCGGGGATACTCGTCAAAGTCCTCGCCTTCGCCAAACTGGGTCGGGTTTACGAAGACCGAAACGATGACCCTTTCGGCGTGCTCACGAGCAAGCTCCACCAGGCTCAGATGGCCCGCATGCAGGTTGCCCATGGTCGGGACCAGCGCGACGTGGTCGCTGTGGTGCAACCAGTCCTCAATGATTTCGTGCAATTCGTCCTTGTGCTCTACGACGTCCATGGTGTTTCCGCAGGTTGGTGACGCTTCAGCTGAAGCAGTGTTCAGGCGCCGGATAGCTACGGTCGCGAACTGCCGCGACGTAGGCTTTCAGTGCTTCCAGTGGTGAATCATGTCCCGACTGGAAATCGCGCACGAAACGCGGCGTCGGGCCAAGCGTGATTCCGAGAATGTCGTACAGAACGAGGATCTGCCCATCCACGTCCGGTCCGGCGCCTATACCGATGACCGGAACCTCTAGTTCCTCGCGAATCGACCGACCCACTTCATTGGGCACGCACTCCAGCAGGACGATGTCGGCCCCGGCGTCCTGCAGGCGTTTCGCGGAACGGATCATCGCTTTTGCGTGGTCGCTGTCCCTGCCCTGCACGCGGAATCCGCCGAGCTTGTGAACGGACTGTGGCTTCAGGCCGAGATGTGCACATACCGGAATATCATGGCGCGCGAGCTGCTCGACAATTTCAAGCTGGCCGTCGCCACCTTCCAGCTTGATCATCATCGCTCCGCCCTCTTGCATCATGCGCACGGCATTCGCGAGCGCCTGCTCGGGGGTGGTGTAGCTCATGAACGGCATATCGGCGATCAGGAACGCATGGCGCAGTCCTTTTGCCACCGCTCGCGTGTGGTAAACGATATCGTCGACGGTCACGGGCACCGTTGTGTCATGTCCCTGGATAACCATCCCGAGGGAATCGCCGACGAGCACCACGTCCACACCCGCCGCATCAACCAACGCGGCAAAACTGGCGTCATACGCCGTCAGGCAGGCAATGGGGACAGCCTCGCTTTTCATCTTCGCGAGTTTTGAAATATTGACCGGAGGTTCCGCCATACGACGGTGTTCTAGCTGCGTATACATGCACGCGTTTCCTTGGGCGCCGGGGCGCGATTGTACCCTGTTGATGTGGTCTGTCAGCGACGAAACTAGGCCAGTGCGGCACTCGCTGGATTAAAAAAGTGTCGTCCGCCCTGCGTCCGCTCGATCTGCTCGAACAGTTGCCGGTAGTCAGATTCATTGCTGATCGGGTCGATCTGCGACGCGTTGACGATCAACAGCGGACCGTCGTTGTAGGCATGGAAGAATCGTGCATAGGCATCAGCAAGCCGTTCAAGATAGCGTCGGTCAATGGAGCGTTCATAGTCCCGGCCTCGTCTCGCAATGCGCTCGAGCAGGGTGTCCGCCGATGCCTGCAGATAGACCACGAGGTCGGGAACAGGTGGCTCGACCGACAACTGCTCAGCCAGCTGTTCATAGAGCCTGAGCTCATCCGCATCCAGGTTCAGCTCGGCGAACAACTGGTCCTTGGCGAACAGGTAGTCCGAAACGCGTACCGTCGAGAACAAATCCGGTTGTCGCAGTGATTCGAGTTGCCGCGCACGCGAAAACAGGAAGAACATCTGCGCCTGCAATGCCGCGCTCTTGCCCTCCCGGTAGAAACGCTCGAGGAACGGATTTTCGCTGTCTTCCTCGAGGACCAGGTCGGCCGCGAGACTCTCGGCAAGGCGCTTCGCCAGCGCAGTCTTGCCGACGCCGATCGGACCTTCGACAACAATGTAGCGCGACATCCTGCCGCCCTCGATTGGGCTTAACCCCACGTATCAGATCCTGGCTATGCGCTCGATGCGCGGTTCTTCGCTGTTTACGGTGATCGCGGAAAGTGCGCCCAGCCCCGGGATGACGAGATCCGGCGCAATCTCCCTGAGCGGCAACAATACAAAATTCCGCTCCGCGATGCCCGGGTGCGGAACCTGCAGACCCGGCTCGCTGATCGTCTCATTGCCAAACACCAGCAGGTCTAGGTCGATGACCCGGGGGCCCCAACGACTGCCATCGCGTTCCCGGCCCTGGCTCTTCTCAAGTTCGAGGAGGCCAGACAACAAATCCCGCGCCGGCAGCGCTGTCACGATATGTGCGACCGCATTGATGTAGTCCGGCTGCTCGATGCCGCCTAACGGCGACGATCGGTACAGCGCCGAGGTCGATGCAATCGTCGACGATGGCAAATCGCCGATCCGATCGAAGGCGGCTTCAACCTGTCTTGCAGGATGATGGAGGTTGCTGCCGACACCGATAAACGCGTCGACACGGAGCGACGAGACCATGGCCTACTCGGTGGGCCTGCGCCTGCGACGCCGACGATTGCGGCGCCGCCCCTGCGGCTGACTGCTGACCTGGAATTTCGACGTGCGCTCATTACCCGGCAGGGTCTGGACGTCGGTCCAGAAGGCTGCCAGTTCAGGGTCCGCCTGCCCGACCTGTGACCGAAGCATCATAAAGTCATAGGCGGCACGAAATCGGCGGTGATCGAGCAGCTTCATCGCACGCTTGCCGCGTGTGTGCTGAAAGCGCGGCTGGAGGGCGAGCATTTCACGCATCGGAATGGTGAAGCGCTTCGGAATAGAAACGCGACGCTGTTGCGCGCTCATCAGTTCGTAGGACGCGATGCTCAGTGACTGCGACTCGGACATCTTCTCTTCCGAACGGCGAATTTCGGCAAGTCGCAGTGTCGGCTCCCAAAAGAACACACCCAGGAGAAACATGGGCGTCACCGATTTTCCGTCGGCTATTCGCCGGTCAGTATTGAGCAAGGCCTCGCGGATAAATTCCTCGAAGCCGGAATTCGCATCGACTTCCTGTGCGGTTGCCGGGAACAACTCCGCAAAGAGGCCGTACTCCGAGAGAAGCTCGTAGGTCCGCGTCGCGAAACCCGCCTGGAACAGCTTCATAAACTCATCGAACAACCTGGCTGCCGGAACGTTGGTCAGCAGGTGCACGTGCTCGTGAATGGCATCTGACAGGGGCTTGTCCATCGAGAAACCGAGCTTCGCGGAGAATCGGACCGCCCTCAGCATGCGCACCGGGTCTTCTCTCAGCCGTTGCGAAGGATCGCCGATCAGTGCGATCTCGCGGCGGTCAATATCGCGCGTCCCGCCAACATAGTCCCAAATGCTGAAATCAGCGATGTTGTAATACAGCGCGTTGCAGGTGAAATCGCGGCGCCAGACATCCTCGTCGATTCCACCGTAGACGTTATCGCGGAGTATTCGTCCTTCGGTATCGTGTTCGGAGTCATCGAACTTGGACGCCGCCGCTGCGCGGAACGTGGCAACCTCGATAATTTCCCGACCGAAGCGCACGTGCGCGAGGCGAAAACGACGACCGATGAGGCGACAGTTGTTGAACAAAGCACGCACCTCATCGGGCGTTGCGTTTGTGGCGACGTCGAAGTCCTTGGGATGAAGTCCGACCAGCGCGTCGCGGACACAACCACCCACCAGGAAAGCCTGGTAACCCGCGTTGTGAAGCCTGTACAGGACTTTCAGTGCACTGTCGGAGATTTCCTTTCGGGAAACCGTATGAGCGGCGCGGGGGATGATCTGCGGGGCGGCGGGCTCGGGCGAGCGAGTCAATGGAGTCTTCTTGTTCGCATTGTGCGCGCAATCATACCAGCGCGCTGTCGATCCGACATGCGCCATTTGACGCGGGAACAACTCAAGAGATTGCGGCTCCGGCCGATCACCGGTGGGACGTACGAATTCCGGGCGGGCACCCCGACATAAACATGAACGAAGACACACGCGCAGACAGTCTCGGCGATTTCGAGAATTACCGGATCTCGGTCACCGACGGCATAACCCGGATACGCGTGCTCGCTGTCCCCGGCAATGACGAAACCCTGCGGATGATCCGGTTCCTGCACGACACAAACCTGTACCGGCGCCGACTGGTGGACTTCAGGGAGAAAACCCTGCCGTTTTCTGCGTCAGATCTGATCGAGTTTGCAGCGAAGGGACGTGCGCTCATGCGCGACCGGAATCGATTCGCCCTGGTGATTGGCGACAAGACGCAACGCGGCCCGCTGGAAATACTGGCGGCGTACCGTGAACAGGAAGGCGTATCCGAGGTCTCGGTTTTCGAAGACGACCGCGCCGCCGTCGACTGGCTTTCCGAGCCTTTCTAACGCCGAAATACCGTTTCAATTCGCATCAGAAAGGCCTCTGCCATCAAGCATTACCGTATAATCGAACGTACGTCGTGAAGGAGCATGTCATGGGTATCCTGCGCAGACTGCTGTCACTTGTACGACCTGACGATACGTTCGACGCTTATGACGTCGCATTCGAAGGAGACATTGTCATCGTGACAGCGTCCAGTGCGCCCGAGTTTGACGAAACCCTCCGACTGATCGACTACCTCAGCAAAAACAATCTCTACAAGCGCAGGCTGTGGGATTTCTCCAGGATTGACTTCCCCTATGACCTTCACGAAATCCGCGAATTCGCGGCCTATGGCAGAGCGCAGATGCGCGAGAAAAACCGTTTCGCAGTCCTGGTCAGTGATGATATGGGTTTCGGTTCCATGCGGGCTTTTTCGGTATACCGACAGGAAAAGGGCGTAACCGATGTGCTGGTCAGCCGCGACCGCGACGAAGCCATTGCCTGGTTGTCAGAGGACTTCTAGAAGCGGTTTTTCGTTACATCCCGTTGCATAGCTGCCTTGTGCGGCGCGCTAACATTCGATCATGCGAAAACTGATGAAGTTCTTCCACACGGCGGGCTCGCTGGGTGTCGCCGGCGGACTGGCAGCGTTCATGCTGATCCTGCATTTCGGACCGCCTGTCGGGGTCACGGCTGAATACGCAAACCTGCGGAACAGCGTAGACGCACTGTCGAGCTACATCATCCTGCCCTCAATGGCCGTCGTCATGCTCAGCGGCGTGCTCTCGATGGCAGTGCATTTCCCGTTCCAGAGCGCGACCTGGGTCTGGATCAAACTGCTGGTTGGCTTCCTGATCCTCGAATCCATGCTGGCCACCATCGATGCACCGGCACGGGATGCCGCTGCAGCGGCACGAGAAGCCCTGCTGGGCAACCTGTCCGCCGACGAACTCTCGTCATCGGTCAACGACCGATGGTTCGCCTGGTGGGTACTGCTGTCGCTCGCGCTTGGCAATGTCGGCCTCGCGATCTGGCGGCCGCGTTTCCGGGGCAAAAAGAACTGACCTGCCGGGCGAACTCGCGAACGCGATAGCCAGGGAACGCTGCAAGCCGGCAACCGTAAATCGCGATCGATCAACACCGGCGTCGTAGAGCAACCGAGCAACAACGGCTACCTGCACGGCGCGCCAGCTGCCCGCTACCAACGTGTCGCCGCCAGCCAGGCCATAGCCCATGTTCGGGTGCGGCACCGGAAAGCATGACGTCACGTCGCTGGTCGCGCAGAAAGCATGCGCCTGCCGGCCCCAGGCCATCGATACGCCGAGCCGTGACATCGCTGACGTAAATGCCCGTGACACGGTTGCGGCGGTGTCCTCACAGGTCTTTTGCTCCCGCTCAGCCGTAACCAGCGGCAACTGTCCCGGCAACGCCTCATGCAACACCGCGTGAAAAACCACGTCGGCCAGCCGTGCACATCCGTCCGCAACGCCGCTGCTCGCAGTCGCGGGATCAACGATCCCCTCGCCAATGAAGAATAAAATCAGTAGTAGGCGCATCGCCTGTTGCCTTCTCCTTGACTGCAGGTATCAGCGTGACGCGAATGAATCCGTTCGGCGACTTGCAGATCTGACCAGAATGGACAGATTCACAAAAAGACGGTTTTCATCGACAAAATCGGGTAGGTTTCTGCCGCATGAACGATCCGACCGCATCGCCGCAGCCGTATTTCGAGCGAATTCTCGGCGTTCGGCGTGATGAACTGGTCGCCGTCGCGTGGTCGTTTGTGTACTTTTTCTGCGTCCTTTCGTCGTATTACATGTTGCGGTCAGTTCGCGAAGCGATGGCCGTCGAGGTTGGCTTCAGGAACGTCCCCTGGCTGTTCTCAGGCACTTTCGTTGCCATGCTGCTCATCGCACCTGTGTTCGGTTTCATCGCTTCACGTTTTCCACGCAAGACGTTCCTGCCGTGGGTCTACTACTTCTTCACCGCCAATATCCTGATCTTCTGGGGTTTGTTCACGTCGAACCCGGAAGGTTCTGAAACCTTCAAAACGGTCGGCATCACGTTCTTTATCTGGCTGAGTGTTTTCAACCTGTTTGTCGTGTCCGTGTTCTGGAGCTTCATGGCCGACATCTACACGAAGACGCAGAGCCGCCGTTTGTTTGGCCTAATTTCCTCGGGCGGCAGCGCCGGGGCGATCCTGGGCCCGTTCATGACCAGCGTGCTCGTCGTGCCCATCGGTTTCGAGAACATGCTGCCGATTTCGGCCGCCATCCTGCTCGTTGCGGTTGTCTGTATCAGCAAGCTGAAACGCTGGGTGGCTGTCGAGCACGAGTCGGACGCGGAGTCGACCGTCGTTTCCGATCGTGCACTGGGCGGTACGTGGCTGTCCGGTGCCGCCGCGGTGTTTCGCGAGCCCTACCTGATCTGGATGGGCTGCGGTTCGGTTATCGCAAGCCTGATGGGAACGGCGCTGTACATGTTCAACATCGAGCTCGCCGGCCAGTATTTCGAGAGTACGGACACGCGCGTCCAGTTTTTCGCACGTCTTGACTTTTTCACCAGTTCGCTGGCCCTGCTCGGGCAGTTGCTCGTGGTTCGGCACAGCGTCAGTCGCCTCGGACTCGGCATCACCCTGGCAATCATGCCGATCATATCGATAGCAGGATTCCTGTTACTCGCCGTCCACCCGGTGTTCATGGTGGTCGCGGTACTGACCGTCGTGCGCCGGGCCATCGGCTTCGGCCTGACCAAGCCGTCCAGCGACATGCTCTACTCGGTCGTCCCCGATGAACAGAAATACAAGTCGAAGAACTTCATCGATACCGCGATCTACCGCGGCGGCGACCTGTTCGGTACCTGGACCATTCGCGGGTTGCAGGGGCTGGGGCTCGGTATCAGTGGCATCGCACTTGTATTGCTGCCATTCGGCATCATCTGGGCTGCGCTGGCGATACTTCTCGGCCGCGAGTACCTGCGGCGTGAAGCGGCAATGAAGCCTGCCGCGAGTAACTGACTCACTACCCTGGCTGTACTGACTTGATGAACAAAAAACCCTCCGGACTTCTCAGAAGACTCGGCGCCATCCTTTACGACGGATTGCTGGTCATCGCGATTATGTTTCTCGCTACGCTACCGTTTATTGCCATTCGCGGCGGCGAACCAGTCGAAACCGGCGACAATATTTTGTACCAGCTATGGCTGGTCTTTGTGGTTTACGTCTTTTTCGTCGGCTTCTGGAGTGCCAAGGGTCGAACGCTGGGTATGCAGTCCTGGGGGCTTCAGCTGGAGACGCCCGAAGGCGAGCGCGTGAGCGTGGCCGCCGCCAGCATCCGCTACTTCGCCGCCATCCTGTCCTGGGCAGTGTTCGGCGCGGGTTTCCTGTGGCAACTCGTGGACCGCGACAAGCTGACCTGGCACGACCGCCTCAGCAACACCCGGCTCGTGCATTATCCGAAGGACAAGCAGTAACTAGCGTATTCGCTGCAGGGCAACAAACGTTACGAACGCCAGCACCGCCGTTGGCAGCCACGCGATCACGGCAGGATTGAGGTTAAACACCTGGCCTGAATTGGCGAGCATCTCGCTCGACAGGTAGTAGGCGAGACCAATCACGACGCCGATCAGCAGGCGACCACCTGCCCCGCCGGTGCGCAGCGAGCCAAACACAAACGCCAGCGCAAGAATCGGCATGAGCATGACCGCCGCCGTTCGCGAGGTTCGGTACCAGAGTTCGGTCTCATACACCCGCGCGTCCAGGTTGTTTCTTTTCAGGTAGTCGATGTAACTCAGCAGTCCGCGTGCCGACAGGCTGGAGGACTTGGCAATCGCACTTCCGAGCATGTCTGCGCTGACCTCGAAAGGCTCCATCGTGCGCGTCGCCTCAGCCACCATCACCCGGTCATTCTCAAACAGCGTCTCGCGGATGTTCTCGAGGATCCAAGCGTCACTGTCGTCAATGCCGGCATTTTCAGCGCGCAGGATCGACGCGAGGTTGCCATTCTCGTCGAATCGAAAGCCGATCAGATTACCGAATTCGAATTCGGACGATACGCGTTCGAGATGCAGGAAGGTGTCGCCGTCACGCACCCAGGTCTCGTTGCCCAGTCGATCGTCTTCCTGGCCGGCACGCGCTTCGGTGCGCATGTTGCGGGCGTAATAGTCGAGTGGCGGGCCGATAAATTCGCCGAGCAGTCCGGTCATCACCAGTAATACCGCCCCGCTGAAACCGACCATGACGGCCAGGCGTTTCACCGACAGACCGGCCGCGCGCATCACAATGATCTCGCTGTTGGACGCCAGCGCGCCGAGGCCCAACAGCGCGCCGATCAGCGCAGCCAGCGGCAGGAATTCAAACGCGAGATTCGGCAGGCGCAGGGCCGCGTACAACAAGGCCTGCGGTGTCTGGTAGTCGTTCCGCACGTCATCGAGTTCACCGATGATCTCGAACAGGCCAGCCAGCGCAAGCAGCACCGCGAGCACCAGCGCCGTGGACGACAGTATGGTTCGAAGCAGGTACTTGCTCAGGATCTCGTTCATCGTCGTAGCTGCCTGTGCCAGCCGTTCTGGAAGGACAGCAGCGTCAGTGCGAGCAACAGCACCAGCCCGTGGACCCACCACAGGCCGACGTCGGCGCGGACGTCCCCTCGCTCGATCCAGGTCTTCGCCGCGTTCAGCATGTTGAAGTAAATGATGAACACCAGCAGACCGACCGCCAGTCGCCCGTAACGACCCGAGCGCGGCTGGGTCTTCGACAGCGGTACGGCGAGGATCGCCAGCATGACGGTCGCGATCGGGATGCCGATGCGCCAGTGAAGCTCGGCCTTGAACTCCGGGTCGTCTGATTCCAGCAGGGTCTGCAGCGGTACGGCTCGAGGCTTCGGTTTTGGCGGCTCGAGACTCGGCAGGCGATACGGGATACCGTGCTCGGCGAACTCCACGACGCGAAAGCGTGACGTTCCCGGAACGCCTTCGTAGCGCCGTCCGTTGCTCAGGACCAGCAGGCGAATATCGGGATCGTCAGAGTCGACCTGCTCGCCACGCTCGGCAATCACCACTTCGATGGCATCGTCGCCGAGGCTTCGCTGTATGAACACGCCTTCCATGACACCGGCCTCGGTCACCGCTTCGCCGTAGACCACGGCGTTGTCCGGACCGAACATCGTGAAGCGCCCCGGCTCGATACTGGCAAGATCAGCTTCACGCCTCGCTTCGGCACCGATGCGATCGACCGTGAGCAGGGAACGTGGGCCAAGGTCGATGGCAACCCAGGCAACCAGCACGGTCAGCGGGATCATCAGGAAGGTCAGCGGCCGGTAAATGCCACGCAGTCCGACGCGGCAGGCCATCATCGCCGGCATTTCACTGTCGCGGTAAAGGCGCCCCAGTGCGAGCATGATCGCGAGAAACGCGCCGATGGGCACGAGGACATTCAGGTATTGCAGGGCTGACAGACCAAACACCTCGAAGGCCGCCGTCTTCGGTAGCTTGCCCTTGGCCACATCACCGAGCACGCGGGCGAACTGGTTAGTCAGCAAAATGACCAGTAAAACGCCGGTCACGGCGAACCAGGTAGCCGCGACTTCACGGAAGATATAGCGATCAAGAATGCGAAACATCGGCGGAGGGTTCGCTTGAGAGTTCAATCAGTTAGACTACCGGTTTTGCCGGTCCCGGGACACCCCTCGAGAGGCCGCTCTCCCACAGCGTAAAGGCATCGGAATGGACTTCATTACGACTACTAGCAAGGCGTCACGTCGCGCAGGCGATTGTGTGATCGTTGGAATCTACGAAGGCGGCAAAGCCGGTATCGCGGCGAGCGACATCGACGCCGCGAGCAAAGGGCTCATCACCCAGCTCACGAAAAGTGGCGACCTCCCGACCAGCGTGGGTGAGGCGACCGTCCTGAATCGTGTTCCGGGGACCCGTGCCGCTCGCGTTGTCGTTGCGGGCCTTGGCAAACGCAAGAGCTTCGACAGCAAGGCATACCGCAGTGCGGTTGGTGCTGCGATGACCGCTATTCGCTCCAGCAAATCGAAGAGTGTCGTTAACTACCTGAGCGTCGAAGACGTGTCCGGCGCCGACATCTACTACAAGGCGCGCCAGGCGGTACAGGCTGTCGGCGACGCCCTGTACACGTTCACTGAAATGAAAAGCGGCCGCAAAAAAGCCGGCATGCCGCTGAAGACTTTCTGCACGGCGATCGTTGGCCGTGGTGAAGCCGGCCGCGCAGCACGAGGTGCTGAACACGCGCATGCGATCGTCGCCGGTATGTCGCTGGCGAAAGACCTCGGCAACCTCCCACCGAACGTCTGCACGCCGAGTTACCTTGCGCGAACCGCGCAGAAGATGGCCCGGTCGCACCGCGCGCTGACGGCGAAAATCCTCAACGAAGCCGAGATGAAAAAACTCGGCATGCACTCACTGCTGTCAGTCACGGCCGGCACGACGGAGCCCGCCAAGCTGATTGTTCTGCAGTACAAAGGCGCCGGTTCGGAAGCGCCGATCGTCCTCGTCGGTAAAGGCGTCACGTTTGATTCCGGCGGTATTTCGCTGAAGCCGGGTGCCGGCATGGACGAGATGAAATACGACATGGGTGGCGCAGCCGGTGTGCTCGGCACCATGCAGACCGTCGCGAAACTGAAGTTGCCGGTCAATCTGACGGTTGTCGTACCCGCAGTCGAAAATATGCCGAGCGGCACAGCGACGCGTCCGGCCGACATTGTGAAAAGCATGTCCGGCCAGACCATCGAGATTCTCAATACCGATGCCGAAGGTCGCCTGATCCTGTGCGACGCGCTGACCTACTCGCGTCGTTTCAAGCCCGCAGCCATCATCGATGTCGCCACGCTGACCGGCGCCTGCGTCATCGCGCTCGGCCATCACCATACGGGCGTTATGGGCAACAGCGAGGCTCTGGAGCAGAGCATCGTCAATGCCGGCGTACGCGCCGAGGATCGTGGCTGGCGCCTGCCGCAGACCGAGGACTACGCGAAACAGCTGAAGAGCAACTTCGCCGATTTCGCCAACATTGGCGGACGGGACGGTGGCGCGATTACCGCGGGCTGTTTCCTCGGCAAGTTCACGGACGGTATGGAGTGGGCTCACCTGGATATCGCCGGCACGGCCTGGGTATCCGGTGCCCGTAAAGGCGCGACAGGCCGCCCCGTACCGATGCTGACCGAACTTGTCCTGGAGCGCTGCGGCGCACTGCCCTAGGCCAGATGGCGCGAGTCGACTTCTACGTTCTGCGTGAGCCGGGACAGGCGGCGCGCACCGTATTCGCGTGCAAGCTCGCCGAGAAGGCGTATCGATTGGACAACACGGTGCATATTCACGTCGATGACGCATCGGCGATGCGCGAACTCGACGAACTGCTGTGGACCTTCAGGGATGGCAGTTTCGTGCCGCATCACTGCATCGGTGACGACGCACTCGACTCGCCGGTCACCATCGGCTGCGACCGCGGCGTCACTGCGCGACAGCTGTTGATCAACCTGAGCAGCGAACTGCCGGACTTTGCCGCCGACTACGAACGCGTCGCGGAGGTCGTCTCGGCAGACGACGACTCGAAACAGACCAGCCGCGAACGCTACGGCCGCTATCGCGACCAGGGCCATACACTGGAAACCCACAAACTCTGACCCCAGAAAGCACCACCATGGAAAAGTCCTACGACCCCCGGGAAATCGAACAGCGCATCTACGAGCGCTGGGAAAACGACAAGTGTTTCGCGCCGCGAGGTGACGGTGAACCGTACTGCATCATGATCCCGCCGCCGAACGTGACGGGCACGCTGCACATGGGGCACGCCTTCCAGGACACCATCATGGACACGCTGACCCGCTTCAAGCGTATGGATGGTCACCGTGCTCTGTGGCAGCCGGGCATGGATCACGCCGGCATCGCAACCCAGATGGTCGTCGAACGCCTGCTGAATGCCGAGGGAAAATCGAAGCGCGACCTCGGCCGGGACAAGTTCGTGGAGCGCGTCTGGGAATGGAAGGAAGAATCCGGCGGCCAGATCAGCAAACAGTTCCGACGGCTGGGCGCATCGCTGGACTGGGACCGCGACCGGTTCACGATGGACGAAGGCCTGTCTGACGCGGTCCGCGAAGTCTTCGTCAACCTGTACGACGAAGGGCTGATTTACCGTGGCAAACGCCTGGTCAACTGGGACCCGGTGCTGCACACGGCGTTGTCCGACCTCGAAGTCCTCTCGGAAGACGAGGCCGGTCATCTCTGGCATTTCCGCTACCCGGTGGTCGACTCCGACGAGTACCTCGTCGTCGCCACGACTCGTCCGGAGACGATGCTCGGCGATACGGCTGTCGCTGTGCACCCGGACGACGAGCGCTACCGTCACCTGGTCGGCAAGCACATCGAACTGCCGATCGTCGGCCGAAAAATACCGATCATTGCCGACGACTATGTCGACCCCGAGTTCGGCACCGGCTGCGTCAAGATTACGCCGGCACACGATTTCAATGACTATGACATCGGTAAGCGCCACGACCTGCCGATGATCAACGTGCTGACTGACGACGGGGCCATGAATGACGAGGTGCCCGACGATTTCCGCGGCCTCGATCGCTTCGATGCGCGCAAGGCGATCGTCGCGCGATTCGAAGAGCTGGAAATGCTCGAGAAGATCGAGGACTACACGGTGAAGATCCCGCGCGGCGACCGCAGCGGTGCCGTCGTCGAGCCCTACCTGACGGACCAGTGGTACGTAAAGATCGAACCGCTGGCGAAACCGGCGATCGAAGCGGTCGAGACCGGACAGATCCGTTTCGTACCGGAAAACTGGTCGAAGACGTACTTCGACTGGATGTACAACATCCAGGACTGGTGTATTTCTCGCCAGCTGTGGTGGGGGCATCGCATCCCCGCGTGGTACGACGACGACGGCAAAGTGTACGTTGGTCGATCCGAGGACGAAGTTCGCGACAAGCACGGCCTCGGCAGCGACGTCCCACTGTGCCAGGACGAGGACGTGCTCGACACCTGGTTCTCGTCGGCCCTTTGGCCGTTCAGCACGCTCGGCTGGCCAGAGAAAACACCATCGCTGGATGAGTTCTACCCCGGCAATGTGCTCGTCACCGGGTTCGACATTATCTTCTTCTGGGTCGCCCGAATGATCATGATGGGCATCAAGTTCATGGGCGACGTGCCGTTTCGTGAGGTGTACGTCCACGGCCTGATCCGTGACCAGGAAGGCCAGAAGATGTCGAAGTCCAAGGGCAACACGCTCGACCCGCTGGACCTGATCGACGGTATCGACCTTGAGTCGCTGGTCCGCAAGCGGACGACCGGCATGATGCAAGACCACCTGAAGCCGAAGATCGAAAAGGCGACGCGCAAGCAGTTTCCGGAGGGCATTGACCAGTTCGGCGCCGACGCCCTGCGTTTTACCTTCGCTTCGCTGGCCACCAATGGTCGGGATATCAGTTTCGACGTCGGTCGTATCGAGGGTTACAAGAACTTCTGTAACAAGCTTTGGAACGCCGCCCGTTACGTACTGATGAATGTTGATCAACTCGACGACGGTGACGTTGAGTTCTCTGCGGCAGATCGCTGGATTCGTGCACGCCTCGATCATGCCATTGGCCGAGTTCGTGAGAACCTCGACGGTTACCGACTCGACCTGGCCTCACAGGCTTTGTACGAATTTACCTGGCACGAGTTCTGCGACTGGTACCTCGAACTGTCCAAACCGGTTCTGCAGTCGGACGATGCCAGCGACGCCATGAAGCGCGGGACTCGCCAGACGCTGATCCAAACACTGGAAACGCTGCTCAGGCTGATGCACCCGATCATGCCGTTCATCACCGAGGAAATCTGGCAGCAGGTCGCACCGATCGCCGGCACGCAGGGCGACACGATCATGCTGCAGGCGTTCCCGGAAGCGAGCGGCGAGCGCGATGAAGACGCGGTTGGCGATATCGACTGGGTGAAGACGTTTATCGTCGGAATCCGGCAGATCCGCGGCGAAATGGACATACCGCCGGGCAAGCCCCTGCCGGTTATCATTGAACACGCGCAGGACTGGGATCGTCGGCGCGCCGAGGAATACCGTTTGCTGTTGCGGCGTGTCGGTCGCGTCGAGAGCATCGACATCCACGACGGTGGCGAGTTGCCGACCTGCGCGACGGCGCTTATCGGCGAAACCCGGCTGCTGGTGCCCATGAAAGGGCTCATCGACGTCGACGCCGAGCGTGCCCGCCTGGAGAAACAGCTGGAGAAGGTCCGTGCGGACGAGGCCAAGTCGGAAGCCAAGCTCAGGAACGAGAATTTCGTGAACAATGCGCCTGCTCACGTGGTCGAAGTGGAGCGCCAGCGCATCGCGGATTTTGCCCGACAGATCGATCTGCTGGCCGAACAGCTCGAAAAACTGGCCGAACTCGCCTGAGACCTGTGTCCTGATTCACAGTCTGGCCCGTGAGCAGGTGCAAATCTGCCCCGGTTTGGCGACGATAGCTGCCAGCCATCTAATGTGAAGGAGCCAGCCATGCAGGGCGGCAACATCGAGACACTGACTTCCGGCCGCGCTGCCGACCGTGGCGCACTGCGCGATGCTCGCCGGACGCTTAACGGGATCATCCTCGGCAAGGACCGCCAGCTCGACCTGGCGCTCGCCTGCCTGCTGGCGCGCGGACACCTGCTGATCGAGGACCTGCCGGGGCTCGGCAAGACCGTACTTGCACACGCACTCGCCAAGACGCTGGGGCTTTCGTTCAATCGCGTCCAGTTCACGTCCGACCTGCTGCCGGCCGACATCATCGGTGTTTCGGTGTTTCGTCGCGACTCGGGCGAATTCGAGTTCCAGCCAGGACCGATTTTTGCGCAGCTGGTGCTTGCCGACGAAGTGAACCGCGCCACGCCAAAAGCACAAAGCGCGCTGCTCGAGGCCATGGAAGAACACCAGGTCTCTGCCGACGGGACGACACGCCCGCTGCCGGAGCCGTTTTTTGTCGTCGCAACGCAGAACCCGGCCGACCAGATCGGCACGTTTCCGCTGCCGGAGTCTCAGCTTGACCGCTTCCTGATGCGTCTCGAACTCGGCTACCCGAACGCCGAGAATGAGCGTGAACTGATCACCGGTGAAGATCGCCGGGACCTGTTGAAGAGTGTTGAAGCCGAGCTGGATCCGGCCGCACTGCAGGCCCTGCAGGATGCGGCGGCCGCGATGACCATGAGCGATGCGATCGTCGACTATATCCAGGCACTGGTGCGCGAGACCCGCGAAAGCGCTGACATAGAGATCGGCCTCTCGCCGCGCGGCGCCCAGGCACTCGCGCAGGCTGCCCGCGCACACGCCTTCATTGAGGAACACTCCGGTGTATACCCGGATGACGTCCAGGCCGTCTTCACAGCCGTTGCCTCGCATCGCGTGAAAGCCGCCGGCAATACCAACTACCGAAACAACGTCGAACTCTGCCAGCATGTCCTCGATTCGGTGGACATTCCCTAAGCCGGCGCTCCCAAACGTCAATGCGGCTGCGTCACGCCGCATCCTGCGCTGGGCACGAAAACGCCAGGGCACCGATGGCCTGCGCGCGCGTCTTGAGGCGCGACGGATATACATCCTGCCAACAGCAATGGGACTGGCGTTCGCAGTCATGACCTTCGTCATGCTGCTTGGCTCGATGAACTACAACAACAACCTGTCGTTCGGCTTGACGTTCCTGCTGATTGGCGTCGGCCTGGTTGCCATGCACCAGTGCCAGCGAAACCTGGTCGGCCTGGAGGTCGACTTCGCCGGCACGGATCCCGTGTTTGCCGGTCAGTCCGCACAGTTCCGTTTCGCCGTTGGCAACCGCTCGAGAAACCCGCGTTACCGGCTGTGGCTGCGGAACGATGCAACGGCGACCGCCGCCCAGGATATCCCGGCCGGTGAAAGCCGGATATTCACCCTGCCGGTGCCCACAGAGCAGCGCGGCTGGGTGCGCCTTGAGCGCTACGGCGTACGTTCGATGTTCCCGTTCGAGTTGTTTCGAGCCTGGGCCTGGATGCACATGGATATCCGCGGGTTGGTCTACCCCACACCCGCCGATTACGCACCGCCGCCGCCGGCCAGCCAGTCAGCGCTCGGGCATCGCCAGCATGATGCGCGAGGTGAGGAAGACTTCGCCGGCCTGCGCAAGTTTCATCCCGGGGACTCACCGCGCAACGTCGCCTGGAAGGCCTATGCCCGCAACGGCCAGCTGCTGTCGAAGCAGTTTGCCGGCGCCGATACCAGCAGCCAGTGGTTCGACTTCGATACGGTCGAAGCCAGGGAGCTCGAACAACGCCTGTCGATCCTGACACGCTGGGTGATCGACGCCGATCGCAAAATGGAGGACTACGGCCTCCGCATGCCGGGCGTGCTGATCGCACCGGGTCACGGAGAAGCGCACCGTCACGCCTGCCTGGAAGCGCTCGCCCTGTACGGGCTGGAGGACACACGTGGCAGCGCCTAGGGGCACGGACGGTTCGCTGCTCAAGAGCCTGCCCTGGACCATGGGAGCCATGGCTTTTGCGCTGCTGCCGCATGTCCTGTTCATGCCCTTCTGGGTTTCGTCGGCCATGCTGCTGGCATTCATCTGGCGCTACAGTATCGAACGTCGCCGCGGCGCCCTGCCCAATGTGTTCGTTCGAGGCATACTCGCGCTGTCCTGCTTTTTAGGCATCTTCTTCACCTACGACACCATCAGCGGCGTCGGACCCGGCTCCGCACTATTGTCCGTTATGGCGGCCATGAAGTTACTGGAGACTCGCAGTCGCCGAGACCAGTTCGTCCTGCTGTTCATTGCGCTGTTCCTGACGATGTCAGCCCTGTTGCGGGAGCAGTACCTGTGGTCGCTGCCCTACCTGCTGTTGTCGCTGACACTGACGCTGACGGCCTGGCTGAGAATGTCCGCCGACCCGGACGAGCGGCCGACGCAAAGCGCACGCACGAGCCTGCGGCTTATCGGCTACGCCGTGCCGGTAGCGATAGCGATGTGGATCTTCTTCCCGCGCATCGCCACCCCGTTCTGGAGCGTGCCGATCGACACCGGCACCGCGATCTCCGGTCTGAGCAGCAATATGAGCCCGGGCGATATCAGCTCACTGTCGCTGTCGAACGCGGTGGCGTTCCGCGCCAATTTCGAGGGCCCGATCCCCGTACATAAAGACCTGTACTGGCGCGGCATCGTAATGAACGACTTTAACGGCCGCAGCTGGAAAGCGGCCGAAGAGCCCTTCCGCGGGCGCCCGGTCAGGGAACAACTTGACGTGTTCGGTGAACCCACCGCCTACCGCGTCACGCTCGAGCCCACCAACCAGCAGTACCTGTTCGCACTGGACATGCCTTATCGCTGGGAACTGAGCGAGCGAAAAGACTCGTTCATGGGCCGCGAGCAGCAGCTTGCTTTCAGCCGGCCTATCGACAAGCGTATGGCCTACGAGGTGATCTCCTTCACCAACTACCGCGCCGAAATGGACATGAGCGACTGGATGCGCAACCGCGCGCTGAACGCGAAGGACCTGTCCAATCCCAGGACCGTCGCGCTGGCGCGAGAGATGCGCGAACAGGCGGAGAGCGACGAAGCCTTCATCCAGGCGGTCTGGGAACGCTTTGCCAACGAAGAGTATTTCTACACACTGCAGCCGCCGATCCTGGGCCAGAGTCCGGTTGACCAGTTCATGTTCGAGACCCGACAGGGCTTCTGCGAACACTACGCCTCGGCCTTCGCGGTCATGATGCGTGCCGCCGGTATCCCGGCTCGCGTTGTGCTGGGTTACCAGGGCGGTGAAATCAACTCGGTCGGCGATGAGCCTTACCTGATTGTCCGCCAGGCCGACGCGCACGCGTGGAACGAGGTCTGGCTGGAAGGCGTTGGCTGGCGGCGCATTGATCCGACGGCAGCCGTTGCACCGGAGCGTGTGGAAGTCGGACGCGCCGGCGCGTTGTTCGACGGTATCGCCGAAGACTGGGGCATGGCCGCCCCGTCCCAGTGGCTCTACAGTATCCAGCAGAACTGGGACTACCTGAACGCACGCTGGAACGACTGGGTACTCGGCTACGGCCCGGACAAACAGCGACAGTTCATGCAGACCATGGGCATGGACAACCCGGACTGGCGACGCATGATGCTGACCCTGGTCGCACTCGTCGCCATCCTCGTCTTCATCGCCAGCACGTTCATGACCCTGCGCAACCGGCCACCACCGGCTGACGAAGCACTGAAGCTGTATCGCCGCTTCGTCCGCAAGACCGGGGAATCGTTGCAGCACGGTGAGACCCCTGAAGCGTTCGCCCGGCGTCTGAAGTCGGGCGGCAGGCTCGACCCGACCTCAGTGGATACGGTGACCGACACCTACCTGCGTGTGCGCTACGGCGCCACTGGTATGGACGGTCTGCCGGAACTCAAAGAAAAGGTTAACGCCTTCGCCGCCTGACGCTTAATGCTCGCGCGTTTCGCGGAATCGAATATCCGGCCAGCGTTCCTCGGTCAGGTTCAGGTTGACCCGTGTCGGCGCGACATAGACCAGCAGTTCGCTGTGATCCAGCGCAAGGTTGTCATGCGCCTTGCGACGGAAGTCGTCGAGCATCTTCGGGTCATCGCATTCAACCCACCGCGCCGTCGCAACGTTAACGGATTCGAACTGGCACTCAACCTTGTATTCATCCTTGAGCCGATGCGCGACCACGTCGAACTGCAGTGGTCCAACGGCTCCTAAGATCAGGTCGTTGTTTCTCATCGGCCGAAACAGCTGGGTGGCGCCTTCCTCGCAGAGCTGCGCCAGGCCCTTTTGCAGTGCTTTCAGCCGTAGCGGGTCTTTCAACACAGCGCGTCGGAATATTTCCGGCGCGAAGTTCGGGATGCCGGTGAACCGGATCCTGTCGCCCTCGGAGAACGAATCGCCGATGTTGATCGTGCCGTGGTTGTGCAGGCCGATGATGTCGCCGGCATACGCCGAGTCGGCATGTTGTCGATCCGAGGCCAGGAAGGTGATCGCGTCCGGGATTTTCATTTCCTTGCCGGAGCGGACGTGCGTGACTTTCATGCCACGACGGTACTCGCCGGAGCAGATGCGCATGAACGCAATGCGGTCGCGGTGTCCCGGGTCCATGTTCGCCTGGATCTTGAAGACGAAACCGGTCAGCTTGTCTTCCTCCGGCGACACACTTCGCTGCTCACTGTCCCGGGGCAACGGAGCCGGTGCATGCGCCACGAACTCGTCGAGCAATTCCCGGATACCAAAATTGGACAAGGCGGAGCCGAAAAACACCGGCGTCTGCCTGGCTGCCAGGTAATCATCAGCATCGAACTCCGGGCACGCGCCGGTAACCAGTTCAATCTCGTCCCTGAAATCGTCGAGCCGGTCTCCGAGGACGTCTCGCGCCTCATCCGAGTCGAGCCCGTCGATCACGCGCGTCTCGGAGGCCTTCTCACGATCCGTGCGCTCATACAGGTAAATCTTGTCCCGCTTCAGGTGATAGACACCAATGAGTGACTGTCCCATGCCGATCGGCCAGGTGATCGGCGCACACTGGATGCCGAGCACCGACTCAATCTCGTCAAGCAGCTCAATAGGCTCGCGCCCTTCCCGGTCCAGCTTGTTGATGAACGTCATGATCGGCGTATCGCGCAGCCGGCAGACTTCCATCAGCTTGATCGTGCGCTTTTCAACGCCCTTGGCGCAGTCGATAACCATCAGCGCCGAATCGACGGCGGTCAGGGTGCGATAGGTGTCTTCAGAGAAGTCTTCGTGGCCCGGGGTGTCGAGCAGGTTGACGACGTGCTCGGCGTACGGGAACTGCATGACCGACGAGGTCACCGAAATACCGCGCTGCTGCTCCAAAGCCATCCAGTCCGACGTGGCATGACGACTCGCCTTGCGGCCCTTGACCGTTCCGGCAAGCTGGATTGCGCCGCCGTACAGCAGGAGCTTTTCGGTCAGCGTCGTCTTGCCGGCGTCCGGATGCGAGATGATCGCGAACGTGCGCCGCCGTGAGACTTGTTCGGTCAGGTTGGACATCGGGATTGGTTCGGGTGCCAGCGGGCGCCGAAGTGTAGCGGCTGGACGCCCGGCTGCCTACCTCCGGGCGCTCAAAACGGCCGCAGCTTCTTGGCCAGCACGCTGGCGTCTTCACGGCCGTCAGCCGCCTGGTAGTAGCCGCGGCGGTCCGCGATCTTGTGAAAGCCTTTCTTGTTATACAGCTTGATTGCGGTCGTGTTGGACGGCCGCACCTCGAGAAACACCTGGTCGACGTCCGCGTCGCGAGCCCGGCCGATCAGCGCGTCGAGCAGTTGTTCGCCATAACCGAGCGACCGGACCGTCGGATCCACGCACAGGTTCAGCACGTGGGCCTCCCCGGCCGCCACCGACAGAATGCCGTAGCCGCACACATCGCCGTCGCGCTCAATGACGATACAGGTGTAGCCGGCCAGCAGGCAGTCGCGGAACACACCGTGGCTCCACGGGTAATCGTAGCTGCGACGCTCGATGTCCGAGACCAGCGACAGGTCCTCGTGGATCATGCCGCGGATGGACGCGAGCAGGCGCGGAATCGGTGTCACCATCAGGCGGCCTCCTCCAGCACTCGGCGGGCCAGGCAGAGATCCGACCAGCTCCGCGCCTTCTCGGACGGCCGGCGAAGCAGGTAGGCCGGGTGGTACGTCACGATCACCGGAATATCGTTGACCGTATGCGGGGATCCGCGCAGGCGGCCGACCGGGTCGTCGCGGCCCAGTAACTGCTGTGCCGCGATACGGCCAACAGCCAGGATCACCTTCGGTTTGACCAGCGCGATCTGGCGATCCAGGTAGCCTCGACAGGCATCTGCCTCACCCTGCTTTGGATCACGGTTGTTCGGCGGCCGACATTTGAGAATGTTGGCAACAAAAACGCCGTCGCGACTCAGTCCGACAGCACGGAGCATTTCGTCCAGCAACTGGCCGGCCCGCCCGACGAAGGGTTCACCGCGACGATCCTCCTCGGCGCCAGGCGCTTCGCCGATAACCATCCAGTCGGCCGCACGATTGCCGACGCCAAATACGGTCTGTGTGCGGGACGCCGCCAGCTCGCAGCGCTGGCAGGCTGACACCTGGGTTTCCAGCGACGCCCAGTCCTCCGCGACCGGGCCGTCAACGGGCCGCTCTTCCCCGGCGTCGACCGGCTCGGCCTGGTCGCGGGGCAGCCAGACATCAATGCCGAGGGCATCAAGGTAGGCGCGTCGCTGTTGTTCGGACTGCATCATGTCTGCGTATTTTGCCATGGCCGCGAGGCGCGTTCACGGGTGTGGCAGCCGGGCGATGACGTCGCTGCCGGCTACGACCCGGTCACCCGCTGTGCACTGGATCTGGCTCTCGATCGGCAGGTGGATCTCGGCGAACCGCGTCAGTCGCAGGTAGGCGCAACGTTGCCCCTGGCCCAGCCGTTCGCCGTAGCGAATAAACGCACGCGGCGCCAGGCCAAAACGGTAACCACGGAATTGCAGGACGACGTCGTCACCCTCGTCAGTCTGTACCCACAGCGCATTGGTTCGGTAGTCGACAATTTGGTCCGCCGCAAGCGCGTTCAGGTCACGGATGCTGCCCTCCACCGGTGACCTGGCCGTGTAGGTGCCGAGCGGGTTCACCCGAATCAGGATTCGGTGCGCCTCGCCCTGCGACACCCCCCTGTCCGTCAGGTCCACCTCGGCCACAACACCGTCCACCGGGCTGACAACGCCGAGGGGGATCGAGGGCACCTCGCGGCGCGGGTCGCGAAACACCAGGGTGAGCATGCCCATGACAAACAGCGCGAGCAGCGACCAGCCGGGATGCAGCCACGTTGCTGCCGCCCAGCCGGCAACACCAACCCCGAGGATCAGTGGAACGCCCTCGGGCGCGACAAACGGATTTCGACGTCCCTGCAAGTCGAGGCGTCCCTGCGAATTCGATAGCGCCAAAGTACCGGCCTGTGGTCAACAGTCAATAGGCAGGACGCAGAATCGCTTATGTGGGCGATGTCGGGATAAAATGCGCGCTTTTACGCGGACCTGAACTTCATGCGCTATTCGGAATTCTCGCTGGTCACACTCAAGGAAGTACCGGCGGAAGCAGAAATCATCAGCCACAAGCTGATGTTACGTGCCGGCCTGATTCGCCGGCTGGCGTCCGGCCTGTTCACCTGGATGCCGATCGGCGTCCGTGTTCTGCGCAAGGTCGAAGCCATCGTGCGTGAAGAGATGAACCGGGCCGGCGCGCTGGAGCTGTTGATGCCGTCGGTTCAGCCCGCCGAACTCTGGGAAGAGTCCGGCCGCTGGAACAAGTACGGCCCCCTGTTGCTGCGCATGAAGGACCGACACGAGCGCGACTTCTGTTACGGCCCGACACACGAAGAAGTCATTACAGACGTTGCACGGAAGGAACTGCGCAGCTACAAGCAGCTGCCCGTGAATTACTACCAGGTGCAGACCAAATTCCGCGACGAGATCCGGCCGCGCTTCGGTGTCATGCGCTCGCGTGAGTTCATCATGAAGGACGCCTACTCCTTCGACCTCGATGAGGACGGTCTGAAAGCGTCGTACCAGAGAATGTACGACGCCTACGAGCGCATTTTCAGCCGCATGGGCCTCAAGTTCCGCATCGTGACGGCGGACAGCGGCGACATCGGCGGCAGCCGGTCACAGGAATTCCACGTGCTCGCAGACTCCGGCGAAGACGCCATTGCGTACTGCGATGCCGACAACTACGCATCAAACGTAGAGATGGCAGCGACATCACCAGACGATGTGGAACGCGCGGCCGCAGAGAAGACGCTCGAGACCGTAGACACACCGGGAACAAAGACCATCGAAGCACTCTGCGATCACCTTGGTGTGAATGCGGCGCAGGTCCTGAAGACGCTGGTCGTCGAGGGTGAAGATGGCCCCGTCGCGCTGGTATTGCGTGGCGATCACGAACTGAATGCCGTCAAGGCGCAGAGGATTGACGGCGTCGCCTCGCCGCTGACGATGGCGGACCCTGCAACCGTGTTCAAAGCGACCGGCAGTGAACCAGGTTTCGTCGGTCCGCTGGGCCTGGATATCCCGGTTCACTACGACCACGCGGTGACATCGTTATCAGACTTTGTCATCGGTGCGAACGAAAAGGACAAACATCACGTTGGCGTGAACTTCGGTCGCGACCTGCCTGAGCCGGAGTCGGTGGACCTGCGCAACGTCGTTGCCGGCGACCCGACACCGGGTGGCAAAGGGACGTTGAGCATCGCGCGCGGCATCGAGGTGGGTCACATCTTCCAGCTCGGCACCCAGTACAGTGAAGCCATGGGTGCCACAGTCCTGGACAACGACGGTAAGCAGCGTGTCATGCAAATGGGCTGCTACGGCATTGGTATCACGCGCATCGTTGGCGCCGCCATCGAGCAGAATCATGACGACAACGGCATCATCTGGCCGGAACCGCTGGCGCCGTTCAATGTGGTCATCGTCCCGATCAATATGCAGAAATCGGATGCCGTCCGCGACGCCGCTGAGGCCTTGTACCGGGAAGTCTCCGACATAGGATTGGACGTGCTCCTGGACGACCGGGATGCAAGGCCGGGCTTCAAATTTGCGGATGCCGAGCTCGTCGGAATCCCGCACCGACTGGTTGTCAGCGAACGCAATCTCGAGAATGACGAGCTGGAGTACCGTCACCGCCGGGACAGTGAGTCCCGCAACCTGAAACGTGAAGAGGCTCTCAACCTGCTGCGGGAGTCCCGATTAAGCTAGGTCCATGATTCGACATATTGTCCTGATTCTGTTGCTGTTCGCGGCACCGGGCTTCGCGGAAACGCGTGACCCGGAGCTTGTGGCCGCCCTGCGCGCAGCAGTCAATGAATCAGACAGCTTCGAGGATCGTTTCGATGCCGAGGTCTGGCTGCTGGACATGTCGACCCGTCTCGAACGCTACGTGCGTGACCCGGAAGAACGGCTGTATATCCTGCGCCTGGTGCACGCCGAGGCACGGCGGGCCGGTCTTGAGCCGGAACTCGTGCTGGCAGTGATCGACGTGGAAAGCGCCTTTGACCGCTATGCGGTATCGGTGGCCGGCGCGCTGGGCCTGATGCAGATCATGCCGTTCTGGATGGACGAGATCGGCCGCCCGGGTGACAACCTGCTGCACATCAACACCAATCTGCGTTACGGCTGCACGATCCTGAAGTACTACCTCGACAAGGAAAACGGCGACCTGCGTCGCGCGCTCGGCCGTTACAACGGATCACTGGGAAAACGAAAATACCCGAACAAGGTTATCGATCGACTGACACGGAAGTGGTTCCGCGTCTGAACGCAATCCGGCGATACCTACTGGAAGCGGGTTTCGCGGTCGGCTTCCGCCATTCTTAACGCGTTTTTCGCGCGCTCACTCGCCTGCATCGCGGCTTCACGGGCCTCATCGTATTCACGCTGACTCAGGCTTTGCTCGGCGCGCTTAAGAAAACGCTCGGCTTCGCGAAGCTCGACAGCGGCGCGGTCCACGACGTCCGCCTCTCTCGCCACTGCGATCGCCTGTCGGGCGTCGCTCATCTCCTGCACCGGTGGCGCGGTCTCACAGGCTGACAGCGTCACCGAGATGGCGACGAGCAGGAGAACTACGGAAGCAGCGGTGCGATACGGGAGCATTTTTGTTCTTTTCGGTCGAGCCCAATGAAACTACAGCCGCCGACTGTCGCCGTCAAGCGACACCGGACTGACTCGAGAGGTATCGCCTGCTAGAGTTCACCCCCGAAATAACGACGACCTGCGCCTGTATGCACTTCAAGATCCTGCACAACCCCCGATGCTCCAAGTCCCGAAAAACACTGGAAATTCTCGAATCCCACGGCATCGAGCCCACGATTGTTCGCTACCTGGACACGCCACCCTCGGCCGATGAACTGCTCGCTATCGCGGACCGTCTCGGCCGGCCGTTGTCTGACCTGCTGAGACGGGGAGAAACCACCGTCAAGGAGGCCACCGACCTGCCGGACCTCGATGATGCGGCAGCGCTGGCGGCCTGGATGGTGTCCCACCCGATCACCATCGAGCGACCGATCGTGCTGCGAGATGACGGCGCAGCCCGCGTGGGCCGACCACCGGAAGACGTGCTGGAGCTGATCGATCATGGGTGACATTCTGGTTTTGTACTACTCACGACACGGTGCGACCGAGGCGCTCGCACGCGAGATCGCAGCGGGTGTCGACTCGGTGGCCGGGATGTCCGCCAGGCTGCGTACGGTTCCGGCCGTCTCGACCTTGGCCGAGGCAACAGACAATCCGGTTCCGGACTCCGGACCGCCGTACGCGAAAGCGCGAGACTTGAGCGAGTGCAGCGGCCTGGTGATCGGCAGCCCGACTCGCTTCGGCAACATGGCGGCCGCCCTCAAATACTTCATCGACGGCACCGCCGGCGAGTGGTTGTCAGGTGCTCTCTCAGGCAAACCAGCGGCGGTCTTTTCGTCGACCGCAAGTCTGCACGGGGGCCAGGAAACCACCTTGATGAGCATGGCGTTGCCGCTGCTGCATCACGGCATGCTGCTGACGGGTATTCCCTATTCCGAACCGGACCTGTCGAGCACGCGGACGGGCGGTACGCCTTACGGCGCGACGCACGTCACGTTCGGTGACGACAACACACCGATAAGCGATGAAGAAAGGCGCCTTGCACAGGCTCTGGGGCGGCGTGTCGCGGAAGTTGCGACAAAGCTCGATGCCTAGTCGGCGGATTCCAGCACCGTTCGAACGAACGGTATCGTCAGGCGCCGTTGTGCTCGCAGAGCCTCATCGTCCAGCTTGTCGAGCAGTAAATACAGGCTGCCCATATCGCGTCGTGCGCGACTCATGAGGTATTGCGCGGTCTCCATCGGCAGTTCAAGACCGCGATGAGACGCACGCAGTCGCAGCGCCGCGAGTCGTTCAGTTTCGTCCAGCGCTGTAAGGCGAAACGCAGGTAACTGCGCAAACCGGCTCTCAAGGTCCGGCAGCAGGACGTCAAGCTCCCGGCGCGGTGCACTGGCCGATACAACAACGGACGAGCCGTGCTCGATGGCCAGGTTGTAAAGGCTGAACAGTGCAGTCTCGAAGTCCGGATCGCCGAGCAATCGATCGACGTCATCAATGGCGATCACGCGCCGGCTTTCCAGCCCCTCGAGCATAGCGGTGCCTGCGCTGGCGACGAGTTCCGCAGACAGGTAAACCGCGTCATCGCCGGAGCGTTCACACAGGGCCTGCAGCAGGTGGGTCTTGCCGGTCGCCGGTGGTCCCGACAGCCACACGCCGCCGGGCGCGCCGCGGGCAATCTGTTCCAGCGCATCGACCGCCTCCTCGTTGCCTATGCGGTGAAACGTGGCGAAAACCGCGTGATCGTCCAGGCGGATAGGTAGCGCTAGCTGAGACAAGCGTTAGTCCCGTCGTTCGTCCACGTCGTCGGCCGGCGCCGCGGGATCGGCTGTTTGCCCGGCCGCATCGGTCGCAGGATCGTCGCCCGCAGTCTCGTCGTGTGCATCGTGGATCTGCTCGAGATCCTCGGCGAGCTCTTCAGCCACTTCCGGATGTTCACGCAGGTATCGATTGAAGGCGAACCTGACCAGCACGGACAGCACGGCAGCCGCCGGCAGCGCGAGCAGAATGCCGAAGAATCCGAATAGTTGCCCACCCGCGGCAATCGCGAAAATCACGAGCACCGGATGCAGGCCAATCTGGTCGCCAACCAGTTTCGGCGTCAGGACGGAACCTTCGATCAGCTGCGCGACAACGAACACCGCAACGATGCCGGCAAGCATCAGCAGCGGAGAAGGCTCGGCGAGAACGGTGAGCGAGGCAAGCCCGATGCCGAGTACGAGACCCAGGTAGGGTACGAAGCTCACGATGCCTGCGAAAACACCGATAGCGAGCGCAAATTTCACGCCGACGAGACCAAGCCCGATCGAGTAGATCGTTGACAGGGCGAACATGACCAGCAGCTGGCCACGCAGGAAAGCGCCGAGGACCTCGTCGGTTTCGTGCGCGAGTCCGACAATCGTGTCGCGCTGGCTACCCGGGATCAACGCGGCGACGTGCGCCATAACGGTGTCCCAGTCGCGCAGCAGGTAGAAGGTCAGGATCGGCACAAGGAAAAGGCTCATGACGGCAGCAGCCAGCGCCCCGCCCGATTTGCTGACCGACATCAGCAACTTGCCACCCCAGCTACCCGCCATTTCGCTGTAGCGTGCGAGGAACGGGCCGATGCCGACATCTGAACCGGCTTCGATATCCAGCAGGTCCTGGATCTGCGGCAGCCAGACCTTCTCGACCTGGGCAGCGATTTCCGGGAGGGCCTGGAACAGTGCGGATACCTGGCTGCGCACCAGGGGTCCGAGCAACAGGACCAGCGCGCCCAAAAACAGGAACGTCAACAGGAACACCAGGATGACCGCGACGGTACGAGGCATCTTCAGCCGCTCCAGTCGATCAGCCAGCGGGTCACCGATGTAAGCCAGCAGAGCAGACGCCACAAACGGCGTCAGTACGGGCGCCAGCAGGTACAGAAGGTATCCGCTGATCGCAATTGCGACCAGCCAGTTCAAGCGAAGATCGCCGCGTGTCGTCATGTTTGCTCCCTTGCCTTGCGTGACCACGACAGCACGTAGTCGGTACCGCTGATTACGACGGTAATGAGGATGCCGGCACCCAGTAGCGTGATGAATATGCCCTCAGGCCATCCGTACGCTGCACGTGTCAGGACGAAGAACAGGAAAAACAGCTCGAGCGCTGTATTCAGCTTGCTGACCATCGTCGGCTCGCCGGGTACCGGGCCGACGATGAAATTGTAAGCGAGTGCGCCCAGGAGGATCACCGCATCACGTCCGATGACGACAACAGCAAGCCAGACGGGAACGAGCTCAAGGTGCGCGAGCGTCAGGAACATGCCCGCCATCAACGCCTTGTCAGCCACCGGGTCCAGCAGCGCGCCGAATCGTGATACCCAGTTGAATCGCTTCGCCAGGAAACCGTCCAGACCGTCGGATAATCCGGCAATGACAAACAGCAACAGTGCAATGTCGTACTGCTGGCGCATGATCAACTCCAGCACCGGGAAGATCAGAAGGATCCGGGCTATCGAGATCGCATTGGGTATCCAGTTAAGCTTCATCGGCGTCAGGGGCTGAAGTAGAAGGAGAGCTCGTCAGGTTCGAAAAAGTCGAATCCGCTCTCGATTCGCTCTTCCTCAATCAGGCCCTTGAGGCGCAGCGCCCGCGCCAGGCGCGCGGCTCCGCCATGCGCCATTACCTGGTAACGAATCTCGTCGCCACTGACTTCGCTGATCGCCAGGGTATCGATGACGACGATGTCAGACAGCATTTTCTGAAGCTGCGCATAAGCGTCTACCGACGTGATCCCGGACACCGACAGCGCAACACTCGACAACGGCGCATCGCCACCGATCGCAAACTCGGCGGCCAGTGTGTCGGCCACCTGGTTGACGATCAGCTCCGGCTCGCCGCCCCAGGAAACAGCCTGCTCGCCCAGGTAGTGCGACCAGCGGCCGATACTCAGGCCGTCAGCCCGAAGGCGGCCAATCAGGATGGAGGACACGTTATAGCGCGATGAGGCATCGATAACCGCCTCGTCGAAACCGCCCCAGAGGTCTGCGAAACTGACGCGCGAAAGGTCCTCGATATCGAGCAACGGCAGCAGGATGGGCAGGCCGCGTCGTTCGGCTGCCGCCAGCAGTCGCTCACGCAGGAGTTGCTGGCGCGTGACCTCCCCGTCCACCGTCGGTTCGCCATCCGGATCGTCCGCTGCAATCAGTTCCCGTTCGCCGTCCCCCCAGTCCACGGCGAGCCAGATCAGCGTCAACGGTCGGTCCTCACCCCAGACCAGCTGGCCCGCATTGCGAAGCGTGGCCTCAATCGCCCCACCATCGAATGAGACGCGGAGCTGCTGGTCGTCCAGCTGGCTGAACTGCACGACGTAGGCGGATGGGTCCGGAAACAGCTCGGCGACGAGATCGGGATCGCCGGTCAGCGATGATCCCGTGACACGCATCAGGATCTTCAGCAAGGCGGTTTCGTACGCCAGCGTACGCGGTTGCGATGCCGATCTATCGAGCTCGACATCAGCGGAGTACAGCGATTGCGCGTGTGCTGTCACGCAGAACAGCGTGGCCAGCACAAGCGCCATGACGATTGCACGACTCTGGAACAACAGTGGTTTCCCCATCCGGTATGTCGCTCTATTATATCGCCCTCTCAGCCGACCACTCACCTTAATGACTTCAAAAAACCTCACCTACAAGGACGCTGGCGTCGATATCGATGCCGGAAACGAGCTGGTCGAGCGCATTAAGCCGCTGGTTGCGCGGACTCGTCGTCCGGAAGTACTGGCCGGGCTCGGTGGATTCGGCGGCCTGTTCGGCCTGCCCACCGACCGCTACCGTGAACCGGTGCTGGTCTCCGGAACCGACGGCGTTGGCACCAAGCTGAAGCTCGCCCACCTCGCTGATCGGCACGACACGATCGGCATCGACCTTGTCGCCATGTGCGTCAACGACGTGCTTGTCCAGGGTGCCGAACCGCTGTTCTTCCTCGACTACTTCGCGTGCGGGCGCCTCGACGTTGATACCGCAACGGATGTCGTCGCGGGAATAGCGAACGGTTGCGAACAGGCCGGTGCCGCACTGATCGGCGGTGAAACCGCCGAGATGCCGGATATGTACCCGGACGGTGAGTACGACCTTGCCGGTTTCTGCGTCGGCGCCGTGGAAAAAAGCGAGCTGATTGATGGCCGGTTTATCGGTGCGGGCGACACGCTGATCGGTATCGCGTCCAGCGGCCCGCACTCGAATGGCTACTCGCTGATACGGCGCGTGCTCGAGCGCGCACCGGATGCGCTCATTGACGGCCGCAATGCCGCCGACGTTTTACTGGCGCCCACCCGAATCTACGTACGACCGATCCTCGAGCTGATGAAGACCGTTAATGTCCGCGGCCTGTCGCACATCACCGGCGGCGGACTGACCGAGAATCTGCCTCGCGTCATTCCGGATGGCCTGCAGGCCGAAATTGACACGACCAGCTGGCAGCAGGGACCCGTGTTCGACTGGCTGATGGAACACGGCAACATTGAAATTGACGAAATGCGGCGCACGTTCAATTGCGGCGTCGGCGTGGTGGTCATCGTCGCCGGGCAGGACACGGACGCCGCGCTCGATAGTCTCACCGCGGCCGGCGAATCGGCCTGGTCGCTGGGCACGATCGGCAGCGGCGATGCCGGTGTCGTCTATCGTTGAGCCCGCCATGCACCGGGCAAGAACAGCTATCCTGATATCGGGATCGGGCACCAACCTGCAGGCCTTCATCGATGCCGCCGCAGAGGGCGACGTCGCGCTCGACATCGGCCTCGTGTTCTCCAACGTTGAGTCAGCGTATGGCCTGGAGCGCGCCAGGAAGGCCGGCATTCCGGCGATCGCCCTGTCCCATCACAACTTTGACGACCGCGAGTCCTTCGATCGCGCAGTCTCCGAACATCTCGATGAATATCAACCTGAATTGATCGTGCTGGCGGGATTCATGCGCATCCTGAGTCCCTGGTTCGTCCGTCGATACGCCGGCTGCATCCTGAATATTCACCCCGCTCTGCTCCCCTTGTACCCGGGTCTGAATACGCACCAGCGAGCCATCGACGCAGGTGACCGATGGCACGGCAGCACCGTGCATTTTGTTACCGAGGAACTCGACGGCGGGCCAAGGGTGCTGGCCGGGCGGCTGCGAATCGAGGAAGGCGACGATGCCGAGTCGCTGAACCGGCGTGTGCAGGCCATCGAGCACCAAATCTATCCGAAGGCAGCAGACTGGGTTGCCCGTGGACGCGTGAGCGTCCGCGACGGCGCGGCCCTGCTCGATGATCAGCCCCTGCCTGGCCCGGTTGTCGAGGATTTCGACTAGCGTTCAGGCGCGGCCCGTCGGCAGCGTGACACCCGTTCTGCCCTTCGAACACGACATCTCAAGTCTTCGGCAGCGTGACTCCGGTTCTGCCCTTCGAACACGACATCTCAAGTCTTCGGCAGCGTGACTCCGGTTCTG
>CAZSIQ010000023.1:0-1675 GCA_964606915.1 uncultured Woeseiaceae bacterium | reverse complement strand
CCCTTCGAACACGACATATCAAGTCTTCGGCAGCGTGACTCCTGTTTGGCCCTGGTATTTGCCGCCGCGGTCGCGGTAGGACGTCTCGCAGGCTTCGTCCGACTCGAGGAACAGCATCTGCGCCACACCCTCGTTGGCGTAGATCTTCGCCGGCAGCGGCGTCGTGTTCGAGAATTCCAGCGTAACGTGCCCTTCCCACTCTGGCTCCAGCGGGGTGACGTTAACAATGATCCCGCAGCGCGCATACGTCGACTTGCCAAGGCAGATCGTGAGCACCGTGCGCGGAATTCGGAAGTATTCAACGGTTCTCGCCAGCGCGAAGGAATTGGGCGGGATCACGCAGACGTCGTTTTTGACGTCGACAAAGCTCGTGTCGTCGAACGCTTTCGGGTCCACGATGGCCGAGCTGATGTTCGTGAAGATCTTGAATTCGTCGGCGCATCGAACATCGTAGCCGTAACTTGAGGTGCCGTAGGACACGATGCGCCCGCCGTCGTTTTCACGCACCTGTCCGGCTTCGAACGGTTCGATCATGCCGTGTTCTTCCGCCATGCGGCGGATCCATCGATCGGATTTAATACTCATCAGCTTTCCTCGACGACGATGTTCGGGAATCGGGCGCTGTAGTCACGGCCCTGTGCCGCCAGCGCAGAAGACAGACGCCGTGCAGCGTCGAAATAGGCGCCAGCCTGCGGGGAGTCCGGCGCGGCAGCAACGGTCGGGTTGCCGCTGTCCGTCTGCTCCCGGATAGACGCGTCCAGCGGCAGCTGGCCCAGCAACTCAACGCTGTATTCATCTGCCATACGCTCGCCACCACCGGATCCAAACACGGCTTCTTCATGGCCACAATTCGAGCAGATGTGTGTGCTCATGTTTTCGATCACACCCAGCACCGGGATCGATACCTTGCGGAACATGGCGAGTCCCTTGCGCGCATCGATCAGGGAAATATCCTGCGGCGTCGTCACGATGACCGAGCCGGCGACCGGAATCTGCTGCGCAAGTGTCAGCTGGATGTCACCGGTGCCCGGCGGCATGTCCACCACGAGATAGTCGAGATCGTCCCAGTTGGTCTGCCGCAGCATCTGGTTCAGTGCCGACGTCACCATCGGTCCGCGCCACACCATGGGCTTGTCCGGATCCACGAGAAAGCCGATCGACATCACCTGCAGGCCCTTGGCATCGATCGGGTCCATGGTTTTGCCATCGATACTGTCGGGCTGTTCGCCGACCAGGCCGACCATGTGCGGCTGGCTGGGGCCGTAGATGTCAGCATCGAGCAATCCCACGCGCGCCCCGTCCGCAGCCAGCGCCAGCGCGAGATTCACCGACACCGTGGATTTACCGACACCGCCTTTGCCGGAGGCCACGGCAATCACGTTGCGAATCCCCGGCAGCGGTTTCAGGCTGGTCTGCACGCCATGGGCCACAACGTCCGTGTTAAAGCGGATATCCGCCGTATGCCCGGCCGCCTTGAGCAGACCGGACAGGTGGTCCCGGTAGCCAGCCTCGGCGCCTTTCGCCGGAAATCCAAGACGGACGGTAACTGCTCCGTCACCCGTCTCGAGCGTCGAAACCCGCTCCAGTGGCTGCGTGAGGCCGGGCAGTACGGCCTGGGACAGGATGGCGTTCACATCGGATTCTGTTGACGGCGTCACACTTCGCGGTTCCTTAT
>CAZSIQ010000022.1:45381-55750 GCA_964606915.1 uncultured Woeseiaceae bacterium | reverse complement strand
CACACGATGCCGATCAGCGGCAAACGGGCAGCGACGTCTGCCCTGTCGAACTTCAGTGCCGCGATTCGCAGTGTCTATGAGCAGACGGTGCAGGGTATCAACGAGGGCAAGGGGCCTGACCTGATCGCACACGAGGTTGAGCTACCGGAGCACCTGAAGCAGCAGCCTTACCTGGTCGAGTTCTACGGCTCGGTGTCGCATGCGTCCCGCGCCATCTTTGCCGGCTTGCTGGGCTGGTACGACGGTAACCCGACCACGCTGAACCGGCTGCACCCGCGAGAGGAAGCGCAGCAGATCGCGAGACTGGCTGGCGGGACAAATAGGCTCACGAAAAAGATGCTGCGAGCGATGGACGACGGGGATCTTCAGTGGGCGTTGCAATTGGCGGACTACCTGCGATGGCTGGAGGACGCTGACCAACAGGTGGCGATGGAAACCAAGATCGCAGCGCTCCGAGGCCTGGCCGCACGTGAGTACAACGCACCCAATCGGAACTACTACCTGAGTTACGCCAACGAGCTCGAGTCGGGGCAGTTGCAGGAATTCGGGATGAACGATGCGAGCGAGGCTGAAGGGCAAACGGTCACTGACTGATGCTAACGCCTATCGTTTCCATTTTGCGAACAAATAGATTCTTTTTTGACTGATTCTTTAGTGAATCGCAGTCAATTATAGTGAATCGACAATCAAGCAGAGCCGACTGTCCTGGGGAGGGCATTCAATCCAGCGGCTCTGAGACTTCACCGCTGAAAGGCGGCATCAACTGGAGGGGGACCAGATTGTGAACATCCAATCCATTTTTCGGACCGTAATTTGCTGTGCACTGGGACTGGCGTCATTTGCCGCAGCGGCCCAGGAGGCGCTCGAGGAAGTGACGGTGACGGCGACACGACGCGCCGAAAGTATTCAGGACGTACCAGTGTCTGTCGTCGCTTTCGGGGCAGAGACAATCAATGATCTCGGTGTCATCAACGTGGCCGACATCTCGGCTTATGTGCCCAACATGGAATTCGTGTCCAACGGTGTTCGCTCAAACTTCTACATGCGAGGTATCGGCTCCGGCCCAACGCACTCCATCGAGCAGTCAGTCGGGCGGTTTGTCGATGATGTCTACATAGGCCGTGCCGATGCCAATCTGCATGGTTTCCTTGATCTCGCCGGTATCGAGGTTCTGCGCGGCCCACAGGGCACGTTGTTTGGTAAGAACACGGCGGCAGGCGCGGTCATCGTCAGAACCGCGGATCCGACCAACGAGTTCACAGCAGGCGTAAAGGCCAAGTACGGTGAGTACAGCACGGTCAATGGCTACCAGGATGTTGAAGGATTTGTGTCTGGTCCACTAAGTGACACGGTGCGCGCACGCTTTGCCATGCGTTTCCGGGACGACGGAGGATTTGTTGAGAACATCCTTTCAGGTCCGGACAGCGCCGATCGACAGGATCTCCTGACGCGCTTAAAGCTCGAGTGGGATGTTGGTGCCAACACGACCGTCGGCTTCAAAGCTGAATATGCCACCTTCGACATGGATGGCCAGGCGATCGGAGAGGTCAACGGCGTACCCTCGGCATTCCCCTTGAGCGGACCGCCGCTCGAAGCGGTCTCTCCGGACCTGCTGGAAGTCGATTGGGTCAACGGTATCGACTGCGAAAGCGAGACGGTCTACACCACACCGCCACCCGGAACGCCACTACCGAGCCCGCCGTTTCCACCCATTGCCGTCTTTGAAGACATTACCGGCCTTCCCGGTGGCACGACGGTCAACTCAGGTACGTTTTGTCCGGGCCGCGAGCAGGATACGTCGACCGTCGCCCTGACCATCGACCGCGAACTGGAGAGCGGCGGAACGTTGCGCTTCATTACTGCCCTGCAGAACTACGACTGGGATCACCGCTTCAATTCCATCGATCAGGGCGCGGGCACCACATTCCGTGCGATTCGTGCGGAAGACTACGAGGGCCTGAGTGCCGAGATTCGCTTCACCTCCGAAGCACGTGAAAACTTCGATTACATCGCTGGCCTCTACTACGAGTCCAGCGATCTCGAGCGATTCCAGCGTTCGCACTTCAACTTCACCTCGTTCTTCGGCGCGCCGCTGCCGTTTCTCACGCGGAACGAACCATGGAACCAGGAAACCGACACCATCGCGGCCTATGGCCAGTTCCGTTGGAGCTTTAGCGATACCTTATCTGCAACGGTGGGTGCCCGATTCTCGGATGAAAGCAAAGACTACAAGTTTGACCGATTCTGCAATCCGTATCAGACAAATGATCCGTTCGCACCGAACGGGCTGTTCGGCGGTCAGTGCCCGGCTTTCTTTAACTTTGACGCGGATCGTCTAGAGTCTCGGAGCGAGGACGATTTCTCGCCCTCGTTCGGTCTCGAATGGCAAGCAAGTGACGACGTCATGGTGTTCTTCAACGCGTCGCAGGGCTACAAGTCCGGCGGCTTCAGTGATCGTGTCGAGTCTCAGACCGGTCGTATCGACTATGATCCGGAATCCAACACAACTCTGGAACTTGGTTTCAAAGGCACGTTCCTTGACGGTGCGATGAATGCCAACGTCACCCTGTTCCACATGGATATTGAGGATATGCAGCTGGCCAGCGCCACCTCGTCGCTCGGCTTTGAGGTAACCAATGCCGGCCAGGCGACAAGCCAGGGTGCGGAACTGGAAGTGGATTGGCAGCTAACGGACATCCTCCGTGTGGGTGGCAACCTGGGCCTGACGAATGCCGAATTTGATGAGTTCAACGGCGCCTGCCAGGCGTCGGCGGCAGATTCGCCGCGCTACGGTGTTGCGCCGGCCAACACTGACGGATCAGGTACCTGCGATTTCTCAGGTTTCCCGTTGATCTTTGCCCCCGAGTACAAAGGTGCCGTTTACGGCTTGTTTGAAGTTCCCGATGCCGCCGCTGGCTGGGATCTCACGGCGCGCCTGACCGCGAGTTTCTCGGATGAATTTGCAACCTCACAAACGCTGGAGGCCGGCGAATTCCAGGAATCGTTCACGAAGTGGGATGCGACTCTGCGACTGTCGTCGCCGGATGGTCGTTATTCGTGGGCGCTGGTCGGCAGAAACCTGACCGAGGAGGCGACGCTGGACTGGTCGATTCTTCAGGGTAACCCGTTCGTCCGGATGTACTTCGCATCGGCCAAGCCGCCGCGCGATATCTCACTGCAGTTCCAGGCAAACTGGTAGGGCAAGGGCCGATCCATGCCAGTCATCGAGCCGACAAATCAGGCCGTCAAAAGCCTGCAGGGGTTGCACCTCTATCACAGCGGCGTCTCCAACTGTTCGATGCGAGTCCGTCTCGCGCTTGAGGAGAAAGGCCTTAAATGGGTGAGTCATCACCTGAACATCCTCAAGAAGGAGCACATAACCGAGGAGTACTTCGGCATCAATCCGAACGGGTTGGTGCCGACCCTGGTGCACGACGGCCGGGTGATTATCGAGTCCGATGACATCATAGAGTACATCGATGATCTGGTATCCGAGACGCCGCTTCGGCCATCAGACGCTGACGAATTGGCGATCATGGAAACCTGGCTGCATCGGGCAACCGGTATCCATGTTGGCGCCGTAAAAACCCACATCTACGAGAAGCGGGTTCGCGGTCAGATGTCCCAGTCTGCCGAAGAGAAGGCGCGTTACGAGAAGCTGCAAACGAATCCTACGCTGCTGGAGTTCCACCGCAAGAGTTCCAGCGACGGGTTTTCGCAAGAGGAACTCGATTCGGCGAAGGCCACACTGGACGACTGTTTCGACGAACTGGAACAGGCCCTTGACGGTCGTGACTGGATAGCCGGCGATGCGTTCTCGCTAGCGGACATTGCATGGATTCCCTTGCACTACACGCTGCATACGCTGGCCGGTTACTCATTCGCCGACAAGCCGAACGTCCAAAACTGGGCCTTGCGAATCATGCAGCGGCCGAGTTACGAGACGGCGGTCACCGAGTGGTGGCCGACGGAGATGCGGCCCGCCGTCGGAGAAGGTTCGTGATCCGTCGAGACACGGTATCGCCATGCTAGAGCTCTACCACCACGGGTCATCGGTCTGTGCGGCGAAAGTCAGATTCGCGCTGGCCGAGAAAGGCGTCGTCCCGGACAAGATGCACTACATCGATATCCTCAATGGCGAACAGTTCGATCCCGCCTACACCAAGATCAATCCCAAGGCCGTAGTGCCCGCGATGGTTCACGATGGCAATGTCATCAACGAATCCACCGTGATGTGCGAATACATCAACGAGGCGTTCGACGGTCCTTCGCTGACACCGGATGACCCGCTGGCGAGGGCGAGGATGCGCCTGTGGGAGAAGGCCGTCGATGAGCAGCTTCACCCGGCCTGCGGTGAATTGACGTTTGTCTGTTGCCATCGCCACATTGTGATGCGCCTCGGCGAAGAGAAACTTCGCGAGTTCCTGAGCAGTACACCGGATCAGTCGGTGACGTCGACGTGGAGAGCAAGAAAACAGGAGATCGTTCGGCTCGGTTTTGACGCGCCCGGGATCGATTCCACGATTCTGCTCTACGACGGCTATCTCGCAAAGATGGAGGAGGCGTTGCGGCAATACGAGTGGCTTGCCGGCGATACCTTTTCGCTGGCCGACATCGCACTGGCGCCCTACGTCAACCGCCTGGACATGTTGAGTATGTCCGGCATGTGGATAGACGGTCGCTTGCCGAACGTCGAAGCCTGGTTCGATCGCATAAAATCCATGGAATCCTTCAAGCCGGTGTTTCTCGACTGGTGTCCGGAGGGCTTGACTAAGGACCTGAACACGTTCGGCGCAGAGAGCTGGCCCGACGTGAAAAAAATAATCGGATTAGATTGAGGTGTCCAACATGGGACGAATGAACGGAAAAGTGGCAGTAGTCACCGGCGCAGCCCAGGGTATCGGTCGCGCGTATGCGGAATCTCTGGCGGCGGAGGGAGCCAAAGTCGTCGTAACGGACATTCAGGATACGGAAGAGGCGGTCGCCGCGATCAAGGCTTCTGGCGGCGAAGCGATCGGGGTAGAGACGGATGTTACGTCCGACGAATCGCTGGCGGCGATGGTCGTGAAAGCCGAAGCTGCCTTCGGCCCGATCGAGGTGCTGATCAACAACGCGTCGATCTTCGCCACGCTAACGCTGAAGCCCTTTATGCAGATCAGCAACGATGAATGGGACGCGGTCATGCGTGTCAATGTTCGCGGACCGTTCCAGGCAACCAAGGCCGTTCTGCCCAGCATGAAAAAGAACGGTCGTGGCAAGATCATCAACATCTCGTCCGGCACCGCCCTGCGCGGCGCTCCGATGTTCCCCCACTATGTGTCGTCCAAGGGTGCCATCATTGCGCAGACGCGTGCCCTGAGCCGCGAGCTGGCGGACGACAATGTGCATATGAACACCATCATTGTCGGGCTTACCGAAAGTAAGGGCGTGAAAGAGCACGCGCAGCTTCTCGGTGCGGCGAAGGCGCCTACGATCGGCATGCGTGCCATCAAACGCGACATGGTGCCGGAGGATCTGATCGGCACGATGCTGTTCCTGTCCACCGAGGACAGCGACTTCATCACGGGTCAGAGTATCAACGTCGACGGCGGCGCACTTAACCAGTAATACGAATTAAGGAGAGTTCAATGAACTCCACCGCGAAACAGGCTCAGTCGGTCGACCACTGGATCGGCGGCAAGGAAACGCCTCCGCAGGGCCAAAAGTACTTCTCGGTCTGTAATCCGCTGGACGATGCAGTCATTGCAAATGCAGCGGCCGGCAGCGTCGACGACATCAACAACGCTGTTGAAACCGCGCACGAAGCCTTCAAGTCATTTCGTCACACACTGCCCAAGGAGCGCGAGAAAATCCTGTGCAAGTCGGCGCAGCTGCTCGAACGCGACCGCAACGACTTTGTCGAGATCCTGGTGGACGAAATCGGCTCGCCGATCAAGAAGGCCGGTTTCGAGGTCGAGAAGGGGCTGGCGTTTCTGCGTGCCGCGGCGGGAATGACAAGGCAGGTAACCGGCAAAACGATCCCGTCGGATGCGCCCGGCAAGTTCAGCATGAGCATTCGATCGCCGCTCGGCGTCGTTGCGGCCATCACGCCGTTCAACGTGCCGCTGATCAAGGGCACACGCCTGAGCTGTAATCCAATCGCAGTTGGCAACACGGTCGTCATGATGCCGTCGGAAGAGTCACCGATTCTTGCGAACCGACTGGCGCGGTTGTACTCGGAGGCGGGTTTGCCTGAAGGTGTGTTCAACGTCGTTTCAGGAAACGGCTACGAGATCGGCGACACACTGACGACGCACCCCCACGTCAAGATGGTTACCTTCACCGGGTCCTGCCGCGTCGGTCAACATATCGGCGAACTCTGCGGCAAGCACAACAAGCGAATGACGCTGGAGCTTGGTGGCAAGAGCCCGCTCGTCGTGATGCCGGATGCCAACCTGGAAGCGGCGATCCCCGGGGCCGTGCAGAGCATCTTCATGTACCAGGGCCAGGTGTGCATGGGAGCCAGCCGGATGTACGTCCATAAGGATGTATTCGATCCGTTTGTCCAGAAGTTCGCCATGGTGGCTGGCAAGTTACCGATGGGCGATCTCAGAGATCCCAACACCATGATCGGTCCGATCATCAGCGAGCGACAACGAAACCGGGTCAAATCGCATATTGAGGACGCCCGGGAGAAAGGAGCCACTATCGTGACCGGCGGCGAATGGGACGGAAATCGTTGTCAGCCGACGATCCTGACGGGTGTAACCCCGGACATGACGGTGTACGCGGAAGAGACGTTCGGTCCGGTCGTATCCATTTATCCCATCAGTTCACTCGACGAGGCCATCGAACGTTCCAACTTTTTTAATGATACGGCGACCACCGAGATCTACACACAGGACATCAACGACGCGATGCGCTACGTCAACGAAGTCGAGTCCGGCATGGTGCATGTCAACGGCTCCTCCCTGCATGACGAACCGCACGTGCCGTTTGGCGGCATCAAAGACAGTGGCTACGGTCGCGAAGGCACGGAAGAAGACATCGAAGCGATGACCGAGTGGAAGTGGGTCACCATTCAGATGTAGTTACCCGGTACGCGAGGTGCCCAAGGCTGTCCTTATACAGCTATAGACAAATCAACGACCAAGCATGGCTGACAACACGAATAATCGGGTGACGCTCGAAACCGTTCATGGGGGTGAACATGGAAGAATTTGATAAGGGCTGGAAACCGCTTCTTGCCGCGACGATCGGCACGATGTGCGGGATCTTCACGTTAACAAACTACTCGCAGGGTTTTTTCGTAGGCCCAGTGACGGCCGAGTTCGGCTGGAGTCCGCCGCAATTCTTTCTTAGTTACACCGTAATGATGTGCCTGGGGCTACTGACCGGCCCGATCGTCGGTTCTATGGCCGAACGCGTGGGGCTGCGAACGATCGGAGTGTTGGGCCTGATTGGCCACTCGGCTGGTTACGTCCTGCTGTCCTTCAATACCGGTTCGCTCGCGCTCTGGTATGCCAGTTGGGCCTTACTGGCCATGCTGGGCGCCGGTTCCTTACCGATTGTCTGGACCAGCGTGCTCAACGGCTGGTTCAGGAAACATCGAGGCAAGGCGATCGGCATCACGATGGCGGGGACGGGGCTTGGCGCCTTCTTTCTGCCACCGATTGTCGAGTTTCTCATTTCAAACTACGGATGGCGCAATGCCTACCGCGGTGTGGGGCTAGGCGCATTGATCATATCGTTGCCGGTGGTCTTTGGGATGTTCAGGGAGAACATTGCCGACGTCGGATCACACAAGGAAGGTTCTCCGCACAGCTCACTTGGCTGGGGCATGACGCGACCGGAAGCCATGAAAACCGCAAGATTCTGGATTCTCGGCGCCGTGCTGTTCCTGACGGTTATTGTTCTCGCGGGCTTCCTGTCGAACTTCGAGCGCCTGATGACAGAGAAAGGTTTCGAGCGCAGTGATATTGCCAAGATCGCCGCCATCATCGGCCTGACCGTGATCATAGGCCGACTGCTGGTCGGGGCTTTGGTCGACAAGTTCTGGGCACCCGGAGTCGCCGCGGTCTTCTTTATCCTTCCGACACTGGGCCTGTTCCTGCTGCTCAGCGACAACGTCTCGTTCAATGTCGCGTTGATGGTCGCGATTCTCATTGGTCTGGCGGCGGGTGCCGAGCTCGACCTGTTGGCCTATCTCACCAGTAAATTCTTCGGGCCGGCGCATTACGCCGCGATCTTCGGTGCGGTCATCGCGTTCTTCACGGTGGGTGCCGGTATCGCGCCGCCGTTCTTCGGCGCGATTGCCCAGGCAACCGGCGGTTATTCCGCTGTGATCATGCTGGCCATAGGCATGCTGGTCGTTTCGATCGGGCTCTTCCTGCTGCTCGGAAGGTATCCCGACGAGGAGACGACCGCTTAGCGGCGCTGGGGCGACGGCTCATGAACGAAGCAGGATCGAATTCGTGGCTACAAGACGCTCAACGACCGGAGGTAGTAACTCGCAGTCTCAAGGTTTCGGCGATCGTTGGTTCGATTCTGGTCCTGATAAACCAGGGCGATGTGCTGCTTGGTGGCGACACAACGTACCTGGAGTTGCTGTGGAAGATCCCACTCACCTACTGCGTTCCGTTTGCCGTTTCAACGTACGCGGCGGTCGAAGCGATTCGTTCGACCGGCGCCAGGAACAGCAACGCTGACTGAATAGAGGAGCCCATTCGTGGCATCAAGAGAAGACAACCTGTTAATGGCGAGCGGTCTGCCCATCTTCTTCGAGATCGGCAACCTGGATGAGCTGGGGCTGGAGCTGCCCGACAACCGACACGGGCAGTCCGTGCGGACCTGGGCTCGATCACTGACCGTGATGCAAAAGGAAGCCATCGTTCTGTCGGAGAGGAGTGGCAAGGCGTGGCGGCTCGCCAGTGACGAAGGCCCCTATCTTGATGGCCATGACGCGGCTCCCTGCCCGCTCGCCTTCCTGACCACCGGGATGGTGTCTTCCTACATGAACGAGATTCTCGCTCTCGCGGACCAGCGCGGTATCAAGATTAAGGATATCAAGCTGGTGCAGGACAATTTCTACACGATGGAAGGTTCCGCGGTTAAAGGAACCATGGTGGGCGGTGCGTTGCCCGTCGACCTCGAGGTCTACATCGATACGGATGCGGAAGACAGTGTCGTAAACGAACTGCTGATACATGCCGTGCACGCTTCACCGCTCAATGGTTTGATGAGGAAGCTGCATACCTCACTCTTTACTCTGACAATGAGTGGCTCGGAGATTGCCGTCGGAGAGGTTGCGTCCATCGGTTCACCCGCCGAGCCTGATCCAGGTGATCGGTTCCCGTTATTGAAGCCTGGTAGTGACGACTATTCGGATCTCATCACGCTTACCGAGCCCGTAAAGGAGAAGCAGGGAGTTCCGGGCGGTGCCGGAAGCAGCCTGCAGGCGTCGCAGAGCCGTACGCTGAATTGCAGAGGTACCTGTACCCTGATGCCTGACGGCAGGAAGAAAATCGTCCAGGAGCTGTACAGCCCGCTCGGCTCAACTTTCACCTTCTATTCGGAAGAAACCGAGGAATTCGGGGGGCAGGGTCGGGCGCCTGATGCGGCGACCTACATCTCGGCCGGTATCGCGTTCTGTTTCATGACGCAGTTGGGTCGCTACGCAAAGATTCTCAAGAAGAACCTGGATGAGTATAAGGTCATCCAGGATACGCACTTCTCGCTGGGTGGTGCGAGCGGCAAGACCGGCAAAGCGGGCGAAGCCGATGCTGTCGAGACCCACACCTACCTGGACACATCAGAAGGTGAGGAATTCGCCAGGAAGGCACTCGATATGGGCGAACAAACCTGTTTTCTTCACGCTTTCTGCAGAACTGAGCTGAAGACCAAGATCAAGATCAATCGAAGCAAATGATCATCAGGTGGCGCGTGATTCCAGCGCCTGCCTGACTTCGCCAAGAACCCGGACAAGCCTGGTGGGTACACGTTCACCGAATCCGTCAAGGTAGTTGCCAATCGAGATGATTTCGTCCTGCCACTGGCGGTCATCGATACTGGTGAGGGCGTTCAGGGCCGCCTCACTGACGTTGAGATCCGTCGTATCAATGTCGGAGGGTCTGGGCAAAAAACCGATAGGCGTTTCAACGGCGCCAATACGGTCTTCGCAACGATCGATGATCCACTTCATGACGCGCAGGTTGTCGCCGAATCCGGGCCACAGGAATCGACCTTCGTCGTCTTGCCTGAACCAGTTGACGTGGAAGATTTTCGGCAAATTCTCAAGGCGATCGCCAAACGATAGCCAGTGATCAAAGTAGTCCGCGAAGTTGTAGCCGCAGAACGGCTTCATAGCCATCGGGTCGCGACGTACAACGCC